>NZ_JAIXPP010000047.1 GCF_027486195.1 Novosphingobium sp.
AATGTAGTCTTGCTGCGTATGCGACCCGAGACCCCGAAGCTTCATATCCTGCAGCATCCGCTGACGCAGTGACCCGCTTGGGCTGGAGGTAATCGTAGTGTCCATGGTGAGTTCCTCTCAGTTGAAGGAACCTCACAATCTCACGGCGACTCGACCGCGCCCTACGCCCCGGAATTACGGCGCGACCCCACCCCAAGCGCCACTCCCGCAGAGCGGGTTCGTCCAAGTCCCAAAGCTGGTCGCTCCCCACACTCCTGTTCAGCCGTGGACGCAAGCTGAGGGATGGTAGAGAGGTCGCACAATCTTTCCTGAGACCACCCACATCCCCTCCATAAATAACAGACGCGTCTGTTATTTATAAAGTGCTGTCCTACAGCAATCGCTCTGCGGCATGATTCCTGAATGCCTCGCGAATCCTCCACAGCCCGCCACTTTGCGCCCCGCGCGGGCAGGGGTTTGCGGGGGGTGAGGGGGGTGACAGTTTTCGCTCAGGACTGTGTCAACCGTGTCAACTTCGTCCCGCTGCGGGGCGCAGAGCCTGGCTTGGGATGGGGGGCAAAAACCGGATGCCCAAACCAAATGGGGGCCGGCATTGCTGCCGGCCCCCACTGTCGCCGCTGCTGGCACTCTGGCTTTCCAGCGCCTGAGCTCACCGCGTCCTTCCGCCGTTCCCTGCCCTTCGGTTCCCGTCCTTTCGAACGGCCCGTTCTTTCGAACGATGCACCTCCGGTCCGCTTCGCCGTCCGGTCCCGCCTGCAAGCAGGCGCTTCCTTGTCCGCTCCGCCTTCAGTCCTGCGGCGTCCGCAGTTCCTGACCACATGGGCCTGGCAGTCGCTGGTGCCCGTACCGCATTCGGCGCGTTGCCGCGCGTCCTGCTGCTGCGAGCGTGTTTCCTTGCGCATTCTTCGGGCGCCGCTCCCTCCGGTCCGGCCTTGCGGCCTCGCCTTTGGACGGTGCTTCCCTCGGGAAGGCAAGGGCCCTTCCGCGCGTCCTGGCGTGCTGCCCCTCACTCCGCTTCCGCCGGCGCTTGCCCCCGGTCTTGCGACCATCGGCCTTGCCGCATCAGCCTTGCTTCGGGACGCCATTCCGGCCTCCGGAGCCGGTCTTTCCGGTCTGCACTCCGCCCTTTCCGATGCGCGCCTCAGCACGCCGAAACTGGTTTCATTACAGACTTTCCGGTCCAGCCCGATCGGAAAATTTCTGCCTTTCAATCAGTGCCTTGCGGCGCTTTTCTCAGGCTTCGTTTCCCTCTCGACAAGGCAGATGCTGCGCCTGAGAGGCGAGTCGCACAAGCAGCAAAATGCAAAGTTATCCACAGGCAGCCCAATGGCTGGTGGACAACTTCGCAAGCTGCGGAAACCGCTTTGTTTTCGTTTTGTGACGATTCGTACTGATCCCCATCCGCTCACCCTGAGCTTGTCGAAGGGTGCTGGCGCTGCGGTCGCGCCAGATGCTTCGACAAGCTCAGCATGAGCGGTAATGGGTTACGGCATTGGTGCTTATTGCCCCCGCTGCGCCAGCAATCTCAGCCGGAGCGCGTTAAGCTTGATAAAGCCCGCCGCGTCCTTCTGGTCGTAGGCACCGGCATCGTCCTCGAACGTCACGTGGCGTTCCGAATAGAGGCTGTCCGCCGACTTGCGGCCGACGACCGAGGCGTTGCCCTTGTAGAGCTTGAGGCGGACGGTGCCGTTAACCCGTGCCTGGCTGTGATCGATTGCAGCCTGCAGCATCTCGCGCTCCGGGCTGAACCAGAAGCCGTTGTAGATGAGCTCGGCGTACTTCGGCATCAACTCGTCCTTGAGGTGCGCGGCACCCCGGTCGAGCGTGATGCTCTCGATGCCGCGGTGCGCGCGGGCATAGATCTCGCCGCCCGGCGTCTCGTACATCCCGCGGCTCTTCATGCCGACGAAGCGGTTCTCGACCAGATCGAGCCGGCCGATGCCGTGCTTGCGGCCGAGATCGTTGAGCGCGGCAAGCAGCGTGGCGGGCGACATCGCCTCACCGTTGAGCGCGGTGCCGTCGCCGCGCTCGAAGTCGATGGTGATGTATTCCGGCACGTCCGGGGCATCTTCGGGATTGACGGTGCGGCTGTAGACGTAGTCCGGCGTCTCCTGCCACGGATCTTCCAGCACTTTGCCTTCGGACGAAGTGTGGAGGAGGTTCGCATCGGTCGAGAACGGGCTTTCGCCGCGCTTGTCCTTCGGCACGGGGATCTGGTGTTCCTCGGCCCAGGCGATCAACGCGGTGCGGCTGGTGAGATCCCACTCGCGCCACGGGGCGATGACCTTGATCCCCGGCTCCAGCGCATAGGCGGAGAGTTCGAAACGCACCTGATCGTTGCCCTTGCCGGTGGCGCCATGCGCTACGGCGTCCGCATCGGTTTCGCGCGCGATTTCGATCAGCCGCTTGGAGATGAGCGGGCGCGCGATCGAGGTGCCGAGGAGGTAGTCGCCTTCGTATCGGGCATTCGCGCGCATCATCGGGAAGACGAAATCGCGCACGAATTCCTCGCGCAGGTCGTCGATGTAGATGTGTTCGGGCTTCACGCCCATCAGCTCGGCCTTGGCGCGGGCGGGGGCGAGTTCTTCCCCCTGGCCCAGATCGGCAGTGAAGGTCACCACCTCGCAGCCATAGGTCACCTGCAGCCACTTGAGAATGACGCTGGTATCGAGACCGCCGGAGTAGGCAAGGACGACGCGCTTGATATCGGAGCGCTTGAGATCAGACATGGCAGCGAGATTCCCATAGGACTGGTGCAAGGAATGGCGCGGCGGCTAGCAGGGCCGCGCGCGCCATGCAACCTGTCGGCAGGCGGCCTCAGCCCTTGCGCGCGGCGCAGTAGCCCAGTTCGGTCTCGTGGATGTAGTCGCGCGTGAGCGGCAAGGCATCACGGTTGCGCACGATCTGGAGCTGAAAGTTGACCAGATCGGCATGTTCGAAGCCGGTTGCGGCGCCCGCGAGATAGAACTGCCACATGCGGAAGAAACGCCCGTCGTAGATGCGCGTGATCGTTTCTTCCTGCTCGGCGCAGCGCTTGTACCACTCGCGCAAGGTGAGCGCATAGTGGCGGCGCAGTATCTCGCAATCGGTGAGCATGAGCTTGCATGGCTCGATTGCCTTCACCGTCTCGCTCAGCGAGGGGATGTAGCCGCCGGGGAAGATATACTTGCGGGTGAAGTCGTCGGTGATGTTGGGCGGTCCGGCCCGGCCGATGGTGTGGAGCAGCATGACCCCGTCGAGGGCCAGCAGATCGTGGCACTTGCGGAAGAACGTTTCGTAGTTGGGCACGCCGACATGTTCGAACATGCCGACCGAGACGATCCGGTCGAACGGGCCCTGTTGGTCGCGGTAATCGGTGAGGCTGAAGGTGACCTTGTCGGCGACTCCCTCGCGCTCGGCCCAGGCCTTGGCGTAGCCGATCTGCTCCACGCTGAGCGAGATGCCGTGGATCGATGCGCCCGAGATCTTGTGCAGGTGCAGCGCGAGGCCCCCCCAGCCGCAGCCGATATCGAGCACGCGCATGCCGGGCTTGAGGTCCAGCTTGGCCGCGATGTGGTCCATCTTGGCGATCTGGGCTTGTTCGAGCGTGGTGACGCCCTCGTCCCAATAGGCGCAGGAATACTGGCGCGCGGGATCGAGGAACAAGTCGTAGAGCCGGTCGTCGAGATCGTAGTGATGCGCGACGTTGCGCTTCGAGGAGCGACGCTGGTTGATCTGGTCGAGCCGGCCGGTGATCGCCACGCGGGCCTTGTCGAACAGGTTCAGGTTGTCGAGATCACCGCCCTTTTCCCAAGGATTGTTGCGGCGGATGAAGCCGACGAAATCCAGGATATCGCCATTCTCGATCGTGACCCGCCCGTCCATGAAGCATTCGGCCATGCCAAGGCTGGGATTGCGCGCGATGGCGCCGGGCACGCGCGCGTCATGGAGCTTCAGGCCGAGATCGGGCCAGCCCTGGGCCGCCGTGCCATAGTGGCGCTGGCGGCCCGAGGCCTCGGTCAAGGTCAGCGTTCCGTGCTTCACCAGACGGCGCAGCGCGGCATCAAGCAAAATCATGGACATCGGGCGACCTCATAGAGCGGTTAACCAGTAAATCGACCTATGGCCCGCCGTGGCTCCATGGGCAAGCCATGCAGCGCACAAGAGCGATGCATTAGCGGCAGCGCGAACCGCTCCGTTCGATCTCGCGGCCGAGCAGGGCACCGCCCGCAGCGCCCAGCAGGGTGCCGAGGGTGCGATCGCCGCGCGTATCGATCGTGCGACCGACGAGAGCACCGCCGACAGCGCCGATGACAAGGCCGGTCGTGCCATTGCTGCGCTTGCAATAGTAGCGTCCGTCGCGGCCGCGCCAGACGCGGTCGCGGCTGGTGAGGGGGCGCGGCTCGGCGTAGCGGCCATACCGATCGTACTCGGCGTTGTGAGCGCGGCGGCCATGGGCCGGTGCCCACGACGGCGGATCAGCCAGCGCGGGGGCTGCGCTCAGGGTCGTTGCGGCGAGGGCTGCGGCGATGATGAACCTGTTCATGAATGAGCATCCTTCTGATGTTTCGTAGCGTGACGGACCATGTGTCTGAAGCTTGTGCGCATCATGCCCAACCGAAGATGAACGCCGCTCCAAAGGCGATGAGGTGAGGGCGAGGCGCGACGAGGCGCTGGTCTGGATCAAACAACTTTCCTACACGAACCATATGGGTTATTTTCTAGTCGTCTTCCCTGCCTGTCTGGAGAAAAAACCATGCCCAATCCGCCCGTGACCTTTCCTGCGATGTTCACCCCCGCCAATGCCGTCGCCTTCGCCAATGCCGATGGGACGGCACAGACCGTCAGTGCCGATGCGCCGCTGCCCGTCGCACTTTCTGGCAGTGTGGGGACGCAAGCCGTGAGCGCGGTCAGCCTCCCGCTGCCGACCGGCGCTGCGACGGCCGCGAACCAGTCTGCGACGAACGCTGCACTCGGCACGCTTTCCGCGCAGCTGCCGGCCACGCTGGGCCAGAAGACCATGGCGCAAAGCCTGCCGGTGACTCTGGCCAGCGATACGTCCGCTCTGGGCGTGACGGTGGGGAACTTCCCCGCGACCCAGACGGTGACCGCAACCAGCCTGCCACTGCCGGCCGGTGCAGCGACCGCTGCCAACCAGACTTCGGGCAACACTTCGCTCGCTGCGATCTCCGGGCAGCTTCCCGCCAGCCTGGGGCCCAAGCCTTCTTCTGCAAGCCTTTCCGTGGGGCTGGCCAGCGATCTTGCCAATATCGAGCCCGGCGCAGCAGCGATCACCGGCACCACGATGCCCGCCGGCGGCACGGGCATTACCGGCTGGCTTTCGGCAATCTACCGTTCGTGCAGCGAGGGTGCGACGTTGGCAGGCAGCGTGACGTCAGCCGCTGTGGTGGTCTCGACCAGCAACAACCTTTGTATGGGCGGCTCTTTCCAGGTGACCAACGCCGGCACGACTTGCACGATCACATACGAGCAATCGAATGATGGCACCAACTGGGTCACGCTGCCGGTCGTCTCTGCGGCGGCTGCCAACGCGGCACCTGCTACTACATCGACAGCTGCCGGAATCTATACCTACGTCTCCTCGGCTGCATTCGTCCGCGCGCGCGTATCCACCTACACGAGCGGGACTGTTGCGGTCGTGCTCAGCCAAAAGCAGCAGGTCGCCCCGTCTAGCGGCGTTTCACTCGCGGCTGGCGCTTCGGGCATTGGCAGCGTTTCGGTGACGGGCACGACGACGATCACCGGAAGCGTCAACCTCGGGAACGGGTTTACCGACAGCACGGCCGCGCTGGGCGCTTCGGCCACGTTCACGGGGACGGGCCGTGCCAACAGCGCAGGCCAGTTCGCCTTCTTCAATGCGACCGCGTTTGCCGATCAGGCCGGTACGCTGTTCATCGACCAGTCGCTCGATACCGGTACGAGCTATCAGGCGATCGCGAGCCAGGCCGTCGCGGCGGGTAGCGGCGCCAACATCTCGGTGCGGATGTGCGGCGCGGTTGGCACAGCGACGATGTACCGCGTCCGTTATGTCAACGGTGCGGGCGCGCAGACGACCTTCCGGCTTTCGAGCAGCTTCTCGGCAAGCTGAGGAGTCTCTGTCTGTTTCAGCCTGGTTGAAACAGAGGCGGCACCGGCCCGCTTCGCCGCCCGGCCACCCACGAGAGTACTCTGAATGGGTGGCCGGGTGGGGGAGTGGGCCGGTGCCGCCTTCCGCGTGAGCGGAACAGATCAGCCGAGCGCGGCCTGCTTTTCTTCAAGAAGCCGGTCGACCTCGGCGCGGGACTTGCGTTCGGCCGCGGTTTTGAGCTGCCCGCAGGCAGCATCGATATCGCGGCCGCGCGGGGTGCGCACGGGGGCGGAAATGCCGGCGTTGAAGACGATCTCGGCAAAGCGCTTGATGCGCTCGGGCGTCGAACATTCATATGGCGCGCCGGGCCAGGGATTGAACGGGATAAGGTTGACCTTGGCGGGCAGACCATACTGACGCAGCAGACGGACAAGCTCGTGCGCGTCGCTGTCGCGGTCGTTCTTGTCCTTCAGCATCACATATTCGAAGGTGATCCGCCGGGCATTGGATGCGCCGGGATAGTCGGCGCAGGCCTGCAGCAGTTCCTCGATCCCGTACTTGCGGTTGATCGGCACGATCTCGTCGCGCACGTCCTTTGTCACTGCATGGAGCGAGACCGCGAGGTTTACGCCGATTTCCTCACCCGCGCGGGCCATCATCGGTACGACACCGCTGGTCGAAAGCGTGATGCGGCGCTTGGAAAGGGCAAGGCCGTCGCCGTCCATCACCACCTTGAGTGCATCGCGGACGTGGTCGAAGTTGTAGAGCGGTTCGCCCATACCCATCATGACGATGTTGGTGAGCAGGCGGCCGTCCGGCGTATAGTCGGTGCCCTCGTCATCCTCGGCATCATCGAAATCGGGCGCGGCCATTGAACCGCGCGGCCATTCGCCCAGCACATCGCGCGCGAGCATGACCTGGCCGACGATCTCCCCCGGCGTGAGATTGCGCACGAGCCGCATGGTGCCGGTGTGGCAGAAGCGGCAGTTGAGCGTGCAGCCGACCTGGCTCGAGACGCAGAGCGTGCCGCGCGTGGCATCGGGGATGAACACCATCTCGAAATCGTGATTGTCTGCCGTGCGCAGCAGCCACTTGCGCGTGCCGTCGTTCGAGACTTGCGCCTCGACCACTTCGGGCCGACCGATCACAAAGCGTTCGGCCAGCCACGGGCGCATGGTTTTGGCGATATCGGTCATCGCGTCGAAGCCGGTTACGCCGCGATGATAGAGCCAATGGAACACCTGCTTGGCGCGCAGCTTGGCGGCCTTGGCATCGAGCCCGGCATCAAGGAACAGCGCGGCGATCTGCGTGCGGCTCAGGCCGATCAGGTCCACGCGCCCGTCGGCACGCGGGGTGACCTCGCGGGGGACAGGTACGGGATCGAAATGTCCCGGGATCGACATTGGCGAGATTTGGGGCTCAATCTGCATCGCGCGCCTATAGGGGCAAGCGCGCGCCCGTGCAAATTGGGGTTAGTTCTGGGCGCAGCCGAGCAAGGCGGCGTCCATGGCGGAGGCCGCACCGGCGAGGGTGTAGGTGTCCGTAAACGTGCGGCCGGTGTCGCTGCGGGCTGTCACGCTCATGCTTGAGGCGGAGCGCATGGCAGCAACGATGGCGGCGTCCATGCGCTGGTCGGCGGCCCATGCATCCGCCGCGCCCGCGACGAGCGCGAAGCGCTGGCCGCCAACCGAGAGCGTGACCGTGGCGCCGGGGCCAATCTTGCGCGAGAGACGAACGTGAACTTCGCCGCGCGCGCCGCGACGGGGCCAATTGCCGACCGTGAAATAAGGCTGCATCTCGTTCACACGGCCCTCGACCTTGTCGGCCATGGCGATCGCATAGCAGCGCGGCACGCCGGCATCGGAGAAGGCGCCCCAGCTGTTCCAGATGCCGAGGCTGTCGCGCGCCATGGCGGGGGCCGCGACGAGCAGCGCGGCGGCAACAAGGGCGCGCTTCATGGATCGACCAGATCGAGATAGGTGACAACATCGTTGTCGGTCGCGATGAAGAGATCGGCCTGGATCTCGTCCGGCTGCTGCGCGGCGAGGGCGAGGGCTTCGGCCAGCGTGCCGTAGAGCAGCGTCTGCGCCGCGCCGCCTTCGGGGCCGTCGCTCAGGTGATAGAGCCGGACGCTGGTGCTTTCGCTGGTGGACCGCATCAGTCGTGGCCTTCGCGCTTGGCGCCGTCCAGCAGGCGAGCGGCGCGTGTCGCTTCGGCGCGAGTCGCCTCGCGCTCGGCGCGGGTGCGCCCGTGGGCGGCGCGGTTGGTGGCGGCTTCGGCCTCCTTGCTGCGGCGCGCGGCGGCCTTGCGGGCGAGGCGGAGGTTCACGATCTCGCCCATCAGGCGTGCTCGCTGCCCCGCTCGGAACCGAACAGCACGGTTTCGCAGCCGTTTTCGAGCAGCGCGATCGAGCCCTGCACGAGCGAGGGGGCGATGGGCGCGCCGAGATCGGGGTGGACCTGATAGCCCGCCATCATCCCGCGCAGCACGCGGCTGGATATGCCGTGCATGACGACGATGTGATCGCCCGGCGCATCGCCGACTTCCGCGAGCCAGTTGGCGAGGCGGGCGGCGATCATCGGGTAATCCTCGCCATCGGGGGCGGGGCGCAGCAGGTGATCGGCGATGACGATGGGGCCGATCTCGGCCTCGACGTCATCATAGAGCCGGCCGCACCACGAGCCCATGTCGATCTCCTTGAGATCGTGGGTGCGGCGGGCGGCGAACCAATCGAGCCCCAGCACATCGGCGATCATCGCCATGGTTTGCAGCGCGCGGCCGGTTTCCGAAACATGGAGCGTCACGGCAGGACGATCCCCCAGCACGCCCCGCAGCGCGACGCCCATGGCCAGCGCCTGTTCGACTCCGAGCCGGGAGAGCGGGGTGTGGATGTGGTTCGCCTGAAGGCGGCGCGCGGCGTTGTAGACCGTCTCGCCGTGGCGCATGATGAAGAAGCGGGGGCTGGACATGGCGGCGGTGATAGCGGCTGATGCGGAGGATGGCGAGGGGGGGCGGCGGGCGAAGGCATCGCCAACGGTGCCCTGATCACGCTGCGCCTGTGCGTGAGTGCCCGCTCGCGCCGCAGAAGCGCGGGCCGAAGGGGAAAGCGCGTCCGGATCAGGATGCTGGCGGGAAAGGCCTGTCACCGGCGGGATAAACCTGCCATGTTGAGGCATCCTCTGACAAGATCGGCGCACTCCCTTGATATCGACACCCGTTCTCGTGGCCGCTGGCGGCGCGATTGCTCTTGGCGCCGTGGGCGGGCTGATGACGCCGATCGGACCGTGGTATGCAAACCTCAGGAAGCCCCGCCTGCAGCCGCCGAATTGGCTGTTCGGCCCGGCGTGGACGGTGATTCTGGGGCTCGCGGCGTGGTCTGCGGCAACCGCCTGGAGCGCTGCGGCTGATGATGCGGCGCGCACCAGCGTGGTGATCCTGTTTGGCGTGAATGCGCTGTGCCACCTGTTGTGGAGCCCGCTGTTCTTCAAGCTGCGGCGGCCGGATTGGGCGCTGATCGAGGTGGTGTTCCTCTGGGCCTCGCTGGTCGCGCTCGTGGTCGGGCTGTGGCCGATTTCGCCCTTCGCGGCGAAGCTGATCCTGCCTTATCTGGCCTGGGTGAGCTTTGCGGCTTGGCTGAACTGGGCGATTGTGCGGCTGAACGCGCCGTTTCGCTAGTTGCCCCTCCGACCCGCTGCGCGGGCCACCTCCCCATTTGTGCTTCGCAAAAATGGGGAGGACCTGACTAGTTGGGCGGCCCATTTGCGTTTCGCAAAAATGGGGCGGACCTTAGGCGGCGGGATAGCTGATCGCGATCACTTCCCATTCTTTCTCGCCGCCGGGCAGCATGACCTTGCGCAGGTCTCCCACCTTGGCGCCGCGCAGGGCGCGGGCGATGGGGGCGCTCCAGCCGATGCGGCGGGCGGTGGCGTCCTGCTCGTCATCGCCGACAAGCGCAAGGGTCATGCGGATGTCGTCCTCATCCGCGAGTTCGACGGTCGCGCCGAACAGGACGCGGGTCTGGTCTGGCTGGCGGGCGGGATCGATCACGCGTGCGGCCTTCATCCGCTTGGCGAGGAAGTTCAATTCGCGGTCGATCTCGCGCATGCGCTTGCGGCCATAGAGGTAATCGCCGTTTTCCGAGCGATCGCCGTTGCCCGCAGCCCAGCTGACAACCTCGACGATGGCGGGTCGTTCGGTGCCGAGCAAATGGTCATAGCGCGCGCGCAGCGCGGCCATGCCGGCGGGGGTGATCGGATTGCCATCTACTTGCATTGATTGCGCTCTAGCCGGGGATGGCCCTGCATGGAAGGTTGCCCCCTTGCGGGCGCGCGCCTAGGGCGGGGCAGACTGCTTCTGACGAGGATATCATGGCAAAGACGATCGCGCTGACACTGACCGAAGACGAACTCGAGATCCTCGTGGATGCGCTCGAGGCGGACCTTGAAGGCTACGGAGAGGCTGTCGAAGAAGCCCGCGCCGACAACAACAAGGAAGACGTGGAGACGTTCAAGCTGGCGGCGCTGAACATCCAGAAGCTGCTGGCGCGGCTGCAGGACATGCTGCCGGAGTGACAGGCGAGGCCGGAAGGCCCACCCCCGACCCCTCCCGCATGCGGGAGGGGAATCAACCCGGCGTCGGCTTGCCGAGGAAGTGGCTGAGCGGATTGGCGCCGGTGTAGCTGGCCTTGTCCGGGTACATCGCTTCGTAGACAACGGCGTTTTCCATCACGCGCTGGACGTAGTTGCGCGTTTCGGAAAGCGGGATGCGCTCGATCCAGTCGATCCAGCCGATACCCCCAGCACTCTGCCCGATTCTGGGATCACCATTGGCGCGCAGCCACTTGTTCACATTGCCCGCGCCCGCGTTGTAGGCCGCGACGGCGAGTGGATAGCTGCCGTTGTAGTAATCCAGCAGGCGCTGGAAATAGGCGCCGCCGACTTGCAGGTTGAAACCCGCATCATCGATCAGCGCTGAACTGGAATAGGACAGGCCTAGCTTGCCGGCCTGTTCGTTGGCCGTGGCGGGCATGAGCTGCATGAGGCCGCGCGCGCCGGCGTGGCTGACGGCGTTCTGCGCAAACTGGCTTTCCTGCCGGGCGATGGCGTGGATCATCGTCCATGCATGTTCGTAGCCCTGCGGGACGGGGATCACCGGGAAGGCGATGTGCTGGAAATCGAGGTAGCCGCGCGCCGCGGCGGCCTGCCCGACGATAACGCCAAGATCGCGGCGGCCCAGTTCGCGCGCGAGATCGGCGACGAGAACGTGCTGGCCCTTGCTCTGCTGCTGGTTGCTGATCTCGCGGAAGAAGCGGACGGTGGTGCGCCAGTCCGCATCGCGCGCGGCTTCGCGCACGGCCTGCGTGAGCAGCGCCGCGTTGAAGCGGGCGCGCTCATCCGGCGTGGGCTGGACATCGGCTTCGGCGGCAAAGCGCGGGACCGGGCGGCCGAGCCGTTCGAGCGCGAGGAGGCCGTAGAACTGGTCCCCATAGGCGGCGGCCATTTCAAAGTAGCGCTGCGCCTCGCTCGCCTGCCCGGCCTGCGCGGCGGCAAGGCCGGCCCAGTAGAAGCCCTTGGAGCGCGTGCCCGGCGTGCGGGCTGCCGAACCATAGCGCCAGAACAGCGGCGCAGCATCCTTGCCATTGCCGAGCTGCCGCAGCGCCTGCTGGCCGCCGAGCCACATCAGCGAGGTATAGTCGTCGCGCAGATCGTAGGGCATCTGGCTGACGTCTTCGCCTTGCGCAAAAGCATCGTCGATCCCGGCGGCGATGCGCCAGGCCGTCCGCGCATCGCCCGCCGAAGCCGCGCTGCGTGCATTGGCAAGGAGTTCGTCCACCCACTTGTCGCGGCTGAGCGGCGGGCGGGCGAGCAGGGGCCGATTGGCGATCAGCGCCTGCGCGGCGGCGCCATTGCCCTGCCGGCGCAGCTGGCGGGCGCGGGAATAGAGGAAGCCGGGGTCCGAATTGAGCACATCCGTGCCCGTGCCATCGGCGGCTGCGTAGGGATCAAGGCCGATGAGCGTGGCGAGGCGAGCGGCAAAGAGCCCGCGCCGGGCGGGGCTGACCCGCGCGGTCTGGCGCGCGGCGGGGGAGGGGTTTCCCGCCCAGAGCAGCGCGTCCATCCGCGCGTCCTCGTCGTCTGGCAGGAAGGTTCCGCCCCAGCCAGCGAGGATGGCCACTTCCGCTGCGTCGCTCATCGCGCCGCCGCGCCAGGCTGCGCGGGCCATGGCATCGGCTTCGGGGCGGCCGAGCGCCTTCAGGGCAAGGGCATATTGCGCGCGGGCTGGATTGGTGAGCGGGGGCACGCGATCAAAGAAGGCGACCACGGTGCTGGCATCGGCCGATTGGCGATCAAGCGCGGCTTCGGCGGCGCGGCGCAGCTTCTCTTCCTCGGGAAAGCCGCGGTAGCTGAGGATGAAGCCGGAATAATCACTGAACGCGAAGCGATCGGAGCTGGTCAGCATCTGCCAACGGCTGATCGCCTGCGCCATCGGGCCTTGCCCTTGGGCGATGAGCTTGGCGCGCGCGGCGTCCCACGCGGTGGCGCCGGTATCCACATCGCTGGCATGGCAGGCTGCCGAAGCGGCAAGCGCGGGGAGCAATGCACCGCCCAGCAGCAGCTTTCGCAGCGTAACACTCATCTCCATGCTGGACATTCCGGCTTTCGTCTTCCTATCAGGCGCGTGCAACGGTGGTGAATTGACGCGCCGCGCAGACGCCTTGTGGCGCAGATCGAAGGGTAAAGTCCATGTTTTCCGGCTCCATTCCGGCTTTGGTGACACCTTTTCGCGGCGGGGTGTTCGACGAGAAAGCGTTTCGCCAGCTGGTCGATTGGCAGATCGAGAACGGCTCTTCCGCGCTGGTTCCCTGCGGCACGACGGGCGAAGCCTCGACGCTTTCGAATGCCGAGCACCACCGTGTGATCGAGGTCTGCGTGGAGCAGGCGGCGGGCCGGGTTCCGATCATTGCCGGCTGCGGTAGCAACGACACGATGAACGCACACTTGCACATGACGTTCTCGCGCAAGAGCGGTGCCAAGGCCGCGCTTTGCGTCGCGCCCTACTACAACCGGCCGAGCCAGGCGGGGCTGCTGGCGCATTTCGGCTATCTGGCCGAGCACAGCGATCTCCCGATCATCCTCTACAATGTGCCGGGCCGAACGGTGACCGATATCCTGCCCGAAACGGTGTGCGAACTGGCGCGCCGCTATCCGGACAAGATCGTGGGGATCAAGGACGCGAGCGGCGACCTTTCGCGCGTGACCGATCACCGCATGGGCATCGGCAAGCATTTCTGCCAGCTTTCCGGTGATGACGAACTGGCGCTGCCCGCCAATGCGGCGGGTGCGGTGGGCTGCATTTCAGTGACGGCGAACGTTGCCCCGCGCCTCTGCGCCGATTTCCAGGCGGCCTGCGCGGCGGGCGATTTCGAGAAGGCGCGCGAGATCAACGACCTGCTCTATCCGCTGCACTACGCGATGTTCGAAGATGCCTCGCCGGGGCCGGTGAAGTATGCGCTGAGCCGGGTGCATGATTACATCACCGAGGATCTGCGTTTGCCGCTGGTGCCATGCAGCGACAAGGCCCGCGCCGAAGTGGACGCGGCCTTGAAGCATGCGGGGTTGATCTGACCAGCGCTGGCGCGGGCGGAAGTACAGTCTACCCAAACCACCCCGCTCATGCTGAGCCTGTCGAAGCATCATGCGCGACCGTGGTGCGAGCACCCTTCGACAAGCTCAGGGTGAGCGGGGATTGGTAAGGGAGGTGTCGTTCTACCCAATCACATATGCCGGTAGATCGCGCGTTCGTGTGAGAACGCTTTGAAGCCGAAGTAGCCGTGATAGCTGCCCGATCCGCTGGCGTTGACGCCGCCGAAGGGCAGGTGGTTTTCAAGGTAGTGCGAGAACACGCCGTTGATGGTCATGCCGCCCGATGAGGTGCGGCCGATGACCTTCTCGATGTTCGCCTCGTCATCCGAGTAGACGTAGAGTGCAAGCGGCTTGTCGCGCGCGGCGATGTAATCGATGGCCTGATCGATCATCTCGTAATTCATCACCGGCAGGACGGGCGCGAAGATTTCTTCCTGCAGGATCTTCATTTGCGGGGTGACGCCGGTCAGCAGGGTGGGGTGAATGGTGAGGTCGCTCTCGTCCATCGTGCCGCCGACGGCGACAGTCGCGCCCTGTGCCACGGCATCATCGAACAGTGCTTTCACGCGGTTGAAGTTCGCCTGATTGACGATCTGGGCGATGCTTGCCTTCTTGATCGCGCCGGTTTCGTCATAGAGGTTCTTGGTGACGTTGGTCTTGAAGCCTTCGACCAGCTGCGCCTGCTGCTCTTCCCGCACGAAGACGTAGTCCGGGCTGATGCAGGCCTGCCCGCCGTTGAACTGCTTGGCATTGGCGAGTTGCGCCGCGACCTTGTCGATATCCGCGCCGGAATCGAGGATCACGGGCGATTTGCCGCCGAGTTCGAGCGTGACGCTGGCGAGGTGCCTGGCGGCGGCGGCCATGACGATCTTGCCGACGCGGGTGCTGCCGGTGAAGAAGATATGGTTGAACGGCAGCTCGAGCAGCGCCGTGGCGACGCTGACATCGCCTTCGACGAGCGCGACTTCGCTTTCATCGAACGCTTCGGCGATGATCTTGGCGGCGACTTTGGCGGTGGCGGGGCAAAGGTCGGTGAGTTTGACCACGGCGGTGTTGCCCGCGGCAATCGCAGCAGCAAGTGGCCCGAGCGCGAGGCCGAGCGGGAAGTTCCACGGCCCCAGAATCAGGCAGACGCCGCGCGCTTCATAGCGGATCTGCGCGCGGTCAGCGGGATTGAGCGAGGGGGTGACTTCGGTCGGCGCCATCCACGCATCGAGATTGTCGATGTTGCGCTGGATATTGGCGGTGACGTTGAGCACCTCGGTGACGCGGATCTCGCCCTCGGGCTTACGCGTATCTTCGAGCACGGCGGCGACAATGGCATCGGCATTGGCCTCTACCGCGGCCTTGAGGCCAGCGAGCTTGGCCTTGCGCGTCTCGGCGCTGGAGGCCTTCACGTTCCACTGGTTCGCCTGCTGGAGTTCGAAGATGCGGTGGAGATCGGCTGCGGTCGGGTTGGTCATGGGTTGGTTTTGCCTGCGCTTGCTGTGGCCTTAGCGGCCGGGTTTAAGGTCCCGGATGCTGTAACCCGGCCGCGCGGTCAATGTAAGGTGACCTAACGGATCGCTCTGTGCAACTTTGTGGGGAGACGGGGTGACGAGGTGGCGGGGCGCCGATCCTGGGCTCTGCCCATGAATGTCGCCGTAAAGGTTTGAAACAACCTTAGGTTCATCTGGCCGGGTGCATCTGGGGATCGTCGCGGTCCACGCTGTAGCGCTGCTGCGGATTTCCAAGGTGGCGCATCACCACAAAGGGTATTACCATGAAAAGATCTATCTTGTCGGCAGCCATCTGCATGACTGTTCTGGGCGCCGGCCTATCGACCGAAGCGCAAGCGCGCCACCATCGTAATCATCATCGCCAGTATTCACAGAATCGCGATCCGCGTACCGACCACGGCAATTGCTTGCGTTTCAACAAGACCACCGGCACGGTCGCCGGCGCGGTTGGCGGCGGCTTGCTGGGCAGGGCCATTTTTGGCGGAACCGGCGGTACGCTGGGCGGCGCGGCCGTGGGGGGCTTGGCCGGGCATGAACTGGCCAACAATCGCCGCAAACGCTGCTGATCGGGCTTGATCCCAATACAGGTCGACTGCGCTGGTTTGTCCTCGGACAGACCGGCGCAGTCGTGACTATAGCGGGTTACAGCCGCCCAACCCACCTAGCTCATCGACCAGCCATGGCTCGCCACGAGCGACTGGCCCGTCAGCGCGTTGCTCGGGAACGCTGCGAAGAACAGCGCGAGTTCGGCGATGTCTTCCACGGTGGTGAACTCGCCGTCGACCGTCTGGCCGAGCATGACTTTCTTGACGACTTCGTCCTCGCTGATGCCCAGTTCCTTGGCCTGTTCGGGGATCTGCTTGTCCACCAGGGGCGTCCGCACGAAGCCGGGGCAGATCACGTTGGTGCGCACGCCTTTGGGGCCGCCTTCCTTGGCAATGGTGCGGCACAGGCCGAGGAGGCCGTGCTTGGCGGTGACGTAGGCGCTCTTGAGCGGGCTCGCCTCCTTCGAATGGACCGAGCCCATGAACAGGATCGCGCCCGAACCCTGCTTGTACATATGCGGGATCACCGCCTTGCTGGTGAGGAACGCGCCGTCGAGGTGGATGGCGAGCATCTTCTTCCAATCGGCAAAGGCGAAGGATTCGATCGGATTGACGATCTGGATGCCCGCGTTGGAGACGAGAACATCGACCGTGCCCCATGCGGCGACCACAGCGGCGACGCCGGCGTTGACCTGTTCCTCGCTGGTCACGTCCATCGCGACGGCCATGGCGGCGCCAGCATGTTCGGCATTGATCGCATCGGCGGCGGCCTGTGCGGCCTCCAGCTTCAGATCGGCGATGGCGACTTTGGCCCCCGCGGCGGCGTAGCGCTTGGCGATGGCGAGGCCAATGCCGCTGGCGGCGCCCGTCACGATGGCGATCTTGTTTTCAAGGTTCATGAAGGTTGGCTCCGGTTTGGCAGATTCAGACGAGATCGAGCGTAACGATCCCGCGGTCGGGTAAGTTCCGGTTCTTCCAGCGCGGACTGGCGAACGAGCGGCTGGCATCGCGGCGGCCGGCATTCCAGTGGTCGGTCACCGTCGCGCGTGAGAATTCATAGTCCTTGCCCTGCGATTCGTAGTCCTCGGCGCGGTTGATGAGGTGCAGGATCGTCACCGGATCATCGCAGGCCTGGCTGAGCAGCGCGGCCAGATCGGGGTCGCCCTGGAGTTCATCCGGCAAGCGCGCGGCGAGGCGCGAGGCGGCAGCGGCCATCGCCTCAAGCCGGACCTGCAGATCGGTGCCGAGCCGGGTGCGGCTGGAAAAGCGGATGTCCTTCTCGCGCTGGACTGCCTCTCCCAGCGAGCGCGGCATCATGCCCCGCGCGCTGAACAGATCGACCTGGAAGACGAGCAGCGGTGCGCCGCTGCCGCGGGTATCGAGCACATATTGCAGCGGGGTGTTGGAAACGATGCCGCCGTCCCAATAAGGCTCGCCATCGATCATCACGGCAGGAAAGCCGGGCGGCAGCGCGCCGCTCGCCATGATATGCTCCGGCCCGATCAGCCGCTCGCGGTTGTCGAAATAAGTGAAATTGCCCGAGAGCACGTTCACCGCGCCCACGCTGAAGCGCATCGGGCCAGTGTTGAGCAGATCGAAATCGACGAGTTCGAGCAAGGTTTTGCGCAAGGGGGCGGTATCATAGAGGCTGGTCGCCTCGGGTGAGCCGGGGAGGGCGAGCCACGGCGGTGTCGTGCGCGGCTCGAAGAAGCCGGGGATTCCGGTCATCGCGATCACGCCGGCAGCGCCTTCGTTGAACAGGCGGCGGCCCCAGCCATCGGCAAAGGGCGAGGGGAAGGGCACGCGCGAGGAGGCACGGTCCCAGAACGTGCGCAGGGCTTCGAGACGGCGTTCCGGCGGATTACCGGCGATGAGCGCGGCATTGACCGCGCCAATGGAGATTCCCGCAACCCACGCTGGTTCGTGGCCGGCTGCCGCCAGCGCCTCGAACACTCCGGCCTGGTACGCACCGAGCGCGCCGCCGCCCTGGAGCACGAGCACGGAGGCTTCGCTTGTCGTTGCTGTTGGAGGAGGGGTGTTCTTGCCGGCCATGCCGCTTGATCCTTGCCGCGCCAAGATTGCGCGCGTGTTGCGTCTTTCCTGCCCCCAAGTCTGTTGTGCACCGCAGCGAGCGCTTGGCAAGGGCTGATCGGCGCACGCTCCCTTTTCTTTCAGCCATGAGGGGCCTACATGGCCATGACCATGGTCCGTCCCACTCCGCCCGCCTTCGACAAGAAGAAGATCGTCGCCGAAAACCGCCGCGCGCGCTTCGAGTACTTCATCGAGGACGTCTACGAGGCGGGCATCGCGCTGACTGGCACCGAGGTGAAATCGCTACGCTTCGGCGAAGGCTCGATCGCGGAGAGCTATGCCGAGGTGAAGGACGGCGAGGTCTGGCTGGTCAACTCCAACGTGCCCGAATTCAGCCACGGCAACCGCTACAACCACGAGCCCAAGCGGCCGCGCAAGCTGCTGCTGAAAGAGCGCGAGATCGCCCGATTTACCGGCGCGGTGGAACGCAAGGGCATGACGCTGGTGCCGCTTTCGGTCTATTTCAACGGCAGAGGCCGCGCCAAAGTCGAACTCGCGCTCGCCAAAGGCAAGAACAATGCGGACAAGCGCGCAACGATCAAGGACCGCGACTGGCAGCGTGACAAGGCGCGCATCATGCGCGAACATGGCTGATGGCGCGTTCGCATGGGGATGATCGCGGCAGGATGAAGGGCGGGTTTTCCGGCTTTGCGCGGCGATTGATCCCGACGCGCGAAACGCTCGTGCAAAGCCGCTTCGTCCGACCGCTGGCGGCTCGGCCCGAACTGTGGCGCTACAACCGCCGTTCGGTGCCGCGCGGGATTGCGGTGGGGCTGTTTGTCGGCATTTTCGCGATGATACCGGGCGTGCAGATTGTCGGCGCAGCGCTGATGTGCGTGCCGTTTCGTGGCAATGTACCGCTCGCGGCCGGGGCGACGCTGCTCTCGAACCCGGCAACGACGCCGATGATCCTGCTTGGCGCGTTGTGGCTGGGCAGCTTTCTGGGCCTCGATGCCGATCTGGCGACCTTTCAGTCGCTGATCGACCGGGGCGCAGGCCTGGGTGAGTGGGCCGCGTGGCTGGTTTCCTCCGCCGCACCGGCGCTTTTGCTGGGGCTCCTGTCCATCGCGGTGGTTTCTGCCGTGATCGGCTACGGCGCATCGATCGTGATCTGGCGCTGGTGGACCGCGCGGCGGCGGCGCATGCGGCTGAATCGCGGGCTTGCCGGAGCCCCCCGGGCATGAGCGTGACGACCCTGACCGCAGACTCTGCCAGTTCCGGCCCATCGCGCTGGCGCGAGCGAGTGACGGTGGCGTTCGCGGTCCTGGCCAGCGCGCTTCTGCTGTGGCTGGCATCGGGGCAGGCGGTGGCGGCACTGGCCTACGGGCTCGGTGTGGGCTGCCTTGCGATCGCCCTGAGCTTTGCGACCCGCCCGCGCGAAGCGGCGGAGGTGAGCGACTTTGCGCCTCCCGACTGGTCCGTAACCCACGCCGCGATCGAGCGCGGAGAGGAAGCGACCTCGATCATCGACCGCGCCGGACGGCTGACCTGCGCCAACGCGCGCTTTGCCGAATGCTTCGGCATCGGCGCGGCGCCCCCGCGGCTGGGGCTGGAAGGCGCGCAGAACGAAGCGCTGGAAAACGCCGCGCGCGCCGCCTGGCGCGACGGCCGGGCCATGCTGGAACCGGTCACCGCCAGCGGGCGCGAATGGCGGCTGGAGATCGAGCGGGCGGGACGCGGGCAGGACTTCCTGATCTGGCGTTTTGCTCCCGTGGTGCGCCGCGATCCGCTGCAGGATGTGATCGGCCACGTGCGCGGCAAGGTGGGCAAGGCGCTCGCGCGCGAGGGCATTCAGATCGCCGCCGTGGCGCCGGACGGGCAGATTCACGCAGCCAACGCCCTCTTCGCGCTGCGCGCGACGGGCGAGGCCGAGGCGGATGTCGCGGGCACCGATTTCGTCGGCTATTTCAGCGCTGACGAGCAGGAACGCATCTTCTATGCACGCGAAGGCAATCGCGGGGCTTCGGTGCGCATGCTTCATGTGCCGATTGCCGACCCCGAGGCCGTGGCCGCGAGCGCGATGGCGGCCGATCCGGCGCAGACAGCTTCGCTGTTCCTCCTCATCGACAACCAGGGCGGCGTGGGCGACACTCGCACCGGCATCCCGCAGATCGAGGCACTGCTCGCGCGGCTGCCGCTGGGCCTTGCGATGACTGACCGCGACGGGCGGTTCCTGTTTGCCAACAAGGCCTTCCTGCGCGCGGCCGGGCATGACGAGAGCGGCCCGCCGCCCTATCCCTCGGACCTCGTGATCCGCGAGGACAAGGGGGCCCTGGCCGATGCGGTGCGCCGCTTTGCGCAAGGGTCCGGCGGTGCGGGCGATGTTGCGGTGCGGCTGCGCAGTGCGCCGGAGGATCCGGTATCGCTCAGCCTTGCCGGGGTGCGCGGGCTGGGTGAGGGCGCGGTGATCCTTAGCCTCAAGGATTCATCCGAAGAGACCCGCCTCAAACGCGAGATCGCGCAGGCGACCAAGATGCAGGCGGTGGGCCAGCTGGCGGGCGGCGTCGCGCATGATTTCAACAACGTGCTGACCGCGATCATCGGCTACTGCGATCTCATGCTGATGCGCCATACGCCGGGCGACAGCGACTATGACGATATCCAGCAGATCCGCGCCAATTCGAACCGTGCGGCAAGCCTCACGCGCCAATTGCTAGCCTTCTCGCGCCAGCAGACGCTGCGCCCCGAGGTGCTGCAACTGCCGGATGTGGTCGCGGAAGTCTCCACGCTGCTCAAGCGTCTGTTGGGCGAAAAGATACTTCTCGAGGTCACGCACGATCGGGGCCTCGGCCTCGTCCGCGCGGACCCGGTGCAGCTTGAGCAGGTGCTCCTCAACCTCGCGGTCAATGCGCGAGATGCCATGACCGGCAACGGCGCGCCAGGTGGCATTCCGGCAACCAAGGGCGGCGGCGTGCTGCGGCTCAAGACGAAGAAGGTGACCGCCGCCGACGTGCGCGCGATGAAGAGCGAAATCCTCCCCATCGGCGACTATACCGCGCTGATCGTGGAGGACACCGGTCACGGTATTCCACCCGCGCAGATCGGCAAGATCTTCGAGCCGTTCTTCACCACCAAGGAGAAGGGCAAGGGCACCGGGCTCGGCCTTTCGACAGTCTACGGTATCGTCAAGCAATCGGGCGGCTTCATCTTTGCCGATAGCGAAGTGGGCAGGGGGACGCGCTTCTCGATCTATCTGCCTGTCCACGTGCCCGATGCGGCAGATGTGGCCGAAGCGGCGGCAGCCGCCACGGCGGCCAGGCTGCCGGCACCGCGCAAGCAATGGTCGGGCGGCGGGCGCGTGCTGCTGGTCGAGGACGAGGACACCGTGCGCGCCGTGGCCGAACGCGCGCTGGTGCGGCAGGGTTATGAAGTGACGACAGCCAGCGACGGCGAGGACGGCCTCGAAGCGCTGGGCCGCATGATCGCGGCGGGCGAGGAATTCGATCTCGTTCTCTCGGACGTGGTGATGCCGAGCATGGACGGCCCCGCCATGGCGCGCGAAATCCGGGCGTTGCGGCCCGAACTGCCGGTGTTGTTCATGTCGGGCTATGCCGAGGAGCAACTGCGGCGCGAGATCGACATTCCCAACATGTATTTCCTCGCCAAGCCGTTCAGCGTGGCGCAGATCTGCACGGCGGTGGAAGATGTGTTGAAGGCGCGCTGAGGCGGATCAGGGCGCCGCGTCGAACGTCGGGATCGGCTGGTCCTTCCACGCTTTCGCCACCACCGCGAGATTGTTGGCGTGGGCATCGCGATAGGGCCACCACAGGCTGACATCGCCGCGCTTGATTGCATCGCCGACGAAGCTGACGAGCGACTGCTTCTGGAAATCGGCGTCATGCGAATGCTCGACCAGTGCGCGGATATAGGCGCGCGTCGCATCGATCAGGCCGATGCCATAGCCGCCAGCCGCGATCACCGCCGGATTGCCGTGGTTGGGCAGGATCTTCGTGAAGCCCCAGCCGCGCATTGCGCCCAGCGCCTTGTATTGCTGCGGGATCGATTGTGGTTCGGCGATGAAGGTGGCGGTGTCTTCCAGCGTATCACCGGCAAGGAGCAGCTTATCGTCCGGCAGTTCGATCACGAGACCATCGGCGGAGTGGATCGCAACGGGGTGGAGTTCGGCCCGCACACTGCCGATCATCAGCGTCACCACGCTGCCTGGCGCGATCCCGATGTTGGGCAGGATCAGCGGGCGGATCGCCGGGGGGCCTTCCTCGGTGCCGGACTCGATCGCGGCGCGCTTTTCGGTCAGTTTCATCCGGGTCGCGTCGGTCGCGAAGCGCATGCTGTCGGCATAGACCGTGTTGCCGCCGATGTGATCGAGGTGCCAGTGGCTGGTGGCGAGGATAAAGCGGCGCACCCCGGCCTTGGTAAGCCAATCGCGCACCCACTTCGCTGAAGCGGGATCGGTGAAGGTATCGTAGACCAGCGCGGTGTCGCCATCATGGACCGCGTAAGTCGCGACACCGACGAAGATCGCGCCGAGATCGGGCCACTGGCGGGGGCCGGGCGGGACCGAGGCTTCGTCCGGCCGCCCCTGGTAGAACGCGGTCAGGTGATCGTTGATCGGAATGGCGCGGACGGCATGGGCGGCGTCCTCAGCGGCAGCTGGAGCGGCGAGCGCAAGGCTTGATGCGGCAAGTGCGAAGGATGCCAAGGACTTCATTGAATCTTCCCCGCCAGGCGGCCCCACCGCCAGTTGTGCAATGCAGCAGAGCTTAATGCCGGTCTGCGGCCTGTCAATCTGGCCTGCATCGCAGGCGAGGCATCTCACGATCCGATGGCCCCGCCTTGCCGCGCCGGGCGGGAATCAGGTCGGGGCCACTCCGAATCGGGCCGCTCCGATAAATTTTTGCTCCGTTTCTGCAGAAATTGGGTGTTAACCCCGGTGGAATCAAAGGCGCCGGTGGAAATTCCTGAGGATTATCTGCATTGTACAGCGCGTTACCGCCAATCTTGCGCGGAATTTCGTTCCCCCCTTGTTCCATTAGAACAAACTGGGTACAAGGCTGGTGTTGACGGTTCATGTCAGCCATCTCTAGCAAGGGGAAGCAAGCCATGGCGGCGCAGTTGAAGCTTATCCAGGAAGGCAAAGACAAGGACATGGA
>NZ_JAIXPP010000044.1 GCF_027486195.1 Novosphingobium sp.
CTGATTATCACTTGCCATCTACCTAGCGGAACAGGTATCTACGCACCAGTAGATAAAAAAGGTACGCAGTTTCAATACTGCGGGGGATGAGGGGATAGAAGATGGTTCGCAGCCAGTTTTCCGCACGTGTCGATTCGAATCTGCGCCGTACCGCGCTGGCCGCGCTGCTCGCAGGCGGCGCGCTGATCGCCGCGCCAGCCGTGGCGCAGGAAGCCGCCCAGACTGCCGCTCAGCCGACCGAGGGCCTTGCCGATATCGTGGTGACGGCCACGCGCAGTTCGGAATCACTGTCGAAAGTCGCGGCTTCGGTTTCCGCCGTCTCGGCCGCCGATCTCGGCGTTGGCGGGGTCAAGGACGTCCAGTCGCTCGCCACCGCGATCCCCAACCTTTCGGTGGGCGATCAATTCGGCGTGAACCGCATCTTCATTCGCGGCATCGGCCTTACCTCGATCGATCTCGGCGCAGACGGCGGCGTCGCCTTCCTGCAGGACGGCGCGCAGATCGCCCGCCCCGCTGCGCAGCTTTCGGGCTTCTACGATCTCGAACGCGTCGAAGTGCTGCGCGGGCCGCAGGGCACGCTCTATGGCCGCGGCGCGACAGCGGGCGCGATCAACCTCATCACCAAGAAGCCGACCGACCAGCTCGATGGCTACCTGCGCGGCAGCTATGGCAACTACAACGCGGTCGCCATCGAAGGCGCGGTTGGTGGTCCCATCTCGGGCGACAAGCTGATGGTGCGCATCGCGGGCAAGTACGACCGCCGCGACGGCTATGGCATCAACGAGTTTACCGGCAAGGACATCGACAACCGCGATGCCTACGCCTTGCGCGGAACGATCCTCGCGAGGCCTGCTGACGACGTGGAAATCACGCTCTCGGGCGAATACTTCCACGAGGACGACAGCAACTACGCGTTCCACTACTTCGGCCCCACGGTGGCGCCGGAAAACCTGCTCGGCTCGATCCTCGGCGGCAAATCGCTGTTCACGGTCGCGGCGGCGGCAGGCCGCCCCGCCAATATCCGCAACATCTGGTCCGATCAGGAACCGCTCAACCAGCGTGACGGCCACAGCTTCACCGGCACCATCGCGTGGACGCCGGGCGACTGGGACGTGAAGTCGATCACTTCGTACCACAAGTTCAAGCGCTTCAACCGCGACGACCTCGACGCGTCCGACGCCAACATGTTCGGGCAGAACAACTACATCGAGAACAGCAAGACCTTCAGCCAGGAACTGGTCGGCCATTACAAGACCGAGAAGCTCGATGTGCTGCTGGGCGCGATGTACTTCCATGAGAACCTCTACGGCGAAGTGCGCGTGCCGCTGACCAACCTTGCCGTGCTGCTCAAGATCGCCGGCCAGGTGCCGCCGTTCGTCCCCGACAACGCCTTCGACAGTCTCAACTACCTGCAGAACGGCACTGTCACCATCGATGCACTGGGCTTCTATGCGCAGGGCTCCTACGCGCTGACCGACAAGCTCAAGCTCACCGCCGGCGGCCGCTTCAGCCACGAAAAGCGCAAAGGCGTCGGCACGTTCGACTTCCTTGGCAGCGTGAACACCGACAAGGCCAAGAGCTGGAACGCCTTCACGCCCACGGTCACGCTCAACTATCAGGCCAATGATGCCACGCTGGTCTACGCCTCGGTCACGCGCGGCTTCAAATCGGGCGTGATCAACGTCGGCTCGCGCAACGACGTGATCAACCCTGAATACGTCTGGAGCTACGAGATCGGCCTCAAGACGGCGACGGCGGACCGCAAGCTGCAGGCCAATCTTGCCGCGTTCTACATGAACTACACCGACCTGCAGGTCGGCTTCGTCGATGCGAGCAGCGTCGTCACCACGGTCAACGCCGCCTCGGCCCGCAACTATGGCATCGAGGCCGAACTGCGCGCCAAGCCGCTGCCGGGCCTGACGCTCGAACTGTTCGGCACCTACCTCAATGCCAAGTACCGCAAGTTCACCACCGGCGATTACCGGCAGGCCTTCAAGCAGATCAGCGTGGCGGGCAACCGCCTCTCCAACGCGCCGGAATTCTCGTTCCGCGCGGGCGCGGACTACGATATCCCCATCGGCTCGGCGGGCAAGCTCAACGCCCGCGCCGAAGTGAACTGGCAGGACCGCGTCTTCTTCACCGAGTTCAACAATGCCGATGCGACGCAGGCGCCCTATGCGCTGATCAACGCGGGGCTGCGCTTCACCTCTGCGAACGACAAGTGGTCGGTCGACATTTGGGGCCGCAACCTCGCCAACAAGCTGGTCATCACCAACAACATCATCACCGCCCCGCTGTTCAGCAGCGTCCGCGTCGGCTCGGTCGCCCCGCCGCGTACCTATGGCGTGACGTTCGGGGTGAATTTCTGAGGATCTGATTGCTCCTCAACTTCGCTCATGCTGAGCTTGTCGAAGCATCTGGCGCAACCGCTGCGCCAGCACCCTTCGACAAGCTCAGGGTGAACGGGGTGGGAAAATGATTGCCCGGTTCAAGCCGACGGCCAGTTGCGCTGCAGGGCGACGATGATCTACGATGCCTCGTATGGCTCGTTCCGTTTTCCGTATTCTGACCGCGAACCTGATTTTGCTGGCTCCACCAAGCGTGGCGGTGGCGAATGCTGATCCTGCCCCTATAGCAGCGTCATCCGGTGTCACGGATGCAAGCATCGGAGCCGATGTCTTGGATCTGGGACGCAAATGGCTGAGCGGGCAGTCAGATGCCAGGTCCCGCCTCGAAGCTCTCGCGACTGACGGTCGATCCGACGCGCAGGAGATGCTGGGCGAGGTCTTCAATTTTGCACTGAAGGATGAAGTCGCCGCCTGCGCGTGGTTTGCCAAGTCGGCCGCAACCCGGTCCGATGGTCTTCACAACCTTGCGCTGTGTTACGAGAACGGCGGCGGTGTGCCGCGTGATTTAGCCAAGGCTTCGGCACTTTACGGACAGGCCGTGGGGAGAGGCTATGCCAAATCGATGTGTGCGCTCGGCAATCTCTACATCGCAGGCAAAGGGGTCCCAAAGGACGAAACCAAGGGAGCTGCGCTTTGCAAGCAAGGTGCGGAGTTGGGCGAACCGAATGCACAGACCGATCTGGGCAATCTCTTTCTGACAGGCGTCGGTGTCCCGAAAGATATCGTACAAGCGCGTCGTTGGTACGAGCTCGCGGCCGCTCAAGGCCAGCCGAACGCGCAGTTCGTTCTCGGGCAGATCTACTGGAACGGCGATGGCGTTGAACGAAGTCAGGCAAAGGCCGCAGCGCTTCTGGAACAGGCATTCAAGGGTGGCCGACGCGACGCCGCGCCGCTACTGGCCAAGTGGCTGTTCGCAGGCTGGATGTCCGCGCATGTACGCGGCGATCTTTCCAGCCTTGATGCAGCAATCGGATACCAGAAAGTCGCGCTTAGCTCGGCTAACGACAAGAGTCGGGCCGATGAGCAGGCTCTGCTGAATCTGATGCAAGCTACCCGAAGCGCCGCTGAAAAAGAGAAGCTGTGAACGTCGCCTAAAGCCGCTCTTTCTTCAGCCGCATCCCTGCCTTTTCGCGGTCCCATGTATCGGGCGTGATCCCCTCGGCGCGCAATTCGGCCTTCATCACCTTGGCCGTCGGCGTCTTGGGCAGTTCGGGCAGGATGCGGATATAGCGCGGCACCATGAAGTAGGGCATCCGCGCAGCGAGGAATTCCGAGAGCTTCACCGGATCGATGCTCGCGCCCGGCACCGGAGCGATCACGGCCATCACCTCATCTTCCGAATACTCGCTCGGCACGCCGATCACTGCCGCCTCACGCACATCGGAATGCGCAGTGACATCGCTCTCCACTTCGAACGAGGAAATGTTTTCGCCCCTCCGCCGGATCGCGTCCTTCACGCGGTCGACGAAGTAGAAATAGCCCTCCGCATCGCAGCGGAACGCGTCGCCCGTGTGAAACCAGCCATTGCGCCAGGCTTTCGCGGTGGCTTCGGGGTTCTTGTGATAGCCGTGGTTCATCGCCCAGGGCCGGTCGGTGCGCACGATCATCTCGCCCACCGTGCCCACCGGCACTTCGCAATCGTTGGCGTCGACCAGCCGCACATCGACCCCCGGGCGGATCTTTCCGCACGTGCCCAGCTTCACCGGATTGGGCTCGGAGACGATGGGCGAGGAAATCTCGGTCATGTTGAAGATAGTGTAGACATCGATCCCGAAGCGCTCGTGGAATGGCCCCGCTGCCTCGGTCAGTGGCACCATGAAGGCCTTGCGCACGCCGTGACCCGTATCCTCCGGCCCCGGCGGGCGCTTGATCAGGAAAGTCGCCATCACGCCCAGCAGGAAGATCGTGGTGCAGCCGGTGCGCTTCACGAAATCCCAGAAGGTGTCGGTGGAGAAGTTCTCCATCAACGCAATCGAGCCGCCGCGCGCCAGCATCACGAAAGGAATGCCGAGGCCGCCGATATGGAACACCGGCATGTTGACGAGGAAGCGATCCTCGCGGCCCACGAAGTGCCAGCTCTCCGGCCCGGCATTGGTGTAGAGGTGCAGGTAGGAAGAGAGCACGCCCTTGGACGGCCCGGTCGTGCCCGAAGTGTAAATGATCGACTGCGTGTCCCACGGCTCGATCGGGCGATCCAGCGGGGCCAGATCGGCTTCCTCGCCGGTCACATCCTCGAATGCATGGACGGCAAAGCGCGCAGGCGCAGTGCCCTCGCCCAGCTGGACGATGGTGGTGACAGCAGCGGCATCGGCTACCTCCAGCCGGTCCAGCAGGCCCCCATGCGCCACCAGCACCGTGGCATCCGAATTGGCCAGCACATGTTCCAGGATCGCGCCGCGATAGGCGGTGTTGAACGGCACGAAGACGCCGCCGAGGTAATTGATCGCGTAGAACGTGATCAGCGCCTCGCGCCCGTTGGGCAGCCATACCGCCACATGATCGCCGCGCTTCACGCCCAGCCTTGCGAGCCCCGCCGCCTTGCGCACCACTTGCGCGCGCAGCTCGGCATAAGTCCACTGTCCGCCGTCCTCGAACACGGCATAGACCGCCTCAGGCTGCGAGGCCGCGAAATCATCGATCAGGTAGCGCAGCACGCAGCGGCGACGATCCAGCACACGCGGATCGGTGTGGCCCTTCGCCTCAGGCATGCTTGCCCCCTGCCGGCTGGACCATCTTCTGCACCATGCTGATCGCATCCATCACCACTTCGGTGGCCGACCAGCGCCCGCCCTCGTGATACCACAGCGCGATCCAGCTCAAGAGGCCCGAAACCCAGATCGCGGTACGCGAAGGCGCCGCCACATCGAACTCGCCAGTCTTGCGCCCCTTCTCCAGCAGCGCGGCCAGCTTGGTATCGAAGGTATGGCGCAGATCGCGGATACGCCGCGCGTCTTCGGGCAGCAGGCTCTTTTCCTCACGCAGGTAGACCGTCACATAGCGCTGGTTCTCGATGATGATCCGCGCCACGCGCTCGACCACGATCTTCAGCTGCTCGCTCGCCGTGCCTTCTACAGAGAGCGCCTCTTCCAGCGCGGTCAGCGAAAGCTGGATGCCCGTCTGGCAGATCTCGTAGAGCAGCTCGCCCTTGTTCTTGTAGTACGAATAAATGAAGGGCTTCGTCACATTGAGCTGCTCGGCCACCGAATCCAGCGTCGTCGCCTCATAGCCGTTGAGGAAGAAGAAGTGGCTCGCTTCCTCGAGGATGCGCCGCCGCTTGTAGGCGGTGATCTCATCCTTGAGCTGGGATGCGGCGCGCTTCTTCTTCGGCTTGTCCATCAGCTCCGCCATGTCCGTCATGTCGGCGAGTTTGTGCATCAGCCCATCGCGGTCCGCAAGATTTCCATCACGTCCGCCGCAGTCTTGATCGTACGCGGATTGGTGCGGCCCCAGATGTCTTCCAGCGTGTATTCGGAGATCAGCTGGAGCTGGTCCTCGCGCACGCCCACCTCTTTCAGGCTGCGCGGCATGCCGAGGCCGCGGATCAGCTGGTCGAGCAGTTCCGGCGCGGGGCGCGAAGCATCACCGAGGCAGGCACTGATGCGCTTCTGCCGCTCGCCGTTGACGGGTGCATTGAACGCCTGAACATAGGGTGACATGACGCAGGAGGTATGGCCATGCGGCACATCGCAGGTGCCGCCAAGCACATGGCCGATGGCATGGCTTGCCCCCATCGGCACGCCGCCGATGATCGGGATCATCGATTGCCACGCGCCGATCTGGCATTTCAGCCGCGCATCGAGGTCGGCCGGGTCCGCCTTCACCGCCGGGAGCCCCGCCGCCAGCAGCCGCAGCGCGCTGTCGGCAATGCCGTCGCAGAAATCGTTGGAGAGGAACGAGGCCAGCGTCTCGGTCGCGTGATCGACCGCGCGCACGCCGGTCGAAAGCCACAGCCATTCGGGCGTGTGCACCGTGATCGCGGGATCGAGCACGACGCAGACCGGCACCATCTCGCGCTGGGTATAAGCCTGCTTGAGCTTGATCGCCTCGTCCGTTGCGCCCGAAAGCGGATTGAACTCACCGCCCGAAAGCGTCGTCGGCACGCAGATCGCGCGCACGTCCGGCCCGGCGAATTCGGGGATCACCATCGCGCCGGTATCGTCCACGCGCACGCGGTAATCGTCGAAGCCTTCGATGGTGGTGATGTTGTGCTTGAGGCAGATCAGCAGGATCTTGCCCGCATCCGTCACCGAACCGCCGCCCACGGTGACGACCAGATCAGCCCCCGCAGCCCGTGCGGCATTGGCCGCTGCCAGCACATCGCTGCGCGGTGCATGGGGCTGGATGCCGTCGTGCGTGGCGGCGTGGCTTGCGCCCAGCGCGGCCTCGATGCGGCGGATCTCGTCGGTCTGGCGATTGAGGTAGCTGCTGGCGAGAATGAACACACGCTTGGCACCGCGCGCCGCCGCTTCCTGCGCGACCGCTTCGGCTGCCGGGACGCCCAATGTGACGCGCTCGGTTGCCGTGAGCATGACCTGTGAGGCTGTAACCATCGCCGCTCTCCCACTATTGCTTTGTTTATACTGCTTGGTAGCAATTATGGAATACGGGTCAACTGGTGATCAGGTCCAGCCGATCACGAAATTGCAGGCGGGGGCGCCCTGCGCGCAGCAGTGATCGTGCCGCACCAGCGCGCGCGGGCTCACCAGTTCCCGAAACAGCCGGGTGAAGACGCCCCGGTGCCACGGGCATCCCGGCATGGCGATCGGATTGTCCGCGATGGAAATGACCACCGCGCCGCGTTCCATCCGGGCCGAAAACGCCCCCGAACCGGCAAAGGTCCAGGCATGGGCACGGATCGCCCGCAGCAGCATCTGCGCCGAAAGCGCCGCCGGCAGCCGCCGCAGCACCCACTGTGCGCCCTTGGGAATGCGGTTTTCGAGCAGGTACTCGGCGGTCCGCTCCCCAGCTTCCCACGAAAGCTCGTCCCAATCGCCCGCACGCCGCGATTGCACCACCCGGTGTAGCGCAGCCGCCTCGCGCTCGTCGGTCATCCGCTCGGGATCGGCGGCGAGATACTTGGCCAGCCCCGCCGCACGCAACGTCGCCGCGCGCTCCTCCAGCCCGATCCGGTCGGCCAGCACATCGGCGAGCTGGATGATCGCGTTGGGGCCGACTTTTCCGGTCGGGAGCCCCACCGCACTCATATGTGCGCCCCGCTCCGCCCCGGCGCGTCACCTCGGGTAGGCGGCATATCGCCCCTCGCGGGCAGCGCATTTAACGCATCGGCTTCCTCGTCGGTCAGTTGCTCTGTCCCGCCGCCGCAGGCCTTGATCACGCCGGCTGCCTCATGAACCACCGCATCGCGCTTTGCTGCCTTGCGGCTGGTCTCCGCCGCCGCCTTCCAATCGCCCGTCTCCGCGCGGTGGTTGGTGCGGGTGCGGTCGAACTTGAAATCGACGCCCTTCTTCGATTGCGGCCCCCAGTAATTCACTCGGCCCAGATCATAGAACGTGCGCTGGAAGCCCGCCTTGAGGAACGCCTTGAGGCACCCGAGCAGGTATTTACGGCGATACCCCGTCCCCTGCCACGGATAGGAGAACAGCGCCTTGCGCATATAGAACCGGCGATAGTTGTTCATCACCCGGTCGAGCAGCTCGGCCCGGTCCATCGCGGCGGGTTTGATGATCGGGGTGACGAAGTTGTACTTGTCGAAATCGTGGATCTCGACCTTGTCGCCCAGCTCCTCGAACAAGTTGGAGAACGGCCAGGGGGTGTACATCGACCAGTTGGCAAGGTCCGGCTTCCAGTCCATCGCCATGCGGTAGGTCTCTTCCAGCGTCTCCGCCGTCTCGTTCTCCAGCCCCACGATGAACTGCGCCTCGACGAGAATGTCCGCCTCGCGCAGCAGGCGGATCGCCTTCTTGTTCTGCTCGACCGTGGTTTCCTTGTTGAACAGATCGAGCTTCAGCTGCGCCGCCGCCTCGGTGCCGAGCGACACATGGACCAAGCCCGCCTTGCGATAGAGCGCCAGATATTCCTCATCGCGCAGGATATCGGTGACGCGGGTGTTGATGCCCCACTGGATCTTCTCCGGCAGGCCCCGCGCGATCAGCTCTTCGCAGAAGGCGATGAACTTCTTGCGGTTTATCGTTGGTTCCTCGTCGGCAAGGATGAAGAAGCCCACATCGTGGTCGTTCACCAGCGTCTCAATCTCGTCGACCACCGCCTTGGGATCGCGGATGCGGTAATCACGCCAGAACTTCCACTGCGAGCAGAACGAGCAGGTGAACGGGCAGCCGCGCGCCATGTTGGGGATCGCCACCCGCTTGCCGAGCGGGATGTAGATATACTTGCCCCACTCCAGAATGCCCCAGTCCGGCTTGATCTTTTCAAGATCCTTCACCGTGGGCGCAGCCTTGGTAGCGATGATGTCCTGACCGTCGAGGAAGGCGAGGCCCTCGATTTCATGGCGCGCCAGCGGCCAGCGCCCGTCGTCGATGGAGCGCACCAGATCGAGCAGGATCTCCTCGCCCTCACCGCGCACGATCACGTCGATCCACGGTGCTTCGGTCAGCACCTGCTTGAACATGAAGGTCGCGTGGACCCCGCCAAGCATCGTGATGATCGCGGGCGAGACCTTCTTGGCGATCTTGAGCGTTTCCTCCGCCTTGTAGATCGAAGGCGTGATCGCGGTCGTGCCCACAATATCGGGCTTCAGTTCGCGGATGCGCGCTTCAAGGGCCGCGTCATCCACATGGTCGGTCATCGCATCGATGAAGTGGACGTCGTCATAGCCCGCGCCGCGCAAGGCCCCCGCGAGATAGGCCGCCCAGGCAGGTGGCCAGTTCCCCGCAATCTCCGCGCCGCCGGAATGGTAATTCGGATGAACGAGAAGAATGCGCATGATCTGTCACTCCAGCTGGACAGATCGAAACTCCACACTTCTGGACACCGGATCATTGATCCAGCGCAACTGCGCTCAGCCGGCCTCCACCATCGCGATCCGCTGCATCACCAGCGGCAGTTGGTCATTGCCGAAGTACATGAAGGCGCCGTCCACGAAGATCGTCGGCGAACCGTAAGCCCCGCGCGCAATCGCCTCGTCAGTGTTCGCACGCAGCCGCGCCTTCACCGCATCGCTCCCCGCTGCGGCCTTCAGGGCCGCGCCATCAAGCCCGCAGGCATTGGCAATATCCTCCAGCACTTCCGGGTCATCGATATTACGCGCGTCGCCGAAATAGGCCTCGAACGCCGCCTCGCTGAAGCGCAGCAAATCCTCAGGCTGCTCCGCCAAAGCGCAGCAAAACCGCATGGCGTGGACTGACTTCACCGGATGGAACTCCGAGGGGAAATTCATCCTGAGCCCCGCCAGCCGCGCCCATTCCTTCAGCCACACGAAGCTCAGCCGGAACTTCGGATTGTCCGGGTTGGCGCGGCTTTCATAAACGCTCTGGTTCACCGCGTTGAACACCCCGCCGACCAGAAACGGCCGCCAGGTAACCGCCACATCGCGCCCCGCAATGGCTGCGCGGAAATTGTGAAACGCCAGCCGCGTCCACGGCGAGGACAGGTCATAGAAAAACTCGACTCGCACGCTCATGGCTTTTCCTCATCCTTGATCCCGAACAGCACCCGCCGCGTCTCGGCATCGTCCTGCGGCCGCTTGTTGATCCGATCGCGCCCCACTGCCATCCCGCGCCGCAGGCCCGGGCGCTCCTTCAGCCGATCATACCACGATTTCAGTGCCGCAAATTCCTCCAGCGGAATCCCTTGCGCCTTCCACGTCTGAATCCACGGGAAGCAGGCCATGTCGGCAATCGAATAGGCCTCACCCGCCACATGCTCCTGCCGCGCCAGTTGCCGGTCGAGCACCCCGTAAAGCCGCAGCGCCTCGGCGCGGTACCGCTCGGTGGCATAGGCAATTCGCTCGGGCGCATAGAGCCGGAAATGCCCGTGCTGCCCCAGCATCGGCCCCAGCCCGCCGACCTGCCAGAACAGCCATTCCATCACCGCCTTGCGCCCGCGCAGATCAGTAGGAAGGAACTGTCCGGTCTTCTCCGCCAGATAGACCAGGATCGCCCCGGTCTCGAACACGGGCACCGGCTCGCCGGCATCAGCCGGGGCATGGTCGACGATCGCGGGTATCCGATTGTTGGGGCTCACCGCCAGAAAGTCCGGCGCGAACTGCTCGCCCTTGCCGAGGTTGATCCACTTCACCTCGTAAGGAAGGCCGCATTCCTCAAGCATGATGGATATCTTCCACCCGTTCGGCGTGGGCGCGCTCAGCAATTCGATCATCACCGCTCCTGCATCTGGCAAGCGGCGCAAGGCATCCCATGGCGGCGGCGCGCATGCAACGGCGCACGCGCCTGCCAAAACCTACAGGTTTGCAAAGGTCGCCACGATCCACTTCTGGATCAGCTTGATGGCCGGCAGCCCGCGCAAGTCGCGGTGGACGATCAGCCAGGGCTGCCGCGTCGGCAGGGCAGCCGGCAGCGGAACTTCGACCAGCGTCCCCGTCCGTGCCGCAAATGGTGCGGGCAGAAAGGCAATTCCGGCCCCGCACAGCGCCGCAGTCAGCAACGCGCGCGTGCTCCCCGTGCGCATGACGACGCTCTCGTCCAGCCCGCGCCGGGCGATCCACTCCAGTTCCGGAAGGCGGCCATAGCTGTCATCATAGACGAGCAGCCGTTCAGCCCCGAGGTCGATCGTGTCCGCCGCCCGACCCGCCAGATAGGCCGGGGCCGCAAAGAACCCCAGCCGGATCTCGGCCAGCCGCCGCGCATAGAGGCTCGCGCCTTCGGGGCGGACCATGCGGATCGCAAGATCGGCGTCACGCCCCGCAAGGCTGACGACATCGGCCTGCGATTGCAGGTGCACCGGAAAATCCGCCCCGCTCGCCCACAGCCGGTCAAGCGCCGGGGCCAGCACGTCGGAGATCACGAACTCGGTCGCCGATATCCGCACCGGCACCTGCGCCCCGCCCTTGCGCAAGCTGTCCGCCACCCGGCGCACGCGCAGCAGTTGCTCGGCCAGCGGCTCGGCCGCCTCGGCAATCGCGAGCCCGCCAGAGGTCAGCCGCACACCATCTGCGCGGCGGTCCACCAACGAGAGGCCGAGCGCGGCCTCCAGCGTCTCGATCCGGCGCGAAACGGTGGAAATGGCCACCCCGCGCGCCTTGGCCGCCGCACTCAGCGTGCCCGCCTCGCGGATGGCGATAAGATCGGCAAGGTCCTGGGGATTGACGATGATGACCCGAATTCCTCGCGCAAACAGGAAAGCGGTTTGCGATATCGCAAAATTACAGCTCCCGCGCAATGCCGTAACCCATCAGACAATCGTGGGAGATCAACACAATGAATGACAGACAGGCGGGTTTGCGCGACATGCGCACCATCGGGTTCTGGCTGGCCGCCGCCATCGCCGCACTCCAAGGCCTCAATGCAGTTCGCACCTTCGCCAATCCGCTCGGATTTGCCACCTACATGGGCCTACCGCTGGCGGGAGCGGAAGCGGCGGCATGGGTCCAGGTCTATGGCCTGCGCGCCGGCTTCATCGCGGTTATCACCACGATCCTGCTGATCCGGCAGGACTTCGCCGCGCTGCGCTGGACGGCGCTCGCCGCGCTGGTGATGCCGCTCGGCGATGCCTGGCTCACCGCGCATGCAGGCGCGCCGACCGCGATCGTCGCCCGCCATCTCGGAATCGCGGCGTTCCTTGTCGCGGCGTGGTTCTTCCTCTCGCGCGCGGCCACCCGTCAAGCTGCGGAACGGAGCGCCTGATGCCCGGTCTGCTGGCCCGGCTCGGCGCGCGCCTCGATACGTGGAACGGCGCGGCGCGCATGGCACGGTTCCGCACGGGCTGGCCCGCAAAGGCCACCCCGGCGGTGCGCTTCCATTCCACCCCGCTGGTGCAATATCGCTATCTGGAAGCTGGCTCGGGACAGACCATCGTCTTCACCGTCGATCCCCCGATGACCATCGAGGTCTATGCCCCGCTGCTGGCCATGTTCTCCGAACGCTTCCGCGTCGTAGTGGTCGAATTGCCCGCAATGGGCTTCACTGCGGCCGCGAGCGGATACGGCTTCGGCTTCACCGAAACCAATGATGACCTCGCCGCCTTCATCCGCGCGGTCTGCGGGACCGGCTGCGTGTTTGCCTTCTCTTGCGCCGCCAGCCTCGCCGCGCTCGATATCGCCCGCCGCATGCCCGAACTCGCCTCGCACTTGTGCCTGATCCAGGGCGTCGGCACGGAGGCCTTCGCGATCTGGAAGGCCGGGCGCGATCCCAAGGGCATTCTCGCCCGTCCGATCATCGGCCAGCTCGCAATGCGCCGCCTCGCCCCGCGCCGCATGCCGCAATGGTACGGGCTCTCGGTCGGCCGCAAGGAACGCGTCGCGGACTTCTGCGAATGCGCTGAGCGGTCCTTCAGCCATGGCGCAATGTGGTCGCTTGCCAGCGCCTACCAGATCTACCTCGCCCCGCGCCCCGAACTGCCGCGCCCACTCCAACCCATGCTCTCGATCTGGGGCGCCGCCGATGGCTCGCACCCGGCCAGCAACGCCCACTCGCTCGCGCGGCTCTATGACGGGGTCGAGCAGGTCACCCTCGATGCACTCGGCCATACACCGGAGCTCGAAGACCCTGCGCTCGTGTTCGCCGCGATCACCGCATTCCTGGACCGGACATGACAAGCATCGCCCCCGGCATACCCGACGGCTTCGCGCGGCACTTCCGCCAAAGCCCGGTGACCGACCCATGGGAGCCGCTCTACACGCGGCGGGCCGATGATCTCTTCGTGCTCGCACTGAGGATCGACACGCCCCACTGCAACGCACGCGGCTTGCTGCACGGCGGCGTGATTTCGGCTCTCGCCGACAACGCGATGGGCCTCGCCTGCGTGCTCCTGCTGGAGAATGCCTCGGCGCTGACGATCAATCTCTCGGTCGATTTCCTCAGCACGGGAAAGGTCGGCCAATGGCTCGAAGTGCGCGCCGCCCCCACCCGCCTCGGCAAGACGCTCGCCTTCGCCGATGCCCGCGTGTTCGCGGACGACGCCCTCATCGCCAAGGCCAGCGGCACGTTTCGCATCGTGGCGCGGTAACTTCGGACGCTGGCTCGCCCGTTCGGCATGCTAAAGGGGCTTGATGCGCGCCAGCGATCCCGCCATACGGCGCCTCCGGCATCGCCGCCGACTCTGGCTATCAGCCGGTCCGTGTGCGGGTGTAGCTCAATGGTAGAGCAGCAGCTTCCCAAGCTGAATACGAGGGTTCGATTCCCTTCACCCGCTCCAGCGCTTTCAATGACTTAGGTGCCCGGTGGGGGCTGCGTTCTGACTCCTGCGGAGTCAGAATTCTGACTCTGCGCGGCGCGCATGGCGCGATACTGGGCCATTATGACATCAAGATCGGCAGGGCTTAGTGCTTTGACGACGATGTTCGCCAGTATCTGCTTGCGTGTTTCCGCCAGCACCATGTTCGCGCGCATGTGCAAATCCAGTTCCACCAGGCTATCCAGAAACGACATGATCAGGCCTTCTTCCTTTGGCGGGATTTCTTGCTGCTGTCGGCCAAGAGGGCGACGGTCATGTTGCTGTCTACGGGGCCGTAGACCTTCATGATCGCGTCCACGCTGCCGGGTTCGTGGCCGGTGAGGGTGGCGATGCGATCGTGGCTGTAGCCCTGGCGCTTCAGCTCTACCACGCGGCTGCGGCGCAGATCGTGCCAGACTAGCTCGTCCATGTGGGTGCGGCCGGTCTTCTCGATCGCGTGATCCTTGATTTCATTCCAGCGCCGGTTGAAGTGGCGATAGAGCCAAGGCTGCCCGCCGGGCTGGCCGGGGGTTTCGTTCACCAGCACGTGGGTGAGCAGGCGCGGCGGGGTGGCGGCGCGATCGACTGCGCGGTTGCGCGCGAGGGCGGCGCGCACTTCGGCCAGCAGCTCCGGCTCGAAGGGGATGTGCATGCTGACCGGGCTATCGCGGTGCTTGCTTTTGCCCTGCACGAGCAGCCAGCCCATGACCTTGCCCTTGTCTGGCCCCTGCCGCACCGTGAAGACGGCGCGATCCTGCGCATCGAGGATGTGGTTCATCGGCACAAGCTGCGCCTCGGTGAACTGGAGCAGGTCTTCCGTGCGCTGGCCGGTGTAGAACGCCAGCTTCATGGCGAGGGCCATTAGCGGATAGCCGAGATTGTTGGCGGCGGCGATGAAGGCGGCGCGATCGTCCGCCTCCCAAATCTGGTTGCGGCCCTTGGGCTGGCTGAACTTCTCGTGCGGGTTCTTGATCCAGGCGAGCAGCGCGCGGAAGGTGCGCAGCCGGTTATGCGCCGTGGTATCGCTGACCTTGCGGCCGAGATGAGTGAAGGCCCCGCGCCCGCGCAGCGAATCGGTCCAGTTGGTGATGTGGTGGGGCAGGATATCGCTTGGCAACAGATCCCCGAACACGTCGCAAATAAGCTTCAGGTTGCTGCCAGCGGTGCGCTGATGGCCGGGCGACTTATGGACGAGGTATTGCGTGCGGTAGCGCTCGGCATGTTCGCGGATCGTCTGGAACTGGCTGTGCCGGATCGGCGCGGGGGCGGGCGCGATCGCGGCATCGCCGCTGGCCTCCTGCGGGTCCTCTCCCCTGCGCCAGGCGGCAACCTCTGCATTGCGGTGCTCGGCCCCGGCGAGGGCGGCGCGCTTATCTTCCTTGAAGGCGATGGGCTTCCACCCGGCGGCTTTTTCAGCGCGGTTGGGTTCCCAGTACCAGAGGAGGCGGCCGCCAGCAGCGGGCTTGACCGTGAGGCCCTTGATGGCGCTGGCGGCGAGGCGCGCGCGGCGCAGTTCGGGGGTGGGCTTGGTCATTGGGGCGTACTCCTGTGTCAACGTCAGGGGCGCAATAGGGGCAATGTGTGGTAGGTTCGCGCGATTGGTCAAGGAGGGGTTATGCTTGGTCTGATAATCATGCTCGTGTTGCTGGTGACCGGGTTCGAGATGAAGCGGTTCGACTGGCGGCCATTTGCTGTGCTGGCAGTGCTGCTGTTGCCGCTTGTGCTCTGGAGCAATGTGGATCGACAGGCCGCGCTGAAAAGGATGGGCGAGGATACTTCGGTGCTATGGACGTGGCAGTACTTGAGCCTTGCATGGTTCTTTCAATGGCTGATCGATGTCGTGATCCTGCTTATCGGCTTTGCGGCGGGGAAAGTGTGGCGGCGGCGGAGGGCGCGGCAAGCCAGCGCTGATAACAATCCTTGACCTTGGCCGGGCAGGATTCCCACCAGAAATAGCAGGAACCCGGCCCGGCTGAAGGATTGCGGCCGCAGATGGACTTGCGCCGCTCTGTCATCACGGCGCTTCCGCAAGCATTTCATCGATCAACGTTCGGGCGCGCTCGAGGCAGGTGCGCCGCTGGTTGTTTCCCATCGCGGGAAAATCGCCCATCGTGCAGCCGGGGCAAGCCTCTGCCGCCTCAATCATCTGCCAAGAGGCTGCCATTGCTTCCGCAGGCAGATCGAAGGCCAGAAGCAGGTGCGCCGCCGCAAGGCGGGCGCGCCTGTCCAGCAGATCGGGCGCGTCAAGATGCCTGCGCATCGCCCCTACTCCAGCCCGAGCGCGCACATGTAGGTTTCAAGGATCGCTTCGTATTCGCGGCGATCATCGGGCTTCATCTTGCGGAGGCGGATGACGGCGCGGAGGATTTTGGGATCGTAGCCGGTGGCCTTGGCCTCGTCGTACACGTCCTTGATATCGTCGCTGATGCCCTTCTTCTCTTCCTCCAGGCGCTCAATGCGTTCGATCAGGAGGCGGAGGCGATCATCTGTGGTTTCGGCCATGGGTGGTCCTTTCATTTGCCGTTGTAGGTGGTGGCGATGACTTGCTCGGCCCATGTGTGATGGCCGGAAGCGCGGGCATGATTGGCGGCGCACGCGACGGCGTTGCGGGCAAACCATATCGCCTCGCCGCCATTGCAATCGTAGCAGCCGCCCATGGCGTGCGTGACGCCGCTGCGGCGCGATACGAGTTTGTCAGCCAAGGGCGCTAATTTCAGAGCTGCGGCAGGATAGCGGCGAAGTCGTAGCTTTCGACATCACGCTGGTGGCGGTAGGGTTGGTGCGACAAATGCAGTGCGCCGGGCGTGATGCGGTGCCGATGCGGATCAAAATCATCAACTACACTGGTGCAGCAAAAGTGCTGACGCAGTGATTCGGCATTGCTCGTCTTGCCGCAACCGGCAGGGCCATAGATGACAACAGTTCTTGCTGACATGAGTTAGTCCTTTGAGGTGGTTTGGGGCCTTCGACCCCTTCGACAGGCTCAGGGTGAGCGGACGAAGGGAGGGCCGAAGAGCCCCGGTGCGACCCGCTGGGCGGGATCAATCGCGCCAGGTGAGTGCCTTGACGGCCCACATCTGCGCGCCTTGGGCTTCGGTGATGGCGATGCTGGCGAGGCGCTTGGCTTCCGGCGTGGTGCCGGGCGCGTTGCGGAAGTCGTTCATCTGATCGATGGCGGTTGCGAAGGTACGCTTGCAGGTTGCCACTGCGTCATCGGCGCTGGGATTGAACGTGAGGCCAACGGCCTTCTCACCAAATGTCAGTTGTTCTTCCATGCTTGTGCTTTCGGTTGATTGCCGGGTGCCGCCCGGCGCGGGATTACATGAGGGTGTGTGCGATGTTCTGATCGTCGATGGCCTCAACCTTGCCGGTGGCGCGGTTGGGCGCGACGCGGACGACGCGGGAAAGGCGGTCGGGCTGGTTGGTTTCCGCATTGGTGCCGACGACGCGCAGGCCGGGGCCGCTGCGCTGGACGGTCCAGTTGGTCAAAGTCTTGTGCATGGGATACTCCTGTGGTTGCCGGGTGCCGCCCGGCGCGGGTTCGATTGGCCACATCGCCCGGATTTTCTTGACGTGACGGCCGATGGCCATTTCACCGATGCCGAGCGCTTCGGCGCATTCGCGGTTGGTGCAACCGGGATGCGCAAGCAGATATGCGAGGACGCGCTGGGTGTTTTCCTCGCCCTTGCGGCGGCGATGTTCGGCGAGCGCGTTCATCAGAAGGGGATTTCCGAGCAAAGCTCGCACTCGCCATTGATGATGGCGCGAGCATTGCCGCAGGTGATGCACATGCCCTTGGCGGCGGCGATTTTGAGCCGGTGCTGGCGTTCTTGCCATGCGAGGCGCTGGGCTAAGGCCGCTTGTTCCATCCGCGCGGCGTGGGCGTGCAGCTCATAGCCATCAGCCAGTGCGCGACCGATGATCTTGCGGTGGTTGCGGCGGCGGCAGGTTTTCGCATCAATCTTGAGCCGCCCGACATAGCGTTCGGGGAGATCGCGCACATCGAGCGTAAGCAAAGGATCGGTCCGCTCGCCCGCGCTGTCCCATGCCTTGCCGAAACAGTAGATATACTCCAGCGGCCAAGGGTGCTTGTGGACGTGCCAAAGCAGCCAGCCTCGATCCTCTTCGGGCGCGTAGCAAAGGAACGGGATCGGGCCGTGTTCGGGGGTGCCGTCCATGCTGCCGTCTGGCCCATGGCCGAACAAGGTGGGCGTGGTGGCGCGCCGGGCGCGGTATTCTTTAAGCTGTTCATCGGCATCGCGCGCAATGGTGGTGAACCAGTTCATGCGGCAAGGTTCCTCCAGTTGGGATAGCGGCGGTCCACGGCGACGGTGATCCGCTTAACGGCCGTGGCGAAGTGCTTGGGATTGTGTTCGATGCCGGTGAAGCGCTTGCCGAGGCGGATGGCGGCGACGCCGGTGCTGCCGGTGCCCATGAAGGGATCGCAGATGGTGCGGCCGTTCACGTTGGCCATGATCTTGACCATCACGTCATCCGGCTTGACCGTGGGGTGATCGTAGAACTTCGACGGACTGGACTTGGCCGACACGTGGCGGTGCATGTCGTGGTGTTCGCCCACGGGATGAAAGCCCCGGTTCCATGCGTGCAAGTATGGCTCCAGATCGGGCAGATAGTTCTTGTTGCGATGGGGAGCCGGGTTCGGCTTGGTCCAGACGCACAAGGCGAAGCGGTGGAAGCTGCCATCGAGATAGGGGAGCAGCCGGGGCAGCTGATCGTTGTGGCAGAACACCATGACCGCGCCGCAAAGCATCGGGTTGATGATGAAGCGATCAAAGCCTTCGGTCAGCCCTTCGGACACAATCTGATCGGACGCACCGCGCGCCTTGCGCCATGCGCCGCCGCCGCTGTTGTTGAACTCATAGGGCGGGTCCATCACATCGGCATCGAAGAAGCCGAGCGTGGGGCGGATGGCATAGGCATCGCCAAGGTAGAGCGTGGCGGGGCCGATGCGGACGGTGTGGGGGGTGGTCATGGCGCGGCCTCGCGCAGCCCAAGGGTGACAGTCTCGCGGTTCCTGATCGCGATGAAGGGCACGAAATCATGCCCCTCGTAGCGCTTTGCAGTCGAAAAGCGGGCCTCCATGACTTCGATCACAGTGCCGGGTTCGTAATCCCGCGCGATAGCCGCAATTGCGGCATCACGGCTGTCGGACTCATAGTCGCATTCATCGGCTTGGCCTTCGATGCAGGCGTACCACTTCCAAGGAGCGCGCTTCATGCCCAGCCCTCCAGAAAGCGGGCGAGCGCGGCGATAAGTTGGCCGTGTTCATCGGGATCGAGTGTGCCGGGCGTGGGCATGGCGGCGCGCTCGATGCGCAGGATGGCGCGCAGGGCGTCGGCCGTGTTCTCGGCCGGATCCAGGGCGAAGGGCGCGAAGCTTTCCTGATCGCCTTCGCGGGTGAAGCGCAGCAGCTCTGCCACGACTTCGGAAAGCTGGGCGGCAGCGACCAGGGCGAGGCGGCGGCGGGCATCGGGCTGCGCGCAGTGGCTGCACAGCCTTTCGCCGACCCACCAGCATGCGCCGGTGAGTTCATCGGTGCAGGCGGTGGCTTCGGTGCAGCCGCAGACGGCGCAGGAGCGGGGTTCGGTCATAGCAGCAGGCCTTTCGGAGTTGCAGGGGTGCGCGGTGTCTCGACTTCGCTCGACACGAACGGAGGGGTTGGCGGCGCGGGCTGCGCGGCGGCGACGGTGTGGCAGGACATGCAACGCCACGGGCCGGTGGGGCCGGTGCAGGACCATGATGGAAACGGCGCGCCGCAATCGGTGCAGGTGGCGGATTTCCATGTGTGATCGGGGGCGGCGTTCATGCCGCAAACCGTTCATACTCGGCGTAAGTCGGCGCCATGCGCAGCAGCGTTTCCGCGTGGCACCATGGGCTGGATAGCGGACACCAGCAGGCAAGATCGTGCCCGGCCAAGCGGTGCAGGCTGGTGAGGACGCGGGCGCGCAGGCGGTCCAGCGCCTCTATCTCGGCCGGGCAGAAACCCATGCGTTCAAGTGTCAACGCGCCGATGCGGCCCTTGAGCCATTCATCATGCAGGATGGTGGCCTTGGCATGGCCGCGCCCTGCCGTGTGAAATGGATTGCCCCACATGGTGGGCCTGCCGACATAGATCGCGCCTTCGGGCGTGCGATAGCCTTTGCGGCGGGAGCGCTGGATGCGCTGCGCTGGCGGGATAACGCTGTGGGTTGAACCCGGCAGCGCAGCCGCCGGGTTCTGAAATGGATCAGGCATGGGCGGCAAGCTCCACGTCGATCATCTGGAACAGCGTGTTGGCAAGGCTTTCCCACGCCGCCGCCGCCGCCCTCGCCGCCGCCGCCGCCGCCGCCGCCGCCCTCGCCGCCGCCGCCCTCGCCGCCCACGCCGCCGCCCTCGCCGCCGCCTC
>NZ_JAIXPP010000059.1 GCF_027486195.1 Novosphingobium sp.
AGATGGAAGCCATTTGGTCGCCCCGAAGGGGTTTAGCCAGAATGGCCCATTGCTGCGTCGGAAAGGCTTGAGATATCGACATATCCCTGCGCCTTCCCTCCTTGCACTGAGCCATTCTGACCTAAACCTCGATGGCGCGGTTTATGAGTTTACGGCCTAATCGAAACGCACTTTGCCGCGCCCGGCCTTGATGGCGCTGCGGTTCTTCTTGCCTGCCAGACGTTCGGTCTTGCCCACGCGGTTGAGCCGGGATTTCGCGCGGCGGGCGGGCAATGTCGCGGCCTCGCGCAGCAGATCGCCGAGGCGGCTGCGCGCGTCCTCGCGGTTCTGTTCCTGCGTGCGGTAGCTGCGCGCCGTCATCACGATCTCGCCGCGCGCGGTCATCTTGCTGCCGGCGAGTTCCTTGAGGCGATGGAACACTTGCGGCTCAAGGCGCAGCGCGAAAACGTCGAGGCGGATCTGCACCGCCGTCGCCACCTTGTTGACGTTCTGCCCGCCGGGCCCGGCCGAGGCGATGAAGCTTTCCTCGATCAGGCCAAGGGCGCGTTCGATCAGGGCGTCGGTGGACATGACTCGGCCTCGGGTTCGGCCTCGGGCTGGGCCGCGACAAACCCCAGTGCGGCGAAATCGGCCGGGAGCGGCGCGGTGGCGGCAATCGGCGCCTTGCCTTCGCGCGGGACGGTGAGCGCGGCGGCATGGAGCATGGTGCGCCGCGCGCCCCTCGCCGCATCGGCCCCGCTGCCGTAGATCGGATCGCCGAGCAGTGCCGCACCGAGCCCTGCCAGCGCATGAATGCGGATCTGGTGGGTGCGCCCGGTTTCGGGGCGGAATTCGACGAGGGTCATACCCTCCTTGCGATCAAGCACGCGCCAATGCGTGACGGCAGGCTTTCCGGCGCGCGCGGGAATCATCCGCCAGCCCTTTTCCGCGCTGCTGATCTTGGACAAGTTGAGCGCAATCGTGCCTTCGTCCTCCGCGACGGGTCCAGCGACAATCCCGAGATAAACCTTCTCCACCTGCCGCGCCTCGAACGCGGCGGCGAAGCGCTTGTGCGCCTTGGCATTGCGCGCGAGGAGCAGGCAGCCCGAAGTATCCTGATCAAGCCGGTGAACCGCGAGCGGCAGGCGCTGGAAGCCGAGGCGCAGGGCATCCAGATAGTTTTCGAGGCTGGTGCCCCCGGCGCGCGGGCGATCGATGGGCAGGCCGGCGGGCTTGTCGATGACGAGCGCCTCGGCGTCCTCGAACAGGATGGGAAGCGTGATCATTGCGCCATTGTCATTTCAGGGCCTTGGCGATGCGGGAAAGGGCTTCGGCAAGGCGGGCATCGTCTGCCGCAAAGCTGATGCGGAAACCGTCGTGCCCGCCGAAGGCCGAGGCCGCGACGACCGCGACGCCGTGGTCCAGCAGGTGCATTGCCAGCGCCTCGTCATCCCCGAAGCGCGCCATCAGCGGGCCGGCATCGACAAGGCAGTAGAACGCGCCATCGGGCACGGGGGTGGAAAGCCCTGGCACGGCATTGAGCGCGGCGACCGACATATCGCGCCGCACGCGGAAGCGCTCCCGCCAATCGAGCAGGAAATCCTGCGGGCCGGTAAAGGCCGCTACGGCGGCGGCTTGGCTGATCGAGCAGGGGTTGCCCGAGGCGTGCGACTGCAGCTTGGCCATAGCGCCGATCAGCCACCCTGGCCCGGCGGAGACACCGATGCGAAATCCGGTCATCGCATGGCTTTTGGAGACGCCCGAGACTGTGAGTACCCGTTCGGCCAGATCGGGGCAGACGACCGCAAGCGTGGCGTGCGCGCCTGCGCCATAGCGGAGCGGGGCATAGATATCATCGCTGAGGACCAGCACATCCGGGTGGCGGCGCAGGACTTCGCCGAGCGCGGCGAGGTCGTCCGCGGAATAGACCGCGCCCGTGGGGTTGCCGGGGCTGTTGAGCAGGAGCCAGCGGGTGCGCGGGGTGATCGCGGCTTCGAGTTGTTCGGCGCTGATGCGGTAGCCAGTCGCGGGCGTGGTCGGGATCGCGACTGGTTCGGCCCCGGCGAAGCGGACGATTTCGGGGTAGCTCACCCACCACGGCGCGGGGATCAGGACTTCGTCGCCCGAACCGACGGTGGCAGCCATCGCGAGGAAGATCGCCTGTTTGCCACCCGCGCTGACGATGACCTGCGCGGGCGGCACTTCGATGCCGAGATCGCGCGCGAAGTGGAGCGCCGCAGCCTCGCGCAGGGCGGCGGTGCCGGGGACGGCGGTGTAGCGCGTATCGCCTGCATCGAGCGCGGCCTTGGCGGCTGCGATCACGTGTGGCGGGGTGCGAAAATCGGGCTCACCCACCGAAAGCGAGATGATATCGCGGCCTTCGGCACGCAGCGCGATGGCGCGATCGGTCATCACTGTGGTGCGCGAGGCGGCGATGCGCCGCAATGCCGGACTAAGGTGGGCGGCGCTGTAGTGCGGTTCGCTCATGCGCCGAGCAGCTTTGCGGGCATCAGGCCGCGCAGGGCATTGCCGATGAAAAAGCCCGCCTCGAGATCCTGCATCGTGACATCACCTTCGACCGCCCGGCCGCTTTCGAGGAGGCTGCGGCGCAGCACGCCGGGGAGCAGGCCCAAGGCGGCGGGCGGGGTGATCAGACCATCACCGCGCGGCACGAACAGGTTGGTGAAGCTGCCCTCGGTCAGCCGGCCATCATCGCGCAGCAGCAGTGCTTCGTGCGCACCGGCAGCCTTGGCCGCGCGCAAGGCGTCTTCGTAGAAGTGGCGGTCGCTCGTCTTGTGGCGGAGGCGCCAATCGCCCTCTGCCACGGGGAGCGGGAGCACCGCGCAGATCGCGGGATCGGGCATGGCGGGCGGCATGGGGGAGGCATCGAGCGCGTGGGCACCGCTTTTAGAGACAAGCAGCCGCACCCGCGACGGCGCATCGAGATCGAAGCACAGAACGTGGATCGCGTTGCGCAAGGCGTGGCGATCAAATTCGAAGCCGAGTTCGACCGCGCTGGCTTTCATCCGTTCGAGGTGCAGCTCCAACAGCGCAATGCCCTGCGCGGGATCGAACGCCATGGTCTCGATCAGATCGGCGCTGCTGGCCTCCAGACGCAAGACATCCCCTTTCACCAGGCATTCGCGCCATTCTGCGAGGGCTGCGGAATCCGCAACGATTGCAGAACCGACCCCCATCGTGGCGCGCCCCCGGCCCGCCCCCGGGTAGTCCGGAAGCAGCCGCACCGTCCGGATTGCCACATTGAAGGCAGCGTCACCAGCCTGTTGATCCGCAGGAACATCGATCCGCCCGATCGCGCCGCAATAGAGCCCGCGCGCGTCGCGCTCGATATCGTCGATCAGTTCCATTGCGCGGATCTTGGGCGCGCCGGTGATCGAGCCGCAGGGGAAAATCGCACGAACGAGATCGCGCGCGTCCGCGCCGGGCTGGAGCCGGGCGTGAACCGTGGTCACCATCTGGTGGACGGTGGGGTAGGTCTCGACCGCGAAGGGGGCCTCCACCCGCACGCTGCCGGGCTCTGCCACGCGGGCAAGATCGTTGCGCATGAGATCGACGATCATCAGGTTCTCGGCGAGATCCTTGACGCTGGCGGCGAGCGCGGCCTTGAAGGCGGCGTCTTCCTCCGGCGTGCGTCCGCGCGGGGCAGTGCCCTTCATCGGGCGGACTTCGGCGCGGCCCTCAGCCAGCGTGAAGAACAACTCGGGCGAGACGGAGAGGTGCCAGTGCGCGCCATCCCAGAGTACCGCGCCATAGCCCGAGCGGGCATCACCGCGCAGCGCGCGGTAGATGGCGAGCGGATCACCCGCCCACGAACCGCCGAGTTCGAAGGTGTAGTTCGCCTGATAGATATCGCCCGCCGTGATCGCGGACTTGAGCCGGTCGAAGCCGAGACCGTAGCCGCCCAGTGAAACCTGCGGATCGAGCGGGCCGAGCCGACCCGTGCCTGCCACCGCAGCATCGAGCCAGCTTTCCGCCTCCGCCTCGGTAATCTCGCGCATTTCGGCGAACCGCGCGAACCACACGAGCGGGCCTGCCGCACCGGTGCGGGCGGGAAGCCGGGGCGCCAGACGCGGCTCCAGCGCAAGTCCCGCTTCGTAAGCGATAATCCCTGCCCAATGGCCGGGCGCGGCGCCGATGCTGGCGAGCGCGGCTTCCACTTCTCCCGGCTGGCGCGCGATGATGATCTGCTCGGGCACGGTATAGAGCCGCGCAAGGCTTGCCCCTTCCACGCGGGCATCGTCGAGCAGTATGAAGGGGGCCTGTGTCATGCTTGCCAGCGGCCTTTAGCGGCGGACTGATCCGGATGCAAAAAGCGCTTTCCTACTCTGGCATTCCGGAGGACAAGAAATCCGGGACGAGGAAGAAACCGATAGAGGCGCGGAAATACTGCATATGGACGATATCTACATTGGCCTCGGTGCGGGCGGCGAACGTCAGGTGCTGCGACTGGACCGGGCAAACCGGCACGGACTTGTGGCGGGGGCCACTGGCACCGGCAAGACAGTCACCCTTCAGGGCATGGCCGAGCAGTTTTCCGCACGCGGGGTGCCGGTGTTTCTGGCGGACGTGAAGGGCGATCTTGCCGGCATCGCGATGCCGGGCAGCCCGACCTTCAAGCACGCCGACAAGATCGAGAGCCGCGCCAAGGAGCTTGGCATCGATCCCTTCACTTATGCCGATAATCCGGCGGTATTCTGGGACCTTTACGGCGAGGCAGGGCACCCGATCCGCACGACGATTTCCGAGATGGGCCCGCTGCTGCTGGCGCGGCTGCTGGGCCTTAACGAGACGCAGGAAGGCGTGCTCAATATCGCGTTCCGCTATGCCGACGACAACGGCCTGCTGCTGCTCGATCTGCCCGACCTGCAGGCAACCCTGATGGCTTGCGCCGAGAATGCGGGCGAGCTGGCCGGCAAGTACGGCAATGTTTCCAAGGCGAGCGTCGGCACGATCCAGCGCCAGTTGCTGGCCTTCGAAAGCCAGGGCGCGGACCGGTTTTTTGGCGAGCCCGCGTTCGAGATCAACGACTTCATCAAGACCGACGATCAGGGGCGCGGTTTCATCAACGTGCTCAGCGCCGAGAAGCTGATGCAGAGCCCCAAGCTCTATGCCACGTTCCTGCTCTGGCTGCTGAGCGAGCTGTTCGAGGCGCTGCCCGAAGTGGGCGATCCGGAAAAGCCCAAGCTGGTGTTCTTCTTCGACGAGGCCCACCTGCTTTTCGACGATGCCCCGCAAGCGCTGTTCGACAAGGTGGAGCAGGTCGTGCGCCTGATCCGTTCGAAGGGCGTGGGCGTCTATTTCGTTTCGCAGAACCCGATCGACATTCCCGAGAAGATCGCCGGCCAGCTCGGCAACCGGGTGCAGCATGCGCTGCGCGCGTTCACCCCGCGCGACCAGAAGGCGATTCGCGCCGCGGCGGAGACCTTCCGCATCAACCCCGATCTCGATGTCGAAAAGGTGATCACCGAGCTGAAGGTGGGCGAAGCGCTGGTTTCCACGCTCGATGCCGATGGCGCGCCGGGGATCGTGCAGCGCACGCTGGTGGCGCCGCCGCGCTCGCGGCTGGGGCCGCTGGATCCCAAGGAGCGAGCTGTGATCCAGTCGGTCAGCCCGTTCGACGGCAAGTATGACGCTGCCGTAAACCGCGAATCCGCCGCCGAAGTGCTGGCGCAGAAGGCAGCCGATGCGGCGGCTGCCGCGCAGCAGGTCGAGGCCGAAGGTGTGGATGCGCAGCGGGCTACCGCGCGCCAGACGCCTTCGATGTGGAGCAAGGCAGGCAAGGCTGCGGTCGGCGCGATTGCCGCATCGGCCGGATCGGTGATCGCGGCGCAGATGACCGGCAAGAAATCCCGCGCATCGCCGATCGAATCCGGCGCCAGCGCGATTGTCGGCACGATTGCGACACAGATCGGCGGTGCGGCCTTCGGGCGGTTTGCGCGCGGGCTGCTGGGCGGGCTGCTGCGCTGATATTGTGCCTGCCTGTCGTTCAACGACGGGGCCATGCGGTTCGTCGAATCCGGTTGCGGATGCAACAGGATCGGGGCAGGCAGGCAGCATTCCAACCCGGGCCAACCCCGGCTTGACCTGAAAGGTTTTCATGCGTTCGATCATGCCCAAGGCGGCTATTCTGGCCGCGACATTGCTCGCCGGCACCTTCCTCGCTTCTCCTGCGCTGGCGCAGCAGCCGGCTACCGAAGCTCCCATCCCTGCCGAAGCGGGCGTGATGCCCGTAGGCAAGCTCGATGGCGCGGTGGTGCCGCAGGGCTACCGGCTCGATCTCACCGTCGATCCCACCAAGGACCGCTTCTCCGGCCATGTCGAGATCGACGCCGAGGTGAAGAAAGCCGGGCGCTATGTGTGGATGCACGGGCGCGACCTCAAGGTCGGCAAGGTGACCGCGATGGTCGGCGGCCAGCCGGTTTCGGGCACGTTCCGCCAGGTCGATCCGACCGGCGTGGCGCTTGTCACGTTCGATGCGCCGCTGCCGGCGGGCAAGACGACCTTTGCCTTCGACTACGACGCGCCGTTCGGTGAAGGCCCGGCGGGCATGTTTCACCTCAAGGTGGGCGATGACTGGTACAGCTGGACCCAGCACGAATCGATCGATGCGCGCGCCAGCTTCCCCTCGTTCGACGAGCCCGGCTTCAAGGTGCCGTGGAACGTGACCTTGCGCACGCCTGCGGGCCTCAAGGCCGTGAGCAACGCGCCCGAGGTGAAGACCGAGACCGCAAACGGCATGACCGTCCACACGTTCGGTCAGACGCTGCCCTTGCCGAGCTATCTGGTGGCGCTGATGGTTGGGCCGTTCGTGACCGTGGAAGGCGTGGTGCCGCCAACGCCGCAGCGCCCGGCGCCGCTGCCGATCCGCATCGTTTCGACCAAGGAAAACGCCGGCAAGCTCGACTTTGCGCTCGAAGGGACCAAGGGCGTGGTCCAGCACCTCGAGGCCTATTTCGGCCAGAGCTTCCCCTATCCCAAGCTCGACCAGATCACGACACCGATCCTCCCGGGCGCGATGGAGAACGCGGGCGCTGACCTCTATGCCGACAGCATCCTCGTCATGGATGAGAAGGCCTCGACCGCCCAGAAGCGCACCTTCGGCATGGTGGTGAGCCACGAACTGGCGCACCAGTGGTTCGGCGATCTCGTCACCCCGGCATGGTGGGACGACATCTGGCTGAACGAGAGCTTCGCCAACTGGATGGGCTTCCGCATCGGCAACGAATGGCGCCCCGATCTCAATATCGGCGCGGGCGCGCTGGCCGAAGGCTTCAACGCGATGGGCATCGATGCGCTGGTCGCGGGCCGGCCGATTCACCAGAAGATCGAGAAGAACGCCCAGATCGACGCCGCCTTCGATACGATCACCTATGGCAAGGGCGGCCATGTCGTCGCGATGATCGCCGCGTTCATGGGCGACACCAAGTTCCGCGACGGCGTGCGCGGCTATATGGCGGCGCACAAGTATGGCAACGCGACGAGTGCCGAATTCTTCAAGGCGATGGCCGAGGCGGCGGGCGATCCGCGCATCCTGCCCGCGATGCAGAGCTTTACCGATCAGCAAGGCGTGCCGCTGTTGACGCTGGAGAGAGCGGGGCCGCAGAGCTGGAAGGTTACCCAGAGCCGCTACGTGCGCTACGGCATGAAGGGTCCGGTGACGAAGTGGGGCATTCCGCTGTGCATGCGCCAGGGCGATATCCGCCAGTGCACGCTGATGACCGACACCACCACGACGGTGACGATCAAGAGCGCACGGCCGATCATGCCCAACGCGGGCGGCACCGGATACTACCGTTTCGAACTGCCCGCGAAGGACTGGGACGCGCTGATCGCGGCAACCCCGAGCCTGAGCGGCAGCGAGGCGCTGGCCGTGGAAGACAGCCTCAACGCCAGTTTCTACGCAGGCCGCGTCACCGCCGATCAGCTGATCGCCGGATCGCGCGCACTGGCCGCCAACCCGGACAGCTATGCCAGCGGCGATGCCACCGGCTTGCTGCAGGCGATGGCGGATCGCGGCGTGATTGCGGAAAGCGCCAAGCCGAAGTTCCGCGCCTTTGTCGACGGGCTCTATGCCCCGCAGCTGAAGGCGCTCGGGCTCGATCCGCGTGCGGGCGCGCATGCCGGGGATGATCCGGAGAAGCAGCAGCGCCGCGTCCAGCTTGTCGAGCTTCTCGCCGGCACCGCCCGCGATGGCGCGCTGCGCGCACAGCTGAGCAAGGCGGTCGATGCCTATCTCGGCGGTGACCAGTCCGCGCTCGATCCGGCGCTGTTCGGCGCGGCTTTCGATGCCTGGCTCGGCGAGCGCAAGCTCGACGGCGCGAAGACCCTGATGGACAAGGCGCTCGCTTCGGAAGACCCGCTGTTCCGCCCCGCCGCGCTGGGCGCGATCGGATCCAGCGGCAACGCCGAGACCGCGAAGTGGCTGCTCGACGAGTTGCAGGACAAGCGCCTGCGCCAGTCCGAGAAGCTCAATTTCGTGCGCTATGTGGTCTACACGCCCGAAACGCGCGACTGGGGCTATAGCTGGATGAAGGCGCACCTCGACGAGTTGCTCAATGGCGGCGCGGGGATCTTCTTCGGCGCGCGGCTTCCGCAGATTCTCGGCAACTTCTGCTCGGTTGCTTCCGCCGACGAATTCGACGGGCTGCGCGCAAAGTTCGCGGGCAAGTCGGGCGCGCTCGAACTGGAGCGGACGATCGAACGCGTGCGGTCATGCGGCAAGCTCAAGGACGTGCGCGGGGCCGAACTGACCGCGGCGATTGCGAAGCTCAACTAAGCGGCGATCCCCTCTCTCCCCTGAAGGGGAGAGGGCTATTGGAGCGGCAGGCGCAATGTGGCGGTGAGGCCGATGGTCTCGCCGCCCTGCTGCCGATTGGCGAGGGTGAGCGAGCCGCCGTGCTGGTCCGCAATCGCGCGCGCAAGGGTCAGGCCCAGGCCCGCGCCGCCGGTCGATGAATTGCGCGAGGCTTCGAGCCGGGTGAACGGCTCGAGCATCCGGGCGATCTCGTGCTCGGGAATACCAGGGCCGTCATCCTCGACCATGAGCACGGCCTCGCCCCCGTCGCGCCGGAGGGTGACGCGGGCGCGGCTGCCATAGCGCAGCGCGTTCGAGACGAGATTGCGCAGCGCGCGCCTGAGCCAGGTGGCGCGCAGCGGCATGACGATGCGAGGCGAATCGCCCAGCGTGACGTCTTCGCCCATGTCCTCGTATTCGCCGACGACATCGGCAACGAGGGCGCTGAGCTCGGTCTGTTCGAGCGGATCGGACGGGCGGCCGACGCGCGCGAGGCTCAGGATATCGTCGAGCGAGCGGTTGATGTCCTCGATGGTGGCGGCCATGCGGCCGCGCTCGATATCGTCCTCCACCGCCTCGATCCGCACGCGCAGCGCGGCGAGCGGCGTCTTGAGATCGTGGCCGATCGCGCCGAGCATCACGTCTTTCTCATCGAGCAGCGCGCCCACGCGGCGCTCCATCGCGTTGTGCGCGACGATCAGGCGGCGGATGTCATCCGGTCCCTCCGGCTCCAGCTGTCCGGCGAGCGCGCGCGAGCGGGCAAAGGCTTCGACTTGCGCGGTAAGTGCCTTGAGCGGGCGCGCGATGCGGCGCAGGATCAGCGCGACGGCGCCGACCAGCACCACGTAGATGAAGAGCGTCTGCAGGATCAGCGTCGTCAGCATCGCGCGTTCGGTGCGCGGGGCGAGCAGGCGCGCCGTGAGCCAGGTGCCGTCAGCGCGGCCTATCGCGGCAACAATCAGGCGGGGGCGCGGCATGCCCGGCGGGCGGGCCATGCGCGGTCCCCGCCGCGCCAGCCATTCGGTGATGACCGGATCGCGCGCCGGATCGCGCTCGGCCACGAAGAGTTGCGCGGCATCGACGCCTTGCGCTTCGAGCACCTGGCGCAGCGCCTGTTCGATCTCGGGCCGGCGGCGATCACCGGCAAGCTGAGGCGCGCGCGCTTCTTCCTGCACGCGCAGCGGGCGCGGCATGCGGAAGCCGATTTCGGGCCCCTCCCCGTCTGCCGGTGGCGGCGGACCAAACTGCGCGCGCGGATTGCGGCCGAGCAGGCTGAACGCAGCATAATTGACGAGTCCGGCGAAGTGCCGCTCGTGCTGCATGCGCCACATCAGCGCGGCGGAAAGCCCCTGCGCGACCATCAGCGCGAGCGCGATGGCAAGCAGCATCTGGCCTTGCAGGCTGCGCGGCCACAGGCGGAGGCCTTGTGCGGGTTCAGCCATCAGCAGGGACCCGGCGCACTTCGGCTGCGAGCATGTAGCCGCCGCCCCACACGGTCTGGATCAGTTCGGGATTGCGGCTGTCGCGCTCGATCTTGCGGCGCAGACGGCTGATCTGGTTGTCCACCGCACGATCGAACAGATGCGCCTCGCGGCCCTGCACCATATCGAGCAGGCGGTCCCGGTCCAGCACCTGGCGGGGGTGATCGAGGAAGGCGACGAGGAGACGGAACTCGGCGGAAGAGATGGCGACGACCGCGCCTTCGCTGTCGATCAGCCGGCGGCGCAGCGGATCGAGCCGCCAGCCTTCGAAGGTGTAGTGGAACTCGTCCGCAGCCGCACTGTCTGCCATGCCCACCGCACGCGCGGCGCGGCGGAGCACGGAGCGGATGCGGGCGACCAGCTCGCGCGGATCGAACGGCTTCACCACGTAGTCGTCCGCGCCGATCTCGAGCCCGACAATACGGTCGGTCGCCTCGCCGCGCGCGGTGAGGAAGATCACCGGGAGGCCGCGCGCCTCGATCAGGTGACGGCAGAGCGAGAGGCCATCCTCGCCGGGCATCATGATATCGAGGAGGACGATATCGAAGGCCTCTGCGGCAAGGCGGGCGCGGGCTTCGGCGGCGCTGGCGGCCTGCTCCGCAGCAAACCCCTGGCGGACAAGATAGTCCGCCAGGGGCTCGCGCAGAGCAGCCTCGTCATCAACCACCAGCACGCGGGTGCTCACGGGCAGAGGTGCGGGGGCTGCCGCCATGCTTCAGGCACCCGGGGGTGGCGGCGGGGGCGGCATATCGCCCATGTCGCTGCCCATGCCGTGATGGCCGCGCATCCCGCGGCCCTGGCCCCAACCGCCATGTTCCTTGCGCATGGACATCCACGCAGCGCGGCGTTCGGCGGCAGTCAGCTTGCCATCGTGGTTGGTATCGGCGGCATCGAAGCGCGCCTTGGCGGCGGCATCGAATTCGGCGCGGGTGATCGTGCCATCGTGGTTGGCATCGGCCTTCTCGGCCATTTCGTGGAGCATGTGCGCGCCGGGGCCCATCATCATGCCCATACCCATACCGGCACCGGGGGGCGGCGGGGGCATGTCACCGGGCGCGCCATCGCGGCCCTTTCCGCCCTTCCAGCCGCCTTCCATCATTTTCTTGTGGTGATCCATGAATTCGGCCTTGCTGATCGAGCCATCGTGATTGGCATCGATCATGTCGAACATCTCGGCCATCTTGGCCTCGCGGTCAGCGGCATTGAGCACACCATCCTTGTTGACGTCCAGCTTCGTCCACATGGTATCGGCCTTGGCCTTGGCATCGGCCCAGGTCACCGTGGCGCCCCCCATCGGGTCGCGGCCGGGCTCGGCGAAGGCGGGGTAGACGGCGTAGAGCGCCGTGGCGGCGGTGAGCAGAACGGCCGCAGAGGCGGCGAGCGTGGATTTCTTCATGGATTTCGGTCCTTCAGGCAGAATGTGCAAGCGGAACGGGGGCTTTCCGCAGTCTGCCGTCTAGACCGGGGTTGTCGCAGGGTTATGCCGCCGACGGACTGTTTTGTCGCACTTTGTCGCGCGGGTTTCAGCGCGGGCGGTGCTCTGTACCAAGACCGGCTGTGATGAAGAGCGCAGTCGCCTCCGCCGAAATCAGGTCCATCGTGTGCCACGCGCCGGGCGGATTGACCGCGTATTCCCCGGCAACGAGGCGCACTTCGGCGGTTGATCCATCGGCAAGCTCCTGATGCAGCACACCCTCACCGCTGAGCATGAGCACGACTTCGTCGCCCGCAGGGTGCATTTCCCAGCTGTCCCAGCTCTCGGTGAAAACATGCTGGCTGACGAGGCGGCCTTCCGCGCCGTCAGCCCCGTGGCGGGCCATGTAATCGCCATACCAGTCCATGCCGGTGAACGGCGGCTGCGGCACGGCCCGCGCACCGGGCCCGATATGGATGGGGTGCCTATCGAGCCGGTGCGCCATGGCTTTCAGCTCCCCATCACGAAAGCGTTGAGCTTGTTGCCATCGGGATCGCGGAAATAGGCCGCATAGAACCCGCCTTCCCCGCGCGGACCCGGAGGGCCTTCGCAGGTTCCGCCGTTGGCGAGCGCAGCGGCGTATAGCCGGTCCACCTGCGCATTGTCCTTCGCCTCGAGCGCGACCATCACGCCGTTGCCGACGGTGGCGGGCTCGCCGTTGTAGGGCTTCATCAGGCCGATGCCAGCGGCACCGCCCGCTTCGCCCCACGCGATCGCGCCGTCCCATTCGTACATGCGCTTGGTGCCCAGTTCGGCGGCCAGCGCATCGTAGAACGCGGCGCCGCGCGCCAGATCGTTGGTCCCCAAAGTTACGTAGCCGATCATCCAAACCTCCTCTTCGCCGAGTCGCGATAATCAGAACATAACACGAACAAAGAAGCTTACAACGGGGCGCAGGCAGCCTCCAGCCAGGCGAGGTCCGCGCCGGAGAGCTGCGGGGCGAGGAGCGCCTCGACCTTTGCGTGATAGGTGTTCCACCACGCGCGCTCGTGTTCCAGCAGCAGCGCAGGCTCGACCAGCGTGCGGTCGATCGGCGCGAAAGTCAGCGTTTCGAAGCCCATGAACGTGCCCTCGGCGCCGGGGATATCGCGCTCCTCGACGAGGACGAGGTTCTCGATGCGGATGCCGTATTCGCCCGCCTTGTAGTAGCCGGGCTCGTTGGAGAGGATCATGCCGGGGAGCAGCGCCTGGCCGGTACCAGCCTGTCCGCCTGCCGCCTTGGCGATGCGCTGCGGGCCTTCGTGGACGGCAAGGAAGCTGCCGACGCCGTGGCCGGTGCCGTGGGCATAGTCGAGCCCCGCCGACCACAGGAACTGCCGCGCGAAGCTATCGAGCTGGCTGCCGTTGGTGCCCTCGGGGAACACTGCCTGATCAAGCGCGATATGGCCCTTGAGCACGCGGGTGAAGCGGTCCTTCACTTCGGCGGGCGGCGCATCGGGGCCGATCCAGACGGTGCGGGTGATGTCGGTCGTACCATCGAGATACTGGCCGCCCGAATCGACGAGATAGACGCTGTTCGGCTCGATCTGGCGGTTGGTATGTTCGTCCACCTTGTAGTGCGGGCTGGCGCCGTTGGGGCCGGCGGCAGAGATGGTGTCGAACGAAAGATCGCGAAGGAGGCCGGTCTTCTCGCGCTCGGCGCGGAGCGCTGCGGCGGCGGAGAGCTCGGTTTCGGCGCCCTTTGGCGCGGTATTCGAGAGCCAGTGGAGGAAGCGGGTGATCGCAGCGCCATCGCGCGCCTGCGCGGCGCGGTGGCCGGCCTGCTCGACCGGGTTCTTGCGGGCCTTGGGCAGCACCGTGGGATCGGTGACAGAGACTGTTTCGGCACCGGCGGCGGCAAGCTGCTGATAGATGGCCGCGACCGCACGTTCGGGATCGACCGCGACTTTCTTGCCGGCGAGCGCGGCGAGCGCGGGGGTGAATGCGGCGCGGTCCTGCACACGCACCGCGTTGCCAAGGTGCTGGGCAAGCTCGGGCGTGACCTTTTCGGGCGCGATGAAGAGGTCTGCCGTGCCGTCGGCATGGGCGAGCACGAAGGAGAGCGCGACCGGCGTGCAGTCTACATCCGAGCCGCGCATGTTGAGCAGCCAGGCGACCGAATCGAGCGCGGAGATCACGGCGGCATCGAGCCCGCGCGCGGTGAGCCAGGCGGCGACTTCGGCGCGTTTTTCGTGGGCGGAGGAACCGGCGTATTCGTCTGCATGAACGAGCGCGGGGGCAGCGGAGGGCGCGGGGCGATCCTGCCAGATCGCGTCGATCGGGTTTTGCTGGACGGCGACAAGCGCGGCCTTGCGGGCCTTCAGCGCAGAGGCGGCGCTATCGGCCCAGCCCTTGCCGTGGAGCCAGGCATCATAGCCGATGCGGCCGCCTTCGGGGGCGTTTTCACCCAGCCATGCCGCGACCGAGGTCTGCGGCACCGACTGGTATTCATAGAGCCGGCCATCGACCTGTTCGCGCACTTGCAGCGTGTAGCGCCCGTCAACGAAGATCGCGGCCTTGTCCTTGAGCACGACAGCGGTGCCCGCCGAGCCGCCGAAGCCGGTCAGCCAGCCGAGGCGCTGGGCATAGGCGCCGACATATTCGCTCATGTGCTCATCGGAAATGGGGATGACAAAGCCATCGAGTTGCTGCCGCGCGAGTTCCTTGCGCAGGGCTTCGAGCCGGGCTTCGTGCCCCTGTTGTTCAACTTTCATCAGCATGGGTCGTGTCCTGAAGCGTATCACCCGCCTTGCGGGCTTATGCTGCACACCATAGATGCGGGGAATGACGGAAACCACCCCCACCGCGCCTCCGGTTGCGGCCAAGAAGCCCCATTCCTTCACCCATCACGGCGTGACAATCGAGGATCCCTACAACTGGCTGCGCGATCCCGGCTATCCCGAGGTGACGGATACCGAAGTGCTCACGCATCTGGAGGCCGAGAACGCGTGGTTCGAAGCGCGGATGAAGCCGCATCAGGGCACGGTCGAAACGCTGCTTGCCGAAATGCGCGGGCGCATCAAGGAAGCCGACAAGTCGGTGCCACAGAAGGACGGCGACTGGCTCTACTGGATCGAATACGAGGAAGGTGCCGAGTACAAGAAGTGGTGGCGCAGACCGGTCGCGGGCGGGCCAGACGAACTGATCCTCGACGAAGTGGCACTGGCGGAGGGCAAGGAATACTTCCGGCTGGGCGCGCTTTCGGTCTCGAACGATGGGCGCATGCTGGCCTGGGCGGTGGACGACAACGGATCGGAGCGGTTTACCGCGCGGATCAAGGTGATCGCGACCGGCGAGGTGCTGCCCGATGTGATCCCCGGCACGCTTTCCGCGCTCATCTGGGCGGCGGGCGACAAGGCGCTGGTCTACAGCCTCGCCAATGCGCAGTGGCGCACGGACAACGCGCGGCTGCACTGGCTGGGGACGCCGGTGGAAAGCGATGTCGAGCTTTATCATGAGGATGACGAGGGCTTCCGCGTTTCCGCCGGGCTTTCCGCCAACGACGAATGGCTGGTGATTTCGACCGGCGACCACGAGACGAGCGAAGTGCGGCTGGTGCCCGCTGCCGATCCGCTCACTGCGCCGCTGCTGGTGCGGGCGCGGCAGACCGGCGTCGAGTACGATGTGGATGTGCGCGGCGAGACGCTGTTCATCCATACCAACGACACCCACGAGAATTTCCGCCTCGCCACGGCATCGCTCGCCAGCCCCGGCGAATGGACGACGCTGATCGAGGGGACCGAGGATTTCTATCTTACGGGCTTCGACCTCTTCCGCGATTTCTATGTGGTCGAAGGCCGGGTGCGGGGGCTCGATCGGATCGAGGTGCGGTATTACGACGATCCCAGCCGGATCGAACCCATCGCATTCCCGGAAGCGAGCTACGAGGCTTCGCTGGGCGACAACCCGGAATGGGCGATGGACAAGCTGCGGGTCAGCTATGAGTCCATGACCAGCCCGGCTTCGGTCTATGACTATCATGTGGGCGAACAGCGGCTCGAACTGCTGAAGACGCAGGAAATCCCGAGCGGCTATGACGCCTCGCTGTATGAAACCGCGCGGCTGGAGATCACCGCGCGGGATGGCACGGCAGTGCCGGTCTCCATCGTATGGCGCAAGGGCCGCAAAGCGGGCGGGCCGCTCTATCTCTATGGCTATGGCGCTTATGGCATTGCCATCGGGCCGGGCTTTTCAACCACGCGGCTAAGCCTTGTCGACCGCGGCTTTGCTTATGCCATCGCGCATATTCGCGGCGGCGATGATCTGGGGCGGCGCTGGTACAAGGCGGGCAAGCTTGAGCAGCGCACCAACACGTTCAACGATTTCGTCGATGTGGCAAAGGGGCTGATCGCGGAAGGGTTCACGCAGGCGGGCCGGATCGCGATTGCGGGCGGCTCGGCAGGCGGCGAACTGATGGGCGCGGTGATCAATTCCGATCCAGCGCTGTGGGGCGCGGTGGCGGCGCATGTGCCGTTCGTCGATGTGCTGGCGACCATGCTCGATGCTGAACTGCCGCTGACGCCGGGCGAGTGGCCCGAATGGGGCAATCCGATCGAGGACAAGGATGCGTTCGCGCTGATCCGGTCCTATTCGCCCTACGATCAGGTGCGCGCGCAGGCCTATCCGCCGATGCTGGTGACGGCGGGCCTCAACGATCCGCGCGTGACCTATTGGGAACCCGCCAAGTGGGTGGCGAAGCTGCGCGAGTTGAAGACCGACGCCAACGACCTGCTGCTCAAGACCAATATGGGCGCAGGGCATGGCGGCAAGTCCGGTCGGTTCGAGGGGCTGCGCGAGACGGCAGAGGAGTTTGCTTTCATCCTCGCGCAGCTGGGGGTTGCGGCCTGATCATGCATAGCATGACCTTCACCGCCGGGCCGGAGCACATCGACGTGCTGGGCCATGTGAACAACGCGGTGTGGGTGCAGTGGATGGAAGCGCTTGCCACCTCGCACTGGGAGGCGCTGGCCCCGGCGGCGTGGCAGGCGGCTTACGTGTGGGTCGTGACGCGGCACGAGATCGACTATCGCGGAAATATCGCGCTGGGCGAAAGCGTGACGGGCGAGACCTTCGTGCCCGATGCCCCACGCGGGGCGCGGTTCGACCGGCGGGTCGATTTCCGCAACACCGCAGGCAAGGTGATCGTCAGCGCGCGCACGCAATGGGTGCTGATCGACAAGGCCAGCGGGCGCATCCAGCGCGTGCCGGCGGAGATGGCGGCGCTGTTTACCGCTTAGCCGGTTCGCAACTGCAATTCTGGCGCAAAGCCGGTCAGCCGCTCGCGCATCGTGCGGTTGCGCCCCAGGCGCTTGGCTTCATAGAGCAAGCGGTCGCAGTGGCTGTAGAGCACTGCAAATTCCACATCGAGCGTGCCGGAAAGGTCGTGTTCGACCAGCCCCATGCTGGCGGTGACGACATGGCCGAGGCCCGGCACGGCAGCAGCGATCCGTGTGCTTAGCGCGCGGCGGCAGCGTTCTGCCCGCTCGGCACTGCCGGGGCCGCGCAGCAGCAGCAGGAATTCCTCACCGCCCATGCGGATCGCGCAGGCTTCGGGATCTTCGGCCAGCGTTGTCGCGACCACCTTGAGCACCGCATCGCCGACCGCGTGGCCATGCAGGTCGTTGATCCGCTTGAAATGATCGAGATCGATCACCGCCATAGTGCGATAACCGAGGCAGAACAGATCGTTGAAGCGCCGCTCGATCGAGTGGCGATTCCACAGGCCCGTCAGCGCATCGCGGCCGGCAACGCCTTCAAGCTCGGTCGCGCGCGCATTGGCAAGGTCGCGCTCGCGCCGCAGTTCAAGGAACCGGATCACGATGCCCAGCGAATTGGCGAGCACTTCGGCCGCAAGCGCAAGCTGGAAAATGACGACTGATTCCGTCGGCCGCGCGTTGGGCAGGAGGTAGCTGCCGATGCGGTAGACCCCGACCAGCAGCACAGGGCTCCAGCCGACCATGAGGAACGAGACGAGCTTGCTGCCGCGCCGCCAGGCATCGGTGATGCCGATAAAGATGATCACGATCGCGAGCGAAATGCCGGAGTAGATGCCCAGCGCGCTCCACGGGCGCAGTGCCTCGATCGGGAGCGCGGTGAAGATGCCTCCGGCCATGACCAGCGGCGCGCAGCCGACCATCAACCGGCGCAGCCATGGCGATAGCGCATCGGGTTCGAGGAAGGTGACAAGGAACATCAGCCCCGCCGCGGCCACCGCGCCAAAGCACAGGCTGTTGATCGCGATCTCGGTCGCCGCATCGGGGTTTGCCCCGATGTGGATGAATCCGGTGCCGATCACAGTCTCCACCAGCATCAGCCCGACCATCACGATGTGCCACAGCACGAACGGACGGCGCAGCACGAGGTAGAAGCCGAAGTTGAGCAGAAGCGGCACGACCAGCATGCCGCAGATCGCCGCCATCGCGACCACCACGCCCATATCCCAGCCGGATCCTTCAGGCTCGCTATCGAGGCGCGCCTCGCTGGCGATGGTCTTGTTCCACGGCTGATCGATCCGCACGGTAACAAGGCGCGGGCGCGCCGGGGTCTGCGGCAGGGGCAGGACCATCATCGGCCCGTCGATCAGATGGTGGGCCGAAGCCGACGAATAGCGCTGCGTGCGGACCTTGCCAGACTCGTCGACCACCCAGATCGTGATGGCACGAAACGGCGAGGCATGGGTGACAAGGCTCTGCGCGCGCGGCTTGGCCGGATCGGTCAGGCGGTAGCGAAGGAACAGGCTTTCAGGCCCGATGTCGTATTCGGAATCGGAGCACATCCACCGGTCCGGCGCGCGGCGCAGGTCTGCGTAGGTTTCTGCGGCGTCAGCCGAGGCATGGCAGGTCTGGCTTGCGACAATAGGCGCCGCAGCGGCAGGCATGCCGAACAGGCCGGATAGCAATGCCACCAGCCCGAACAGCACAAACTTGCGCCACATCCAGTCCATAAGCCCGATTCTAGCGAAAGGGGCTTATTGGGGAGTTAACTTGGCCGCCCGATCAGGCGAGGAGTTCCTCGACCGGGCGATAGGCATAGCCAAGCTCGCGCGCGACAGCTTCGTAGGTCACTTCGCCGGCGTGTACATTGAGCCCTGCGGCGAGGTGCGGATTGGCCGCGAGCGCCGCCTTCCAGCCGAGATCGGCGATCTTCAGCGCATGCGGCAGGGTCACGTTGTTGAGCGCGTACGTGCTGGTGCGGGCGACACCGCCGGGCATGTTGGCGACGCAGTAGTGGACGATGCCATCGACCACATAGGTCGGTTCGGCGTGGGTGGTGGCGTGGCTGGTTTCGAAGCAGCCGCCCTGATCGATAGCGACATCGACCAGCACCGCACCCGGCTTCATCGTGGCGAGCATCGCGCGCGTGACCAGCTTGGGCGCGGCAGCACCGGGGATCAGCACCGCGCCGATCACCAGATCCGCTTCGGCGATGCAGTCCGCAAGATTGGCCTGATTGGAGAAGCGCGTCTTGGCGCGGCTTTCGAAGTGCGTGCCGAGCCGTTCGAGCACATCGGGATCACGGTCGAGAATGGTGACGTCGGCACCAAGGCCGGCGGCCATCTGCGCCGCGTTGAACCCGACGACGCCGCCGCCGATCACCGCGACCTTGGCGGGAAGCACGCCCGGCACGCCGCCGAGCAGCACGCCGCGTCCGCCATGCGCCTTTTCCAGCGCGGTCGCGCCGGCCTGGATCGCCATGCGGCCCGCAACCTGGCTCATCGGCTTGAGCAAGGGGAGCTGGCCTCCGGGGCCGGTCACGGTTTCATAGGCAATCGCGGTGACACCGGATTTCACGAGATCGGCAGTCTGCTGAGGGTCCGGCGCGAGGTGGAGATAGGTGAAGAGGATCTGACCTTCGCGCAGCTGTGCGCGCTCGATCGCCTGCGGTTCCTTGACCTTCACGACCATCTCGCAGCCGGCGAAGATCGTTGCCGCATCGGGCTTGATCACCGCACCGGCGACTTCGTAGTCGCGGTCCGCCGCGCCGATACCGAGCCCGGCGCCGGTTTCGACCCAAACTTCGTGGCCATGCGCGGCAAGCTCGCGCGCGCTCTCGGGCGTCAGGCCGACGCGGTATTCGTGGTTCTTGATTTCACGGACGGTACCGACACGCATGGCAGGATCCTTTTCGTTCTCGGATGGCGAAAGGATACACGCTGGCGCGCGCGCTGTTTCACCTCATTGGCGGTATCGCGGTGCCAGTTTTGGTGATATTTCCTGCTTTAGTACCATTACGCAGGAAAATATTGCATGGATCGTATTGATGCCGCGCTGATTGATGCACTGCAACATGACTCGTCGCGGCCCATTGCCGCGCTTGCCGAAGCTGTGGCGCTCTCGCCATCGGCATGCCACCGCCGCATCCGCGCGCTGGAGGAAGCGGGGGTGATCAGCGGCTATGCGGCGAGGATCGATCCGAGACGCGTGGGCCTTGCGGTCGAGGTGTTCGTCGAGATCACGCTGACCAGCCAGAGCCGCGAAGCGATGGACCGGTTCGAGCGCGCGGTGGGGGATTTCGATGACATCCTCGAATGCCACCTGATGTCGGGCGGGGCGGACTACCTGCTGCGCGTGGCGGCGGCGGACCTTGATCAGTATGACCATATCCACCGCGATTGTCTGGCGCGGTTGCCGGGTGTCTCCTCGATGCGATCGAGCTTTTCGCTGCGCCGGATCAAGCGGTTCGCGGGCTACCCGGTGCCGCGCGGGCGGCCATAGGGGGGGGCTTGCGGGGGCGCTGCGCCTTCTTGTCGGCGCTGTCGAGCAAGGTGAGATCGTTGCCCGGCTCATCCATGCGATAGCGCTCGCGCAGTTCGAGCTTGAACGCCTCGATCGCCTCCTCATCGGGCAGGTGATCGACCGTGAAGCGGCGCACGACGAATTCGCCGGCGCTGTCGAGCACAGTGAGGAAGCGCCCGCTCACGGTCTCGGCCAGATGCGTCATGTCGAGGCCGTCGGCAATCGTCCAGCGATGACGGCCCCAGGTGACGATGCGGCGGCCGCAGTGCCGGCAGAGGCTGTAGATCCCGCCATCGTCCTCGTGCACGCGCCACGCCGTCGGCTGATGTTGCCGCGTGAACCAGCACTGGGACAGCGCTACATAGGGCACGCCTTGACCTTTCTCGCTCGTTGAACGCCACCCTAGGTGAGCGATGGGAGACCGGCGGCAGAGACGATGGGCAGAGCACGGGGCACCGGTCATGAAGTGAGAACGGCGGCGGCTGGCAAGGATTAAGGGGACGCGAACGCGTCCGGCGCTTTCACAGCGGATTGCCGTCCTTGTCGCGGTAAATGTCGCGCCGTCCGACATGGTTGGCTGGGCCGACGAAGCCGTCCGCTTCCATGCGCTCGATCCATTTGGAGGCGGTGTTGTAGCCCACGCCCATCTGGCGCTGGACCCAGCTGGCCGAAGCCTTCTGGCTTTCGAACACGAGCTGGCAGACCTGCCGGTACTTGCGCTCCTCGGGCGCGTCTGATGCGGTCGCGTCGAGGTCGTCGAAGCCGAAGCTGCCGTCTTCGGGCTCTTCGGTGACCGAATCGACGTAGTCCGGGCTGCCCTGCCCGCGCCAGTGATCGGCGACGCGCTCAACTTCCTCGTCGCTCACGAAGGGACCGTGAACGCGACTGATCGCGCCAGTGCTGGGCTTGTAGAGCATGTCGCCCTTGCCGAGCAGCTGTTCGGCGCCCTGCTCGCCCAGAATCGTGCGGCTGTCGATGCGGCTGGTGACGGCGAAGCTGATGCGGGTCGGCAGGTTGGCCTTGATCACGCCGGTGATGACATCGACCGAGGGGCGCTGAGTCGCCATGATGAGGTGGATGCCCGCAGCGCGGCTCTTCTGGCTGAGGCGCTGGATCAGGACTTCGATTTCCTTGCCGACGGTGACCATGAGATCGGCAAGCTCGTCGACGATCACCACGATCTGCGGCAGCACCTGATAATCGAGCTGCTGCTCCTCGAACAGTTCTTCGCCGCTATCGGGATCGAACCCGACCTGGATGCGGCGGCCGAGCGGCTTGCCCTTGCTGGCGGCGGCGCGGACCTTCTCGTTGAAGCCCGAGATATTGCGCACGCTGACCGAGGACATCATGCGGTAGCGCCGCTCCATTTCCTCGACCGCCCACTTGAGCGCGCGGACCGCCTTCGACGGCTCGGTCACCACCGGCGAGAGCAAGTGCGGGATATCGTCGTAGGACTTGAGTTCGAGCACCTTGGGATCGACGAGGATCAGGCGGCATTGCTGCGGGGTGAGGCGGTAGAGCAGCGAGAGCAGGATGCAGTTGAGCCCGACCGACTTGCCCGAGCCGGTGGTGCCCGCGACGAGCAGGTGCGGCATGGTGGCAAGATCCGCCACGATCGGTTCGCCCGCGATATCCTTGCCGAGGATGATCGGCAGCATGCCCTTGGAATTCACGAATTTGTCGCAGGAAACGAGCTCGCGGAACGAGACCATGTCGCGCACGGCGTTGGGCAGTTCGATGCCCATGACGGTGCGGCCGGGGATCGAGGAGACGCGCGCGGAAATCGCGCTCATGTTGCGGGCGATATCGTCGGCGAGGCCGATGACGCGGCTGGCCTTGATGCCGGGGGCCGGTTCCAGTTCGTACATCGTGACGACCGGGCCGGTGCGCACCGCAGTGATTTCGCCCTTCACATTGAAATCGTCGAGCACGTTCTCGAGCAGGCGCGCATTGCGTTCGAGCGCCAGCTTGTCGATCTTCGGCCCCGTCGCGACAGGGAGCGGCTCCAGGATATCGAGCCCGGGGAGCTCGTACTGGTCGAACAGATCTCCCTGCCGTGCCTTCCCGGCAAGCTGCGCAGGCGCTGGCGGGCGCGAGGGATCGGTGATCTCGGTCGGGCGGCGGCGCGAGGGCGGCGAATCGGAGGCGACGACCGCAGCGTCCTCGCCCGCTTCGGGGCGCGGTTTGGGCTGGCGCTTCGGCAGAAGCGCGGCGACACCCGCAGCAGCAGGAAGCGCCGGACGTTTACCGCGCCGCAGAAAGGCCGGCATCCGGGGCAAGCGGTGCCAGTCGAACGCGAAGACCTGCGCGGTGATGACGAGACCGGCGACCACGGTGACGACAGCCGCGCCGCGCTCGATCCACAGTCCGGCTGCCGGCAGCCAATGCGCCGCGCCGCGCACGAGCGCCGCGCCAAGCAGCCCGCCGAGTCCGCCCGCACCGGCGGGAAGCGTGCCCCCCGGCCCGGTGAGCATCAGCGCGAAGGCCGTTCCGATCAGCGCCATGGCGAACACGAGCATCGCCGAGAGGCGCCACCAGGCGGGCAGCGGCTGGAGTTCCTCGTCCTCCTCGTCGATATCGATCAGATCGCCGGCTGCATCCCACAGCCGCCGCGCGAAGACATAAAGCAGCGGCAGGAGCAGCACGCTGGGCAAGCCGAAGAACAGCAGCACACGCTCTGCCGCCCAGGCGCCGGGCAGGCCCATCCAGTTTTCGACCGGGCTGCCGGAGGCGGTGCTGCCCGAAGGATCGGTCTGGGTATAGGTCGCCAGCGCGAGGGTGAGCGCGATCATCGCAGCAAACAGCAGGGCCGCCCCGATCAGCTCCGCACTGCGGCGGAAGCTGCGGCGCAGGATCGCGCGCCAGTCTGCGGCCTTGGCGGCGCGCCCTCCGGCGGGCGAAACGAGTGCGCGAGATGCCATGAAACCTGTCCCTTCCTGCGCTCTTCATGCGCCGAGAGTGGGGATGGCGTCAAGAATTCATGCCGGGCGAAACCCTAGGAATCCCGGCGAGTCGCGGGTTTCTGCGGGTTCTACGCAAGTCCGTCGATGGCCGCCCAGCCCCAGACGGGGAGGCGCGCCGCGCGGGGCTTCGTCATGCCGCCCAGCGCGATGATCGGGAGCGGCGAGCGGCGGGCGAGCAGCAGGAAGCGGACCGGCCCGAGGACAGGTGCGCCGGGGTGCGAGCGAGTGGGGAAGACTGGCGAGAGCAGGATGGCGCAGGCCCGCGCGCGGACCGCCGCGCCGATTTCGGCAAGCGAATGGGCAGTGGCCAGATGCAAACCGGGTCGCTGGCGAGGGCGCAGGCCGGACCCTCGGCCCAGATCGCGCGGTGCGCCGTAGTGCCCATCCGCGCGCCAACCACGCGCTTCCCCGGCGGTGATGACCAGCACGCCGCGCCGGGCGCAAAGCCGCCGCAGCGCCTCGAAACGCGCGCGGCGGGCAGCGATCGGCAGATGATAGTGCCGGAACACCAGCGCACTGCCGCGCGGCATGCGGGAAACCGCCCATTCCAGCCGATGATCGTTGCGCGCATCGGTGAGCAGGACGACCCGCGGGACAGGATGACACCGGCGCATGCCGCGCCTATAGCACCGCGTCATGACCGATCCAGAGGCCGCATTGGCCGCCATGACCCCGCTTGCCGCCATCCGCGAGCGCATCGCCCACACCGCCGCCATCGCCCGCCGCAAAGCGGAGAGCGTCACGCTGGTCGCCGTAGCCAAGATGCACCCGGTGGAGTCGATCCTGCCGCTGATTGCCGAAGGGCAGCGCGTGTTCGGCGAGAACCGCGTGCAGGAGGCCGATGCCAAGTGGCCCGCGCTGCAGGAAGCCAACCCGGATCTGCAATTGCACCTTGTCGGGCAGCTTCAGTCGAACAAGGCGGAAGAGGCGGTGCGGCGCTTCGACTGCATCCATTCGCTCGACCGGCTTTCGCTGCTCACCGCCCTCGCCCGCGCGATGGACAAGACCGGCCGCCGCGTGCCGCTGTTCGTGCAGATCAATATCGGCGACGAGGCCCAGAAGGGCGGCTGCGCGGTTGCCGACCTGCCCGCGCTGCTCACCGAAGCGCGCGCTGCCGATCTGCCGGTGATGGGTTTGATGTGCGTGCCGCCCGCCGGGATCGAGGCAGCACCGTTCTTCGCGCTCCTCGCCAAGCTGGCGGACGACCACGGCCTGGCCAGCCGCTCGATGGGCATGAGCGACGATTTCGAGACCGCCGTGATGCTGGGCGCGACGCATATCCGCGTCGGCTCGGCGCTGTTCGGCGCGCGCGGCTGAAGGCAAGCGAAGCGCTGCGCAGGAGGCCCCCCCGCGCAGCGCCGCTCATCAGAAGTCGGCGTTCACTTCGATGCCAAGCACCCGGCCGCGCACCAGCGGCGAGAAGGTGCCCGCCTTGGGGTTCTGACCGAACGGCTGATCCACTCCGTGCGAGAGCGGGCCACCGAAGACCGGAATCTGCGCCGCAGTGCCCAGCTGCGTATCACCGCCATGCTGGACCTGATCGAGCAGGTTGCGACCATAGACCGTAAAGGTCAGCCCGCCGGTCTTGTAGCTGAGCGAGGCGTCGAGGTTGTCTGACGCAGTGATCCAGCCGAAGTTGTTGTCGGTATAGGCGAAGCGGTCGCGGTGCTGGAAATTGGCCCGCGCAACGATCGCCTTGCCGCTGCTCAGCTTGAAATCGCCGACCACGCCGAAGCCGTAGGTCCACTGCGGGGTGCGCGGCAATGCCAGTGCCTTGTCCGCCGCATCGACCTTGCCGTCGCTCGAGATGTCGAACAGCACGTTGGTATAGCGGGCGTTGATGTAGCCGAAGTTCGCGGTGAGCAGGAAGTGCTTGCCCAGCGCATAGCGGCCCTCGCCTTCGATACCATCGATGCGCGCGTCAGCTGTGTTGAAGATCGACTGAGCGACACCCGCTGCCGAACCCTCGTTCACTTCACGCTGCATGTTGCCGACCTCGGTGCGGAAGGCCGCGAGATTGAGCGTCAGCTTGCGATCGGGCGAGCGGTACTTCACGCCGAGCTCGAAGCTATCGACCTGCTCTTCGTCGAACGAGAGACCGCGCGTGGCGGCAACCGCTTCGAAGGCGCGGGCGTTGGTGATGCGGAAGTTGTAGCCGCCCGAACGGAAGCCGCGGGTCCAGTTGCCATAGGCCTGCGCGTCGCTGTTGAACTTGTATTGGAAGCCGAGCTTGGGGCTCCAGTTCTCCCACGAACGCTTGTCCTTGAAGCCGTTGTTCTCGTTGGGGATCAGCGAGTTGGTGCCCGAGGTGGGGCAGGTCCCGGCCACGACAGAGCAGTTGGTGCGGGGGCGAATGTAGGTCACCGCCACGTCCTTGGTCTCGCGCGACCAGCGGATGCCTGCCGTCAGGGTCAGCTTGTCGGTCACGGCAAAGTCGCCCGAGGCGAAGAGGCCGAGCACGTCATGGTCCTGCCGACCGCCGCCGATCTGGGTCAGCGGGCTGATGAAGCTCGGGAAGAAGCGCAGTTCATCGTACCTGAGGTCCTGCGTGAACCAGAACCCGCCTGCGGTGAAATCCAGCGCGCCGAAGCGGTTGTTGTAGCGGATTTCGTCCGAATACTGCCGCTGCTTGAACAGGGTGTTCGAGTGGAAGACGAACACGGGCTTGGCATCGATATCGCCGCCAGTCGCCCCGTCGAAATCGCGGAAACCGAAGATGTTGGTGATCTTGCCGGTGCCGACGTCGATTTCGGTCTTGTGCGTCGCGAACCAGGTGCGGTTGCGGTAGAAGCCGCGATTGTCGACCGCGAAATCGAAGGTGTCACGCTTGTAGACGCCGTGGTTCTGCGCTGCCGGGCCATCACCATCGCTGTTGAAGTATTCCACCTTGGCGACCATGCGGATGCCGTCTGTCGGCAGGAATTCCAGCGCGCCGCGCACGATCTGGGTTTCCGCCTTGCCGAAGTTGCGGCCATCATAAAGGTTCTTGAAGTAGCCCTCGTCCTTGTTGACGTAGGCGCCGACCTTGAAGTTGAGCACGTCCTTGATCAGCGGACCCGACACCACGCCCTGCATGGCGAAGTTGCCGCTGCCGCGTCCGGAATCGACCGGACCTTCGTAGAAGGCGCGGAAATTGGCGCGCATATCCGGTGTCGGATCGCCGGTATTGATCAGCACCGCGCCGCCGGTGGTGTTGCGGCCATAGAGGATGCCCTGGGGCCCACGCGCAACCTCGACCGAGCCGAGATCGAACACATCGAACACGAGGCCGTTGTTCACACCGATGTAGACGCCATCGACGAAGACGCCGACCGTGGGATCGATCGAGGGGATCGAGCTATTCACGCCAAGGCCGCGGATCGAGAAGTTTGCCGTGCCGCGCGAGGTGCCGACCTGATCGAGCGAAACGTTGGGCGCGCTATAGGTCAGGGTCTGGAGATCACGCACCTGCAGCGCCTGCAGGCTCTTCGCGTTGAAGGCGGTTATCGCAAGAGGGACGTTCTGGACGTTCTCGACGTCCTTCTTCTTGGTGGCGGTCACGATGATGTCGGCATTGAGCACGTCGATCGACGATTGCTCCGCTTCCTGCGCAGCCTCTTGCGCAGCCTCTTGCGCTTGGGCGATGCCCGTACCGAAAGCTGACAGCGCAGCGGCAAGCGCGAGGGCGCTGAACCCGCCGGAAATTGCACGTGCGACCTTGTTTGTTCTGGTTGGCATTCACTGCTCCCGTTTTTGTTAGGGCGCCGTCAATGGCAACTGATCGCAGCAATTCAATACGTTTTACCTGAAGCAACAATACCTTACATGGCAGCCTCAGGGCGTTTACCTGCGGGCCGCTGAGGCTGGCGCCTTGCGTCGGCGGTGGGCAGAGGGTGACCGGCACACCGCCTGTTTGCGCCGTCCGCTCTTGCGCTGCCAACCGGTTCACGGCGGCTTAAGGCGCAGGTCCCTTATGGACGGACATGGCCCGCACGCACCACATCCTCAACGCCGCCAGCAACCTCCTCGGCATCTCGCTACTGCTCATTGCGGGGCTCAGGATATCCGACAGCGGCGGCAAGACCATGGCGGACGAGATCGCGTGGATGTCGGCCGCCGGCTTTTCGATCAGCTGCTTCTTTTCCTACCTCGCCCTGCGCGAGGGGCCGCGCGCCGAGGTCTATGAGGCCGTGGCGGACCGGAGCTTTCTGGTCGGCCTCGCTACACTGGTTGTCGCGGTCGGCGTGCTGGGGATGGCCACCAGCTTGCGCTGACGGCAGCTAGCCTTGATGTCTGGTGAGTTCGTCACCGCTCAGGGTCACCATGTGCAGCAGGTTGGTCGAACCCGGAGTACCGAAGGGCACGCCCGCCAGCGCGATAAGCCGCGACCCGGCGGTGCCGAACGCGTGGCGCAGGGCCATGCGCTTGCCCTTGGCGATCATTTCCTCGAAGCTGCCGATATCCTTGGTGGCGACGGCATGCGCGCCCCACAGCAGGCCAAGTCTGCGCGCGGTGAGGGTGGATGGCGTGAGCACGAGCATCGGCACGTTGGGCCGTTCGCGCGCGACGCGCCGCGCAGTGGAGCCGGAGCCGGTAAACACGATGATCCCCGCAATCGGCAGCGCCTTGGCAATGCTGGCGCAGGCTTCCGCGAGCGCATCGGCAGTAGTGGGATCGGGGCGCGTTTCGATGAAGTGGACGCGCGCGGCATAGCCCGGGTCGTTCTCGACCTCGCTCGCGATGCGGTCCATGATCGTAACCGCTTCCTCGGGCCACGCGCCGGCGGCGGTCTCGGCCGAGAGCATCACCGCATCGGCGCCGTCGTAGACCGCGTTGGCGACGTCGGACACTTCGGCCCGGGTCGGCGTCGGGCTTTCGATCATCGATTCGAGCATCTGGGTCGCGACGACGACCGGCTTGCCCTCGCGCCGCGCCTTTTCAACGATGCGCTTCTGCAGCGGCGGGACCTGCTCGGGATTGAGTTCGACGCCAAGGTCGCCGCGTGCGACCATCAGGCCGTCAGCCAGTTCAAGGATCTCGTCGAGCCGCGAGATCGCGGCGGGCTTTTCGATCTTGGCCATGAGCGCGCCGTAGCCGCCCATCAGGCGGCGCGCTTCGGCGACGTCCTCGGGCCGCTGCACGAAGGACAGCGCGATCCAGTCCGCACCCTGGCTGACGGCGAACGCGAGATCGCGGCGGTCCTTGTCGGTCATCGCCGGAACCGGGATCACCGCATCAGGCACATTGACGCCCTTGCGATCGGAGATGACGCCGCCGACTTCGGCCGAGCAGAGGATTTCGTTGTCATCGGCACGGATGACTCGCAACCGCAGCTTGCCATCGTCGATCAGCAGGCGCTGGCCGGGCCTGAGGATGCCGAACAATTCGGGATGCGGCAACTGGACGCGGTTTTCGTCGCCCGGTTCGGGATTGCGATCAAGCGTGAAGTGGCCCGAATGGCGGATCACCGCGCGGCCATCCTTGAACTTGCCGACGCGCAGCTTGGGGCCCTGAAGGTCGCACAGCACGGTGATCGGCCGGCCCATCTTGCGCTCAAGAGCTCGGATCGCGGCAATTGTTTCGGCATGGACGGCGTGCTCACCGTGGCTCATGTTTACGCGGAAGGCATCGACGCCGGCCCGATAGAGCTTTTCCAGCATCTCGGGTGACCGGCTGGCCGGGCCGACGGTGGCGAGGATTTTCACCTTGCGGCCACGGGGATCCAGTTTTGCCACGTCCATCACCTCGAATTGAATGCGCCCGCCCTATGGCCTACCTACCTGCAAAACCCAAGGACGAACCCAATGGATACGAATGCAGAAATCGCATCAGCAGATGCACTGGATGGACTCTCTGATGCTGTGGCCGCCGCTGCGTTCCGCCGCCTTGTCAGGCACTTGCGCCATCGGCACGACGCGCAGAACATCGAGCTGATGGGCCTTGCCGGCTTTTGCCGCAACTGCCTGGCGGACTGGATCATCGATGCCGGTGCACCACTCGACAAGACGGCCGCGCGTGAGGTGATCCACGGGCTGCCCGCCGCCGAATGGAAGGCGCGGCACCAGACCGAAGCCACGCCCGAGCAGCTGGCCCGCATGGCCGAAAGCATGAAGCGCAACGCCCCGGGGCACTGAGGTACGCACAAGAAAAAAGGGCGCCGGGATGATCCCGACGCCCTTTTTTTGTTTGAGCAGAAAGGCTTAGCGCTTGCTTAACTAGTATCTCTGCAACATACTGAAAAAGAGCGTTTTTCAGCACGTAAAATCGGCTTGTACAAAATTTGTTCAAGACGCAAATGCTAGCTTCTAGTTAGCAGCCTTGGCTGCCTCGATCTCAGCTTTCGTGCGGCGTTTGCGCTGCTTGGTGAGCACTGGCTTGAGCTGGGCGTATGTGATGTTGTGAGCTTTGCAAATGTCCGCAATCTCCTTGAACGCATCAGCTTGTTCCGCTGCTCGCGCCGCAGCAATCTGCTTTTCCAACTCTTTCTGCTGTGCAAGCAGATCGTCGAGTTTGCTCATGTCCAAGCCTCTTATCCAGTAGCTGTTCGCGCCTTCATAGCCAGCAACACAGCCCTGTCCAGTTCCCCGCTGTTCGCTGCCGCGCTAAACGCATCCAGCACTGCCGCAACGTCCTCTAACTTGTCCACGAACACAGCGTTGCTCTTGCCGCTAATGTGCAGCACCCGACTGCCGTAGCGACATTGCACGTACCAGCCGTTGTCCTGCTGGAAAAACCACGGACGCACACGCTTGTTCATCTCGACCAGCACACGGTCGCCAGATTCATTGTTGCGCCAACGCTTAACGCGCACTTCAAACTGCTCGCCATGCATCATGGCATCCAGCACAAGCTTCTGTTCAGCAATGCCAGCAAGCAGCTTGTCGCGGCGAGCAATGACGGGGTCTTTTTGAACGACACGCTGCACGGTCTTGAGGTTCAGCTTGGCAATGTAAGACATGATATGGCTCCGTATGATTTATAGAGCCAGCCTGCTGCCTTCACATTGCCATGTCGGCCAAAAACAGAACGATATGGTAAAAAATTCTCACTTTTGGGCTGTCAAAAACCTACAGCAATCGCGTCAGCACATTACCCTTCGCCACCAATGCGCCCCTGTAATCGCGTGTCTCATTGTGCCGTGCGTTGTACGTGCCCTTTAGCGCACCGCGATAGTCCCGCAGCGTATCCACGCCACTGTCGCTATCAATCCAACCCAGCAATGCGCCTCGTACATCTCGCAGTTCATGCCTAACCATTTTGCATCCTTTTTCGCCGTCTAAGGATGCGGCTATGTTGCCGAGAATGGCGAATTACGATCCTTCTTCTTGCTCAGCCCGTTCTTGCTCAAGCCGATGCAAACGCTCAGCGATTGTCTCCTCCTCAAGCGTCCAGAAATTCCAGCCGTTCACCGTTTGCCATGTGTAGCCTTCACGATGCAGCAGCGTTAGCGCAGCCTTGCTCAAGCTCGTCGCCTCACCTTCAAACTCAATCTTTTTAGGGCCGATCACTGTTGCCGTGTATTGGCTGTCACGCGAGTATGTCAGTACGTCGCCCACATTAACGCATGCATCTGCAAAGCTGTATGTGCGCCGTCTGCTCTCCGCTTTCTCCAGCGCCTCGATACCCTCCCTGTCCTCAGCAATGTCGCTTTTCGGGGTAACTTCCCTGCCACCTGTCAGCTTTAGCGCTGCGATAACGTGCCGCGCATCAATCTCGAAAAACTCACGGGTGGTACGGGTGCGGTGCATGGCAAAAGCTTGATGGACGAGGCGTTCAACCTCGACATGGTTTTCAACCTCGATGGCAAAGACGCAGCGGAATGGGAGCGGAACGCTTGTGTTGTCGAGTGAACGCAGACGCTGCACCAGATCAATTGTATGCCCAACCTTCACGTAGCTGTCGAAAGCCGGATTGGACAAAACGTACACGATTCCCATTTGCAGTCCCCAAACCCCCAGCGCCAAATTCGCGTTCTCAGAGCCATACAGCGCCCGGACGGGATTTGCACCCACTCGGGAGCGCGTGGACTGCGGACACGCTGATCGGCTCGGATTTGACGCGGAGCATTTGCGCATAGCCTGTCGAGCCAAAACACCAGGTCAGTGCGCAAGCCGATGAAGGTGGCGGATTTGAGCAAGAACCGGCTGTTTTTTGCTCAAAGCTTGGGAATGTTGGGCTGCGGACCGACTGGCTTGATTGGCATGATGCGTTTGATGGTCACAGGCTTGCTTGGCTTGGATGGTGTGGGGGATTTGCTGGGTGACTTAGCTTGCGCACGTGTGTTGGCCTTGAATGCCGCTTCCAGTGCCAGCACCACGTTCAATATCCGCCGTATGTCTCTCGCTGCCTCGTTTCCCATGTTCTTATTTAGCCAAGACAGGGTGCATGTGAGCGAAAACCCACAAGACCGAGATTTTGGAATGCGCAAAATCTACGCAGCCCATTTTTCACGAGCGCATCTGCCTTTTCCCAATCGACTATCTATGCGGTCAACATACTATGTTAAAATGGAAATCTGCCTTGGTTTCACGCACTCCAAACAGATTTGAAAGCACCTTTGCCTGCCAAGGATAAATACCTGCGTAGGAGATGACGCAGCGATGAGCCGAACGAAAACAGAAGATTATTCAGCTTGGGTGGATTGGGTAGCGGAACACGACTGGAATGTGTTTGGCACACTAAATTTTGCGACCGGACACAAAGTCACTGGTGACGAAGCGAAGCGGCTGTGGCGCAGATTCTGGAATAAGTCTGACAGGTTGGTTTACGGCACGAGCTGCACGTACGGCTATCGGATCGAACGCGCAGTTTTCACGCAATATGGCGCTTTAGGCGACAATGCGCACATTCACTTTCTAGCCAAATCGCCCATTGAACCCGCACAATTCTGCACGAACCTGAACGCACTTTGGCGCACGACAACAGACTGTGCAGCACACCCCAAAAACAACGAAATTCTGCCAATTTTCAGCAAGCGCGAAGCTACCGAATATGCACTGCACGAATTTTGGCTGACAGGCTCAGAAACGTTCAACCACGACCTTTCACATCTCAACCAAGCAAACACCAAGGCTCATGCTCAGGCAGCAAATAGGCTCACACAGGCAACACATGGCATCTGGCTAGCACGTGCACGGCTAGCATTCGACGATCACATGGCAGCAGCACAGGCACGATACGAACGGCGACACGGCTAGCGACAGGCAGCTTATGCTGCAGCTAGTGCGCTGTTTTCCATGCAGTTTGGAATGTGCTGAGCAAGCTTTCAGCGCATATCCCAGTCATACCTAAAACACACAACAAAACACTTATCACATTGATATTAAATAACAATATGACACTGATTGAACATACATACCAGACATTGAAGCAAGCCCGACTGATAACCACACGCGAAGCGTTCAGCAGGGATTATGTGGGAATGAGCAGGAACTGGTTTGCATGGCAGCGTCACATGAAACGCGATTTTTCCATCCAAGCCGCCATCAAATGCCTACGCTCCATCCGCGCTCAACAGCAGCGTAATCCAGCGTTGACCATGATGCAGCTAAATGCACTCATCCAAGCCGAACAGGAATTGCTTCAACACCTGAATGAGCAACACAGCGTTGCCGACGTTTGCAGCTAACGCGAAAACGCTTTTCGGCTTAGCAAGCCACAAAAATGGATTTCAGGAACCCTACATAGCACCGCTCATTCTCGATGTGAGCATATGTTGTAATGAGAGGATTGAATCGCACTTTGAATACAGAAAAGATTATATAATTCGTTTGGGTTACATCAGTGCCATGCTCGATGGCAAAGTCGCCCATCAAGCCCGCAACCCCTTTTAGATCAGCGGCGGTGAGATCGCCTGCGGGATCATCAAACTGCGCCTTTTGATAGAGATAGCTTTTTACCTCAGCCCGGAAGTCATCTGCGTTTGGATTGTTTAAGGCCAAGATGGCAAATGGGAATGCCGCTATGAGCGACAGTACATGAACCTTGTTCACTCAGAACCTCATGTTCAGCGGCGTGCAGAAGACGCAAATTGAGCACCAATCTGCACGCCAGAGAAACTAGCAGCCAGTATCTGATTTTCTCATCAGGTCCGTGTGCGTGGTGTCTAGCTTTAACGCTAGATCTTTAAACTCCGTCCACTGCTTCTCGCTGGGAGATATTCCATTTAGAGTTGCTTTCTCGGCAGCCCTAACTGCAATGAACATCTCTATAACTTTATTGTTACTGTCGTTATCGTCACTCATTTGCTGCCCAATTGCGTAGAACTCATTGCTGCAAATGCGCGCCTTTTTTGACAGATCAGCATATTGCTTCTCAATCGAGTGCATCTTGGTGAGCAAAGATGCAAATTTTGCATCGTCGCCGCCAATTGCAGCAACGTTACCGCAACCCGAAACAGCCATCGTCGCAGAAATAGCTATAACTACGTATTTTCTGTTCATATCCCCTCCATGAACGCCTGCATCTGGAAACCAGACGCTTCCAGCATCAATAGGAACTATAGTTCCTTGAGAAGTGTCCTGCAAGCGGGCCGATGGAGGCATGGCTGCGGACGCACATTGGGAAAAATTGCTGGGGGAGAATGTGCGACGTTTGCGCAAGCAATCTGGGATGTCGCAGGAAGAGCTTGCGTACGGGGTTGGGGTAGATGTGCGCTATCTCGGCGGCATTGAACGTGCGCAGGAAAATCCCAGCCTGAAAGTACTCGTCCAAATTGCCCAGTGCCTCGATGTGCAACCCCATCAACTACTTCTAGATCAATCCGAATGGGATTAGGCAGCTAAAAAGTGCACATTTTTGGGCACTGCTGACGTTCAATCACTATCCCGTTCGGGATGCACATTCCGAATTCCTGCTCGGCGCTTTGCCAGCAATTCGCTCGTTAAATCGCCACACTCAAGCCGCGCCAATTCGTGCTTGATCACGTCAATTTTGACTGCTCGCTTGTCCATTTTGCCCATCTTCAAGCCGCCATTGGGTGTGCGGTTGAACTGGCCTTTGCTGGTAACGACTTGGGGCACAAGCTCAGGCTCGATGTTGTTTTCGCCATCCCACGTCCAGCTCGTGCCCCGATCAAACCACATATTCAAACTAGGATCAGCAGCGATGATCTCTTGCAGACGCTCTAGCAATTGCTCGTATTCAATATCCGCAGCACCAAACAGCTTCTTGGCGGCAGTGTGATTGCCTTTCTGGCTGTAGCGCTCGGCGCGGTTGAACGTGAAGTTCGCCCGTTTCAGTCGCGCCTCATACTCCACGATGGCGTCGGGCTTGTTATCCAACACGTCTCGCAAATCCAGCTGCGCAGCCCAAGCAGCCACATACCGCTTGTACCCAACTGCACCCAGCCAAGTTTGCAGATCACGGTTCTGCACGTTTTTTCCCTGCTTGAGGCGCCCTAGCAGCCCCCGCAGCTTCCGCGCCCGCGTTTCGTCCTCGTGATTCACCATCCGCGCCCTGGCCTAGTCAATTTCCAGCTTGGGCAAGCGGTTTACGATCTTCATTGTCTCCAAGCTGACAGTGATGACGCGCTGGAACAGATGCAGCGGATACGCCGGGTTTTGCATCGTTTCGTTCGCGTAGTCGTTTGCGTCGTTCACAATGCCGCTAGCCTTGTCCACCTTCACGCATTGCCGTTCCATCACCCAATCCAGCGCACTTTTGCCGTTAACGACATACTCGTACGCCTCCAGCGGGATGCCAGTCATGGTGATGTTGGCATTGTAGCAGACGGTCGTTTTGTCCTGCTTCGGCCGTTTTCCGCCAAACTTCATCTGCTCGACTCGATAGAACGACACTGGATCAGCAACGTGCCAAAGCTGCTCGCTGCCTTCCTTGTAGGTCACGGGATAGCGTTCAACGCTCTCGTAGTGCACGTGCAACTGACCCAGCTTGCGGCCAGCTTCCGCGAACGCCCAAAAATCTTCCGCCTTCTTGACGCAAGGAATGCGGGGAAGCTGTTTGCTAAGATTGTCCGCGAAACGTGCCCGATAATCTGCGCTGTGCAGCAGCCCATACACGTAATAGAAAATGTCTTCTTTAGTGATGCTCGCACCCGGATATGCAGCCTGAAAGAGCTTCAGGCCGTAGTCCGTAATGCCATCACGCTCCACGTAGTCGCCATTGCTGCCACCCGAAAACAGGTCATTGTTGCTAGCTTCTGCCTTCTCGTAAAGCTTGAGGGGGAAGCACTGGCAACCTTCAATGTGCGCCATATGTAGGCTCGGCAATTGCGCGGTAAGAAAGACGCTAAAGCCGATTTTTACGCCGCCACTTGAGGTGCAAATTCCAACGTTTTTAGGGATTTTGCGCGGAAAAATGGCGTCAAATTTCCCAACTCGGTGTATCAAGTCGCGGTTGTAATAGTTGTATTGCTTGAAAAATGGTCGGTACATTGATGGCTGAATGGCAAGTGCATCATATGAAACACTAAGCTTTCGAGCCAACCGCTGCTTAAGGCTGCTTGTCCAACTGATGTCATCTGGACTTTCGGCCGTGAACTTATCAGCATTGTCGCTTCCAGACGTGATATATGCATCAAGCTGGGCATTAAAATGAGCGATAGTGCGCGAAATATTGTCCTTTAGCCTCGTTGCGGACGAATTGAAAACCCAGGCATCTCTTCCGCTTTCCACACCACGCGTGCCTAGGGCGAACAGTGTTTTTTCACCTGCGCCAATTTCGATATAAGAGCTGAATGAGCTGTCGCGCTGCGCAATCCAGTCGTTGTGCTCGTCTGGTGTTAGCTCAATCCATGCATCGGCTGCACTCAGGCCGGCGATAGACCCAAACGAGGAAACTCGTGCCAGCTTCTGCTCACGCGTCAGATAGTCGCCAATGTCATGATAGTAGATCTTACCATGATCGTCGCTAGCGGGGTTTTTGACGAGGAACGACACGGCAACGGGAGCACGACTACCAGAACCAAAAATTTTCCCGCCTTCCCGCTTGGAAAGCTCGCCACTCGTCCGCTGATTTCCGCGTAGATTGAACACGTAAATGTTGCTGAATTCGTCCTGCAGGCACTTCCGCAGTCCGTTCATTGCGTTGCCATCCAGCCAACCGCCGTTGGTGACAAAGCCGATCACGCCACTATCGCCAACCTTGTCACTCGCCCAGCGCATCGCCTGCACATAACTATCATACAGCGCATTCTTGTTAGTTGCGCTGGTTTGCTTGGCGTAGGTGTCAGCGATGCGCTTATTCAGATGGGTATAGACAGCGCCTGTGCTGGATACGTTGTACGGCGGATTGCCAATGATGACGCGAATATCGAGGGATTTTTGCCTGTTTCGCCGTGCGCTGTTGTCCTGCATGAGAGCTGCGACCATGTCCTCGCTCTCATACATTTTGAAGGTGTCTGTTAGGCAGATACCTTCGAATGGCTCGTAAGCGTTGCCAGACAGCGAGTGGTATGCAGCCTCGATGTTGATCGCGGCGATGTAATACGCCAGCAGCACGATTTCGTTGGCATGGATCTCATGCCGGTATTTGTGCTCAAGCTCGCTTGCATCAATCAGCCCGCTTTGCAGCAGCCGGGTGATGAATGTGCCTGTTCCTGTAAATGGGTCGAGAATGTGAACGCCTTTGCTGCCCAGAGTTTGCCCGAACTCCTGCTGCAAAATGTCGTTCACCGAGTGTATGATGAAATCTACGACCTCCACCGGGGTATAAACGATACCCAGTTTGTCTTGCAGCTTGGGGAAAGCGCCAGCGAAGAACTTGTCGTACAGTTCTACGATGATCTTCTGCTTGCCCTCGGCGCTATCAATGCCCTTCGCGCGCCGTGCCACGCTATCATAGAAGCTCTCAAGCGCAGCAGCTTCCTTTTGGATGTTTTGGGGCTCCAGCACAGCCAGGACATTCTGCATGGCCTGCGAAACTGGGTTATGACCGGCAAAGTCGTAGCCCTCAAACAGCGCATCAAACACAGGCTTGGTAACAAGATGCTGAGCTAGCATCTCGATTGCCTCTTCCTCGGTCACGCTACCGTTTAGATCATCGCGGATTTCAGCCAGAAACTCGTCAAACACCTCACGTTCGGCAGGTCCTGTGTCGAGCACCGCCTTGATGCGTTCAATATGAGCCTTGGCAATGTCGCCAATGTCCTTTGCCCAGTTCTCCCAATACGTGCGTGTACCGCATTTTTGCACGATTTTGGCACGTATAGCGGCGGGGAACTCATCAAGGATGAAGTGCAACTGATCTTCGGGTCGCGTTAGATCGCCCTGCCCATATTCCCAATCGGCAGCCGCACCTTTGCCAATTCCGGAACCTGCATCCATCGCCATGCTGCGCGGTGCTGGCAAGTTTTCGGCGACGGCGATCACCTCAATCTTGCCACTGCTGTCGCTTGTCAGTTCCAGCTTGTTGATGGTGGCATCAAACCGGTCATCATGCGCTCTTAGCGCATTCAGAATCTGCCAAACAACCTTGTAGCGTTCGTTATCATCCAGCGCCTTTTCCGGCGCGACGCCAGCAGGAATGACTACCGGCAGAATGACATACCCAAGTTTCTTGCCCGGAGAGCGGCGCATGACTCGGCCAACGCTCTGCACCACGTCGATCTGGGACTTGCGCGGATGCAGGAACATGATTGCATCCAAACTTGGTACGTCAACTCCCTCGGACAGACACCGCGCGTTGCTCAAAATGCGGCATTCTCCCGCGTCTACGTCATCCCCCAGCCAGTGCAGCAGCTCGCCGCGCGTCTTGGCGTTGAACGTGCCGTCCACGTGCTCAACGGAGCAGCTAACATGCCCTTGCTCGTCGCCATCCATTGCTGCGTTGAATTCGTCCACGACTGCGCCGAACTCGCGGGCAATGAGCTTGCTGGAACGTATGTCTTTGCAGAAGGCGATGGCGCGACGCATTGGATGCGCATCAACGCTAAACTCCTCGTTCTCGCCTTGTTTCAAGAGCGCCTTGTAGCAACCGACAATCTTGGTCGCGTCGTCAAGCTGTAGCTCGTTGTCATCAGATAGCCTGCTCTGCACGCCCCTGCTGACAAGCGTTTCGTCCATGGCGAGCACGATGACCTTATAATCGGTCAGCAGCCCATTTTCGACCGCCCAGCTAAAGCCACGAGCGAAGAACACAGGACCGTAGATGCTTTCATCGTCCATGTCGCACAGCGCCACAGACGCATCCGCTGCCTTGGTCCTTGCGCCTTCCCCGAAGATGCGCGGAGTGGCTGTCATGTAGAGGCGTTTGCGGCCTTGAACGTACTGGTCGTCATGGATTTTGACGAAGTTGCTGGCTTCTTCGCCGTCTAGCGTTGCACCTGTGGTCCGATGCGCTTCATCGCAGATGATCAGATCGAATGGCGGCAAACCATGCTTGTGCGCAGCGGTGAGCACGGGAATGCTCTGGTAGGTGCTAAACACGACCGTCATGCGGTCAGCGTCAACGCTACCAGCTTTCTGGGCCAGTCTGGCGGGTTGAGTGGTTGCGGGAAATTCTAGTTCGTGAACTTCGATTTCAGCAACGTCGTCCTTGTCCTTCCGCCGCTTTCCCACCTGGGCATCGCTGCACACGGCAAAAGAGCGCAGAGCAGTGTCCGTGTCCTTGGTCCATTCGCGCACCGTTTGGGCGATAAGCGCGAGCGACGGCACGACAAACAACACGCGTTTGCCACTGCCCGCGTAATGCTCCGCAATTTTCAACGCTGTGTAAGTCTTGCCCGTGCCGCACGCCATGAGCAGCTTGCCGCGATCATGTTCTGCAAAGCCCTGCTCGACAGCTTCCAGCGCCTGCGTTTGGTGCTCAAGCAGTGCCTTCTTGGGTTGCAGCTTGATCTCGGCTGTTGCCTCGAAAAGCGACCAATCAATCGCACTCTCACGCAACGCATCAAGACCGATACGGATAACGGGAATGTGTTGATCCCGAATGGTGTCTTCTGCGTTCCCGCTCCAATCCACTTCGGTCGTGTCGATAAACACGCGGCGCTGGAATGGTGGCTTGGACGATGCAGCTAGGAAGCTGTCGATATCCTTCTTCTGGATGGCGTGCTGTGGAGAGTAGAATTTGCACTGGATCGCTGCAAAACCATCTTCCTCTCGCAGCTTCGCCACCAAATCTATGCCGGTGTCACGCCCATCAACGCCGTGCTCTTTTGCCCAATCAGCATACGCCCAGACTTGGCTGAATTCCTGGGCTTGCACGGGGTCATTGCGCAGATATGCAACCGCGAGACGTTCAAAGTATGTCCCCTTTTCCCGTTCCGTGACGGCAGCAGCTCGATAGGAAGCAAGGAGACGATCAAGTGCGGACATGCAAGCTGCTCATTTCAGTTGGTGTTTGATGGAGGCGGGGCAGGATGAATGGGCTAGGTGGAAGATAGTAGCGCGTATGATGTGCGAGCGCGTCGAATTAATTTTTCGTCTATCGCGTCATCAAACCACGTCACCAAATCCACCACCACCAAATCCTCAAAATCGTCATCAATTTCCAAGTGAAATTCAATTTCGCAGTTAATAGTTTGCGGATTTGGTATTTGCGGTTGAGTGGGTATGCGCACCATTATGCTATATAGAAACTCTTCACCTTCTCCAGCGTTTAGCAGTTTGCACGTTACGCGCCCATTTGCGGATATGCGCTTTAAAAATTCCAATTCTTGTGGTGGCAGATAGGCGAAAGGTTCGTGCACTATCTCTTTTTGCGGCCCAGAAAATATGGGCAGCAAATCTTCAATAAATAGCACGGGCTTGATTCTACGGAAAAAATCATTCTTCGTTTCTAAGGCATCAAAAACACGCTCTTGAATTGCCGCAAGCATATGCTGGAAACCGCATAGCTTGAGCGCTGTAGCGGCCAGACTTTTCATTTCGGGATATAAGCTCGGCGCTACGCCGTGTTCTGCATCCGCTGCCATTGCCCCAATCCCCCCAAACGTTGCCCGCAAGCTATCAGCCAAAAAACGTGCAAGCCATCCCAATCTGCGTCCCAGCCGGAATGTTATAGAATCTACAATCCATAACATTTTGCCCAAAACCCCTGCATTTCTGCGGGTTTGCGCACCTCACCTAAATCGGTCGACGGCCATAATGTGTGGAAATATGCTGTCTAGCAACAGGAACGCACATTCAGGGATGACGACATGAAACAGGCCAAGCTACTCAACGATGCAGAGCAGAAGCGGCTTGCTGCCGTGATCGACAGCTTGCGCCACAGCACACGCAACCACACCGCCGTAGCGCTCAGTTTCTACGCTGGCCTGCGCGCCTGTGAAATCGCAGCACTGCGCATTGGCGACGTTTTTGACGCACAGGGAAAACCACGCGACACGATCTATCTCACAGCAGCACAGACCAAGGGAAGCGACACAGCTACGGTGCTGGTCAACAAGAAGCTCAGGATGCAGCTACAACGCTATGCAGCAGCGTATCTCCAGCAGCTTGCCAAGCCTGCCAGTCCCATCATGTTCAGCGGCAAAGGTGGCGCATTTACGGCGCAAACGGTGGTGAACATGTTTGCACGGCTCTATTCGCTAGCTGGCGTTCATGGAGCTAGCAGTCACAGCGGGCGCAGACAGTTTGTCACGGAACTGGCTGACAAGGGTGTGAACGCACGTGTCGTTCAAGCCCTTGCTCGTCACAAGCACCTATCCACCACCCAGCGTTACATCGACATCAACGACAGCAAGCTGCGCAAAGCGGTGGAACTGATTGGGTAGGGTAGCGAGGCTTGCGGGTTAAAATCCCCGTTTTTCGCGTCTCTCTATTTCTTTTCGCTTCGCCTCACCCTCTTCCTGTCCCTTCAAGCCATCCCATGCATATTGCAGACCGTGATTGGCAATGAGAGCATCTGGGTCGGTAATGATACCACGACGAATGTAGTGGTTTTCCAAGCTTTGTCTGCCGGTGCCCATGTTGGTTGCGATTAGATCAAGAGCGATAGGATTAAAGCCGATGGCTGCAAAACGGCCCTCGGCATAAACGTGGCGAAAGCTATATGCAGTGCGCTTATCGCCATGAGCGTCTTTTGCCACTCCTGCTTCTTCCAGCATCTGCGGCAGCGTTTTGAAGAAGCCAGTGCATTTTTTGCCGTCGGGATTACAAAACAGCCAATCTTCAGGCTTTGTATGCCCTGTCAGTTTTTGTAGCTCGACATAGGTGCTTACGACAGCTGGGTTGCTGATAACCGTACGAGCGCCAGTCTTAGTTTGGCTAGATACGGATATTTTGAGGATTCGTGCTTCGTAAAGTTCGGTAAATGCCCTGCCAATATCTGCGTGTTTCAGCAGCAACACTTCACCCGTGCGCATTCCTGTGCCTTCGATCCACTGCAAATAAAGTTGCAGTAGCTTTCGCTGATAAAGGTGGCGCGAATTGATACGAGCACCAGGAATTTTGTCGTTCTTGCCTTCCCCGCGCACCCACAAATCCATGTACTCGTGCAGCGTTTTGAGTTCGGCAGGGTCGAGGCTAGGCCTACGTTTTGCTGGAATACCTTTGCGGCTAAAAGGATGCTCAATGACTGGCTGAAAGCTGGTTAGCTGCTCCGAAAGAGCCTCTTTGAACACCTCGCGTAGTGCAGCTTGCTCCATGTCCAGCGTCTTTTTGGACGGTGTTAAAGCATGATTACCAAAACGCCGGCGCTCTTTTTCGTCTCTTGTGGACCAGTATAACATTCGCCATTTCCAGTAACCCAAAACCAGCGATTGCGTCATGTCCTCAAATTTATGCTGACCAAAATACGGCAGCCAGTAGCGCTTGCTCTGCATCATATACCATGTGATGCGAGCGTTTTTTCCCGTCCTGCCTTTGTTTTTCCATGTCTCACGAAGCTGTTGTTCTCGCTCCGTCCACCAGCGTTCGTAGTACGCTGCAAAGGTAATGGATTTGGCCGGCTGCTTATGTTTGGTGCGCAGCTTCAAATCTTCGTACCTGTCGAGTGCAATGCGTTTTGCCTCGTCCAAGTCTAGCTCGCCTGTGGTTTCTTGAACGTGCGAGAATGTTTTGCCGTCTATGTCGCGCATACCGCGAATGTGTATGCGCATATGCCATATGGGTTTTTTGGCACCCTCGCGGTTGAACAGGATTATTTCCCCGCCCTTTAGCTCTACCCTGTTGTTAAACCTCTGCCCCATCTGCGTACGTCCAGCACAGTTTCTTTGTGCAAGAAATGTACGGTCACAGATGTGTTTCGTCTATCGAAAGCCGACTTGTACAACTTTTGTACGGGCCAAAAAGAAAACGCTGGGAAAATGAATTCCCAGCGTTTCCAATGCTTTGTAGCAGTTTGAAGCGTAAAAAAGTTTAGCGCTTCGAGAACTGGAAGCTCTTGCGCGCCTTGGCCTTGCCGTACTTCTTGCGTTCGACAACGCGCGGGTCGCGGGTCAGGAACCCGGCAGCCTTGACCGCGCTGCGCAGCGCAGGCTCGAACTTGGTAAGCGCCGTCGAAATGCCGTGCTTGACCGCGCCGGCCTGACCCGAAAGCCCGCCGCCCTTGACGGTGGCGACGACGTCATACTGACCCGAACGGTCAGCGACTTCGAACGGCTGGTTGATGACGAGACGCAGGGTCGGACGTGCGAAGTACACTTCCTGATCGCGGCCATTGACGGTGATCTTGCCCGAGCCGGGCTTGATCCACACGCGGGCAACGGCGTCCTTGCGGCGGCCGGTGGCGTAGGAGCGGCCCTGGGCGTCGACCTCACGCTCACGCAGCGGCGCGGCGGGGCCGGTGGGTGCACGGGGCGCTTCAGGCGCGTCCGACACAGCGGTGGTAGCGGCGGGAGCAGCCGAAGTCAGATCCTTGAGATCCGCGAGGCTGGAGACGGTATCGGTTTCAGACATGTCTTACGCACCCACCTTGTTCTTGCGGTTCATCGAGGCGACATCGAGCGCTTCGGGCTGGGTACCGGCATGCGGATGTTCGCTGCCGGCATAGAGATGCAGCGCGCGCATCTGTGCACGACCGAGAGGACCGCGCGGGATCATGCGCTCGACAGCCTTTTCCAGCACGCGCTCGGGGAAGCGACCATTGAGGACCTTGTCCGCAGTGACTTCCTTGATGCCGCCGGCATAACCGGTGTGCTTGTAGTAGATCTTGTCCTTGAGCTTGTTGCCCGTCAGCTTCACCTTGTCGGCGTTGATCACGACGACGTGATCGCCGCAATCGACATGCGGGGTGTAGCTCGGCTTGTGCTTGCCGCGCAGGTGATTGGCGATGATCACCGCGAGACGGCCGACAACGAGGCCATCGGCATCAATAAGATGCCACTTCTTCTCCACCTCGGCCGGCTTAATCGACCGGGTGACTTTCGTGAGCGCCTTCATGGCTGAAACCCATCCTAGGATAGTGGTACGCCGTGAGCGCGAACCGAAGTCCGCCCAACGACGAGGAAGCGCGCCTTTGTTGCAAATGGCCGCTGGAGTCAAGCAAACCGGGCCTTTCGGGAGAGGTAAAATAATACCGCCGCCAAATGCCGGTTCCCGCCCCAAGCCTATAGGGTTGCCAAAGCGGCGCGCAAAGCCGGGTTGAAGTGGCTTCTCGCGGGTCATAGGCTCACCGCCGAACAGGGGGTGGCGTCGATGCGCTGGATCAGGCTTTTCATTGCGGCACTGGTAGCTGCAGCGGGCATGCCTTCGCTTGCACAGGCAAAGGACGAGCCGTGGGATGCACCGCCGCCCGCGTGGGAAGGCGTCTGGGCTGGTACCGTTGGGACCGCCCCGATCCATGCCTGTCTCGACCACACGCCCTATCAGGAGAAGGGCGCGTACTACTATGACCGCGTGAAGCGGCTGTTGCGGCTTGAGCCGGGCCCGGCGCCGGGCAAATGGTTCGAACAGGCGATCGATGGCAAGAACGGTGCACTGTGGACCATCGCGGTGCAGGATGGCGCGCTGACGGGCGCATGGAGCGACGGCAAGAAGGTGCTCCCGCTTCGGCTGGCCAGGATCGGTGGGCCGAGCAAGGATTATGGCGGACCTTGCGCGGACATGGCGTTCCATCGTCCCCGCCTCGATGCGGTTCACCTCTCGACCAAGGCCGCACTGCTGGAGGGAGCGAAGTACACGGTCACGACTTTCAAGGCCTGGCCATGGTTCGATGATCAAGCGGAGATATCGACTTTCTCGCTTGAGGGCTCCTCGCCTGCGATCACCAAGGTCAACGCGCTGCTGCGCCTGCCTTTGCCCAAGCCCGGTGGCACCGGCGAATGGCTCGATTGCATGGCTGCCAATGTCAATTCGATCGGCACAGACGGGGAATACTGGAGGGCCGTGGAGCCGACGCTGATCACGAATCGCTGGCTCGGCGTGCGCGATTCCACCGAAAGCAGCTGTGGCGGCGCGCATCCGAACAGCGACAATGCCCCCCGGACCTTCGACCTTGCGCGCGGCGTGGAGGTGGACCCGCTCGACTGGTTCGGACCGCAGGCGGTGCATCGCGAACATTACGACGGCGAAACCGGGGAGGCGAAGACGCTGACGCCCGCATTCCGCAAGGCGATCCTGCTGGGATGGAAAGCCGACGGCGCGGAGTGCCGCGACGCGGTGTCACAGCAGGAGTTCTGGCGCGTGGGCATCGCAAGGGGCGCGCTGGTCTTCTCACCCGAATTACCCCGGGTTGCGATGGCCTGCGGCGACGACATCAAGGTGCCGCTCGCTCGCCTGCGCCCCTGGTTCAATCAGGAAGGCAGGGCGATCGCCGCTCTGCTTCCCCGCTAGGGTCGGCTCAGCGCTTCCCGAGCCGGTGCGCGCCCCATGCCGTGCAGACAACCAGCAGCGCGCCGGTGAGTTGGTGGAGCACAGCGATCCAGATGGTCACACCACTCATCACCGTCGCGATGCCAAGCGCGATCTGGGTGCCGAAGGCGCTGTGGATCGCAACCGAAACCGGGCGAGCGCCGGCGCGGCGCAGCTTGCGGCCCATGATGACGAGGACGGCGACGACCGCCCATGCCCACCAGCGATGGATGAAGTGGACGAGGTAGGGATCGGAGAACAAGGCGTGGACCGCGCCCAGTGACCATTCGATCCCTGCCGGGAAGAAAGCGCCCTGCATCAGCGGCCAGACATCCCAGTTGAACCAGCCGCCGCCCGCCACGGTGCCCGCGCGCATACCCGCCAGCAGCGCACCATAGAACAGCTGGATCAGCAGCATGCCAAGGGCCAGCGCGGCAAAGCCCGTCAGCCGCGCGCGCGGTTCGCCCCGCGCCAGTGCGCGCAGATCGAGCATGGTCCAGATGACCCCCGCAAGCGTGGTCAGCGCAACCAGAAGATGCGCAGCGAGCCGGAAATGGCTGACCTTCACGTCGTGCGCGATGCCGGACTTGACCATCCACCAGCCGACCGCCCCCTGCAGCGCACCGAGCGCGAGGAGCGCGAACAGGCGCGGCTTGTAGCCCGCAGGGATCTGCCCGCGCAGCCAGAACCACCCGAGCGGCAGCGCGAAGGCCATGCCGATCGCGCGGGCCAGCAAGCGATGGACCCATTCCCAGAAGAAGATGAACTTGTAGGTCGCCAGCGTCATGCCGGCAGGGCCGTTGACCAGCACGTATTGCGGGGTCTGGCGATACTTGGCGAACTCGGCCTGCCAGTCCGCCTCGGTCAGCGGCGGCAGCGCGCCCGAAACGGGCTTCCATTCGGTGATCGAGACACCCGATTCGGTCAGCCGCGTAATGCCGCCGACCACCACGATGGCGATGATCATCAACGCGACGACGAGCAGCCAGCGGGACAGCGCAAGCGGCGCGGGAGCGCGCTCACGGGAACGGGCCGGGGCCATGGCAACAGCATCCATGGGCGCGCCTCTGCTCGCGAGGCGGGCGAAACGCAAGCGCCAAAGGGGGCATGCCGATAGGGGTTGCGCCGGAGGTCAGCTTGAGCATTGCGTTATGTGATACTATTACATATACCGACTGCCATGACCGACCGCCCCGACACTTCGTCTGAACTGCTGCGCGGCCGGTTTGACCGGCTGGGCGTGCTGATCAGCGGTCTTTGCATGGTGCACTGCGTGGCGGGGCTGTTCCTGATCGGCGTGCTGGGGCTGGGCGGCGGCGTGCTGCTCGATCCCGCGATCCATCGCTTCGGGCTGGTGGCAGCTTTCCTCGTCGGGATGTTCACGATCGGCGCGGGCGCATTGCGCCATGGGCACCGCCTGCCGCTGGCGCTCGGCACCAGCGGCCTGGCCCTGATGGCCGCCGCGATTGCCAGCGACCACGGCACGGCCGAGGCGCTTCTGACCATTAGCGGCGTGCTGCTGGTTGCCTCCGCGCATATCGTGAACCTGCGCCGCAACACCTGCTGACAGCTTGCGCACGGCGGTGTGGGCGCTAAAGCCCGCCGCATGGCCACCGATACAGCAGCGACTCTCACCCTCACCATCAATGGCGAACCCCGCCGCGCCGCGCCCGGCTCGATCGCCGATCTCGTGCGTAGCCTCGAGCTTGATCCCGCCAAGGTTGCGGTCGAGCGCAATGGCGCAATTGTCCCGCGCTCGACGCTGGCGGCAGTGCAGATCGCCGACGGCGACATGTTCGAGATCGTGCACTTCGTTGGCGGCGGGCAGGATGACGATACCTGGCCAGAAGACACCTGGACCGTAGCGGGCCGCACTTTCCGTTCGCGGCTGATCGTGGGCACCGGCAAGTACAAGGACTTTGCGCAGAACGCGGCGGCGGTAGAAGCTTCAGGCGCGGAGATCGTGACCGTGGCGGTGCGCCGCGTAAACGTCAGCGATCCCAAGGCGCCGATGCTGACGGACTTCATCGACCCGAAGAAGATCACCTACCTGCCCAACACCGCCGGCTGCTTCACCGCCGAGGACGCGATCCGCACGCTGCGCCTGGCGCGCGAGGCGGGCGGCTGGGATCTGGTGAAGCTCGAAGTGCTGGGCGAGGCGCGCACGCTCTATCCCAACATGATCGAAACCATCCGCGCCACCGAAGTGCTGGCCAAGGAAGGCTTCCTGCCGATGGTCTATTGCGTGGATGATCCCATCGCGGCGAAGCAGCTTGAGGATGCGGGCGCCGTCGCGGTCATGCCGCTGGGCGCGCCGATCGGCTCCGGCCTCGGCATCCAGAACCGCGTGACGATCCGCCTGATCGTGGAAGGCGCCAAGGTTCCGGTCCTTGTCGATGCCGGCGTGGGCACGGCAAGCGATGCCGCCGTGGCGCTGGAACTGGGCTGCGACGGCGTGCTGATGAACACCGCCATCGCCGAAGCCAAGGACCCGATCCGCATGGCCCGCGCGATGAAGGCCGCGGTCGAAGCGGGGCGCGATGCCTATCTTGCGGGCCGCATGGGGACGCGCAAGTATGCCGATCCGAGCAGTCCGCTGGCGGGGCTGATCTGACAATTCATTTGCGCTTCGGCGCACCTTCGGATCAACCTGCGCTCTGGGCTGGACGGAGCATCGCGTGGGGGACGAAGCAGGGGTAGCGCGCACCGCCATGAACAAGGCGATGCTGCGCATCGTCCCGTTCCTGCTGCTGGCCTATGTGATGGCCTATATCGACCGGGTGAACGTGAGCTTCGCCGCGCTGCAGATGAATGCCGATCTCGGCTTCAGCGCCACGGTCTACGGCTTTGGCGGCGGCCTGTTCTTCATCGGTTATGCGCTGTTCGAAATCCCCTCGGGGGCGATGGCATCGCGTTTCGGTCCGCGCCAGTGGCTCGCACGGATCATGATCACTTGGGGTCTGCTCGCGGTGGGGATGATGTTTGTCCGCAGCGCCTCGCAGTTCTATCTAATGCGGTTTCTGCTCGGCGCTGCCGAGGCGGGGTTCTTTCCGGGCCTCGTCTACTACCTCTCGCACTGGTTCCCGAAAGCCTATCGCGGGCGCGCGGTCACCCGGATCTACATCGCCCCGGCGCTGGCCGGCGTGGTGATGGGGGCAACCGCAGCCCCGCTGCTCGGACTTGATGGCCTTGCGGGATGGCGCGGGTGGCAATGGGTGTTCCTCGCGCAGGGCCTGCCTGCCGTGCTGATGGGCTGCGCGATTCTGCGTTTCCTGCCCGACCGCCCGGACGATGTCCGCTGGCTCGAACCAGACGAGAAGGCCTGGATTTCCGGGGCATTGGCACGCGATGCGGCCTTGATCGGCGATACCGGGCGGCACGATTTGCGCACCGTGTTGGCCAACCCGACGGTATGGCTGCTGGGGTGCACGGGCCTTCTCCTCAACTGTGCGATGAGTGGCTTCGTCCTGTCGGCTCCGGCGGTGCTGGCGGCGAACGGGGGGCTCGATACGAAGACCATCGGATGGCTGGTCAGCCTTGGCGGCTTCAACGGAGCGGTCGTGATCCTGCTCGCCGGATGGTATTCCGACCGGCATGGCGACCGGCTGCGCTATACCGCCGGCCTCGGCAGCATTGCCGCGCTGGGCCTGTTCCTGATCGGCTTGGCGCCCTCACCAGGTGCGGTCGTGGCGGGCTATCTGCTGCAGACCGCGGTCAGCTTCGCTGCAGGCGCGCTGGTGATTGCATCATGGCCGGATGCGCTACCCGTCCGCCAGCTTGCCGTAGGCAGCGGGGCCATCAACACATTATGGCAGTTGGGCTCGTTCGCCTCACCCTACGCCTTCGGTGCGATGCGCGACGCCACGGGAAGCTACCACGCCGGAATGCTCGGCTCGGCCACGCTCGCCGCGATTTACGTGGGCTACGTGCTCTATGTTCGCGCACGCATCGACGGCCTGCAGCGCAGGCAGCCGCGCGCCGCGCCAGCCTAGCAGCCTATCCCGCAACCCCCGCCGCCGCGAGGACCGCCAGCGTCAGGATGTCCGGCGCGATCGACGTCATTGCGGCAATCTGGACGGGCTTTTCCATGCCGATCAGCATCGGCCCGATCACCGCGTTGCCGGCCAGTTCGCGCAGCAGCTTGGCAGAGATGTTGGCCGATTGCAGGCCGGGCATGATGAGCACGTTGGCTGGACCCGAAAGACGGCTGAACGGATAGTTAGCCATGACCTTGGGATTGAGCGCGGCATCGGGCGCCATCTCGCCTTCGTACTCGAAATTGGGCTTCTGCTCATCGAGGATCGCGACGGCGCCGCGAATCTCGTCAAGCCAGCGGCCGCTGGGGTTGCCGAAGGTGGAGTAGGACAGGAACGCCACGCGCGGTTCATGCCCCATGCGGCGGGCAACGGCGGCGGTTTCCGTGGCGATATGCGCAAGTTCGGCCGCGTTCGGGCGCTCGTTCACGGTCGTATCGGCAAGGAACACGGTGTAGCTCTTGGCCACCATCATGTGGATGCCGAACGGCAGATGGCCGGGCTTCGGATCGAGCACCTGGCGCACTTCCTTGATCGTCTGCGCAAAGGTGCGGGTCATGCCGGAGATCATCGCATCGCCGTGGCCCAGCGCGACGAGCAGCGAGGCGAACACGTTGCGGTCCTGATTGACCATGCGCCGCACGTCGCGCTCCATGAAGCCGCGCCGCTGCAACCGCTCGTAGAGATAGGTCACCATTTCCGGCACGAGCGGCGAGACCGCCGAGTTGTGAATCTCGAAGCTGGAGGGATCGCCCACGCCAAGTTCGGTGAGGAGATCGCAGACCGCCTTGGTACGGCCGACCAGCACCGGCGTGCCATATCCGAAATCGCGGTACTGGATCGCCGCGCGCAGCACGACTTCGTTCTCCGCCTCTGCGAAGACGACGCGCTTGGGGTTTTCCTTGACCTGCTGGTAGACGCTGGTGAGCGCGCCGGTGGTCGGATTGAGGCGGGCCTTCAGCTCGGTGCGGTAGGCGTCGAAATCCTCGATCGGCTTTTGCGCCACGCCCGATTCCATCGCCGCCTTGGCGACGGCGGAGGACACGACTTCCATGAGGCGCGGATCGAACGGCGCGGGGATGATGTAGTCGAGCCCGAAGGTGTGGTTCTGGCCATAGGCGGCGGCCACTTCCTCAGGCACCGATTCGCGCGCCAGTTCCGCGATGGCGCGCGCGGCGGCGATCTTCATTTCCTCGTTGATTGCGGTGGCCCGCACATCGAGCGCGCCGCGGAAGATGAAGGGAAAGCCGAGTACGTTGTTGACCTGGTTCGGATAGTCCGAACGGCCCGTCGCCACGATGCAATCGGGGCGCGCCGCCTTGGCTTCGGGCGGGGTGATTTCCGGATCGGGATTGGCCATCGCGAAGATGATCGGCTGCGGCGCCATCTTCTTGACCATCGCCTGCGTGACGGCGCCTTCGACCGAAAGGCCGAGGAAGATGTCGGCCCCTTCCATCGCTTCTTCCAGCGTGCGGTGCGGGGTGTCGATGGCGTGGGCAGACTTGAACTGGTCGATCCCCGCGCGGCCAACGTAGATCACGCCCTTGCTGTCGCACATGGTGACGTTGGTGTGGCGCACACCCATCGCCTTGATCAGCGCGGTGCAGGCGATCGCGGCGGCGCCCGCGCCGTTCACGACGACTTTGACGTCGGCAAGATTGCGCCCGGTGAGGAAGCAGGCGTTGAGCAGGCCGGCGGCGGAAATGATCGCGGTGCCGTGCTGGTCATCGTGCATCACCGGGATCTTGAGGCGCTCTTTCAGCGCCTGTTCGATGATGAAGCACTCGGGCGCCTTGATATCCTCGAGGTTGATGCCGCCAAAGCTCGGCTCCATCAGCGTTACCGCATCGATGAACGCCTGCGGGTCCTCGGTCGCCAGTTCGATGTCGATCGAATCGACGTCGGCGAAGCGCTTGAACAGCACCGCCTTGCCTTCCATCACCGGCTTCGAAGCGAGCGCGCCGAGATTGCCGAGGCCGAGGATGGCCGTGCCGTTGGAGATCACCGCAACGAGGTTGCCCTTGGCGGTATAGTCATAGGCGGCGGCCGGATTCTCGGCGATAACGCGGACCGGCACGGCAACGCCGGGCGAATAGGCGAGGCTGAGGTCGCGCTGCGTCGCCATCGGCTTCGAGGCGATGATCTCGATCTTACCGGGGCGAATCGTGTTGTGGTAGAACAGCGCTTCACGTTCGGTGAAGCGGACATTGCTCTCGTCAGTCATCGTATCCCCCATCGGCGCGCGCGGCGTACTGGCCCGGCTGCATCCCCATGGCAAGATTGCTTGCCTGGGGGCGCGCGCCGCGGGCACTGCGTGATTACAAGTCTTTAGAGCGCCACTTCGGAAAACCCAAGGGCCGGACGGCGAAAAGCAGGCTGCGGCCTTCCTGCCAGACAAGCTGGAGCCGCGAATCCGGGTGGCGCGGCAGCCCGGTATCGATCAGCCAAACGTAATCGACCCGCTCGATCGGGGCATATTTCAGCGCAGTATCGACGCTGCGCATGCGGCCGCCCTGACAGGCGCGCGACCACACGAATTCGGACGGATCGGCAGTGAAATTGCGCCCCGGACGGAAGCGCGGGATCACCATGTGCAGCCCGGGCACCGCCCAGTTGTCGTTCACCCAGGCCTGCCGGTAGAGCCCGGCCAGGCTGGCGAGATGGTCACGGCGGGTGTTGCGCCACGATTCCTCGATGCAGGAATGCTCGACGAAGGCGAGGACGCGGCTGCCGGGTTCGACATGATGGAGCGCCGAAAGCTGCTTGCGATAGTCGTCGGCATAGTCGGCAAAGCTGGCGCCGGTGACGACAAGGCGCGTGCCGAGCAGCAGCGCGCCAGCCAAAGCGATCATCCGCGCGCGTTCGAGCGGAACGCGGCTCCAGTCCTGCAGGCCGAGCGCGAGCATGCAGGCAACCGGCAGCAGGCGCACATCGACAAAGGCGCTGCCGTTGATGTCGCTGGGGATGGCGATGAACAGCAGGAAGACGAGGAGGCCCGGAAGGCCCAGCTGCCACTTCCAGCGCGCACCGAGCACCCAGCCGAACAGGATGAGCGCGAAGCAGGCAATCGTCGTCGCCCCATCCAGCAGCAGCGACTGGTCCCGCAGGGTGAGCACGAAATACCAGGCCTTCTGATCCCACCGCCAGCGGTTCATGCTGCGCGCGGGATCGGGCGAGAAATACTTCCACAGCAGGATCGTCACCACTGTGGCAATCAGCGGCCAGCACAGGATGAACAGCCGCTTGGCAATCGCGCGCCAGTCCTGCTCATCCCGCAAGCGCCGCCACTCGGACGGGTGCCACCAACCGGCGGGCAGGCGATCCAGTTCGCGGCCCAGCGCATTGGCGCCGACCAGCAGGCCCAGCAGCAGGCCGCCGATGGCATGGCACAGCAGGGCAATCGGCTGCGCGGCGATCAGCAGCGCTGCACGCTGCTTCGGCTTGTCCTCGAGCCAGACCGCCGCAGCAAAGGCCATCAGCGAAAGACCGGTGGCGAGGATGTAGTTGAGAAAGCCCGTGAGCAGCGGGAAGCTGAACACGAACATCAGCGCCCAGGGCGCGCCGTGCCCACCCTTGGGATTGAGCACGCGGATCGTGGCGAGGCAGCCACCAGCGAAGAGACCGGTCGCCAGCACCGTGCTCCACCAGCCCGCCGCCAGAATGCCGAACTGCGCGCCGATCAGCTTCGCCAGCACATCACCGCCGATGTTGAGCGTGAAGACCCACTTCCACGAGAAATACTTGAGCAGCGGATTGCCGGGACGCGCCGCCTCGATCGCGGCGGCGCCCATGTGGCCGGGAACGTCGATCAGCGGCGGCACTTCGACCAGCGCGAAGGGCAGGCATACCAGCACGACGATGACGATGATTCCGGGCGCACTGAGCCAGGGCAGCGCCAGCACGCGCTCCCACAACCCCCGCAGGCTCATGGCCAAAGTTTTTTCGCGGACCTGCATCAACCCCAGTTCACTTTCGCATCGGCGCCGGTCGGAAGGATCGAATTGATCATCCCTCTGGCCCCCTGGAAGCAACCGCCTCCCAAGAACCCTTGAAGCATCCGCCCAGCCCATGCCCGGACCATTTACGACTTGAAGTGTCGATATCCGGTGTCGATCATTTGAGAAACCTGCGCGCGTGGTCTAGCCACGGCGGCTGTGAACTCCCATGCCCCAACTCCGATGATGGCGCAATATCTTGCGCTGAAGCAGCAGGCCGAAGGCTGCCTGCTGTTCTACCGCATGGGCGATTTCTTCGAACTGTTCTTCGAGGATGCAAAGATCGCTGCCAGCGTGCTTGATATTGCCCTCACCAGCCGGGGCGAACATGGTGGCGCGCCGATCCCGATGTGCGGCGTGCCGGTGCATTCGGCGGAAAGCTACCTCGCCCGCCTGATCCGCGCCGGATGCCGCGTCGCCATCGCCGAACAGACCGAAACGCCCGAGGAAGCGCGCAAACGCGCCGGTTCCAAGGCCCTGGTGGCGCGCGATATCGTCCGCTTCGTGACGGCGGGGACGCTCACCGAAGACGCACTGCTCGAACCGCGCCGGGCCAATGTGCTGGCGGCGGTCTGCGCCGTACGCGGGGTTGCCGGAATTGCCGCTTGCGACATCTCCACCGGGCGGATGGAGCTGGAGGAATGCGCGCCCGAGGCCATCCCCGCCGCGCTTGCCCGGCTCGGCGCAACTGAGCTCGTCATGGCCGAGGATTCCGGACTCGATCTGCCCGAGGCTGGCGAGCGCCCGGCCCGCGCCTTCGATTCGCAGCGCGGTTCGGATCGGCTGATGGCGCTGCACGGCGTTGCCACACTCGATGGCTTCGGCGCGTTCAGCCGCGCGATGCTGGCGGCGGCCGCAGGGCTGATCGACTATCTCGAGCATGTCGGGCGCGGCAACCTGCCGCTGCTGCTGCCGCCGGTGGTGCGCGAGGCCGGTGCCTTCATGGCGATGGACGAGGCGACGCGCGCCAGCCTCGAAATTCTCTCCGCCAGCAGCGGCGGGCGCAAGGGCAGCCTGATCGAGGCGATCGACCGCTGCGTGACAAGCGCGGGTGCGCGGCTGCTTGCAGAAGACCTCGCCGCGCCGCTCACCGATCTTGCCGCGATCCGGGCAAGGCTCGAATTGGTCAGCTGGCTGCACGACGATCCCCTGCTGCGCGGCGACTTGCGCGCCGTGCTGCGCGCCGCGCCGGATGTGGGCCGCGCGCTGGGGCGGATCGTGGCGGGCCGGGGAAGCCCACGCGATCTCGGTCAGCTGCGCGATGGCCTGAGCGAGGCGCAGCGCCTGCAGGCGCTCCTCGCGGCGCGCGCCGACCGGCCTGCGCTGGCGGACAGCCTGATCCCCGCGCTGGGCGGCCACGGCGCGCTGATCGATCTCTTCGCCCGCGCGCTCGTCCCCGCACCGCCGACCGAGCGGACCAACGGCGGCTTTATCGCGGCAGGCTATGACGCCGCGCTAGATGCCTTGCGCGATGCGGCGGGCAACTCGCGCCGCGCCATCGCCGCGCTGGAGGCGCGCTACCGCGAGGAGACCGGGACGCCCTCACTCAAGATCCGGCACAACGGCGTTCTGGGCTACTTCATCGAAGTGCCGGCGCGCCATGCCGATCGGCTGATGGCACCGGATAGCGGCTTTACCCACCGCCAGACCATGGCGGGCGCGGTGCGCTTCAACGCGCTGGCGCTGCATGAGGAAGCGAGCCGCATCGCCGAGGCGGGCGGGCATGCGCTGGCGGCCGAGGAAGCACACTTCGAGGATCTGACTGCCCGCGCCGTAGCCGCGCGCGAGGCGATTGCGATGACGGCGGCGGCACTCGCGCGCATCGATGTGGCCGCCGGGCAGGCCGAGCGCGCGGCGGAAGGCAGCTGGTGCCTGCCGCACCTTAGCGAAGATACCGCGCTCACCATCCGTGGCGGGCGGCATCCGGTGGTGGAAGCCGCGCTCGCGGCACGCGGCGAGCGCTTCGTCGCCAACGATTGCACGCTCACCCCGCGCGACCGGCTGTGGCTGATCGGCGGGCCGAACATGGGCGGCAAGTCCACATTCCTGCGCCAGAACGCGCTGATCGTGATCCTCGCGCAGGCGGGCGGCTTCGTACCGGCGGAGGCGGCGGAGATCGGGATCGTCGACCGCCTGTTCAGCCGCGTCGGCGCGGCAGACAATCTGGCGCGCGGGCGTTCAACCTTCATGGTCGAGATGGTCGAAACCGCCGCGATCCTAGCGCAGGCAGGCGAGCGCAGTTTCGTGATCCTCGACGAGGTGGGGCGCGGCACGTCGACCTACGACGGGCTTGCGCTCGCCTGGGCCGTGGCCGAGGCCGTGCATGAAGCGAACCGTTCGCGCTGCCTCTTCGCAACGCATTACCACGAACTCGCGCGCCTCGCCGAAACCTGCGACGCGCTTTCGCTGCATCACGTCCGCGCACGCGAGTGGAAGGGCGATCTGGTGCTGCTGCACGAGCTTGCGGAAGGCCCGGCGGACAAGAGCTATGGCCTTGCCGTCGCGCGTCTCGCGGGGGTTCCGGCACCAGTGGTGAAGCGCGCGAAGTCTGTGCTCGACCGGCTGGAAAAGGGCCGCGCCGCGACCGGCGGGCTGGCAGCGGGGCTCGACGACCTGCCGCTGTTCGCCGCAGCGATCGAGGCGGCGGAGGAGAAAGTGGATGCGCTGCGCGAGAAGCTGGCTTCTATCGACATTGATTCGCTCAGCCCGCGCGCGGCGCTCGATCTGCTCTATGATTTGAAACGCGAGCTGTGAGAGTCTGGCGCGCCTTTTTGCTGGCCTTGCTGGCCTGCCTTGCGGTGCCGCTCGCCGCGAAGCCGCCCGCAAAGCCCGTCCAGCTCGATCAGGAACTCTACCGCACCGTGGTCGAACGCGTGCGCGGGGGCGAGAATTTCTACCCCGCTACGATGGCCGCGCAGCGCGAGCGGTCCTATCCGGTCCAGCCAGCGCTCGCGGTGCGCCCGCCGACGATGACCTATATGCTAGCGCTGCTGCCGAGCACGGTAACGCGCACCGCCGCGCTGATCGCGCTGCTGTTCGGCGCATTGATCGCGCTCAGGCAGAGCCTTGCGGATCGTCCACCGGCCGAGGCGCTGTCGGTGGTGGCGCTTGCCGTCGCCGGGCTGTTCGGTGCGTTCTTTCCGGACAACGTCTATCTTCACGAGCAGTGGAGCGTGCTGCTCATCATGCTCTCGCTCGCCGCGCACCGGCGGCCCTGGCTCTCGGTGGGCCTTGCGCTGCTGGCCGTGCTTGTGCGCGAGACGGCGCTGGCGTGGCTTGCGGCGATCCTCCTCATGGCGCTGTGGCAGCGCGACGGGAAGCGCGCGCTCATGGCGCTCGGAGCCATCGCGCTGGCGGGCGGGCTCTGGCTGATCCACTCCTGGTTGGTGGCCGCGCAGGTCGTGCCCGGCGATCTCACCTCGCCAGGCTGGGTGCGTTTCGGCGGCCTTCCGCTGGTAATCGACGCGCTGCGCCGCAATCTCGTGCTGACCAGCTTGCCCGGCCCGCTGATTCTCGTGACAGTCGCCGCCTCGCTCGCCGCAATGCTGCGCTGGGGCCGCGAGATGGAGCGCACCGCCGCCATCGGCAGCGCCGGCTTCCTCGCCGCGCTCACTGTGTTCGGGCGGCCGGACAACGGCTACTGGGGCTTCATGGCCGCGCCGTTCGTACTGCTCGGCTTGCCGCTATTGGCGCGGGAGGCGCTGCGCCGCCGTCCAGCCTAGCGGCAGCAGAGCGAAGCAGATCTGTCCCGCAAGGCCAAGCAAACCGGCCGGTCTGCCCAGCGCGGCAAACATCGCGGATGGGGCTTGACCCAGTGCCAGCCCAAGCAGCACCTCACAAACCATCAACACCGCAAAGGCCGCAAGTCCCATCCCAAGCGCCTCTCCCGGCCCGGACACAGCCCAGCGCCGAAGGCACCACCGCGCTAGCGGCGCACAGGTTGCCAGCATTAGCGGCGTTTCGATGGCGACCGCAGCAAACGCACCGATGGCCGGGGCAACCAGCAAGGTCCGCACCACGCCAAACACGAAACCAAACCCGAAGCCGATCACACCATAGGTGGTGCCCGCCCTTATCGCGGCAGGGCCGGTCATGGGTTCATACGCTGAGGAACATGCCCGCCAGCGCCGCGCTCATCAGATTGCTCAGCGCGCCGGCGGCCAGCGCCTTGAGCCCCAACCTGGCGATCACCGGGCGCTGGTTGGGCGCAAGGCTGCCCGAGACCGCCATCTGGATCGCGATCGAGCTGAAATTGGCAAAGCCGCACAGCGCGAAAGTGACGATGGCGACAGTGTGCGCGCTGAGGTCCTTCGCCGTGCCGAGATCGATGAAGGCGACGAATTCGTTGAGCACGATCTTGGTGCCGAACAGACCCCCGGCTTGCGCCGCCTCGGCCCAGTTGGGAGCGCCGAGGAGGAGGAAGACCGGCGCGAACACGGTGCCGAGGATCTGTTGAAACGAGAGGCCGGGATAGCCCAGCCACCCGCCGATCCCGCCCAATATGCCATTCGCCATCGCCACCAGCGCCACAAAGGCCAGCACCATCGCGCCCACGGCGACGGCGAGCCGCACACCGGTCTGCGCGCCCTGGCTTGCGGCCATGATGAGGTTGGCTGGGCGTTCCTCGTCCGGCGCGGAGACGGCAATATGGGGATTGTGCAGCGGGGTATCATCGTGCGCATGCAGAGGCGGCGGGACATCGGGCATGATCAGCTTGGCCATCAGCACGCCGCCCGGCGCCGACATGAACGCGGCGGCGACCAGATAGTCCACCCGGATGCCCATCGCGGCATAGGCCGCAAGGATCGTGCCCGCGACGCCGGCCATGCCCACCGTCATCACCGCGAACATCTGCGAGGGGCTTAGCGCGGCGAGATAAGGCCGGATCACCAGCGGCGATTCGCTCTGGCCGACGAAGATGTTGGAGGCCGCGCACAGCGCCTCGACCCGGCTGATGCCGGTGATCTTCTCAAGACCGCCGCCAATCCAGCGGATCACCAGCTGCATGATCCCGAGATAATAGAGGATCGAAATCAGCGCGGCGAAGAACACGATCGTCGGCAGCGCAGCGATGGCAAAGCTGCGCCCGCCGATCGCGGGATCGGCGAGCGGCCCGAACAGGAAGGCAACGCCTGCCTTGGCATAACCGAGCAGACCCTCCACCCCGGCGGCTGCACCCTGCAGTGCGGCATTGCCCGGCGGGAAATAGAGCACCAGCGCGGCGAACCCGGCCTGCAGCGCAAAGGCGGGGGCAACGATGCGCAGCCGGATCGCCCTGCGATTGGAGGACAGCAGAACCGCCACGGCCAGAATCAGCGCCATGCCGGCGAGGCTCATCAAAACGCGCATCGCGGGCTGTCGCTCCCCATGAAAACCCAGTCGGGCGTGGCTTAAACGGGATTTGGCGCAGGGTCAAAATCCCGCTAACCCTTGCCAATGCAAGACCAGCCACACGCCGCATCGCCGGAAACTTCATCGCCGGAAACTTCGGGCATTCCCACCTCGCTCTTCGCCTTTTCGCTGCTCTATGGCGGGCTTGTCGTGCTGGCCGGCGTGCTCGGCACCAAGATCGCCGCGCTCGGCCATTGGCCGCTGCTCGGCGATCTGGCGGTCGAAAGCGGGATCTTCGCGTTCCTGCTGCTGGTTGTCATGGCCAGCGCCGTCGCTGAACTCTATGGGCAGGATGTGGCCAACACGCTGGTGCGCTTCGGCTTCGTTCCGCTGATCGTCTCGATGCTGCTGCTCACCTTCGTGATCAAGGTGGTGCCGCCCGCGCCGTTCTGGGGCGATCAGGAAGCCTATGCGCGCCTCCTCGGCCAAGGCGCGCGGATGCAGTTTGCGGGCCTCATTTCCTACGGCACCTCGCAGACGCTCAATGTCTACGTCTTCTCGCGGCTTGCCGGTGGGCGCGGGCGGCTGCTGATCTTGCGCGCCTGGATCGCCAGCCTCCTTAGCCAGATGGTCGATACGCTGATCTTCATCACGATCTCGTTCGCAGGGGTAACTGATGCTGCCGGCGTGCCGCTGCCGATTGGCGAGATCATGGCGGGCCAGATCGCCGCCAAGCTGCTGCTCTCCACGATCATGGTGCCGCCGCTGATCTGGGCCTTCGTCAAGTTGGGCCGCAAGCTCGACGGCCAGCGCTAAATATTGCACCTTCGGGCTGCTTGGTCCAAAGCGCGGCGCATCATGGCAACCACGCACGATCCCGCAGCCGACGACGCCGCCCATCACAAGGCGATGCTCGCCAAGGCCGAAACGCTCACCGAGGCGCTGCCTTACCTGCAGCGATATGCGGGCAAGACCTTCGTGGTGAAGTATGGCGGGCATGCCATGGGCGATCCCGATCTCGCGCAGGATTTTGCCGAAGACATCGTGCTGTTGAAGGCGGTCGGCATCAATCCGGTGGTCGTCCACGGCGGCGGACCGCAGATCGGGCGGATGTTGAAGGCCCTCGGCATCGAATCGCGCTTCGTCGATGGCCTTCGGGTGACCGACAAGCAGACCGCCGAAGTCGCCGAAATGGTCCTCGCCGGCGCGATCAACAAGGAACTGGTAAGCTGGATCGCCCGCGCCGGAGGCAAGGCCATCGGCATTTCCGGCAAGGACGGCGGCATGGTGATCGCCCGCAAGGTCGAGGCGAAGAAGGCTCCCAAGGCGATCAACGACGCCGAAAGCGGGGAAGCCATCGTCGTGGACCTCGGCTTCGTCGGCGAACCGGCGAAGATCGACACCACGGTGATCGACACCATCACCGGCGCCAACATGATCCCGGTCATCGCCCCGATCGGCGTGGGCGAGGATGGCGAAACCTACAACATCAACGCCGACACCATGGCCGGTGCGATCGCCGCGGCGCTGGGCGCGGCGCGGCTGTTCCTGCTTACCGACGTGCCGGGCGTGCTCGACAAGGAACGCCGCCTGCTCACCGACCTCACCCCGGCAGACATCACCCGCCTTGCAGAGGATGGCACGATCAGCGGCGGCATGATCCCCAAGCTCGAGACCTGTGTCCATGCGGTGGAAGCCGGATGCGAGGCGGCAGTCGTGCTCGACGGGCGCGTGCCGCATGCGATGCTGATCGAAATCTTTACCGCGCGCGGTGCCGGTACACTGATTCGCGCGTGAAGCTGAGCGCGGCGCAGGGAACCGGCGCGGCTGCGGGGCATTGGCCTTGCATGATACACCGCTTTCTCTGCGCTGCCGCCCTGCTCGCCCTCGCGGCCTGCACAGCCCCGGCTCCTGCACCTTCGCCTTCCCCCACAGGCTCGCCGGCGGTTTCCCCCGCGGAATCGCCTGCCCTGGATGCGTCGGCAACGCCTGATGCGCCGCCACCGCCTGCGCCAGCCCGGCCTCCCGGTTCGCGCGATCCCGATGTGGTCCTGCGCGCATGGGGCGATGCGATCGAGGCGCGCGATTGGGTGGTGGTCCGCGCCTTCTGGGGTGATCTGGGCGCGCGCAGCGGCCTTTCGGAGGCCGACTTCGCGGCACAGTGGGCCGGGCTGCACTATCCGAAAGTGACCTTTGGCAAGGGCGAAAGCGAAGGCGCGGCGGGCTCGATCTACTACACCGCGCCGGTCACGATCACCGACGGTTCGCGCATCATCACCGGCGAAGTCGTGCTGCGCCGGGTCAACGACGTCGACGGTGCCACGTCGGAGCAACTGCGCTGGCACATCGAAGGCACCACGCTCAAGCTCTGAAAATCCGCACTCGCATGCGGGAAGCTCTGGACAAATTTGTATGCAACACATACAAGTTTGTCCATCGCCGTCGGTCGTTCGGCGAGGGGCCCCTTGTGGCTTCGGGAGAGGGTCGGCTAGGAGCGTGCACTCCTTGCTGACATAGGGAATGCGTAATGCTGTTGTTCTCGTTGATTGCGGCCCTGATCAAGCTTATTCAGCTGCTTCAGATCGTTGTAATCATTTCGTTTATTTTGAGCATGCTGATCGCATTCAACGTGGTGAGCCAGCGCAACAAGGTTGTTTCGGCCTTGCTGACAGCGCTGGGTGCGATCCTTGACCCGCTCTTGAATCCCATCCGCCGGGCGATGCCAAACACCGGAGCCATCGATTTCTCGCCGATGATCGTGATCTTCGGCCTGGATCTGGTTGTCCGCGTTCTCATCTTCCTCGCCGACATGACCACGCCGTACTGATCCAACTGCAACCCGAGAGTACTGCAATGACTGCCGCGATGATCGATGGGAAGGCGTTTGCCGCAACGCTGCGCGCGAAGGTGGGAGAGCTTGCCGCCGCGTTCGAAGCCAAAGCAGGTCGCAAGGCGGGGCTTGCCGTGGTGCTGGTTGGCGAAGATCCCGCGAGCCAGGTCTATGTTCGCTCCAAGGGCAAGCAGACCATCGGGGCCGGGATGGCAAGCTTCGAGCACCGCCTGCCCGCTGAAACGCCGGAGGCCGATCTCCTCGCGCTGGTCGAGCAACTCAACACCGATCCTGCGGTCGACGGCATTCTTGTGCAGCTGCCGCTGCCTTCGCACATGGACGAGCAGAAGGTGATCTCCACGATCAACCCGAACAAGGACGTGGACGGTTTCCACGTGATCAGCGCAGGCCGCCTAGCGGTGGGCCAGCCGGGCTTCGTGCCCTGCACGCCGCTCGGCTGCCTGATGCTGCTGAAGGACCGGCTGGGCTCGCTCTCCGGGCTCGATGCGGTGGTGATCGGGCGTTCCAACATCGTCGGCAAGCCAATGGCGCAGCTGCTTCTGGCCGAAAGCTGCACGGTTACGATCGCGCACAGCCGCACCAAGAACCTGCCCGAAGTGGTGCGCCGCGCCGACATCGTGGTGGCCGCGGTCGGCCGAGCGGAAATGGTCAAGGCCGACTGGATCAAGCCCGGTGCGACCGTAATCGACGTCGGCATCAACCGCGTGCCCGCCGCCGAGGAAGGCAAGACGCGGCTGGTCGGAGATGTCGACTATGCTGGCGCGATGGAAGTGGCCGGTGCGGTAACCCCGGTGCCCGGCGGGGTCGGCCCGATGACAATCGCCGTACTGCTGCGCAATGCCCTCGTAGCCGCCTATCGGGGCGCCGGGCTGGAGCTGGCAGCGGACGCGATCTGAGGCGCTGCCTTTCTATTGCCGGCAGCCTGCTCTAGGCTTGGCCACATGAAGCACTCGGTACCCCTCGCCCTGCTCGCCCCCGCCCTGCTCGCCCCCGCCCTGCTTACCCTCGCCCTGCCCGTTGCGGCGCAGGACCCTCGCGGGGCGCCGGGGTTTGGCAGCGCCATCACGCCCATCGGCAATCCCAGCGCACTGATTGCAGCGGAGAGCGCGTTTGCACGGCTGGCGCGCGAGAAGGGCCAGTGGACCGCCTTTGCTGCGACCGCCACCGACGAGGCGGAAATGTTCGTGCCGCAGCGCGTGGCTGCCAAACTCTGGCTCAAGGGCCGCGCCAATCCGCCGCAAGCGGTGCAGTGGCAGCCGAGCTCGGTCTGGATGAGCTGCGACGGCAGCGCGGGGGTGACCTTCGGCGGCTATCGGGCAGGTGGCAGCAACGGCTGGTTCTCCACCGTGTGGCAGCGCCAGCGCAAGAAGGGTGACTACAAGTGGGTGCTCGATCAGGGCGGTGATCTCACTGCGCCGCTGGCCGGGGCCGACTTCATCACCGGCAAAGTCGCCGATTGCCCGCCGCGCCCGCGCCGCGATCCGCTGGCCGATGCGCCACCCACGCCCAAGCGCGGTGATCCGCCCCCGCCGCCTCGCCCGCTGGCCGGACCGATCCCGGCGCTGGCCGCACCTGCCGGCTCAGATAGCAAGGACGGCCGCTCGATCGACGGCACGCTCGTCTGGCGCTCCACCGTGCTGCCGGGGGGGACGCGCGAATGGACCGTATGGATGTGGCAGGACGGCAAGATGAACGAGGTGCTGAAGCGCACCGAAGTGGCGAAGAACGAGGGATAGGATAATGCTGGCGCTGTTCCTTTCCGCCTTCACAACGCTGTTCGTGGTGATCGACCCTCCCGGCTGCGCCCCGATCTACGCCGGGCTGACGGCTTCGGCCACGCCGCGTCAGGCCTTCATCATGGCCTTGCGCGCATGCCTGATTGCCAGCGGCATTCTCGTGGTCTTCGCATTGTTCGGCGAGGATCTGCTCGGCGCGCTGCATATCGAGCTCGACAGCTTCCGCATCGCCGGCGGGATCATGCTGTTCATGATCGCGATCGACATGGTGTTCGAGAAGCGCACCGAGCGGCGCGAGGAGCGGGCGGAGAAAGTGCGCACCGCGCAGCCACAAGTGGAGGACGTTTCCGTCTTCCCGATGGCCATGCCGATGCTGGCCGGCCCCGGCTCGATCGCCTCGGTCATGCTGCTCACCGCGCGGGCGCACGGTCTGCCTGAGACGCTGGTGATACTGGCGGCACTCGGCGCGGTCATGCTGCTGAGCTTCATCGCGCTGGTCGCCGCGCGCCCGATCATCCGGGCGCTGGGCTCGCAGGTCGAGGCGGTTATCACCCGGCTGCTGGGTGTGTTGCTCGCCGCGCTTGCCGCGCAATTCGTGATCGACGGGATCAGGGCCCAGTTCTAGATTACTGCAGCGTCACCCGCCCATCGTCCGAATCGCGGCGGCCGAAGAATTGCATGAGCTGGACGAGGAGCTCGCACCGCGCGGCAAGGCTGTCAGCCTCCAGCAGGGCCTGCTTGGCGGCCGCATCGAACGGGGCGATTTGCGAGACGCCGTTGATGAGCGAGACATCATCGAGCCGGCCGACCGAATCCCAATCGACCGAATAGCCCTGCGCATCGGCAAAGCGGCGCGCCTCGCGCTCGAACGAGGCGCGTTCGACCGCGCTGAGGCTGGCGCCCGCGTCATCCTCGATCAGTTCGCCCTCGACCTGGCGGAAGGGCGTCGTCACATCGAGTTCGCGCAGCAGGCGGAAGCGGGACAGGCCTTCGAGGATGACGTTGTAGCGCCCGTCCTCCATCGCCTCGACTTCGCCGATCTTGCCGACGCAGCCGATCTGGAACAGCGGGGCGCCATCATATTGGCCCTGCGGCTGGATCATCGCGATGCGCCGGTCGCGCACCAGCGAATCGGAGATCATCGAGCGGTAGCGTGGCTCGAAAATGTGCAGGGGCAACTGCAGCCCCGGGAAGAGCAGCGCGCCCGTGAGCGGGAAGATCGAGAGGCGCACCGGCCTGCTGTCCTGCGCCATGGCTTAGCCGAAAAGCACGGTGGAAAGCTTGCGGCGGGTGGCCGCAACCCACGGATCTTCAAGGCCGATGGCTTCGAATATCTGCAGCAGGCGGGTGCGCGCGGCGCCTTCGTTCCACGTCCGGTCGCGCGCGACCATGGCGAGGAGCAGGCCCGCCGCACCATCGCGGTCACCGGCGGCATAGAGCCCGTTGGCGAGTGCGAGCTGTGCGTCCATGTCGTCCGGATTGGCGGCGACGGCGGCGCGCAGGCCGTCGAGCTCGCTGGGCTCGGGCGCATCGGCAGCGAGCGCGAGCGCGGAACGGGCCTGCGCCAGCGCCGGGTCTTCCGCCAGCTTGGGATCGAGCGAAGCGAGGACGTCCTCCGCCGCCGCCTTGTCACCCGCCAAAAGCAGCGCGCGGATCAGGCCGGAGTGGGCGGCGGCATTGTCCGGCGCGATTTCCGCAATCTGGGAGAAGATGCCGACCGCACGTTCGCCGTCGCCAAGTGCGAGCACTTCCTCACCCATGGCGAGCAGCGGGGCGATATCCTGCGCGGGTTCGTCCCCCGCCTGGATCGGAAGGCGCGCGAGCATTTGATCGAGCATCTGGCGCAGCTGCGATTCGCTGCGCGCCGGCGTCAGGTCAGCCACCGGCTGGCCCTGGAACATGGCGTAGACCGTGGGGATCGAGCGCACCTGGAACTGCGCGGCGATGAACTGTTCCTCATCCACGTTGATCTTGGCGAGGACCACGCCCTTTTCGGCGTATTCGCCGCAGACTTTCTCAAGCAGCGGGGTGAGCGCCTTGCACGGCCCGCACCATTCGGCCCAGAAATCGAGCACGACGAGCTTGGTCATCGATGGCTCGACCACGGCCTTGCGGAAGCGGTCCACCGCTTTCTGCTCTTCGAGATTGAGGCCAAGGCTTGCCACTGGTCGGTCTCCGCGCTGAAACGTGAAAGAATGTGTTGCCCCCATGTGGGAAGCGAGGGCAGTTCGGCAAGGGCATTTGCGGGCAAGAGGGCAAGCGATAGGGCCTGCGCGCATTTTTGCTGTTGCGCGGGCCAGCCCATGAAGCTAAGGGCGCGCTTCACCCCGGTCGGGGGCCTTCAGGCAGCCCGATCCGAAACGCACGAGCGGGCGTAGCTCAGGGGTAGAGCACAACCTTGCCAAGGTTGGGGTCGAGGGTTCGAATCCCTTCGCCCGCTCCAGTTTCCTTTTGGAAATTCAAATACTCGATGGCGCACGCTCAGAGAGTGCTGTGCTTACAGCTGGCAACCGGCCGCTTGATGTAAGCGAAATGTAAGCGCGACGGGCCGTTGGATTTCAGCGTCCAGCAGATGAATGGGCGGCTGTGACGCCATGATCTTCCTATTCAGCAGGCAGATCCGACGCCAACTTCGGACAAGTGTGGTCCATCAGGGCAGGTGTTCGCCTCGCGAGGCCACCTTATGGTTCCCGTTGGCACCAGCTACACGAGAGAACTGGTGAGAGTGATCAGACTCTCTGACCTGCCCCTTTGGTCCCGCAGTCATAACGAGAGACTGGCCGGTTTGATATTCGTGCTCGCTCGTCGGCACAGCCGCGTTGGCTGTGACGCTTCCATCATGCAGGAACGCCCGGCGCGCTTGTGCCGGCGTTCGGCTCGCCCGAGCACAAGTCTCCTAAACATTGGACAACGGTTCGGTGTCGCCGGATTTGCAGCCTGTCAGACAGGCTTTGTGTCGGTGGTGTCGGTCAAGATGGTCGTCAACAGTCGCTCAAGCTCGTTGATCAGAAGCGCCGTTTCCGACGCAGGGAGCCGAATCGCTGCCCTGAGCACGCTGTCCACCGTTATTGTAAGAACGCGGGCCCTCGCATAATCGCGGGCGGTCGGATCGCCGCCGTCGGCGAATTCTATCGCAGTGCGATGGATAGCTTCGTCCACCTTTGATCTGTCGAAAGCACGAAGTTTTGGTACCGCCTGAATAGCGTCAAGCAGCGCCGACGCACCTGGTTCCTTCGTGTACACTTCAGCATACTTCAGTACATAATCGTACGTTGAATGCGCCGCCAGATGAACGCTCTCCGTCTTTTCGTACCAACGTTCGACTAAAGTCTGCAATATCGCGTATTTGTCTGGGAAATACTGGTAGACTGTTCCAATCGCCATGCCGGCTTCATCAGCCACACTCTGCATAGAAAATCCGTCGTAACCGCCGCCCTCCAGAACGACAGCTGCGCAGCCGAGTAGGCGCTCGACTGTCTTGATTGAACGGCTCTGCTTCGGCGTCCTGCGAAGCTCTTTGATGCTCGGCTCAGCTTCCATTCTATTGGTCCTAGGCGATGTTCGCAGCCTTGTGAACCTCTAGCCCCACGTGATCCAACCGCACCTAATCTGTCGCAATCGCTGAATCCATATTGACAATCTGAGGAATTCCTCAGATTACCGCATCACACCGCTGGGACCCAGAAGGGTGGCTCGAGCTTAGTAGTGGGAGAGGAAGACAGATGAACCAGATGACCCCAATCCATGACGCAGGCGAACTTCGGAAGATTGTAAATAGTCTGACTGAGTTTAGTAAGCTGACGCTCGAAGAGATCAAAACACTGGATCCTTACCTGTACTATTCACCAACTATGTTTGAGCTAGAGGTTGAACATCTTTGGAGTAAGGAATGGATTCTTGTTGGTCACGTTGCACAGGTGAAAAAGCCTGGTGACTACTTCGCCTTCGACTTTCTGTCCGAGCCGATGATCATTGTCCGCGGCAAGGACATGCGGATCCGCGCGGTTTCATCAGTCTGCCAGCACCGCTTCATGCCGCTCGTGCGGCACAACGACCGCGGAAGCGTTAGCCGCTTTACCTGTCCCTACCACCTCTGGTCGTTCGGGCTTGACGGGCAGTTGCTCGGCGCGACCTACATGGAAGAGCACAAGTGCTTCAACCGTAAGGACGTCAAGCTTCCGGAGTACCGGCTTGAGGTCTGGAACGATTTGATCTTCATCAACCTAGATGACGAGGCCGCGCCGCTTGCTCCGCGCCTCAAGCCAATCGAGCAGCGGATGAGTGTATTTAAGGTTCCGGACAACTATGTGACCTGTCAGCACCATGATGATGTGTGGGACGTGAACTGGAAGTTTGTTGTCGAGAACAATGAGAACTATCACTCTTCCGCGATCCACCCCAATACCGTGAATCTTGGCAGCCCGACCCACATGTATCGGGCCGATCTGGCTGAGCACGGCGAAGGCTATTGCTCGGCGTTCTGGGGCGCTCCGGCTGACCGGCCACGCGCCGGCCGTCCGGTGCCCGGCTATGCCGGCGAGGAGGTGCTCGAACTTTGCACCGTCTTCCCGATGGGGACTCTGTCGGTCATGCCTGACAGCGTTTCGATTTACCCCTACTGGCCGATCAGTGCCGAAAAGACCCGCATCACTGCACTCGCCCTGTCGCACCCTGATGACGTCAACCAGGAATGGGAAGAAGACCACTCCAAGTCGTTCATCAATACCTTCCTAGCTGAAGATTACTCGGCGGTCGGAGGCGGTCTCCAGTGGGCCGTGAAATCGAAGAAGCAGAAGGCCGGCATGTGCTCGAACCAGGAAGAGATGGTTCTTCGCGTTCACCAGCATTCGGCGAAGGTCATTCTCGACGCAATTGGCTGAACTGTTCGGAGGCATCTTGGGAGGCAGGGTGGATATATTCACCCTGCCGTTCGCTGCAATCGCGGCCCCTTCAGTCGAACTGCTGACATTGTGCAGCGTAATAGCGAATGTCGCCGAGCCATGCCGACGATGCTCGTTCATGAACGTTGGACAATAAAAATGGAGGCCGGCCGCAATGGCTGGCATTCGTGCGTTCGACCGCCTGTCCGGACTTGGAGGGATCGGTGATCAGCTCGCTTCGTGGCAACGTTCGGTTTCCATGGCCAGAGGTAACTTTATGACAGCAAATACGGAACTGACATGAACTATCTTTTTCTGGGCATTGCGATCATGGCTGAGGTGATCGGCACGACTTTCATGAAGCAGTCTGACGGCTTCACGAAGCTGGTTCCAAGCATTGTTACGGTGTTCTCATACGTCATTGCCTTCTATTGCCTGTCCCTGACGCTCAAGACCATTCCGACCGGGGTCGCGTATGCCATCTGGTCTGGAGCCGGGATCATTTTCATTGCAGCCACCGCCTGGGCTTTCCTGGGACAGAAGCTGGATACCGCAGCCATCATCGGCATTATTCTGATCGTGACGGGAGTTCTCGTCATGAACACATTTTCGTCAGCTTCCGCTCATTGAAATCTCAAACCAAAAAGGAATTCATGCGTGGCCTTTATTCTTCCCGACTTGCCTTATGCAAAGGATGCCTTTGGCGATATTCTGTCCGTCGAGACGCTCGATTTCCATCACGGAAAGCATCAGAATGCCTATGTGGTAAAGGTCAACGAACTGATCGCTGCGGACCCTGCCCTGCAAGGGAAATCGCTGGTGGAACTGATCAAGTCTGCGAAGGGCGGCCTTTTCAACCAGGTAGGCCAAATATGGAACCACACATTCTTCTGGCAGTCGCTGTCGCCGGCTAAGACGGTGCCGACCGGGGAGCTATTGCGACTCATCAATGAGGCATTTGGGTCCGTCGAGACACTGATCGCTGCGCTGAAAGCCGAAGCGATCAGTCACTTCGCCAGTGGTTGGGTGGCTCTCATTCTCAATAACGAAAAGCTGCAGGTAACAAGTTATCACGACGCTGACACCCCGGTGGCGCATAAAGGGCATGTGCCCCTGCTGATCCTGGATGTTTGGGAACACGCCTATTACATCGACTATCGCAGCATGCGCCCGGCCTATGCGGAGCGCCTTCTCAATGAGGCGATCAACTGGGATTTCGCTGCGCTAAACCTCGACGGCGAGGGAGCAAGCCGCGCGGATCAGGCCGGCTGAAAAAATGAGAGCCGGCAGCTTTTTGTCTGCTCTCTATGCCGCTGCGGCGCAGCGGACGAACAGCAGCATTCGAATACCGGATTGGAGGGCTCCGAGGGCAGAGATCCGGGTCGCTCCCGCCATCTTCAATTCTGTTGGACTGGTCCCGTGAAGATTCCCCGGCGCTTCTTGCCGTCGATGTCGCTTTTGTCCGCTTTCGAAGCCGCCGCGCGGCACGAAAGCTTCACCCTTGCGGCGGTGGAGCTAGATCTGACGCAGGGCGCGGTAAGCCGCCAAATCCGTGCGCTTGAAGACACACTTGGCGCGCAGCTGTTTCATCGGGACCGACAGAAGGTCCGGCTGACAGATGCTGGCGAGATTTTTGCGGTCGAGATTCGCGGGGCACTGAAGCGAATATCGACGGCGACGCTCGGATTTCGCGCCAATCCGCAAGGCGGATCGCTTAATCTCGCGGTATTGCCAACCTTCGGTATCAGATGGCTCGCGCCAAGGCTGCCAGCGTTTCACGCTGCAAACCCTGGAATTACCATCAATCTCCAAACGCGTCTCGACCCCTTCGATTTCAATCTAGGAAATATAGACGCGGCAATTCATTTCGGCACCGACCAGTGGCCTGAGGCTAAAACTGCGTTTCTTATGCGCGAGACTGTCATTCCGGCCTGTAGCCCCAACTTTCTAAAATCTGCGGGAATAGCAGAGCCGGGCGACCTCGTTCGGGCGCCCCTTTTGCATCTGAGTTCGCGTCCGGACGCGTGGGAGCGGTGGTTTGAGTCCAATCAGATAGCGATCGACCAGATACATGGCATGTTGCTCGATCAATTCGCCCTCGCGGCGCAGGCCGCCAGCTCGGGTTTGGGTGTCGCGCTGCTTCCCAAATTTCTCATTCGCCAGGAGCTAAAGGCGGGAGACCTCGTTCCGGCAGTCGATCGACCTCTGATGAGCACCGGATCCTATTTTCTTGCCTGGCCATCGAGGCGAGACACACATCCTCCGCTCCGGGCATTTCGAGAGTGGATCATTTCGGAAGCCTCGCGGCCGGATGACGACCAAGCCGTATTTCCCGCGTCTGCGAACTAAACAGGCGTAGCTGCAGCCCCGGCGGGATCGCGGAAGGCGTTCATTCTTCCGGCACGCTGCATTGGCGCGGTTCGCCGCAGAGCACCGAAGGGGTGAACGAAAGGTTGATTACAAAACGTAATGACCTTCTTCCTATCGCTCGCTTGCCCCGATGACCGCAATCACTGAACGTTACACGGCGAACAGGAGCCGTCGCAAGATAACGATTTGTGAAAGTTCACCACGAATGCATGTCCCGCCCGACACGATCAGATCGAAATTCTCCGACGCCCTTTCATGCATGTATAAGCGTGAAGTACCGCTCTATGCGGAGCTTCTCGATATTGTCCGCCTCACGAACGAGCGCGCACTGGCTGCCAATCCCGCCCTGTGGTCGAAAATCGCCAGAGCGGATGGGCTAGCGGACTACAATTGCGAGCCGCATTGTGCCATTCGCGTCGGCACGCCGGCCGAGCTTTCATGGCTTCGCCGCGTGTTCGCTATCATGGGTATGTATCCCGTCGGCTATTACGACCTTTCAGTGGCCGGTGTACCGGTACACTCATGCGCCTTCCGTCCGACAGATCGGACGTCGCTTGAGGTTAGTCCGCTGCGGGTTTTCACTTCCCTGTTGCGGCTTGAACTGATCGACGACGAGGAACTGCGCCTGCAGGCAGCCGAGATTCTCGCGACGCGGCGAATACTCTCCGATCGAGCTATCGCATTGGTCTCGCTGGCGGAAGCCGAGGGAGGACTGTCCCTAGATGACGCCGAAGAATTTGTTGGGCAGGTTCTAGAGACGTTTCGTTGGCACGATTCCGCACGTGTCACGGCGGAAACTTACGAGCGCCTCAACGGAGTTCACCGGCTGGTTGCCGACGTCGTGTCTTTCAAGGGGCCGCACATAAATCACCTGACGCCTCGCACACTCGATATCGATGCGGCACAAGCCGAGATGCAGTTGCGAGGGCTGAAGGCGAAGTCGGTCATCGAAGGCCCCCCTCGCCGCGATGTCGACATCCTGCTTCGCCAGACGAGCTTCCAGGCTCTGAGCGAAGCAATAAAGTTCCTACCTGATGGCGAAGCAGAAGCAATTATCGGTTCGCACACGGCGCGCTTCGGCGAAATCGAACAGCGCGGTGCCGCGCTGACGCGTAAGGGGCGCGCGCTCTACGATAGTCTTCTTGCTAGTGCCCGTGGGGAGGCTGGCGCGGCAGGGCCAGGTTATGTGGAGCGCCTGGAATCCGCATTCGCGGTGTTCCCGGATGATGCCGATACCCTGCGGAAGGAGCGCCTTGCCTATTTCTACTATGAGGCTGTTCCAGGGGCCGAATGGCCCGTAGAAGATAATGAGGGCGAAATCGACATCGACCGATGCGTCGAGGCCGGGCAGGTTTCTGCCCGCCCAATCATTTACGAAGACTTTCTTCCGGTCAGCGCAGCGGGCATATTTCAGTCCAACCTCGGCGGCAAGGGACGGGGGGCCTATGAAGGCAATTCGTCGCAGTACGCATTCGAAATGGCGCTTGGCGTGCCTGTGCTGGACCCATTCGACCTCTACAGTAGAATTGAAGTCGCCTCGCAAGAGGCTGCCCTCCGGCTCATCGCCAGGAATGCAATCAGGAAGGCATGATCAAAGAATCTGCCTCCGGATCCCAAGAGGTCGTACAGAGCTTCAGGAAGGTTCTTGGGCTACTCGGATTCCGTGGGGATTTCGAGGCGGGACTCGGCGCGCGATTTGTCGCATCGACCGACAATTCGATCTATGAAGTGCTTCCGAGGGCGATCGTCTACCCTCGAGACGCCGCTGACCTCAATCGTATCGTGCGAGCGGCCCGAAGACAGTCTGCTACCCAAATTAGCTTAACCGCCCGCGGCGGCAACACCGGCACCAATGGTCAATCGCTCTCGTCCGGAGTGATCGTCGATTTTTCCCGGCACATGAATAAGATCATCGCCCTCGATGTCGATGCGTTACGCGTAACCGTCGAGCCCGGCGTGGTGCTCGACCAGCTTAACCGCGAACTCGGCCGTCATGGTCTGTTTTTTCCGCCAATTGTTTCGACTGCCTCGCGCGCTACGATCGGCGGGATGGTTGCGACCGACGCATCCGGAAAAGGGTCGCGCAAATATGGTAAAACATCGGATTACATCGAGGCGCTGAACGTTGTGCTTTCGGACGGTTCGGACTTTGAAGTTCTTCCCTTGCCGTTAGCGGAAGCAGAAGAACTTGCGTCGCGCACCGGCATGGTGGGAACCATTCACCGCGAGGCATTGCGGATCGTTCGTGAGAAAGCCGACAAGATTGCGGCGATATTCCCAGATATGAACCGGGGACTGACCGGCTACAATTTGCAGAAAGCGTTCGATGCAACAGCCGATCGGCTCTCGCTAGCGCATCTTCTGGCGGGCTCCGAAGGGACGCTCGCTATCACCAAGTCGATTACCCTGCGCGTGATGCCAAAACCACGCTCGAAGTCGCTAGTCGTCTTACGCTACGACGATTTCGACAGTGCACTGCGCGACATTCCGATTGTCGGGAGGTCGGATCCGCTCGCCGTCGAAATTCTAGACGACAAGGTTCTGGGGGGTAGCAACGACAGATATCCTCTGGGCAGGTATCGAGGCGGTCCTCGGGATCCGGGCGGAGCGCCCGGTCAACGCACTCATATTCGTTGAATATGCGGGTTACACGCCCGAGGTCGTCGAGACGGCGCTACACGACCTCGAAGTGCTTGGTGAACAACTGAGCGACTCCCTCCTCGACATGACGATCGTGCGAGATCAGGAGGTCGCTGACCAGCTCTGGAAACTCAGGGAAAAATCCGTTGGTTTGCTTGCACGGTTGGGTGGCGGGCGGCAGGGTATGCCATTCGTGGAAGATACTGCGGTCCCACCGGCCGTACTGGCGGATTTCGTTCGTGAATTCCGGTCCATCCTCGACGGCTATGGGCTCCAATACGGAATGTTCGGCCATGCAGACGTTGGGTGTCTCCACGTCCGCCCCTTCATCGACATGAAGGATCCGCAGCAGGCCGCGCTGATTAGACCTATCTCAGATGAGGTAGCGAAACTCGCCAAGCGCTATGGCGGACTGCTCTGGGGCGAACATGGTCGGGGGTATCGCGGGGAATATTCACCCTTCTTCTTCGGCCCTGACCTTTATCCGGAGCTGGTCAGGATCAAGGCCGCCTTCGATCCTGAAAACCGCTTCAATCCGGGAAAACTTGCCGCTCCCGATCGGGGCGTGATCGACAGGATCGACGGAATTCCGTTTCGGGGCAAGCTGGACAGTGTCATCGAGCCCGGCTTGGCTGCGGACTTCGATCGCGCCATCGCGTGCAACGGAAACGGGGCGTGTTTTTCGTGGGATGCGCTCGACGTTCTCTGCCCTTCCTATAAAGCGACGCACGATCGGTCGCAGTCACCCAAGGGGCGATCAGCATTGCTACGCGCTTGGGCGCGGATAGAGTCGACGCCAGGCGTTTCAGTCGAAGAGGCCGTCGAGGTCGAAGAAGCCGTAGCGGCATCGCTGGCGACCTGTCTTTCATGCAAGGGTTGCACCTCGCTTTGCCCCGTCAAGGTCGATGTCCCGACGATGAAGTCACGCTTCATGGAGCGCTACTATCGGCGGCGTGGGCGGCCGCCTGCTCACCGCTTGCTCGCCCAAATCGAGACGGTGTTTACGATCGGGAGAACCTTTCAATCGCTTGCCAATCTCACACTGAGGACTCGGGCCGTCCGGGCATTCGTGCGCAAGCTGCTTGGCATCGTCGACCTTCCTGCATTCTCAAAATCGCAGCTTGACCGCGAAGTTCCAATTTTCAGCCCACTGATCGCCCGGCAGATGGACGAACGGGCGCGCGAGTTGTCCGTGGTGATCGTCGAAGACAGCTTCACGGCCAGTTTCGACGGCGCGGTTCCTGTTGCGGCAGCGCGACTGCTCAAACATCTCGGTTACAATGTGTGGAGGTTGCCGGTCCTCCCGAATGGCAAACTATTACATTTGCTCGGGATGCGTGAACGATTTGCGCGCACAGCGAAGCGCCGCATCGAACAGTGCGCCGCAATTCAGGACGAGGGCATTCAGCTTGTTGGACTCGACGCCGCCACGGCTTTGATGTTCGAACAGGAATATCGGGAGTTCGTCCCCGGGATGAGGGTCGAAGTTATGGGCCTTGAATCCCTCCTCGCGAAGGGCGATCCGTCAATCAAATTTGGAGCGCACATGGGCAAACAGGGAGTGCGCTACTCCTTGCTTGGGCATTGTACAGAGACGGCGCTCAGGCCCCAGGCCTTAAATCAATGGGCCGAAGTATTCGCTCGCTTCGGCATAGATGCGACGCCTGTCCGAACTGGATGCTGTGGCATGGCAGGCCTGTTTGGCCACGAAGCACGCAATCTCCAAATGTCACGACGGCTCTACGATCTGAGCTGGGCAGTTCCGCTTTCGGCGGCCGAGACGGTTCCATTGGTGACCGGCTATTCCTGCCGCTCCCAAGCAAAGCGATTTGCGGGCCAGCGGCCGCAGCATCCGGTTGAGTTGCTTTGGTCACTAATCGCAGGCGAGGAAGACGATGAATAACGACAAGCGCACTCATGGTCTCTGGGAAGCCACCGCGCCAGCAGGGCCGGAAGCAGTAGAGTTAACCGGCGACATCAAAGCAGATGTTGTGATCATAGGCGCCGGATACACTGGTTGTTCGGCGGCCCTGCACCTTGCCGAGAGGGGACGGCGCGCTGTGGTCCTCGAGGCAGTCGACATCGGCTTTGGCGGTGGCGGGCGCAATGTCGGTCTCGTCAACGCCGGGCTCTGGGTCATGCCCGAGGAACTGCCGCGTCAACTTGGCGAAAAGTATGGTGAGCGCCTGCTCGACCAACTCGGTATGGCACCAAGCCTAGTGTTCGATATCGTCGATCGCCATGGCATCGCTTGCGAACTGCAACGAAAGGGCACGCTCCATTGCGCTGTCGGCGCGGCGGGCGCCAAGGAGATTGCCGAGCGCGCGAAACAATGGCAGGCGCGCGGAGCGGACGTGGAACTGCTCGATGCCGATGCCGCACGACGCGCAATTGGCAGCGCAGCCTACACCGGCGCGTTGCTGGATCGTCGGGCCGGTACGATCCAGCCGCTGGCCTACGCGAGAGGGTTGGCCAAAGCGGCAGTCGGGGCGGGAGCAAAGATTTTTTGCCGCTCGCCTGCCGTGTCGGCCAGATCCGCAAGCGGTACCTGGACGATCGCCACGTCGAATGGAAGCGTGACTGCACCCTTCGTCATCGTCGCGACCGATGCTTATGCGAGCGGTCCCTTTGAGGGCGTCAGAGAAGAGCAGGTCATGCTGCCCTATTTCAATCTTGCTTCGAGCCCGCTCTCCGACAACCTCCGTCGTTCGATCCTGCCTGGGCGACAGGGTGCTTGGGATACAAAGGGAATACTCTCTTCATTTCGCTTCGACGCGGAAGGTCGCCTGATATTCGGTAGTGTCGGGGCCTTGCGGCGGGGAGGGACGGGAATTCATCACGACTGGGCGAAGCGTGAACTGCACAGGCTATTTCCCCAGCTGACGGAGGTCGAGTTCGAGCATGAGTGGTTCGGCTGGATCGGAATGACCAATGACGCAATCCCGCGCTTCCATAAGCACGCGCCAAACGTCTTCTCGATCAGCGGATATAATGGCCGGGGGATTGCGCCCGGCACGACAATGGGCCGGGATCTGGCTCGCCTGGCAATCGGCGAAATGGACCTTGAGGACTTTTCCCTCCCCCTAAGTGCGCTCGGAAGGCCGTCGATGCGAAGGGCGAGAGAAGCCCTCTACGAGTTCGGATCTCAAGCTGCGCACTTCGCTGGTTCAAGATTTTAACATTCGAAATAAAAGGATTCAGTGACATGATGACATCGGTGGTGCGCGACGTGCAGGAGATTCTGGCAAGGCTCAATGTCAAGCCAGAGGCTTTTACGGGCGGATCGCTTTCCGTGGTCACTCCGGTGTCGGGTGAAACCATCGCGGAAGTTCGCGAAACGTCGGTCGACGACGCTAGGACAGCGATCGCCACCGCCCACGCAGCCTTCTTGGCATGGCGGCGCGTTCCAGCTCCGCGCCGCGGTCAATTGGTGCGCTTGTTGGGAGATGAGCTACGCGCAGCAAAAGACGATCTCGGCCGGCTGGTGTCGATCGAAGTCGGAAAGGTCCCTTCGGAAGGCCTCGGAGAAGTGCAGGAAATGATTGATATTTGCGATTTTGCAGTTGGCTTGTCGCGCCAACTGCAGGGTCAATGTTTCCCGTCTGAGCGCTATGACCATCGTATAACGGAACAATGGCATCCGATCGGACCGGTTGGGGTTATTTCCGCATTCAATTTCCCGGTCGCCGTTTGGTGCTGGAACGCCGCCTTAGCCCTCGTGTGCGGCGACAGTGTGATCTGGAAACCGTCGGAGAAGGCGCCGCTCACAGCCTTGGCCGTTGACGCAATCTGCAAGCGCGCTTTGGCCCGCTTCGGCCCCGACGCCCCCGCCGGACTCCTCGCTCTGCTAGTCGGTGGCCGCGACCTCGGCGAGTGCCTGGTCGCCGATGCATCGGTGCCGGTCATTTCTGCGACAGGCTCGACCACGATGGGGCGGATCGTCGGCGAGCAGGTCGCACGGCGTTTCGGGCGCTCGATCCTCGAACTTGGCGGAAACAACGCATCGATTGTCACACCGTCCGCGGATCTCGACCTAACGCTTCGCGCAGTGGCATTTGGCGCAATGGGTACAGCTGGACAGCGCTGCACGACCATGCGGCGGCTCATCGTTCACAGCAGCGTTTATGACCAACTCATTCCCAAGCTGGTTTCAATTTACAGCAACATTTCGATCGGATGTCCGCTTAGCAGCAATGCACTTGTCGGGCCGCTTATTGACCGGCGTGCCTTCGACGCGATGCAGGCTGCGCTCGAGGCCGCGCGCGCTATCGGAGCGGTTATCCATGGTGGAGAGCGCGTCGATGTCAACGGCGATGCGTCATATTATGTTCGCCCGGCACTGGTCGAAGTCAGCAGACAGGAGGGGCCTGTCGTCGAGGAGACGTTCGCGCCGATCCTCTACGTCATGAAATACCAAACACTGGAAGAAGCCATTGCCTTGCAGAACGGCGTGCCGCAGGGCTTGTCCTCGTCGATCTTCGCGACCGATATGCGCGAGGTCGAGACCTATTTGTCGGCTGGTGGCTCCGACTGCGGCATTGCAAACGTCAATATGGGAACTTCGGGCGCCGAAATCGGCGGCGCGTTCGGCGGCGAAAAGGAGACCGGGGGCGGGCGTGAAAGCGGGTCGGATAGCTGGAAATCTTATATGCGCCGACAGACGAACGCGATCAACTACGGCCGCGAATTGCCGCTGGCGCAAGGCGTCACATTCGATGTCGGCGATACCAAACCGACGGTAAGAAAGTGACTGAGGCTGTTGTGCTCAAGTCCGCGTTTCGGATAGCTGGCATCGGAGTCTCCGAAATCCTTGCTCGCGGTGCCAAGGCCGCTGCACTAAAGCGTAACGGCCGTCCGATGGTCATATTGGGCGCGGGCGAGCCGGATTTCGATACACCGGACCACATCAAGGAGGCCGCGTGTGCCGCGATTAGGCAAGGATACACCAAATATACCGTCCTTGACGGTTCCGGCGAACTGAAAGATGCCGTTCGATCCAAGTTCCTGCGCGAGAATGGACTTGACTTCAGCCTCGAGCAGATCACTTGCGGCGCGGGAGCAAAGCAGATCCTTTACAATGCGTTCATGGCAACGCTCAATGAGGGGGACGAAGTTGTAATTCCCGCTCCCTTCTGGACCAGCTATGCTGATATCGTTACGATTGCGGGCGGCACCCCAAGGGTGGTTGCCTGTTTCGAGGCTAATGGTTTCCTGTTGCAGCCGGACCAGTTGGATGCCGCAATCAACCATCGCACGCGCTGGGTGTTGTTGAACTCTCCGTCGAACCCGTCCGGCGCTGCATATAGCGCAGCTGAACTGGCCGCCCTTGCCGACGTGATGCGCGGTCATCCCTCCGTCTGCATTATGACAGATGATATGTATGAGCATATTGTCTATGACGACTTTAAGTTCTCGACCTTCGCAGAGGTTGCGCCCGATTTACAGGACCGGACGCTCACGGTTAACGGTGTTTCAAAGGCTTACGCTATGACCGGGTGGCGCATAGGCTATGGCGCCGGCCCCGCCTCGCTGATCCAGGCGATGGCAGTCGTCCAAAGCCAATCTACCTCTTGCCCGAGTTCGATAAGTCAGGCTGCGGCGATCGCTGCATTGAATGGACCGCAGGACGGGGTCAGAGAGTTCACTCGCTCCTTCGAGCACCGACGGAATCTCGTTGTCGACGCTCTCAATGCAATTCCCGGAATCCGGTGCCGTCCTCCAAAGGGAACATTTTATGCCTATGCCAGTTGCAGTGACCTGATCGGCGCAAGAACACTGAGCGGCGACATCATTGATTCGGATAGGGATTTTGCGGACTATCTTCTAGACTATGGCGTAGCGGTGGTTCCAGGCTCCTGCTTCGGCCTCGCGCCATATGTCCGTATCTCGTTCGCCTCCTCCACGGCCGAGCTCGACGAAGCGTTCGAGAGGATGCGGATCGCCTGTTCGGATCTTGCTTATGTCGATGCTTCGAAGGTGTGGTGACCAAGCCGCAGCGACGACGAAGGCGCGTCGTTCGATTGTCTGTAGACAGGAAGGGGATGGCATCAAAGCTGTGCCGCAGGCTCACAAATCGCAGAATCAATTGAACTTGAAAATATAGAAGCCAGAGAGTTTGGAGGCAAAATAAATGCCGTTGCGTTACGCTGAAAAGGCGCCAGAGGCCTATCATGCCCCGCTTACGATCCGTCACTTGATGAACACAGCCTTGATCACATCGGCTGATCGGGAAATCGTTTACAGAGACAAGCACACCTACAGCTATCGGATATTCGCCGAGCGGATCGGGCGGCTTGCATCCTCGCTCTCGCAACTCGGTTGCGAGCAGGGAATGACAGTCGCAGTGTTGGACTGGGACAGTCATCGTTACCTCGAGGCCTATTTTGCAATCCCTATGATGGGGGCCGTCTTGCAGACGGTGAATATCCGAATGCCGACACCGCAGGTCGCCTACACACTGCAACATGCGCGGGCCGAGATATTGCTCGTCCATTTCGATTTTTTCCCGATCGTCGAAGAAATCTTACCCTCGCTCACCGATGTGAAGGCCGTGGTCGCAATTATGGACGGTGAGGTCGGGCCGCTACCGCCCTTCGCAATCGGCGAGTATGAAGTGTTGTCAGCAGCCGCTTCCCCCGATTTCCCGTTCGAGGACTTCGACGAGAATGCGATCGCAACGACATTTTACACTACGGGAACCACAGGAGCACCTAAGGGTGTGTGCTTTTCCCATCGCCAGATCGTTCTGCACACCTTAGCTACGACAGGCCCCTTTGGCGGGGGCGATCAAGTGGACAGTATCGGGGTCGGCGACATCTACATGCCCTTGACGCCCATGTTCCATGTTCATGCCTGGGGCTTGCCTTACATCGCGACGATGCTTGGACTGAAGCAAGTCTATCCCGGTCGCTATGATCCCGACCTTCTTTGCGCCCTGCGTCGCGAACATCACGTAACCTACTCTCACTGCGTTCCGACAGTCTTGCAGATGGTCCTGCAGGCGGCGGAAGCGAATGGAACCGATCTTGAAGGATGGAAGATCACCATCGGCGGTTCTGCGCTGAGCAGGACGTTGTGCGCCGATGCCCGGCGTCATGGCATTAAAATACATGCCGGTTACGGCATGTCAGAAACTGCGCCGACAGTCTGCATCACGCACCTCCGAGGTGACGAGGGAGGCGATGAGGGCCAAATCGTCGATACGCTGATCGCATCGGGCGTTCCCATCCCGCTCGTGCAGGCCCGTATTGTCGATGAATCTATGAACGCGCTGCCGCAAGACGGCGCGACCCGCGGAGAATTGGTCCTGCGAGCGCCTTGGCTAACGCCATGCTATACTGGTGACACTTCCGCTTCGGACGCCCTCTGGCGAGGCGGCTGGTTACATACCCAGGACATCGCGACAATTGACAAGCAAGGTTATATCCGCATCCGTGACCGACTGAAAGATGTCATCAAGACCGGCGGCGAATGGATCGATTCAATCCATCTCGAAGATTTGCTTGCACTTGCCGAAGGCGTGGCCCAAGTGGCCGTTATCGCGGTGGCGGACGCGAAGTGGGGTGAGCGACCGCTCGCGGTCATCGTTCCAAAACCTCAAGCTCAGCCGGACATCGAGACCCTAAATGCCCCGGTTGCGGCGGCAATCGCGGCAGGCCTTATTACGCGCTACGCGCGTCTCGATCGATTTGAACTGGTAAATGAGCTTCCGCGCACCAGTGTCGGGAAGATCGATAAGAAGGCATTGCGCGCACGCTATGCCTAGATTTTGCGTGATCGTCGCGCGCGTCACGTCACCCCGCCGAGCCTTGCCACGCGATGCAGGCTATCTGATCAAGGCCGGATGCGAATTTGCCCCAGACAAGCGCATCAGCCCTTCGCAAGAGTAGCGGCTACGCAGTTTTGACCAGATTGGGAGAAGTGGTGTTGTGAGCATCGCATATTATAGAGCGGTTTCCACACGTTCTGAATCGATTGGGATTCCCTTTGCGGGCTCGTTGTGATTCAGACTTCCTGCTGGTGACAGGAGGCCAGCATGGATGGCACGAACGCTTTCACAGGATCTTCGGGACAGGGTTGTCGCAGCGATTGATGGCGGCCTGAGTTGTCACGCGGCGGCGGCTCGCTTTGGGGTCAGCGTTTCGAGCGCGATCCGCTGGCGGCAACGTGCGCTGGCGCATGGTCAGGCTGTTGCAAAGCCGCGCGGTGGTGACCGGCATTCAGGCAAGATCGAAGCACAAGGTGGCTTCATCCGGGAGTTGATTGCCGAGCAGGGCGACATAACCCTGGTTGAGGTTCAGGCGCGGCTGATCGAGCGCGGCGCGCTGGTCGGGATCGGCACGGTTCATCGGTTCTTCGTGCGTCATGGGATCACGCGCAAAAAAAGACCGGGCACGCGGTCGAGCAGGACCGCCCCGACGTCCTGAGACAGCGCCAGCACTGGTTCGACGGTCAGATCGACCTCGAACCCGAACGCCTCGTCTTCATCGACGAGACTTGGACCGCCACCAACATGACCCGCAGTCACGGGCGCTGCCGGAAGGGCGAGCGGCTGCGGATGGGCTTCCCGCATGGCCACCGCAAGACCACCACGCTGGTGGCAGGCCTGCGCATGACCGGCATGGTCGCGCCGATGGTGCTGGACGGGCCGATCAACGGCGACTGGTTCGAAGCCTATGTGGCGCAAGTTCTGGTGCCTGAGCTTCGCCCCGGCGACGTGGTCATCATGGACAACCTCTCGAGCCACAAACGGGCCGCTGTGAAGGAAAGGATCGAAGCGGCCGGCGCGACCATGCGCTTCCTTCCGCCATACAGCCCCGACTTCAACCCGATTGAGAAGGCCTTCTCCCGGCTCAAGGCAATGCTCCGCAAAGTGGGCGAGCGAACCGTCAGCGGGTTGTGGGACCTGATCGGCAGGCTCGTCGACATCTTCCAGCCAGACGAATGCGCCAACTACTTCAAATCATGCGGCTATGAACCGGAATGAACGGAAACCGCTCTAGAGGTATCCGAAGCCCGGCGGCTACGGGATCTCGAGAGCGAGAACGCCAAGCTCAAGCGGCTTCTGGCCGATGCGATGTTGGACCAGGCTGCGTTGAAGGATCTTCTGGCAAAAAAGTTCTAACGCCCGCCGCGAAGCGGGAAGCTGTTGTTCATCTCCAAGCGTGCCACGGGATGAGCGAACGGCGGGCGTGCCGTGTCATTGATGCTGATCGCAAGAGCGTACGCTACCGTTCCACACGGGACGATGATGCCGATCTGCGCGAGAAGCTGCGCGGGTTGGCCAACCAGCGTCGCCGGTTCGGCTATCGCCGTTTGCACATCCTGCTGCGCCGGGAGGGCGTGATGATCAACCGGAAGAAGACCCAGCGGCTCTACAAGGAGGAAGGTCTGGCAGTGAGGCGGCGACGCAGCCGCAGGCGGGCTGTCGGGACCAGGGCGCGAGCTCCAGTGCTTGCTATGCCGAACCAGCGCTGGAGCCTCGACTTTGTTCATGACCAGATGGCGTCAGGAAGGCGGTTCCGGGTGTTCAATGTGGTCGATGACGTGACCAGGGAGTGCCTGGCGGCGGTGCCGGACACCTCGATCTCCGGGCACCGTGTCGTGCGCGAGCTGACCCAGCTGATCACCCAGCGGGGCAAACCGGGCATGATCGTAAGCGACAATGGCACCGAGCTCACCAGCAATGCCGTTCTGGCATGGTGCGGTCAGATCGGCGTGGAGTGGCATTACATCGCTCCGGGCAAACCGATGCAGAACGGCTACGTCGAGAGCTTCAATGGCCCCATGCGCGATGAGCTTCTCAATGAGACCCTGTTCATGAGCCTTGCCCATGCAAAGGTCGAGATCGCTGCCTGGGTCGAGGATTACAACCGGGAAAGACCACACTCGTCCATCGGCTACGTGACCCCGGCGGCGTTCGCTGCTGAATTGGATAAGCAATGGCCCGCTTCGCTACGCCCTACGGGCTCCGCTACGCAGCCCATTGCTTCAACCGCGCTGATGCGCAAAACAACCGTCCGACTCTAATCCGACCTGGCGGAAAGCTGGGGGTCACGTCACGTTGTCGGAGCTACCTAGAAAGCTACCTAAAGGATCAAAGAGACCAGGACGCGGCCTGATCGTCCAGATTTAAATAATTCATTTATATGGAAAATTTGGTGGACGCACTAGGGCTCGAACCTAGGACCCGCTGATTAAGAGTCAGCTGCTCTACCAACTGAGCTATGCGTCCACACCGTACCGCTTCCGGTAACCGGGAGCTGCCCAATTAGCGATTTCTGCCGCCCTGCCAAGCCCCAAATTCGAAAAATTATCGCAAGGCTCCGCGCGGCGTGCGCGACCAGCGGTCTACGGCCATCAAAGTGCCGATGCAGAGCATGTTGGTCATCATCGAGGAGCCGCCGTGGCTGACGAAGGGCAGGGGGATGCCCACCACCGGCGCAAGGCCCATGACCATCATCAGGTTGATGCACACGTAGAAAAAGATCGTCGTCACCATGCCCGCCGCAAGCAGGCGCGAGAAGCGGTCCGGCGCGCGCAGGGCTACGCCGAGGCCCCAGCGCAGCACCAGCGCGAAGACGATGAGGACGAAGAAGCCGCCGATCATGCCCCACTCCTCCGCCATCGTGGCGAAGACGAAGTCGGTGTGCGCTTCGGGCAGATAATCGAGGTGGCTTTGCGAGCCCTGGCCGAAGCCCTTGCCGAACAGGCCGCCCGAGCCGATCGCGATCTTTGACTGGGTGATGTGATAGCCTGAACCCAGCGGATCGCTTTCGGGATCGAGGAACACCAGCACGCGCTTCCGCTGATAATCGTGCAGCACCGTGAAGAACGCCAGCGGCGCGGCGACCGCGATGGCTGCCCCTCCGCTGATGAACAGCCACAAGGGCAGCCCGGCGAGGAACATGATCACCACCGCGCCAAAGCTGATCGCAAGGCCGGTGCCGAGATCGGGCTGGAGCATGACGAGCCCCGCCGGCAGGCCCAGCAGCACCACCGCCGGCGCGATCGCCCGCCAGGTGCGGATTTCGGAAGGCGGGAGCACGCTGTAGAACCACGCGAGGACCAGCACGATGCACGGCTTCATCAGTTCCGAAGGCTGGAGCTGCATGAAACCCAGATTGAGCCACCGCTGGCTGCCCCCGCTGACCCGGCCGAGCAGCTCGACCAGCACCAGCAGCACGCAGAGCAAGGCATAGGACGGCAGCGCCGCATTCTTGAACCACGCGGACGGAATGCGAGAGACGACCATCGCCATGCCTAGGAACACCACGAAGCGCACCACGTGGAGCAGCGCCCAGGGCATCAGGTGCCCGCCTGCCGCAGAATAGAGCACCGCGCCGCCGAAGGTGACGAGCGCGCAGAGCGGCAGAATCACGCCCCATGGCTGGCGGGCGATGAATGCGGGGATATAGGCGCGCTGCATGCCCTAGGCTCCCGGTGCCGGCGCGGCGGGCGCGGCGGTGGCGGCAGGAGTAGGCGCGGCTGCGGGCGCGGTCAGATCGGCCGGGGCAGGGGAGGTTTCGGGTTCGGGCGCGGGCGGTGCCGCATCGGTTTGCGCGGCGGTCGGTTCGGCGATGGGGGTGTTGTCGGCTGCGACTGCCTCGGCCGCCTGCGCCTCGTCCGGCGCCGCTGGTGCGCTCGCACCGAACCGGGCGGCATAGGCGTTATACTTGGCGGCCATGCGCTGCTGCACGTTGCCGCCCCATTCCTTCTCGTAGCCTTCGAGCACTTCCATCGCCTTGGCGCGGTCGAACAGGAAGGTCATCACGTCGCGTGCGATGGGGTAGGCCGCGCCCGATCCGCCGCCATGCTCGATGGCGACAGCGCAGGCATAGCGCGGCTTGTCGAACGGCGCGAAGCAGATGAAGTGGCCGTGGTCGCGGTGTTTCCACAGGCCGCCCTTGCCATTGCCGATATTGAGCCCGACGACCTGTGCGGTGCCGGTCTTGCCGGCCATCTGCACACCTTCCACCGGCAGCCGCGCCTTGCCCGCCGTGCCGCGCCCGTTGACGACCTCGTTCATCGCGGCGTGGATCAGATCGAGGTGATCCTGCCGGATGCCGAGCGAGGGCGCCTGCGGGGCGTGGTGGTCCATCAGGAGGCGCGGGGTGAGCTGCAGGCCGGACGCAAGGCGCGAGGCCATCACCGCCTGCTGCAGCGGATTGACCAGCATGTAGCCTTGGCCGATCGTGGCGTTCACGGTGTCATAGATCGCCCATTCCTTGCCATACTTGCGCTGCTTCCACGCTGGATCGGGCACCGTGCCATAGGATTGGCCGGGATAGGGCATGGGGAATTCCTGCCCCAGCCCCAGCCGCCGCGCCATCGCGGCGATCTTGTCCATCCCGATCTGCTGGGCAAAGTGATAGAAGTAGACGTCGCACGACTGGTAGATGCCCTTCGACATGTTGGTCGTGCCATGCCCCCGGTGGTTCCAGCAGTGGAACACGCGGTTCCCCACGCGCAGCCCCCCCGCGCAGCCGACGCTCGCTTCGGGATCGAGCCCGGCTTCAAGGAAGGAGAGTGCGACCATCGGCTTTACCGTGGAGCCCGGCGGATAGAGCCCGCGGAGCACCTTGTTGCGCAAGGGTACGTGATCGTCTTCGGCCAGCATCTTCCATTCGATGCGGCCGATGCCATCGGCAAAGCTGTTGGGATCGAAGCTGGGCATCGAGACCATCGCGAGCACGTCGCCGCTCGCGCAGTCCATCACCACGACCGAGCCGGATTCAAGCCCGATCCGCCGCGCAGCATAGTCTTGAAGGCCCGCATCGATAGTGAGCTGGATCGGCTTTCCGGGCACGTCCTCGCGCGTGCCGAGATCGCGCACCACGCGCCCGCCTGCCGTCGCCTCCACCCGCCGCGCACCAGGAACGCCGCGCAGGCGCTCCTCGAAGTGCTTTTCCAGGCCATCCTTGCCGATCTTGAAGCCCGGCGTGATCAGCAGCGGATTACGCTCCTTCTCGTAGTCTTCCGCCGAAGCCGGGCCGACATAACCGACGAGATGGCCCACCGCCGCGCCGGTGGGATAATAGCGCGAGAAGCCGCGCTGCGGGATCACGCCGGGGAGTTCGGGGAGGCGCACGCTGACCGCGGCGAATTTGTCCCAATCGAGGTTGGAGGCCACTTCGACTGGCTGGAAGCCGCGCGCCTTCTTCAGCTTGTCCTTGATATCGCTGACCCGGTCTGCAGTCAGGCCGAGAAGCTTTGACAGCGTGGCCATTGTCGCATCGGCATCGACGACACGGTCGGGCACGAGATCGACGCGAAAGTCTGCGCGGTTGGCCGCAAGCGCCGCGCCGGTGCGATCGATCACCCAGCCGCGCCGGGGCGGGATCAGCGTGAGATTGACTCGGTTGCTTTCCGACGCCGCGCGGTACTTGGCGTTTTCCGCCACGGCGAGCCAGGTGAGCCGCCCGGCGAGCAGGAGGCCGACGCTTGCCTGCGCCATGCCCAGCACAAAGGTCCGCCGCTCAAAGGAATGGGTGAGCTGCGCTCCGGTGACCGGCAGGGGCTTTGTTTGCTTGGACCAGGGCCATGTCCATGTCTGGCGCATCGCATCAAACCGAGCGCAAGGGGAGCAGGCGGATGCGATCGAGCAGCGCGACGAGCCGGGTTACCAGCGGATAGAGCGCGAGCGTCACGAGCAGTTGCGGGCCGATCACGAGCGGCAGCGGATAGGCGGCGGCAAGGCCTGCGATGCCCGCGCAAAGCACGAGATAGGCGATCATCATCAGGCAGGCCACAGCCCAATCCTGCACGAAGCTGCGCCACAACAGGCGGTTGTCGATCGTGTCCATCACCAGCATCGCGGCGGACCATAGCACGATCGCGCAGCCGAAGGGCTGCCCGCTGTAAAGATCATCGAACGCACCAAGCGGGAGGCCTGCCCAAAGCGGCAGGAGGCTGGGGCGGAGCATGCGCCAGGCGAGGAACACCATGAACGCCAGCGGCGGCACCAGCGGCGCGGACGCGATGACCGGCGAGAACGCGGCCAGCGACGCCAGCATGACCGAAATCCACGGTAGGCCGGAGGCGAGCAGCGGGGAGGGCGCCCGGTTGATCCGCTGGGGGACGATGTCCTCCGGTCGCATCGGCAGGCTCGGCAGATCGGGCAGGCGCGGGAACGGCATCAGGTGCCGCCTCCGGCTTCGCTGGGCTCGGGCGCAGGCCCGGCGGCCTGCTGGCTGGCCCCGAGCGCGGTGATGGCTGCTGGCTGGAACACCGGCAGGACAACCACGAAATCGGCATCGGCTGGATCGCTGGCGAGGTGGCCCACGCCGCCATCGTGCAGCACCTCGGTGACCACCGCGACAGGAATGCCCGGCGGATAGAGCCCGCCCGAGCCTGAGGTCACGAAGACATCGCCGAGCTTGAGCGGATTGACCCCCATGTTGAGCAGGCGGATGGCGATGCGCCCGTCGGACTTGCCTTCGACAAATGCGGGCAGGCCATCGCGCGCGCGGCGGACGGGGACAACGTTTTCGGGGTCGGTCACCAGCAGCACGCGCGCGGTGCCAGGGCCGGTCTCGATCACGCGGCCGATGAGGCCGGCGGCCGAGCGCACCGGCTGGCCCGGGCGCACCCCTTGCGAGGAGCCTGCGGAAAGCACCGCAAAGCGGCGCGCGCTGGCCGATGTCGAGCCGATCAGGCGCGCGGCGGCCACCGGCTTGACCGCCGGATCGACAATGCCGAGCAGCGCCTTCAGCCGCCGGTTCTCGCCTTCCAGCGCCTGCATGGTGAGGGCATTGGCGCGCGCGGCGGCGACTTCACGGGAAAGTGCCGCGTTCTGGCGGCCAGCCTGGAAATAGGCGCCGATGGCCGCGATCACGCTCTGGCCCGCCGCCCGGGTCTCCGCGCCGGCCTCACCGGCGGGACGCGCGATCTCGCTTGCCGCGCCGCGCACCGAGCTGAACGCGGACGGGTTGACGATGCTCACGATCAGGAGCGCCGCGCCCGCAAGGAAACCGGCCACGGCGATGACGTAGCCGGTGAAGATCCCGTATTGCGCCCTGCGCGAAAAGCCCGGGCGCCGGTCCGCAGGCCGCGCCATCCAGCTACCTTTCCTTATGCGAACCCAAAGCGATGTGGCCGCATGCCATCGAGCGGCCTTACGCCGTCATCAGCACGCCGCGGTAGATCGGATCTTCCATGGCCCGGCCAGTGCCCAGCGCCACGCATGAAAGCGGGTCTTCGGCCACGCTGACCGGCAGGCCCGTTTCCTCGCGCAGGTGATCGTCGAGCCCGCGGATCAGTGCGCCGCCGCCCGTCAGCACGATGCCCTGGTCGACGATATCCGCAGCCAGCTCCGGCGCGGTGTTTTCAAGCGCGATGCGCACGCCTTCGACGATTGCGCCGATCGGTTCGGACAGCGCTTCGGCGACATTGGCCTGCGTGATGGTGATTTCCTTGGGCACGCCGTTCACAAGGTCGCGGCCCTTGATATGGATCGTCTCGCCCACGCCGTCCGCCGGCACGGTGGCGATGCCGAAGTCCTTCTTGATCCGCTCGGCGGTCGATTCGCCGATCAGCAGGTTGTGGTGGCGGCGCACGTAGGAGACGATGGCTTCGTCCATCTTGTCCCCGCCCACGCGCACCGAGGTGGTGTAGGCAAGACCGCGCAGCGAAAGCACCGCGACTTCGGTGGTGCCGCCGCCGATATCGACGACCATCGAGCCGACCGGTTCGGTCACGGGCATATCTGCACCGATCGCGGCGGCCATCGGTTCGAGGATCAGGAACACCTGGCTTGCCCCGGCGTTGCTGGCGGCATCGCGGATTGCGCGCCGCTCGACCGAGGTGGAGCCCGAGGGCACGCAGATCACGATTTCCGGATAGCGCAGCAGGCTCTTCGAGCCGTTCACCTTGCGGATGAAATGCTTGATCATTTCTTCCGCGACTTCGATGTCGGCAATCACGCCATCGCGCAGGGGACGGATGGCTTCGATGTTGTCCGGGGTCTTGCCCATCATCATCTTGGCGTCGTCACCCACGGCCTTGACCCGCTTGATGCCGTTGATCGTCTCGATCGCCACGACCGAGGGTTCGTTGAGCACGATGCCGCGATCCTGAACATAGACCAGCGTGTTGGCGGTGCCGAGATCGATTGCGATGTTCTGGGAGCCGAACTTGAAGAATCGGGAAAGCATCGATGCCATCAGGAAATCCGTATAAAACTGCGGTTGGGCCCGCCCGCGCAAAGGGCGAGAGGGACTCTGGCGGGGCTTGCGAAGTGCGCGCATTAGCAGGGCCGCAGAGCAAAACCCAATATTTTGTGCAGGACTTTCCGGGATAAGTATGGGCGCTGGCCTCGAAAAAACGCGGCTTCGTCGCTAGGCTGCCCCGATCCATGTCCCAGCCTGCCCGCACCATCCGGCGTCTGCCCGAAAACCTCGTCAATCGCATCGCCGCCGGCGAGGTGGTCGAGCGTCCGGCAAGTGCGCTCAAGGAGCTCGTCGAGAACGCCATCGATGCTGGTGCGAGCCAGATTGCGGTGCGTCTGGCCGAAGGCGGTCTCGCGCTCATCGAGGTGACGGACGACGGCTGCGGCATGCGCGCGGAGGAGATCGCGCTGGCGCTGGAGCGCCACGCCACCTCCAAGTTGCCCGATGAGGCGATCGAAATGGTCGCCACCCTCGGCTTCCGGGGCGAGGCGCTGCCCTCGATCGCCTCCGTTGCGCGGGTAACCATCGAAAGCCGCGCTGGAACGCATGGTGAAGCGTGGGCACGCGTGGTCGATCACGGCATGCTCGTCTCCGATGGCCCCGCCGCACTCCCGCCCGGCACCCGCGTCCGGGTCGAGGACCTGTTCGGCAAAGTCCCCGCCCGCCGCAAGTTCCTGCGCAGCCCGCGCGCCGAATGGGCCGCCAGCCTCGATGTGGTGCGCCGCCTTGCCCTCGCGCGGCCCGATATCGGCTTCACGCTGGAGCATGACGGCCGCCGCGCGCTGCAGGTCCAGCCGGGCGATACGCTCGCGGCGCGGACCGCCCAGCTCGTCGCGCGCGAACTGCATGATAACGCCGTCGCGGTCGATCTGGTGCGCGGGCCGTTCCACCTCATGGGTGTTGCCGGGCTGCCGACCTACAACCGCGGCGTTGCCGATCACCAGTACCTCTTCGTCAATGGCCGCCCGGTGAAGGACAAGCTGCTGATCGGTGCGGTGCGCGGCGCCTATGCCGATATGCTCGCGCGGGATCGCCATGCCGTCCTCGCGCTGTTCCTCGAAGTCCCGCCCGAGGAAGTCGACGTCAACGTCCACCCCGCCAAGACCGAAGTGCGCTTCCGCGATCCGGCGCTGGTGCGCGGCATGATCGTCTCGGGCCTGAGGCAGGCGCTGATGACGGGTGACCGCCGCTCCGCGCAGGCGCCCGACGCTGCTGCCATGCGCGCCTGGCAGGCAGAGCCCATCGCACCCGCCATGCCGCCCCAGTCCAATCTGTTCTTCTCCTCGCAACCCGCCCCCCGCGTTTCCGAGGCGGGACAGGCCTGGCGCGGTTACGAGGCGGCGATGATGGCCCCCCCCGCCGCCCGCGCTGAGCCGGCGGTGGAGGCCGTCCCCAGCCATCCCCTCGGCGTCGCGCGCGGCCAGATCGCGGCGACCTATATCGTCGCCGAAGCGGAAGACGGCCTCGTCCTTGTCGATCAGCATGCCGCCCACGAACGCCTCGTGCTCGAACGGCTGCGCGCCGCAGGGGCAGGGGAGGGCACCGCGCCCGCGCAGGCGCTGCTTCTCCCCGAAGTGGTCGAACTCGATGAACCCTCGTGCGACCGGCTGGAGGAGGCCGCCACGGAACTCGCCGCCTATGGCCTTGCGCTCGAACGCTTCGGCCCCGCCGCGATGCTCGTGCGCGGCGTTCCCGCCGTGCTGAGGGGTGGTGATGTCCAGGCTCTGGTGCGCGATGTTGCCGATGATCTGGCGAAGAACGGCGCAGCGCTGCTGCTGGGCGAGAAGCGCGATCTCGTTTTGGCAACCATGGCCTGCCATGGTTCGGTAAGGGCCGGGCGCGTACTGAGCGTGGCGGAAATGAATGCCCTGCTGCGCGAAATGGAAGTGACGCCGCGTTCGGGACAGTGCAACCATGGCCGACCGACGTGGATCAAGCTGGCCCACGGCGATATCGAAAAGCTCTTCGGGAGGAAATGATGCGGGGAATTGCTCTGGGCCTGGTGTTGCTGCTGGCCGCGTGCGGCTCGCCGCCGCCGCCTCCGCCGCCTGCCAGCACGGTCCAGCCCGAGCCGATCACATATCCCGATATCAAGGACAACGAACTCTACGGCGCCGGCTGCAACTTTGCCGCTGATGGCGGCGGCATGTCCGCGATCGTGCTGGCGCAGGAGAAGGAGGCGATCCTCAAGGTCAAGGGCAAGATCGTGCGCATCCCGGCCGACAAGAAGAGCCAGATCCTCCCCGAAACCGCTCGCACGCGCTATATCGGTCCCGGCAATATCGTGATCCTCGCCCCGCTGCCCGGGGCCGAGCCGTCCGAGAACGGCGTGATCAGAAGCCTCGCCGCCAGCCTCACGATCATGGACCTGCAGGGCCGGATCCAGTTCTTCTCCAAGGGCCAGCTGCAGTGCAAGCCGATGTGAGGGCTGCGGTGTTTAGTCGATCATCGCTTCCACTGTATCGTGCGGATAGAGGATGAACTCGCGGTAGATCTTGAAATGCGCGGTGTCTTCGAGCGCGATTGGCCTCAGGCCGAAGCGTTCGATCTGCCACAGGTCTGCATCGGGCAGCGCCATCAGGATGGGCGAGTGCGTCGCCATGATGATCTGGCAGCTTTCCTCGCGCTGCAATTGCCGCAGCAGCTTGAGGAATTCGAACTGCTTGGCGGGTGACAGCGCAGATTCGGGCTCGTCGAGGATGTACAGGCCCTGCTCGGTCAGCCGCTCTTCAAAGAAGCTCAGGAATCCTTCGCCATGCGATGCGCGCAGGAAACCGGCGCGTGTGGAGCCTGCCTCGTCGAGGTAGCGCGCCACCGAAAAGAACGTCTCGGCGCGAAAGAACCAGCCCCGCCGCACTTGCGGCAGCCACGCCGCCTTGAGCAACTGCCCAAGCCGCGCGCCATCCTCGCCCGAAGCCGCCGATGGCCCGACCGCGCGCATGCCCGATGCGCCGCCGCCCTCGCTGAAACCTGCCATGGTGGCGATGGCCTCGAGCAATGTTGATTTGCCCGAACCGTTCTCACCCACGATGATCGTGACGGACTTGTCGAACGCGAGGTCAAACGCGCCGCGGTGCAGGAGCGGCAGCGAGAGCGGATAGTTGTCCCAGTGGAGCCCGTCGCCATCGGCCTCGCCTGGCAGCCATACGCGCTTGAGATAGGGCGGGGGCAGGCGGGTGGGGCGCGATTTCCGGCTCATCGGGTCCTCAGGCGGGCGACGCACCGAATGTCGCACGCCTTGCGCGGGGCGTCACGTCCTCTCCGCACCGATCCGGATTGTCTCGCCTGATGCGTTCAGAACCCGCATGGCTACCACTCCGGTTCCATTGATAGCCTCTGCTAAAGCAGGCGCCCCATGCTGATGTGCTCTTCCACGGTGAAGCCCAGCCCCTTGTAGAACGCGATCACCGCGGCGTTGGTGCTGCGCACTTGCAGGTTGATCTTGCAGCAGCCCAGCCGGCGCAAGGCCGCTTCGGCGGTCTGCACCAGCGCCGTGCCGATCCCGCGCCGCTTGGCATCCTGCCCCACGGCGACGGAATAGAGCCAGCCCCGGTGGCCATCGTATCCCGCCATGATCGAGCCGACGACACGGCCCTGATCCACCGCGACGAACAGCAGGTCGTCGTTCATCGCGAGCTTGGCCGGGACGGAGACGTCGGCGCGGTTGCGCGGCGGATCGTTCGGGAAGGCTTCCCGCCAGAGCGCATCGAGTCCATTGAAATCCGACGCCGCGTAGGGCCGGATTTCCACGTCCGCGCTCAATCCGTCCCCGCGGGATCGCGCGTCGCCACCAGGCCCAGCGCCTTGAAGCTCATCACCAGTTCGTCGTTCTGGTTGAAGACGCGCGTCTCGCCCTTGATGATGCCCATTTCCGGCCGCGTCTTGCTGCGGCGCTTTTCGAGCAGCGTGTTCTCGCAGCGCAGCGTGTCGCCGGGGTAGACGGGCTTGATCCAGCGCAGTTCGTCGACGCCGGGGGAGCCTAGCCCCGCCTGCTTGTTGTTCAGCAGGTTCGCCACCGTCATCGACATCGTCATGGCGGCGGTGTGCCAGCCGCTGGCCGAAAGGCGGCCGAAGTGCGTCGCCGCTGCCGCATCGTCATCGAGGTGGAAGGCCTGCGGATCGTATTTCCGCGCGAACTCCATCACTTCCTCGCGGGTCACTTCGTAGTGGCCGAACCTGGTCACTTTGCCGACCACCAGATCTTCGTAGTATTGCATCAGATCAATACCTTATACATTGAACTTGAAGTGCATCACGTCGCCGTCGCGCACCACGTATTCCTTGCCTTCCTGCCGCAGCTTGCCCGCATCGCGCGCCGCCGCTTCACCGCCCAGCGTGACGAAATCCTCGTAGGCGATGGTTTCGGCGCGGATGAAGCCGCGCTGCATGTCGGAATGGATCTCGCCCGCCGCCTCGGGCGCCTTGGCCCCGGCGTGGACCGTCCATGCCCGCGCTTCCTTGGGGCCGACGGTGAAGAAGGTGAGGAGATGGAGCAGCTCGTAGCCCGAGCGGATGATTTTCGCGAGGCCGGCTTCCTCCAGCCCCAGCGCGCTGAGGAATTCGGCGCGGTCCTCCACCGGCATTGTCACGATATCGGCCTCGATCGCGGCGGAGACGATCACGGCGTTGGCCCCTTCCGCCTTTGCCTTTGCGAACACGCGCGCGGAGAAATCGTTGCCGGTGCCGGCGGCTTCCTCCTCCACATTGCAGACGTAGAGCACCGGCTTGGCGGTGATCAGCTGCGCCTGCGCAAAGACGCGCGCTTCCTCGTCGTCCTTCGGCACGGTCAGCCGCGCGGGCTTGCCTTCGCGCAGCAGATCGAGCGCCTGGCCCAGCACCGATGCAGTGATCTTCGCTTCCTTGTCGCCCTGCGCGGCCTTCTTCTGCGCGGCGGGCACGCGCTTTTCCAGGCTTTCGAGGTCAGACAGCATGAGTTCGGTCTCTACCGTCTCGGCATCCGAGATCGGATCGATCTTGTTGTCGACGTGCTGGATATCGACGTTTTCGAAACACCGCAGCACATGGACGATCGCATCCACCTCGCGGATATTGCCGAGGAACTGGTTGCCGAGCCCTTCGCCCTTCGATGCCCCGCGCACGAGGCCGGCAATATCGACGAAGCCCAGCTGCGTCGGGATGATCTTCTGGCTGCCCGCGATCCGCGCCAGCTCGTCGAGCCGCAGATCGGGCACGCCGACATTGCCGATATTGGGCTCGATCGTGCAGAACGGATAGTTAGCCGCCTGCGCCGCCTGCGTCTCGGTCAGCGCATTGAACAACGTCGACTTGCCCACGTTCGGCAGCCCGACAATCCCGCAGCGAAAACCCATGACGTGTTCCTTGTCTGGTGCAGCAGGCGAATGGCTTGCCCGCTGCCGTGAAGCGCGCGATGGTATCGCGCGGCGACAAGGTCAAGGGGGCGCGGGCGATATGAAGCAGTGGATAGCATGGCTGATGCTTTTGCTGGCGGCCTTTACTAGCACCGCCGCGCACGCCGCCGACGGCGCGCCGCATCAGGCACAGGCGGTCAAGGTGACCACACTCTCGACCATGCTGACCGATTACGGCACGCTGGGCGAGTGGGGCTTTGCCGCTCTGGTCGAGGTCGATGGACGGCGCATCCTGTTCGATACCGGCGCCAATCCGGATACCGTGCTGAAGAATGCCGAAGCGCTCAAGATCGATCTTTCGAGCGTGGAAGAGGTGGTCATCTCGCACTTCCACGATGATCATACCGGCGGCTTGCTGACCTTGCGCAAGGCGCTGATGCAGAAGAATCCGGCGGCGCTTTCCCACCTCTACGTAGGTGAGGGCATCTTTGCGCCGCGCTATGGCAAGGACGGGCAAAGCGGCACCGAGAACGACTTTCCCGCGCTCGCCAAGGCTTATCTCGATACCGGCGGGCGAATCCAGCAGCTCTCGGGACCGGCCGAGATCGCGAGCGGCATATGGCTGACCGGCCCGGTGCCGCGCGGCCATGACGAGACCAACTGGAACCCCGGCCTCACCGTGAAGACGGGCGGGCAACTCGTGCCCGATACGCTGCGCGAGGATACCTCGCTGGTCATCGCGACGGCAAGCGGCGTGGTGATCGTCACCGGCTGCGGGCATGCCGGGATCATGAACATCGCTGATGCCGCGCAGACGATCACCGGCGATGCGCGGCTTCATGCCGTGATCGGCGGCATCCACCTGTTTGCCAAGCCCGATGCGGTGCTGATCGCCACCGCCGGCCGTCTCAAGGGCCTTGCCTATCTGCTCGGGGCACATTGCACCGGTATCGAGGCCACGGTGCGGCTGCGCGAACTGCTCGCGCTCGATCGGCGGACTGCGGTGATCGCAGCGGTCGGTTCCAGCTTCACGCTCGGAAAGGGCATTGCCGCCGGGCAGATCGCCGGTTGGACCGGATAGATTCACGCCTCCTTCACCAAAATTTCAAGGATTGGCGCTTAGGTCCGTTCTGAATGTATGGCCGCGTGCCTGACCCGCAGGCGCAGAAGGAACGCACCTGATGAACCGGATTGCCCCGCCGACGCTTGCCCCGTCGACGCTTGCACTGTCGGTGCTTGCGCTTGCCCTCGCAGCGGGAGGATGCAGTCCCGATCCCAAAGCGCTCGCGGACAAGGCGCGCGCCGAATTTGCCGCGAATCAGTATCTGGCGGCGCAGACCGACCTTGCCGCTGCGCTAGCGGCCAATCCGGGCGATGCGGGGCTGATCGAACTGCAGGCGCGCAACGCGCTGGCGATGGGGGACGGCATCGCGGCGGGGGCGAGCCTCGAAAGGCTGGGGAGCCTTCGCAAGCCCGCCGATTTCCATCGGCTGCTCGCCGAAGCTGCACTCCTGCGCGGGCAGGCGCAGGATGCGCTCGCCGCGCTGGGTGATGACAAGTCCGCCGCCGGGCAGCGGCTGCGCGGCCTCGCGCTGCTCGCGCAGGGCGACAAGCCCGGCGCCCTCGCAGCCTTTCAGGCCGGTCTTGCGGCCGAACCGCGCAACGCGCCGCTGCTCGCCAGCCTTTCGCGCCTGAAGTTGCTGGAAGGCGATACGGCAGAGGCTCGCCGCCTTGCCGATTCTGCGCTGGCCGCGGATGGCAATCTGCTTGATGCCCTGCTCGTCGATGCCCAGGTCGCGACCGCCGAAGGCCGACTCGGCAATGCGCTGGCCTCTTATGCCAAAGCCGGCAAAGGCTATCCGGGCAATCTCCCCGCGCTTACCGGGCAGGCCGGCATTCTGGGCGATCTCGGGCGGACGGACGAATTGGCCGCGCTGCTGTCGGCCTTCCAGGGCCAGAGCACTGACGGCACGCTGGCCTATCTGAAGGCGCGTCTTGCCTCGGCGAAGGGCGACTGGAACGCCGCGCGCGACATTCTCCAGGCCAACGAGGACAAGCTCAAGGACCGCGATGACGCCAATGTGCTTTATGCGCAGGCGCTCACGCAGATCGGCCAGCCCGAACAGGCCCGCGCCCGCCTCGCGCCGATGCTCGCCCGCCACCCCGAGAGTGTCGTTCTGCGGCGCGAACTGGGCAAGGCGCAGCTTGCAGGCAACGATGCGGCCGGCGCGGTACAGACGCTGATGCCTTTCGCGCAGAGCAAGTCTGCCGCGCCCGATGACCTGCGCCTCCTTGCGAAGGCAGCCGAGGCGGCTGGCGATCCCAATGCGGCCTTCTTTGCAGCGCGGGCGCGCTATCCCTCGCCGCAATCGCTGGGGCAGGCGCTGAGTGCGGCCGATACGGCGATGAAGGCGAGCAACTGGGGCAATGCGATCCTCGCCTACGATCAAATCCTTGCGCTGACCGACGGGCGCAGCGCGCTGGTGCTCAACAACATGGCCTGGGCGCAGGCGCAGGTCGGCAATACCGATAAGGCGCTGCAGTTCGCCCAGCGCGCCATCCAGGTCGCGCCAGAAGATCCCTCGGTCATGGATACGCTCGGCTGGCTGCTGTTCCAGAGCGGCAGCAACAAGAACCGTGCGCTCGATCTGCTGCGCCGCGCCGCGCAGAAGGCGCCGCAGAACCAGACGATCGCCAAGCACCTCGCGCAAGCGCAGGGCGGCTGAACCGCACGCGCAAAAGGGCCCCGACCGCGTGGTCAGGGCCCTTCCGCTTGTGTGGGGCTCAGGAAATCGCGGGATCAGGCTGCGGCGAATCGCACCTGCGCGACCTGACGACGACGGCGTGCCAGCGCGAGGCCAATGATGCCCGCGCCGAACAGGCCCAGCATGCCCGGCTCAGGCACCGGCGTACCGCCCGTCGAGGTGCTGCCACCGCTGGTCGTGCTGCCGCCGCTGGTGCTGCTGGTGATCGTGCCCGCGCCGCTGGCCGAGGTGATGCCCGGCACGCCGGTGATCGACTGGTAGCGCACGTAGAAGTCGCTCAGCGTCAGAGCGGAAACCGGCGAGGCGAAGCTCAGCGTGAAGCTGCCGGTGCCGCTCTGGCCTGCGGTGAGGCCGCCGCTGCCGCCGCCCGCGCAGGCGCCCGTCGAAGCATCCTTGAAGCAGACGTCGACGGTGCCGATGCCGTTGGGATAGTTCGAGTTGAGCTGGGTGTAGCTGTAGGCACCGGTCGAAGCAGCGCCCGAGATCGTCGGATCGGTGTTGAACGCGAAGCTCGAGATGCGCGAATCGGTCACCGGCGCGGAGGTGGTGTTCGCGACCGAATAGTCGAAGGTGTAGTCATTGCCCGAAACGCCGGTGAGCGTGAACGTGGTCGAACCGGTCAGGCCGTTGATCGACGCGCCGCCAGACCCCGAATAGCCGTTATAATCGAGCGTGATCGCCTTGCCGATGTCGGCCGCATTGAACAGCATCGAGTCTGCCAGCGCCGGGGACGCGACGGTCAGGGATGCCGCGATCGCGAGTGATGCGAACTTGAAATACTTGGTCATGGCCCTGCCCCTGAGTGGTTAAATTCTGATCCCACGCATCTTACGCAAACACCATGCCAGTGGCGTAAATCCACCATTTCGGATGATTAACGATACTCCGCTTGTAAACCATTCCGACGGTTTGCCGCGCGGCTAGGCGCGCGCGCTTTTTCACCGAAACTTCAGGGCTTAGGTAGTATTGGTGAGTGTGATGAAACGCGCTGCGCTCCTTGCTGTCCTCCTGCTGGCCTCGGCCTGTTCGCGCACCGATCCGGCGGCGCAATTCGCCGCAGCGCAAAAGGCCTTCGCGGCAGAAGATTACGCCGCCGCGCGGACGCAAGTGCTCGGCGCGCTCGATGCCGACGGCGCCAACCGCGACATGCTGCTGCTCTATGCGCGCACCCAGCTCAAACTGGGCGATGGTGACGGCGCGCAGGCCACGCTCACGCATCTGGAGGAAGCGGGCTTCACCAGTGCCGAACTCGTAAGGATGAAAGCAGAAGCGGCGATCCTGCGCGGTCAGCCGCAAGCGGCGCTGAACCTGCTCGGGCAGGACAGCGGCGCGGAGACGTGGCGCCTTCGCGCCGCCGCCCACAGTGCGCTCGACAACGCCCCCGCAGCGCTCGAAGCGCTGCGCCGGGGCCTCGCCGCCGATCCGCGCAACTATGCGCTGGTGCATGATTACGCGAGGTTCCTGATCGCCGCGCAGGACTATCCCGCCGCCGGCAAGGCGGTCGAAACCTTGCGCCAGCTCGCACCGGGTCGGCTCGATACACTGATGATGGCCGGAACACTGGCTGCGCAGCAAGGGAAGCTCGAAGCGGCCAGGAAGAGCTTCAGCGCAGCCGCCGATGCCTTTCCGGCGCGGGTGGAACCGCTGACGGCACTCGCCAGCCTTGCAGACATGGAAGGGCAGGTCGACGCAGCGCTGCTCATCGTGGCGCGGGCCGCAAAGATTGCCCCCAGCCATCCCGAAGTGATCGACCTTTCGGTGCAGCTCGCATCGGAAAAGGGTGACTGGGAAACGGTGCGCAAGACGCTCGCTTCGCAGGAGGCCACGCTCGATCCGCGCTCGGCAAACGCAATGAGCTATGCCGAGGCGCTGCTGCGGCTGGGCCACCCGGAACAGGCGCGTGCGATGTTTGCGCAGGCGCTGCTGCTTTCGCCGCAGAACCCCTACGCGCGGATCATGCTGGCCGAGGCGCAGCTGGCGGTTGGCGACCCGCGATCTGCCCTGCGCACGGTGCAGCCGCTGTCAGACAGCGTTCTGGCCGGTGAGCGCGAGCTCGATCTGGCGGTGCGCGCGGCGCAGGCAGCGCGCGATCCGTCTGCCGGCACGCTCCTCGCTCGGCTCAAGTCGCCGGCCCTGAAGGCCAACCAGCAGCTCGCCAATACAGGGCAGGCCGCGCTTGCCCGGCAGGACTGGCCTGCGGCACTGGCAGCCTTCGGGCAGATCCCGGGGCACGAGAAAGATGGAGAGGTGCTGCGCCGCATGGCGCTCGCGGCGTCGCGCGCCGGGCAGGTGGATGCCGCGCTGGGTTATGCCGATCGCGCGCTCGAGCTTGCGCCGCGCAATGCCGATATGTTGCATACGGCCGCGCTGGTCCGGCTCGAAGCGGGCCGCGACCGTGATCAGATGCTTCGGCTGATGAAGGAAGCCAGTCGGCTCGATCCTGCGAACCACCTGTTTCGTGCCGACCTTGCGCGCGCGGTGGCCGGCGGCGGCTGATCAAACGGGGCATGCGGATCGCCCTGTTGTCCCTGCGCTGATCTAACCCCGCAATAACTGCCCTGCCGGTCCTTCACGGGTCGCTTGGCGGCCCCGTGAAGGACTTGGTGGGGCAAGGGGTCGTTCAGGTTCAGCGGCGGCGGCGACGCGCCAGGGCAAGGCCGACGAAGCCGAGGCCCATCATGCCGAGCATGCCCGGTTCGGGAACCGGGGTGCCGCCCGAGGTCGAACCGCCCGAAGTGGTGGTGCCGCCGGTGGTCGTGGTGGTGCCACCCGTGGTGGTGGTGCCGCCCGTCGTCGAAGTGGTGGTGCCGCCCGTCGTCGAAGTGGTGGTGCCGCCTGTCGTCGAAGTGGTGGTGGTGCCGCCGGTGGTGGTGGTTCCGCCCGTGGTCGTCGAGCTCGTGCTGGAGCTGCCGCACATGGTGCCGCCGGACGGGTGGCCGCAGTTGCAATAGTGGGTGTGCTTCACCCAAGCCGAAGCCGGCTGCGAGATCATGGCTGTGCCGAAGAGGGCAGCCGAGGTAATCAGGATACGTTTCATGGTTTAGTCCCCTTGCCAGTAAACCGTGGTTAAACCCTGACAAAGCAAACTTGATGCCAAATACGCATTTCTGCCGATTATGCTGGTTAACGCCTGTTCGTACGTTACGTCACTGTAAGCTAGCCCGACGCTTGGACTGGTTAATTCTGGCGTAGCGCCACGTCGTTCATGAAGCGCACACTGTCCCCGCGAGCGAGCCATTCCGCCTCTCCGGCCACAGCGCCGAGCATGGTGATGAGGTCGTCCTGCTCCGCCTTGGCGAAGTTGCCCAGGACATAGCCGGTCACCCGGTCCTTGTGTCCCGGATGCCCGATGCCGAGCCGCACGCGGCGAAATTCCGGGCCAATATGCTGGTCGATCGAGCGCAGGCCGTTGTGCCCGGCATGGCCGCCGCCCTGCTTCACCTTGACCTTGAACGGCGCGAGATCGAGCTCGTCATGAAACACCGTCAGCGCGTCCGGACCGAGCTTGTAGAAGCGCAGCGCCTCGCTCACCGCGCGGCCGCTTTCGTTCATGAAGGTGGCTGGCTTGAGGAGGATCAGGCGCTCGGAGCCAATGCGGCCGTCCTGCACCCAGCCCTGAAATTTCTTCTGGACCGGGCCGAAGGAATGCACCTCGGCAATGGTGTCGAGCGCCATGAAGCCGACGTTATGCCGGTGGAGGGCGTATTGGGGTCCGGGATTGCCGAGACCGACCCAGAGCTGCATGGCGAGGGTCTTCCTATACGGGGCTGGCGCCAGGAACGGTAAGCTTGATCGGGATAGGCCAGTACCGGTCCCTCACGCAGGGCGAGAGGGACCGGACACATGGCTTTTCGCAGCGCATGGCTGCGGGCATCAGGCCAAGTTGGCCTTAGATGCGCAGGAAGTCCGCGTGAAGCGGGCGTTCGGAAACCGGGTGGAACGCAACATCCTTGGGCTGGGTGCGCACGGTCACGCCGCCGACAGTGAGCTCGATGATCGAATCGAAGAACTTGCCGGTGCCAAGCTGGCGGCGCAGTTCCTTTTCTTCGATGTGGATCGCAACCGGATCCTGATTGCCGCCGTAGATCACGGCGGGTGTGCGGCCTTCGCGACGAAGTGCACGGGAGGCTCCCTTGCCAGCCCGTTCACGCGTCTCGGCCGGCAGATGCAGCGTATAGCTCATGTGTCCGTACCTTCACGTTTATGTGTCAAACCGATTTCCTTGCGCCACGCCTCCAGGGATGACCATGCACGCAGGAAGCGGCGGCCCTTAGCGTCTGTGGCGGAAAAAGCAAGCGGAAGCGGGTTTATTTGGGTTCGCGCAGAGGCGCAGAGGCGCGGAGAAGAAGGCAGTTGGATTCGCGCAGAGTTCGCAGGGATCGCAGAGATGTCTAGCTGCGGCGAAGCCGCTATAATTCATTGCGCATGCGCAAGGGCGCAATCAATGCCTGCGGCGCGCAGCCTCTTTGCGATCTCTGCGAACTCTGCGCGAACCTTAATAGACCCGCTTAACCTGCCAGCCGCGCGCTTCGAGTAGGCGCGGGAGGCCGTCGATGCCCGCCACATGCGCCGCGCCCACCGCAATGAAGGGCTTCGCGCCTGCTTTGAGCATGGCGTTAATCTGGTCCGCCCACGCCAGATTGCGCCGGGTCAGCAGCGCGGTGCGCAGTTCGGGATCGGCGAGGAAGCCAGTCTGCGCCTCGCGCGCGATGCCCAGCTCGTCGCCGCGCAGCCACAGCGTCAGCATGTCCTTGTCGTCATCGCGGCTGTCCGCCGCCTCGTGCGCAACTTGCTCCAGCAGCACCGACTGCGCGCGCGGTGGCAGCGTATCGAAAATGCCGAACTGGCTGTCGATCGTTTCGAGCCCCGTGACCGGCTTTGAGCCGATCACCTTGCGCAGCTCGGGCTCGACCCCGCTTTCGGGCTGCATGCCCTGCTTGAGCCCGCCGATGGCCGCGATCTGCAGCGCCACGGCCCAGCTTTCCTGATCCTTGAACTGCCCGTCGTTCAGCGAAAGGTCCTTGTAGACTTTGGCAAGATCGCTGCGGAACTTGGGCTCAACCCGCTCACTCGGCGGCGGCAGGCCGGGGGTGAACGCAAGCCGGCCCAGCGCTTCGCCCGCCACTTGCGGATTGAGTGCTTCGCCGATCTCCAGCACCAGCCGGTCCGCCCCGCTGATCGCGCTGTCGATGGCCGGGCGGCGCCAGTTGGTGCCCGGAGGCAGCGAGTGGACGGTGCCGAGCAGCCAGCCGTGCACCCCGGTGCTGTCCGAAATCGCCCAGAGCGCAACCTTGGCGGGCTCTTCGGGCGGCGGTTTGGCCGCCCCGCAGGCCGCAAGGCTGATGAGCAGGCAGCCGGCCAGCAGCTGCAGGAGCCGGGTGAGGGGGGAGGGATGGCGCTTCATCGCCCCATCGGGATGGACCAAGCGCGCAGGCGAAGCAAGAACCGCGCGCCTCCACGGTTGATTTGCCCCGGTTGATTTGGGAGCGCCAATCCGCCAAAGCGCGCGGGCCATGGCTGATACTGATAAACCCGCTTCCACCCCTCTCAGCGTGCAGGACATGATCCTCACGCTCCACGCCTATTGGGGCGCGCGGGGATGCCTGATCCTCCAGCCATACGACATGCGCATGGGCGCGGGCACCTTCCACCCCGCCACGACCTTGCGCTCGCTTGGCCCGCAGCCGTGGAATGCCGCTTATGTCCAGCCCAGCCGCCGGCCCACCGATGGTCGCTACGGCGAGAACCCGAACCGCCTGCAGCACTATTATCAGTATCAGGTGATCATGAAGCCGAGCCCGGCGGATTTTCAGGCGCTGTACCTCGGTAGCCTGTTCGCCATCGGCATCGATCCGCTGCTCCATGATATCCGCTTTGTGGAAGACGACTGGGAATCGCCCACGCTCGGTGCCTGGGGGCTGGGCTGGGAAGTGTGGTGCGACGGCATGGAAGTCTCGCAGTTCACCTATTTCCAGCAGATGGGCGGCTTCGATTGCAAGCCGGTCGCGGGCGAATTGACTTACGGGCTGGAACGCCTCGCGATGTATATCCAGAACGTCGATAACGTGTACGATCTCCGCTTCAACAATCACGGCGTTAGCTACGGTGAGGTGTTCCTCGAAAACGAGCGCCAGATGTCGAAGTGGAACTTCGAGGTGGCGGACACGGAAACGCTGTTCGAAGGCTTCCGCCGCGCCGAGGCCGAGTGCCGCAAGGCGCTGGAGGCCAAGGTCCCCATCGCCGCCTATGAACAGGCGATCGAGGCGAGCCACTTGTTCAACCTCTTGCAGGCGCGCGGCGTGATCTCGGTGCAGGAACGCGCCAGCTACATGGGCCGCGTGCGCGATTTGGCGCGCGGCTCGTGCGAGGGTTATATGGACAAGTACCGCCCCGAATGGGAAGCAAAGTTCCCGGGGTGGACGGCATGAGCAATTCCCCAACCCCGTTCGTGTCGAGCGAAGTCGAGACACAAAGCGCAACCGCTGATTTCCTGCTCGAACTGCGCTCCGAAGAAATCCCCGCGCGGATGCAGGCTGGCGCACGCGCCGATCTGGAAAAGCTGTTCCGGCGTGAGATGCAGGCCGCTGGGCTCGCCGTGGATGATGTCACGGTCTGGTCCACTCCGCGACGCCTGACGCTGATGGCCAAGGGCTTGCCGCTGGCAACTGAGGCGGTGCACGAGGAAACCAAGGGCCCGCGCACCTCCGCGCCCGAACAGGCGCTCGAAGGCTTCCTGCGCAAGACCCGCCTTTCCAAGGACCAACTGACCGAGCGTGAAGGCGTGTGGTTTGCCATCGTTGAAAAGCCGGGCCGGGCTGCCGCCGATGTGCTGGCTGCCTCGATCCCCGCGATCATCCGCGCTTTCCCCTGGCCCAAATCGCAGCGCTGGGGCGCAGCCAGCCTTGCGCCGGACAGCTTGCGCTGGGTGCGCCCGCTTTCGGGCATCGTCGCGCTGCTCGGCGGCGAGGTGATCGAGTGCGAGATCGGCGGCATCCGCTCGGGCCGCACCACGATGGGCCACCGCTTCCACCACAGCGGCGAAATCCAGATCGACGGCGTGGACGACTACGCCGCCAAGCTGCGCGCTGCCCACGTGATCGTCGATCATGCGGAGCGCGAAGGCATCGTCCGCGAAGGCGCGCGCAAGGCGGCTGCTGATGCGGCCCTCGTGCTGGTCGAGGATGAAGGCCTCGTGATCGAGAACGCTGGCCTCACCGAATGGCCGGTGCCGCTGCTCGGCCGGTTCGACGAGGCGTTCCTCGAAGTGCCGCCCGAAGTCATCCAGCTCACCGCGCGCGTGAACCAGAAGTATTTCATCTGCCGCGATAGTGCGGGCAAGCTCGCCAACGCCTTCGTCTGCACCGCCAATATCGAAGCGCATGATGGCGGTGCGGTGATCGTCGCGGGCAACCGCAAGGTCCTCGCCGCCCGCCTCTCCGACGCGCGCTTCTTCTGGGAGCAGGACCGCAAGACGCCGCTTTCCGCGCAGGCTGAAAAGCTGGCGCGGATCACCTTCCACGAGAAGCTCGGCACCGTCGCCGACAAGGTGGAACGCGTGGCCAAGCTGGCCCGCTGGCTCGTCGAAGAGGGCATCGTCACTGCTGCCCCCCTCCCCGTTGGGGAGGGGTCGGGGGAGGGGGCTCCCCCATCGCAGTCGCAGAGCACCCCCACCCAACCCTCCCCCGACCGGGGGAGGGCTTTGCTTGCGGATCAAGTCGAACTCGCCGCGCGCCTGTGCAAGGCCGATCTCGTCACCGAAATGGTCGGCGAATTCCCCGAACTGCAAGGCCTGATGGGGGGCTACTATGCCCGCGCCGAAGGCCTGCCCGATGCCGTCGCCGACGCGATCCGCGATCACTACAAGCCGGTCGGGCAGGGCGATGATGTGCCCACCGCGCCGGTAACAGTGGCCGTGGCGCTGGCAGACAAGCTGGATACGCTCGGGGGCTTTTTTGGCATTCCAGAAGAACCGACTGGCTCCAGAGATCCGTTCGCATTGCGGCGGGCAGCGCTAGGTGTTCTAAACATAGTTCAGCGAAACGAACTTCGCCTGCCGCTAGAAAGCGCTCTTCAAGCTTTTGTGCAGATTTGTCTCGACACCGCGTATGAGCGAGGGCATTTCCCTGCCCGTCTGGAATTGGATACTAGTCGGCTCGATGAGGATGTCGTTGCATACCGGGTCTATCAAATCTCGTCATTGCTGAACTACCAAAGCAAGTTCGACCAAGAGCTATTCGTTGCTCTGTCAGCGCCATTTGAGCGTGCCAAGTCACTTCGTGTTACTGAGATTATGCCGCTGTTCGGCAGTTTCTTGCCTAATCCAATCGTGTTTCCCGAGAATCTCCTTGCCTTCCTCGCCGACCGCCTAAAGGTCCAGCAGCGCGAAGCCGGTGTCCGCCACGATCTGATCGACGCGGTCTTCGCGCTCGGCGGCGAGGACGATCTCGTCCGCCTGCTCGCCCGCGTTCACGCCCTCCAGGCCTTCGTCACCACCGAGGACGGCACAAACCTCCTCGCTGGCTACAAGCGCGCTGCGAATATCCTCAAGAAGGAGGGCTTTGCTGCTTCCCCCCTCCCCGCTGGGGAGGGGTCGGGGGAGGGGTATCCCCCGTCGGCAAGTGGAGAGCACCCCCACCCAATCCTCCCCCAAGCGGGGGAGGGCTATCAGGCAGAGCCCGCCGAACAGGCTCTTGTCGATGCGCTCGATGCTGCCGAGCCGCTCGCAGAAGCTGCTGTTGCAGCGGAAGATTTTACAGCCGCAATGGCTGCGCTCGCCACTTTGCGCGCGCCGATCGACGCCTTCTTCGAGAGCGTTACCGTCAACGATGCCGACCCGGCCAAACGTGCAGGGCGCCTCGGACTGCTTGACCGCTTCCGTGCTGCAGTGCACAAAGTTGCGGACTTTGGCCGCATAGAGGGCTAAAGCGCCCCATCACTTTTCGGCGAATCCGGGAAAACCGGAAACAATTGAAGTTCGCGAGGGAGCCTCTTGGTCTTATGAGCGCATACGTATTCCATTTCGGCGGCGGTGCTACCAACAACGACCCGCGCTCGCGCGACAAGACCATCACGGGCGGCAAGGGCGCGAACCTTGCCGAGATGGCGGGCATCGGCCTGCCGGTGCCTCCCGGCTTCACGATCAGCACCGAAGTCTGCACCGCCTACAACGCGGCGGGCAAGGCGTTTGACGACGACCTGCGCGCAGGCGTCGCCAATGGCGTCGCGCATATCGAGAAGGCGACGGGGCGCGTCTTCGGCGATCCGGCGAACCCGCTGCTCGTCTCGGTCCGCTCGGGCGCGCGCGTTTCGATGCCGGGCATGATGGATACCGTGCTCAACTTGGGCCTCAACGACACCACCGTCGAAGGCCTTGCCGCAGGGTCAGGCGACGCGCGCTTCGCGTGGGACAGCTACCGCCGCTTCATCCAGATGTATTCTGACGTGGTGCTCGGCCTCGATCACCACCGCTTCGAAGATGCTCTGGAAATCGCCAAGGAAGACAACGGCTTCTACGCCGATGTCGAGATGAGCGCGGAACATTGGCAGGCGCTCGTGGCCCAGTACAAGGCCATCGTCGCCGAAGAACTCGGCCGCCCGTTCCCGCAGGACGTCCACGAACAGCTCTGGGGCGCGATCGGCGCCGTGTTCGATTCGTGGGAAAGCGACCGCGCCAAGGTCTACCGCCGCCTCAATGCCATCCCGCATGATTGGGGCACCGCCGTCAACGTGCAGGCCATGGTCTTCGGCAACATGGGCGAAACCTCGGCCACCGGCGTCGCCTTCACGCGCGATCCCGCGACCGGCGAGCGCGCCTATTACGGCGAATGGCTGGTCAACGCGCAGGGCGAGGATGTCGTCGCCGGCATCCGCACCCCGCAGTACCTGACCAAGGCCGCGCGCGAGCGGGCAGGGGCCAAGCCCCTCTCGATGGAAGAGGCGATGCCCGAGGCCTACGCCGAGCTCGCCCGCGTGTTCGATCTGCTCGAACTGCACTACAAGGACATGCAGGACATCGAGTTCACCGTCGAGCAGGGCAAGCTGTGGATGCTGCAGACCCGCTCGGGCAAGCGCACCGCCAAGGCCGCGCTCAAGATGGCGGTGGACATGGCGCGCGAAGGTCTGATCGACGAGGCGACCGCAGTGAAGCGCGTCGATCCCATGGCGCTCGACCAATTGCTGCACCCGACGCTCGATCCCAGCGCGCCGCGCGATGTGCTCACGCGCGGCTTGCCAGCCTCGCCGGGCGCCGCCACCGGCATCATCGTGTTTGATGCCGATAGCGCCGAACACCGCGCGCAGATGGGCGAGGATGTCATCCTCGTCCGCGTCGAAACCAGCCCTGAGGACATTCACGGCATGCACGCCGCCAAGGGCGTGCTCACCGCACGCGGCGGCATGACCAGCCACGCCGCCGTGGTCGCGCGCGGAATGGGCCGCCCCTGCGTTTCCGGTGCTTCAGGCCTCTCGATCGACATGGCGACCCGCACCGCGCGCATGGGCACGCGTGAGGTCAAGGAAGGCGAGGTCATCACGCTCGACGGATCGAACGGCGATGTGATGCTCGGCGCTGTGCCGATGGTCGAACCTGAACTGGTCGGCGATTTTGCCGTGCTGATGGAGTGGGCCGACAAGCACCGCCGCATGAAAGTGCGCGCCAATGCCGAAACTCCGCTAGATTGCCAGGTCGCGCGCCAGTTCGGCGCCGAAGGCGTGGGCCTTTGCCGCACTGAACACATGTTCTTCGATGCGGGCCGTATCTCGCTGGTCCGCCAGATGATTCTGGCTGAGGATGAAGCCACCCGCCGCCGCGCGCTGAATAGCCTGCTGCCCGAACAGCGTGCCGATTTCACCGCGATCTTCGAGGTCATGGCCGGGCTTCCCGTCACCATCCGCCTGCTCGATCCGCCGCTCCACGAATTCCTGCCCCATGGTGAGACGGAGTTCGAGGAGCTTTCCGAAGCGACCGGCCTCGGTGTAGATCACTTGAAGCGCCGCGCGGGCGAGCTCCACGAGTTCAACCCGATGCTCGGGCATCGGGGCTGCCGCCTGGGCATAACGTTCCCCGAAATTTACGAGATGCAGGCCCGCGCGATCTTCGAGGCTGCCTGCGACGTCGCGGAGAAGTCGGGCGAAGCGCCCGTCCCAGAAGTCATGATCCCGCTCGTCGCGACCCGCCGCGAGCTCCTCATCCTGCGCGCGCTCGTCGACCGCGCCGCCGAGGCCGTCTTCGCCGAGAAGGGCCGCACGCTCGAGTACCTCGTCGGCACGATGATCGAACTGCCGCGCGCTGCGCTCATGGCGGGCGAAATCGCCGAAGAGGCCAAGTTCTTCTCGTTCGGCACCAACGACCTCACGCAGACGACGCTCGGCGTCAGCCGCGACGATGCCGCCCGCTTCCTCGGGCCTTATGTCGAGCAGGGCATCTACCCGCGCGATCCCTTCGTCAGCCTCGATATCGAAGGCGTCGGCCAGCTCGTCGAGATGGCCGCCGTGCGCGGGCGCGAGACCCGGCCCGATATCAAGCTCGGCATCTGCGGCGAACATGGCGGCGATCCGGCTTCGATCGCGTTCTGCGAGAAGGTCGGTCTCGATTACGTCTCGGCCAGCCCCTACCGCGTACCGATTGCCCGGCTGGCGGCTGCGCAGGCGGCTTTGGGGTAGGGGCCAAGCGGCCCCACCAAACATTCGTCATTCCCGCGAATGCGGGAAAATAGGTGCCGAAAAATAGGGACTGTCCCTATTTTCTTGGCCCTATTTTCTAGAACTTCGGCGCGCGCAGGGCTTTGGCCCAACCGCTCAGCGTCAGGATTGCGAAGCGCTCGGTCACACGCCCATCCGCGTCTGCCGCTGCCGCAAACGCATCTTGCGCACGTGCCAGGCCGGCCTTGCCCAGCACAGGGCCAGGCCGGACAAGGCAGCTCGAGAGGCCTTGGGCCCGCAAATCCTCCAGCAGCCGGGCAAAGCTCGCATAGCGCACATCCAGCATGCGACTGTCGCTCATCGGTTCGGCAAAGCCGCAGCGTTGGAGCAGGTCGCCGCCCGCCCGCACATCAACTTGCGGATGGATGCGCGCAGCTGGGCGCGCGCCATCGGCAGCGACCATCACGTCGCGCAAGGCGGGCACGCTGCCCGCGCCGCACCAGCTCATGATCGCGAGGCCATTCGGCGCCAGCGCGCGGCGGATATGGACGAGCGCGCCGGGCAAGTCGTTGACCGTGCCGAGCGTGCCGAGGTGCGCGATCAGATCGAAGCTCGCCTCACCCGGCCAGGGCCGTTCTTCGTCGAGCGGCAGTTCGCCGGCAAGCGGTGCAGGATCGGCTCGCACGACTGCGCATCCCCGTGCGGCCAGCGCTTTTGCCAGCATGCCACTGATGTCGCCCACCAGCAGCGCACGCTTCGGTTCGTGACGCAGGAAGTCGAGCCGGTCGAGCACATCCTCGGCCATGTCCTCTGCCAGATAGTGCGCGGCATCTGGGCGGCACTGCAATGCGCGCATCCGCTGACGCTGCGAGCGGCGACGGGTGGGCGAAAAGATCGTCGGCGGCTTTTGGGGGGGAGGGGGCGTGGCCATGGCATCCGCCCCTGCCGCGCCGCGTGCGCTCTGCCAAGCCCCTCTTGCCAATGGCGGCCTTCCGGGCGAGACTTTGGCCATGGCGAAACCCGCGCTTCTTGCTCCGCTGATCGATCTGGTGTTCCCCCCGCGTTGCCCCCTGTGCGGCGATGCGTTGGCGCAGCAGGGCGGGTTATGCGCGGCGTGCTGGACGAAGCTGGCCGTGCCGGGCGAACCGGCCTGCTGCACCTGCCAGCGCCCGCTGGCTGACAGCGTGGTCCACTCCGGCGAGGTCCAGTGCGCGCCGTGCATGGCAAACCCGCCGCGCCACGCGGGCATCGCGGCGGCCACGCTCTACAACGATGCTTCGCGCGAACTCGTGCTAGCGTTCAAGCGCGGCAAGCGCATCGCGCTGGCTGACCTGCTCTCACGCCTCATGGTGCGGCGCCTGCCGGATCTGCAGGGCGAATGGCTGGTGGTGCCGGTGCCGCTCCATCGCTGGCGGCTGTGGGAGCGCGGGTTCAATCAGTCTGCGCTGCTCGCGGAGCGGATTGCGCGGACGGTCAATCAGCCGCTGGTGGTAGATGCGCTGGAACGCCGCAAGCGCACGCCCTCGCTCGGCGGCCTCGGCAAGCGCGCGCGGGCTGATGCGCTGCGCGGCGCGATCAGCGCGCACCCGCGCCGTGCCGAGCGGCTGAAAGGCGCCCGGGTACTACTGGTCGATGATGTGATGACGAGCGGCGCCACGACCGATGCCTGCCTTGCCGCGCTGCGCAAGGCGGGCGCGGCCGAAGTGCGCATCGCCTGCTTTGCGCGTGTGCTCGATGAGGCACTCGATCAGGCAGGCCGCGAGGACGCACCGCTGGCGGCGTGAGATTTCCGGAGCCTGAAACACGAAACGCCCGGAGCGTTCACTCCGGGCGTTCCCGTGACGATACCTGATCGGTTCGGATCCATCCAGTCACGGCCTGCCCCTCGCGGCCCCAGCTTCTGCTGGTGTAGTGACGGATGACGGACCCTGCCGAAATCCCTGAGCGTTTTTTCCGAGAGCCTCGCTGCTCTGCCCGTTTCGGGGAGCGGCGCCGCTTTCGGGCCCCATGTGATTCCAACCCTGAACTTTGGCCTGTATGCGTGCGCCCGGGTGGTTAACCCGGTTCGTGTTTGCAGCTCCCTCAAGCCGCACGCCCTTCATCCGCCATTGCCGGGCGAGGTTAAAGCATGTTGTGCAAGACCCATGGATTTTGGCCGGAGCATGTGGTTATCCTGCAACAAAATGACACCCGCGCTGCGAAAGGCCTGCCCATTTCCATCCAATCGCCCGAAACCGAGCTGCGTGAGCAGGGTGCGGTGTTCATGCCGCGCTTCGACTCAGCCGGACTCGTCACCGCCGTTGCGGTCGATCACGCCAGCGGACAGCTGCTCATGCTGGCACACATGGATGCGGAGGCGATTGCCCGCACGCGCGAGACCGGCTTTGCCCACTTCCATTCGCGATCGCGCGGGCGGCTGTGGATGAAAGGCGAGAGCTCGGGCCACGTGCTCAAGGTGATCGAGATTCGCGTCGATTGCGATCAGGATGCGCTGGAGCTCCGGGTCGAGGCGGCGGGCCCGGCCTGCCACACCTTGGCGCCCTCGTGCTTCTACCGCAGGCTTGATGCGGACGGCGGGCTGGAGCGGATCGATAGTTGACGCTTACGTAAAGGGTAGTTAGGTCGTGCGGGCATGTCCTCGCGTCCCATCACCACGAGTCCGGCCAATACCGCGAACCAGGAACGGATGCCGGTCGCCCAGACCCGCCGGGCAGACTCGGCCCGCAGCAGTGATCACACCGGGCACTTGCACCAGCCCGATGCGCTCGCGCGCGAACAGTTCACCATCTCCGATCTTTCGAGCGAATTCGGTGTTACCGCGCGCGCGCTGCGTTTCTATGAAGACGAGGGCCTGATCGCGCCGACCCGCGTCGGCCTTGCCCGCATCTATTCGAAGCGCGACCGGGCGCGGCTGGCCTGGATCATGCGCGCCAAGAACGTGGGGTTCAGCCTCTCCGAAATCCGCGACATGATCGACTTGTACGATCTGGGCGACGGGCGCGCGAAGCAGCGCCGCGTGACGATCGACAAGTGCCGCGAGCGCATCGACAACCTCAAGCGCCAGCAGGCCGATATCAATGCGACGATTGCCGAACTCAACAGTTTCGTCGCGCTGCTGATCGAGCGGGAGAAGCTCGAGGGCCGCCCGGTCAACCTTGATGGCGATCCTGAATAACCTTTCGAGAGGACCTGAATCATGCCCGTTTTCCAGGCGCCGACCCGCGACACCCGTTTTGTCGTCAATGAAGTGCTGGGCCTTGAAGGCTACGGCCATCTGCCGGGCTTCGAGGCCGCGACCCGCGATCTGACCGACAGCGTGATCGAGGAGGCCGGGCGCTTTGTGAACGAAGTCGTCGCCCCGCTCAATCTCTCGGGCGATCAGGAAGGCTGCACCCGCCACCCGGATGGCAGCGTGACGACGCCGAAGGGCTTCAAGGAAGCCTATGCGCGCTACATCGAGGCGGGCTGGGGCACGCTCGCCGCGCCGGAGATCTACGGCGGGCAGGGCCTGCCGCATGTCATCGGCTTCGTGATGGAAGAATACCTTGCCAGCGCCAACCAGGCCTTCGCGATGTATCCGGGCCTTGCCAATGGTGCGATCTCGGCGATCTCGTCCAAGGGCTCGCCCGAGCAGCAGGCGATGTACCTGCCCAGGATGGTGAGCGGCGAATGGCTCGGCACGATGAATCTGACCGAGCCGCACTGCGGCACCGACCTCGGCCTGATCCGCACCCGCGCAGAGCCGCAGGCGGACGGTTCCTACGCCATCACCGGTACCAAGATCTTCATCTCCGCGGGCGATCATGACCTGTGCGAGAACATCATCCACCTCGTACTGGCCAAGACCCCGGGCGCGCCGGAATCGAGCAAGGGCATCTCGTTGTTCATCGTGCCCAAGTTCATCGTGAACGCCGATGGCTCTCTGGGGGACCGCAATGCCGTCTCGGTCGGATCGATCGAGCACAAGATGGGCATCCACGGCAACGCGACCTGCGTGATGAACTACGATGGCGCGAAAGGCTGGCTGATCGGCGAGGAGAACAAGGGCCTCGCGGCGATGTTCATCATGATGAACGCGGCGCGCCTCGGCGTCGGCATCCAGGGCCTCGCGCAGGCGGAAGCTTCGTACCAGAACGCGGTGCTCTATGCGCAGGAGCGTCGGCAGGGCCGCGCGCTGACCGGGCCGGCCGAGCCGCAGCAGAAGGCCGATCCGCTGCTCGTGCACCCTGACGTGCGGCGTATGCTCATGGACGCCAAGATGTTCATCGGCGGGATGCGCGCGCTGTGCCTTTGGGGCGCTCTGCAAGTCGATCTCTCGCACAAGGCCGCGACCGAGGAAGAGCGGCAGGCCGCCGACGACCTCATCAGCCTGCTGACCCCTGTGATCAAGGGCTATGGCACCGACATGGGCTACAAGACCGCGACCGACATGCAGCAGGTGTGGGGCGGGCACGGCTACATCGCCGAGAACGGCATGGACCAGTTCGTGCGCGATGCGCGCATCGCGATGATCTACGAAGGTGCCAACGGCGTGCAGGCGATGGACCTCGTCGGCCGCAAGCTCGCGCTCAACGGCGGCCGGGCGATCCAGCGCCTGTTCGCGGTGATCGATGCCGAATGCGCAGAGGAAAGCGCGGACGAGACGGTCAGGCTGGTGGCCGAGCGCCTCGCCAAGACCGTCGGCCACCTCAAGGCGGCCACAATGTGGTTCATGCAGCACGCCATGGCTGACCGCAACGCGATCGGCGCGGGCGCCTATGCCTATATGACGCTGACCGGCGTGGTCTCGCTCGGCCTGATGTGGCTGCGCATGGCCAAGGTTTCGGCTGCGGCGCTGGGCCAGGAAGGCGCGGACAAGTCCTTCTACGAAGCCAAGCTGCTCTGCGCCAAGCACTGGGCGCTGCGCTGCGCCCCGCAGGCGGGTTCGCTGCGCTATGAAGTGGAAGCGGGCGCCGAGACGGTGATGGGGCTGACGGCCGAGCAGTTCGCCGCCTAGAACACCTCGGCGAACAGCCCCGTCAGCGCTGCCCAGCTCTGGCGGTCGGCGCTGGCATCATAGCCGATGGCGGGAACGCCGCGCGCGTCACTGCCGGGATCGGTGAAGCCGTGCTTCACGCCGCTGTAGGCGTGGAAGTGCCAGTTGGCCGCAGCAGCGTCCATTTCGTCCCAGAAGGCCGTGACTTGCGAACGCGGGACGAGCGGATCGGCATCGCCGTGGCAGACGAGGATACGCGCCTTGACCGCGCCCGGGGCGGCGGGTCTGGCCGTATCGAGCAGGCCATGAAAGCTGGCGGCGAGGACAATGTCGGCCCCTTCGCGCGCGAGTTCGAGCGCGGCCTGCCCGCCCATGCAATAGCCGATGGCAGCGGTCTTGAGGCCCTGCGCTTCCGGCAGTCCGGTCAACGCATCGAGTGCGGCGCGCAGGCGGGCGCGGTAGACATCGACCGAGGCCCTAAGTGCGCCAGCCAGCTGCATCGAATGCTCGAAATCGCGCACCGGCTGGCCATAGAAATCGGCGACCAGCGCGAGGAATCCGGCATCAGCCAGCATCGCCGCACGCCGCTCCATCGGCGGGTTCGGGTTCATGATCGTCGGCAGGACAAGCACTGCGCCGCGCGCCGCGCCGATGGGGCGGGCGAGCCACCCCGTCAGCGCGGTATCACCATCGGAATAGGTCACCGGTTCGAGCGCCATCCCGATCACTCCGGCAGGAAGTCCGGCACCGAGAGGTAGCGTTCGCCGGTATCGTAGTTGAAGCCGAGCACGCGGCTGCCGGCGGGCAGTTCCGGCAGTTTCTGGGCGATGGCGGCGAGCGTCGCGCCCGAACTGATGCCGACGAGCATGCCTTCCTCGCGCGCGGCGCGGCGGGCCCATTCCTTGGCATCGGCGGGATCGACCTGAATCGCGCCGTCGATTGACTGGGTGTGGAGGTTGCCGGGGATGAATCCGGCGCCGATACCCTGAATCGGGTGCGGCGCGGGCTGGCCGCCCGAGATAACCGGCGAAAGCGTCGGCTCGACCGCCCAGGCTTTCATGGTTGGCCAATGGCCTTTGAGCATTTCGGCACAGCCCGTGAGGTGTCCGCCGGTGCCCACGCCGGTGATCAGCGCGTCGATCGGGGCATCGGCAAAGTCCGCCAGAATCTCCGCGGCGGTGGTCCGCACATGGACGGCAACGTTGGCCGGATTGTCGAACTGCGCGGGCATCCATGCGCCCGGAGTCTGCTCGACGATTTCGAGGGCGCGGGCGATGGCGCCCTTCATGCCCTTCTCGCGCGGGGTGAGGTCGAAGCTGGCGCCATAGGCCAGCATCAGCCGCCGCCGCTCGAGCGACATCGATTCGGGCATGACGAGCACGAGCTTGTAGCCCTTGACCGCCGCGACCATGGCAAGGCCGATGCCGGTGTTGCCCGAAGTCGGCTCAACGATGGTGCCGCCGGGCTTGAGGCTACCGTCAGCCTCCGCCGCCTCGATCATGGCAAGGGCGATGCGGTCCTTGATCGAACCGCCGGGATTGGTGCGTTCGCTCTTCACCCATACCTCGTGGTCGGGAAACAGGCGGGAGAGGCGAATGTGCGGAGTATTGCCGATAGTGGCGAGAATATTGGCCGCTTTCATGTCGCTTCCTTCTGGTGAAGTGTCTTGTCTGCAAACGTGCGTACGAGTCGGAGTTCAGGGAACCAGATCGCCCACGCCGCGGTAATGATTATCGCACCCACCCCGCCGAATACAACCGCGCCAGTTGCGCCGAGGAGGGCTGCGGCGACGCCAGATTGCATTTCACCCAGCTCGTTCGAAGCCGAGATGGCAAGGCCGGAAATCGCCGAAACCCGGCCGCGCACGGCATCCGGCGTATAGAGCTGGACCAGCGTGTTGCGGATGAACACCGAAACCATGTCAGCCGCGCCGAGTGCTGCCAGCATCGCCAGCGAAAACAGGTAGTCGCGGCTCAGGCCGAATCCGATGGTGGCTGCGCCATAGACGGCAACGGCGATCAGCATCTTCGCGCCCACGCCACTGGCAATCGGCCGGCGTGCCAGCAGCAGCGCCACGATCACCGCGCCCACCCCCGGCGCTGCGCGCATCAGGCCAAGGCCGTTGGGGCCGACGGGATGGCCATCGATCATCAGGATATCGCGCGCGTAGACCGGCAGCAGCGCCGTCGCGCCGCCCAGCAGCACGGCAAAGAGATCGAGCGTCACGCAGCCGAACAGGAAGCGGTCGTGCCACACGAAGGTCAGCCCGCCGACAATTTGCGAGAGTGGATGCGCGCGCTTGTTCTCGTCCGGCGGCGGCAACGGGCGGATGCGCAGGACCAGCAGGGTGGCAGTGCCCAGCAGCAGAGCGGAAATGGCATAGGGCAGGGCGGGAACCTGCGCGAAGAGCAGGCCGGCAATCGCCGGGCCGCCCACCGAACCGGCCTGCCACGCCATGGAATTGATCGCGACAGCGCGGGGCATCAGCCGCACCGGCACGATATTGGGCGCGATCGAGGCCATCGCGGGGCCGATGAACACGCGCGCGATGCCATGCAGCGCGCCGAGCGCAAAGAGCAGCGGAAGGGTGAGGTGACCAATCAGCGTCGCCGCCATGAGCACCAGCGCGACGACCATGTCGACAGCATTGGCAAAGCCGGCCACCAGTCGGCGGTCAAAGCGGTCTGCGACAAGACCGGCGACAGGCGTGAGCAGCAGGACCGGCAGGAACTGCGCCAGGCCGAGCAGGCCCAGCTGAAACGCGGCCGCGCCGATGCTCATGCCATATTGGCTGCGCGCTACATCGTAGAGCTGATAGCCCAGCACCACGACCATGCCGGTCGTGGCGAAGACCGAAAGGAACCGGGCCAGCCAGAAGCGGCGGTAGTCCGGAATATCCAGCGGCGAGCGAGGTTCGTCTGCGGGCAAGGTCACGCCGTCCGAATGGCAGCGCGGCGCGACCTTGCCAAGCAAGCAAAACTCACCGGCGGTTTAATTCTTCCCCGCCGTTCAGATATTTCCCGTGGTTCAGATCTTCAGCGTTGCCGTCAGGCGGATGTCGCGCCCGGCGATCGGAACGAAGTCGCGCGTTTCCGAAGTGGCGAGGCGGCCGACCTTGTCGAGCAGGTTGTTGCCCGAGAGGATGAGCGCGAGCGGCCCGTTCTTGCCCATCGGACGCCACGTGACATTGGCGTTCAGCAGCGTGTAGCTGTCCACCGGGTTCTCGTAGGTGGTGACGCGGTCCTGCCGCGCGTGGACGATCGCCTCAATGTTGGCGCCGACGCGGTCGGATTCGTAGGTGAGGCCGCCGCGCACACGCAGCGGCGGAATGCGCGGAGCCGGGCCGGAACCGGTGAGGCTGGCGTGGACATAGTCGACCGCGCTTTCGAGCGAGAGCGAGCGGCCATTGTCCCAAGTCAGCGCCTTCCACGAACCTTCGGCTTCGAGGCCGCGGAACTTCGCGGGCAGCTGGATGTACTGGTAGACCGGCGCGCCTTCGATCCGCTCGCCAGTGGGGATCGGCGCGATGAAATTGCTGAAGTCCGTGGCGTAGGCGGTGAACGCCCCGGCGAAGCGGTCGCTGTGATAGCGCAGCCCCGCTTCGACCGTGTTGCTGCGTTCGATCCGGAAGGCGGGATTGCCGCGCTCGTAGGACTGGGTCGCGTCGTGCAGGCCGTCGATGTAAAGCTCCTCCGCCGTCGGCGCGCGCTCACCGTGCGTGGCGGCAAGGCTCAGCGTCACGCTTTCAAGCGGATGCCAGGCAATACCGGCGCCGGCAGCGAAGAGATCGAAGCTGCGGCCGGAATCATTGGGGCCGAGGCCCTTGGGCTTCACTGAAACGTGCTCGCCGCGCAGGCTGCCTTCCAGATCGACAGGCCCGAGCGAAAGCTGCTGGCGGGTGAAGCCGGCGATGCGCTCGGTCACCGAATTGGGCAGCAGCGGCTCACCTTCGATGCGGAAGTTGCGCGTACCATACTGGATGCCGCTTTCGCCGCGCCAGCCGCCGTGGCGGGCCTGGGTCAGCACGAAGCGCGATTCGATCGACTTGTTGAAGAAACGGGTGCCCGCGACGCCGTCCTCGATCTCGGCATGGGTGTAGTCACCGTAGGCGACGCGTGCTTCCAACCGGTCGAAGAACCCGCCAAGATTGACGCTGCCGCGCAGGTCATAGCGCGTCTGGCGCAGCGACAGCGAGACCGGATCGGGTGCTGCAGCCGAAGGACGCGGCGGAATGCCGTAGTCGCTGTTGAGGCGCTGGACCGAAACACCGAGCGAGCCGCCGCTGTCGATGAAGGCAAGGCCGGCACCGAAGGCGGAGCCGCGCGCCCACGAATTGGCAAGGCGCCCGCGCGCATCGATCCCGGCGGTCAGGTTCGCCGCGCCTTCGGGATCGCCGGCGGCGGTGAGGTCATCAGCTTCGGCGCGCAGCCGGGCGCGCAGCGGTTCGGATACGACATCGCCGCCGATGCGCACGTCGCCCGCGCGGTTGTACGAAGCGTCGAAATGCGCGGCAAGCCGGGGGGCGATCGCCACATCGACCGCGCCGCCCAGGTTGACCGAATCTGCTGCCGAGCCATAGGCACCAAGCGCGTTCACCGTGATTGGCTTGTCCGGCATGCGGCGCGGGATGCGCCGGTCGAGCGCGTTGACGGCGCCGCCTGCCGGGTCTGCCGCGTAGAGCAGCACTTCCGGCCCATGGAGCACGTCGATCTGTTCGACATTGAGCGTATCGATGGCAACGCCGTGGTCCGCCGAGACCGAGCTTGCGTCGAGCGCGCCGAGGCCGTCGGTCAGCACTTGCACGCGCGGGCCGTCAAAGCCGCGCAGGACAGGGCGGGATGCGCCGGGAGCAAAGCCGCTGGTCGAAACGCCGGGGAGATGCGCGAGCACGCTGCCGATCTGCGCGGCGGCGCGGCGGGCGAGGTCTTCGCCATTGATCACGACCGGCGCCACGATCGCGTCGCGGTCGCCCGAGATCAGGCGCCCGGTCACCACGATCGGGGCGTGGCCTGCGTCATCGGTCTGGGTCGTGCTGATCTGCCCGGGCGATGCCGCCTGCGGCCCACCGGTTGCTGCGGGAGCCGGGCTGGCCGGATCCTCCGCGGCGGCGAAGGCAGGATTGGAGAATGCGAGAAGAACGGCGCTGAGCGCAGTGCTGGCGGCAAGCGTGGATTTATGCATTGGCGACACCCGAAGCGTTGTTTCGGGTGTCGCTTTAGCGTGATGATATAATATATCAAGTGACAATCGGCAGTCTGAACCACTTCCGTGCGCAGCCGATGCTGCGCTGCATCAACGGCTGCGCTGAAGCCTTGGATTGGGCTGCAAAGACTTGATCATCATCAGGAAATCGTCGCCTCTGATAATGCGTTCGAACTGGAACCCGGCGCGGGTGCCGTCGCTCCAGACAAGGAAGGCCTCGATTCGCCCGATGTGCTGCAGGCGGATGGTGATACGCTCACCGCGCTGGAGGGCGACTTCGCCCTTCACCATGAAGCCGGTGGTGGAGATGTTGATGACATGCAGCATCACATCTCCCAGCCGGCGATGTTCGCCGATCAGGGGCAAGTCTACCGGATGGCGGGTTGTGAGCCGCTGATCGGTGACGGAAAGCTGTGCGCCGCTGGCCATGGTCGCTCCTCGTGATGGTCAAGCACACGAGTATCTGAAGCCAATAGGCTGATAATTCGTAAAGGCCCGGCACCGTTTTGCCGGTTTGCGGTAAAGGCTTGCCGGTTAACGGCAAGCTGATGCCGGTCAGGCCGGGCGCAGGACGCCGTGCTTCTTTTTGCCCGAGGAAACGCGGATTTCAGCGCCTTGAAAGGCGATGACGTGCGCTTCGTCGGTCACCGAATGACCTTCGACCCGCGCGCCGCCGCCCGCGATCAGGCGCTTGGCCTCGCCGCGGCTCGCCGCAAAGCCCAGCCCGATCAGCGCATCTATCAGCGCGATGCTGCCATCGGGGCAAGCGAGCGAGGGCAGGTCTGCGCCGACACCGCCGCCAGCGAAGGTCGCCGCCGCGGTCGCTTCAGCCGCCGCCGCCGCTTCCGCGCCGCGCACCAGCTTGGTGACTTCGTTCGCCAGCACGACTTTGGCCGCATTGATCTCGCTGCCGCCAAGCGCCTCGAGCCGCGCGATCTCGTCGAGCGGAAGATCGGTGAACAGGCGAAGGAAGCGGCCGACGTCGCGGTCATCGACGTTGCGCCAGTATTGCCAGAAGTCCCATGCGGGGAGCGCATCTTCGTTGAGCCAGACCGCGCCCGCCGCCGTCTTGCCCATCTTGGCGCCGTCAGCCGTCGTGAGCAGCGGGGTGGTGAGGCCGTAGACCTCCACACTTTCCATACGCCGCGTCAATTCGATGCCGTTGACGATATTGCCCCACTGGTCCGAGCCGCCCATCTGCAACCGGCATCCGGCCGTTAGCGCGAGTTCGCGGAAATCGTAGGCCTGAAGGATCATGTAGTTGAATTCGAGGAAGGTCAGCGGCTGCTCGCGCTCGAGCCGGAGCTTGACCGAATCGAAGGTCATCATCCGGTTGATCGTGAAGTGCGGGCCGACGGTGCGCAGCAGTTCGACATAGCCGAGCGCGCTGAGCCAGGTGTCGTTGTCGACCATCACCGCGTCGGTCGGGCCGTCGCCGAAGGTGAGCAGCTTTTCGAACACGGTGCGGATCGAGGCGATGTTGGCGGCGATGTCTGCGCTCGTTAGCATCTTGCGGCTCTCGTCCTTGCCCGAAGGATCGCCGACCTTGGTCGTGCCGCCGCCCATCAGAACGATGGGCTTGTGCCCGGCCTGCTGGAGCCGGCGCAGCATCATGATCTGCACCAGGCTGCCGACATGGAGCGATGGCGCGGTCGCATCGAAGCCGATATAGCCCGGCACGATCTGCTTCGCCGCAAGCGCATCGAGGCCGTGGGCATCGGTGACCTGGTGGACATAGCCGCGCTCGCTGAGCAGGCGGAGGAGCGAAGAGGTGTACGGAGGGGCGTTCTGGGTCATGACGCGGCGCGCCTAGCACGAAAGAGCAAGGCTTGGAAACGTTCGACCTGACCGCGCATCCGGCACATCCGGCCAAAGTTGTTTCCGCAATAGCAGCGCGCATTCTCTCGTTCGATGCGAACTGGCTCACGCTGCGCTGGAAGGTGGACGGGGCGCGCGCGCTCGTGTTGCCGCCGTTTGCGGGGCGCGCACGGACGGACGGGTTGTGGCAGACGACTTGCTTCGAGCTCTTTGTGAAGGCGCCGGGCGGGGAAGGGTATGCCGAGTTCAACCTTTCGCCCTCCGAGCGCTGGGCGGCGTATGATTTTAGCGGGTACCGTGCAGGAATGGCCGAGCGGGCGATGGAGCGGCCGCCGGTGTGCACGCCGCGCCGGGGCGGGTCGGTGCTGATCTTCGATGCCGCGATCCCGGCGAGCGCGCTGCCGCCGCTGCCGTGGGCTTATGGGCTGACCGCGGTGATCGAGGAGGAAGGCGGGATCAAGTCCTACTGGGCAATGGCGCACCCGCCCGAGAAGCCCGACTTCCACGATCCGGCTTGCATGGCCGGGCGGCTTGCGGCACCGGAAGCGGCATGAAGTTCGGTATCGATCGCTTGCTCGCCGACCCGGCGCTGCGCGCGCCGCTTGAGGGCAAGCGCGTCGCGCTCGTTGCTCATCCTGCCTCGGTGACGGAGGGTCTCACGCATTCGCTCGATGCCTTGGCCGCCTGCCCGGGGATCACATTGTCCGCGGCGTTCGGGCCGCAGCACGGGCTGCGCGGCGACAAGCAGGACAACATGGTCGAGACCGAGGACTTCATCGACCCGTTGCTCGGCATCCCGGTGTTCAGCCTCTACGGCGAAGTGCGGCGACCGACAGCGCGGATGATGGACAGCGCCGATGTGTTCCTGTTCGACCTGCAGGACCTGGGCTGCCGGATCTACACCTTCGTGACGACGCTGCTCTATCTGCTTGAGGCCGCAAGCGGGACCGACAAGGCCGTGTGGGTGCTCGATCGGCCCAATCCGGCGGGCCGCCCGGTGGAAGGCACCACGCTTCTCGCGGGCTGGGAAAGCTTCGTCGGCGCAGGGCCGATGCCGATGCGGCATGGGCTGACGCTCGGCGAGATGGGGCGCTGGTTTGTTCAGCATTTCAAGCTCGACGTGGACTACCGCGTGGTGGCGATGGAGGGCTGGGAGCCGGAAGGGCCGGGCTGTGGCTGGCCGCAGGACCGGATCTGGATCAATCCGAGCCCGAATGCGGCGAGCCAGAACATGGCGCGGGCTTATGCAGGCACGGTCATGATCGAGGGTGCGACGCTTTCGGAAGGGCGCGGGACGACGCGGCCGCTGGAAGTGCTGTTCGGTGCGCCCGACGTCGATGCCAAGGCGGTGCTGGCCGAAATGCAGGCCTACGCGCCGGAGTGGTTGGCGGGGTGCGCCATCCGGGAGTGCTGGTTCGAGCCGACTTTTCACAAGCATGTCGGCAAGCTCTGCAATGCGCTGATGATCCACGCCGAGGGCGCGTTCTACGATCACCACGCGTTCCGGCCGTGGCGGCTGCAGGCGCTGGCGTTCAAGGCGGTGCGGCGGCTCTATCCGGACTATCCGCTGTGGCGCGATTTTCCGTATGAGTATGTCACCGACAAGCTGGCGATCGATGTGATCAACGGCGGGCCGGGGCTGCGGGAGTGGGTAGACGATCCGGCGAGCACGCCCGCCGATCTGGAAGCACTGGCGGGGCCGGACGAGGCTGCGTGGATCGAGACGCGGGCGCCGTTCCTTCTGTACTGAAGCGGGACAGAATCCCGGCAAGTTGACACAGTTGACACAGTCCTGAGAGGAAACTCCGAGGGCTTTTTTCAGACGTTTGACGCACCTGCGCGAGCCGAGCCTGATGCTTCGACAAGCTCAGCATGAGCGGGTTTGGGTCGGGTTCACGAGGTTCAATGAGCAGACCTCGATGATATGCGACCCGGTGGGTTGTAGGACAGCGGTTTGTGCCGTCCGGCAGGCAGCCCATCCCCGGGTCAAGCCCGGGGTGACGATGTGGAGGGGCGGCTGAGGTGAGGCGGGTGCCGTCTCAACTCGCATCATGAAAGATGATCCCCAGCGTCTGGCGTTCGCCGGAAAGCACGGTGCTGACGCCGTGGCGCATCGCCGATTTGGACCAGCCGGTCGAGGCAAGGCGGGGTTTGTCGCGGACCGGGATCAGCGCGATCTGGCCTTGCCGGATGGGCACGACTTCGACGCGGCTCTGCATGCGGGGGCGGTTTTCGACCAAGGTCAGTGCGCCGCCGATGTAGCTTTCGTCATCGCTTAGCATGACGACGGCTTGCAGGGGGAAGTGGATCGGCCCGTAGAGGTCCTGATGCAGGCAGTTGTAGTCCCCCAAGCGGTAGCGCAGCAGGAGCGGGGTCGGGCGCGGCTGGCCGAAGGCGTGGCAGCGCGCGAGGAGGGCCTCGTGCGTGGTGGGCCAGATGTCCGGCTGGCCGAGGTGCTCTGACCATGTGTTGGCGATGTGCGCAAGCGGGGGATAGAGCGCGGTGCGCAGGGCGGTTACCACATCGGGCAGCGGATAGGCGAAGTAGCGGTACTCGCCTTTGCCGAAGCCGTGGCGAGCCATGGTGACGGTCGAGCGGAAGAGGCTGTCGTCGTGGTAACTGGCGGCGAGGGCGGCGCAGGTTTCGGTGTCCAGCACGCGCGGGGTGAGGGCGTAGCCGAGGTCGTCGAGGCTTTGAGTGAGCGCGGGCCAATCAAGCGCGGCGATCCGGTTTTTCAGGTTTTGCATGGCGGACGACTTAGCCTGACCGACGGGGCGGCACACTCCGGCTATTGCGGTCGAACTCGCCGTGCCGCGCACCCCCACCCGGCCTCCCCCGAACGGGGGAGGGGAAGAAGAGGGGGCGGGGGGGATGAGCCTTCCTTAAGTTTTGTGCAGTAGGTGCCGAGGCTTGGACGACCATCGGGATGACCTGCGTGACCTGCAACAACTGTGGAACGGCCGGCGCGGCGCATTTGTTCCGGGCCAAGGGCTATGATCTGGTGCGCTGCTTCGGCTGCGGGCTCGCCTACATCGCCAACCCGCCGAGCGCGGAGGAGCTGAAGGTGCTCTATTCGGCGGGCGCTTCCTATCACGCGGCGCTGTGCGATCCGGCGAGCGAGACCTTTGCGACACAGGACCGGATCGCGGTGCGGCACCTTGCCGAGACGCTGAGAGGTGTGAAGCGGGGGCGGCTGCTCGATGTGGGCTGCTCGATCGGACAGTTTGCCGCGCGGGCCAAGGCGGCGGGCTTTTCCGCGACGGGGCTGGAGATGAACGAGGCGAGCGCGATATTTGCGCGGTCGCACTTCGGGCTCGAAGTGGCGGAAGGCACGATCCACGATGCACCGCAGGAGGCGGGCTCGCTCGACGTGCTGACGATGTTCGACGTGATCGAGCATGTGCCCGATCCGCTGGGCGATCTGCGCAAGGCGTTCGATCTGCTCGCGCCGGGGGGCACCATCGTGCTGTCTACGCCCAATATCGACGGCCTGTTTCCGAAGCTCTCGCTGCCGCTGGCCAAGAAGCTGGACTACTGGCCGCATCCCGAGCCGCCTTATCACCTCTACCAGTTCTCGGTGAAGACGCTGGGGGCGATGCTGGAGAAGGCGGGCTTTGCGGTGGCGGAAACCCGGCATTTTGCCATCGATCTCGCCTATACTTTCGGCCAGGTGCAGACCCTGCTGAAGATGCCGAAGCGGCTGGCCTATGCCGGGCTGTTTGCGCCGCTGGCGGCTCTGGGGCCGATGATCGGGCAGGGCGACTGGATCTATGTGACGGCGCGCAAGGCCCCGTGATTGCCCTGTAACCTGATTGCCCTGCTGGCTGGTTGACGGAAGGCAGCCGGAGCCCGACCTTGGCCAGCGAAGGAGATTGGCATGGTCGAGGCACGGTGGAACGGCGCGGTGATTGCGCGCAGCGACGATACGGTGGTGGTTGAGGGCAACCACTATTTTCCGCTTGAGGCGGTAGACGCGGCGGTGCTGAAGCCCAGCGCGACGACGAGCATGTGCCCGTGGAAGGGGACGGCGCAATACTATTCGCTGGTGGTGGACGGCGCGGAGAACCGTGACGCGGCGTGGTATTATGCCGAGCCGAAGGACAAGGCCGCGCAGATCAAGGGGCGGGTGGCGTTCTGGAAGGGTGTGACGGTGGGGTAGGAGGAAAGAACCCCTCCGCCTTCGCTTCGCTCAGGCACCTCCCCATTTGTGCCTGCGGCAAAAATGGGGAGGGAAGAAGGAGTGGCTCTTCGTGCTCCTCTCCATTTTTGCGAAGCACAAATGGGGAGGTGGCAGCCCGCAGGGCTGACGGAGGGGTTCTTCAGCGCCAGACCGGCGCGCGCTTCTCCAGAAACGCTTCGATCCCCTCCGCCGTGTTCTCGTCCATCATGTTCTGCGCCATGACTTCTGCGGCGAGCGCGTAGGCCTCTGCGCGGTGGACTTCGCGCTGTGCGTAGAACAGGGCCTTGCCGCGGCGGATCGCATCGGGGCTCTTGGCGGCGATGGTCTGGGCGAGGGTGTCGATCTCGGCATCGAGCTTGTCAGCCGGGACGGCGTGATTGATGAGGCCCCAGCTTTCGGCGGTCTGTGCACTGATGAATTCGCCGGTGACCAGCATTTCGAACGCGGGCTTGGCGGGGACATTGCGGGTGAGCGCGACCGCGGGGGTCGAGCAGAACAGGCCGACATTGATGCCTGAGACAGCAAAGCGCGCGTCCTGGCTGGCGATGGCAAGATCGCAGGCGCCCACGAGCTGGCAGCCGGCGGCGGTGGCGATACCGTGGACGCGGGCGATGACGGGGACGGGCAGCGCGACGATGGCTTCCATGACCTCGGCGCAGGCGGCGAACAGCGTGCGGTAATAGTCGAGGCGCCGCTGGCCGTGCATCTGGCGCAGGTCATGCCCGGCGCAAAACGCCTTGCCGGCGCCCGAAAGCACGACGCAGCTGATCGAGGTGTCGCTCGCGAGGCTGGTCAGTTCTGCTTTCAGGGCGGCGAGGAGGTCCTCGCTCAGCGCGTTGTACTGGTTCGGTCGGTTAAGGGTTAGATCGACGCGGGTGCCAGTGCGGCGGACCTCGAGGATTTCGTTGTCGGACATGGGCGGCGACCTCTCCTGTTTTGCGGCAGCTTACGCCTGTGGAGGCGGGGATCAAGTCCGTCGAAATACCCCTCCGTCAGCCCTGCTGGCTGCCATCTCCCCATTTGCACTGCGTGAAAATGGGGAGGATCAGAGGTGTCAGTGCTTCTTGCGCGTCAATTCCCGCATCGCGCCGTCGAGGCCTTCAAGGCTGAGGGGGAACATCGAGCCGCCGACGAGATCCTTGATCATCTTGGTCGACTGCGAATAGTTCCACTGCTTTTCGGGCACGGGATTGAGCCACACGGTGGCCGGGTAGGTCTGCGCGACGCGGTGGAGCCAGATGGCGCCGGCCTCCTCGTTGAAATGCTCTACCGAGCCGCCGGGGTGGCTGATCTCGTAAGGGCTCATCGCCGCATCGCCGACGAACACGATCTTGTAGTCGTGGCCGTACTTGTGGAGGATGTCCCAGGTGTTCGTGCGCTCGGACCAGCGGCGCTTGTTGTCCTTCCAGACGCCTTCGTAGAGGCAGTTGTGGAAATAGAAGAACTCCATGTTCTTGAATTCGGCGGTGGCGGCGCTGAACAGTTCCTCCACCAGCTTGATAAACGGGTCCATCGAGCCGCCGACATCGAGGAACAAGAGCAGTTTGACCGCATTGCGCCGTTCGGGGCGCATGCGGATATCGAGCCAGCCTTGCTTGGCGGTGCCTTCGATCGTGCCGGGCAGATCAAGCTCATCGGCATGGCCCTCGCGCGCGAAGCGGCGCAGGCGGCGCAGCGCGATCTTGATGTTGCGGGTGCCGAGTTCCTTGGTGTTATCAAGATTGGCAAACTCGCGCTTTTCCCAGACCTTGATCGCGCGGCCGTGCTTGCCCTCGCCGCCGATGCGCACGCCTTCGGGGTTGTAGCCGCCGTGGCCGAAGGGGCTGGTGCCGCCGGTGCCGATCCACTTGCTGCCGCCCTCGTGGCGCTCTTTCTGTTCTTCGAGCCGCTTCTTGAGCGTCTCCATGATCTCGTCCCACGAGCCGAGCGCCTTGATCTTCTCCATTTCCTCTTCGCTGAGGAACTTTTCGGCGACGGCGCGCAGCCAGTCTTCCGGAATGTCGACCGGACGCTGGCCATAATCGGTGAGGAGGCCCTTGAAGACCTTGTTGAACACCTGATCGAACCGGTCGAGCAGGCCCTCGTCCTTCACGAAGGTGGCGCGGGAGAGGTAGTAGAAGGCCTCGGGCGTCTGCTCGATCACATCCTTGTCGAGCGCTTCGAGCAGGACGAGGTGTTCCTTGAAGCTGGCCTTGATGCCAGCTGCGCGCAGCTCGTCGATGAAGTTGAAGAACATGTTGGCCTCGCTCGCGTCTTAACCGGGTGATTAAGGCGAATGCGGGGCTTGGGCAAGCGCTACGAAGAGGTTGGCGGCGGGGGCGGTTGCTTTGCATGTCGTTCGACGCCCGCGGGGAACACGGCCCAGGCGGGGGCGTCGTCGGTCCAGATCACCATCTGCGGGGTGAGATCGTGCGGCGGCTGGATGAAGCCGACGCGCATGGTGCGGAACTGCGGGCGGGCGGAGACTTGCGCCATCACCGGGGTGCCGCAGGCGGGGCAGAAGGATTGGGTGAGGGTGTTGCCGCTGGCGGCGGTGTAGGCGTGGGTGGCGAGTTGGCCGGTGATCGTTACGTCGGTGGTCAGGAACATGGCATTGGTGCTGTGCGATCCGCCGGCGAGCTGCTGGCACTGGCGGCACCAGCACTGGCGCACCGCGATGGGCGCTTCAGCGGCGATTGCGGCGGTGACGGCTCCGCAGGCGCAGGTTCCGGTGTAGGCCATGGCAAGTCCCTCACTTTTGGGCCAAGATTCAGGATTGTTAGTCGTACTTACAATTTGTAGGCTGCGGGCAACCGGAGAGGACGACCACAACCATGCTCAAGCTCTACAGTTTCGGACCTGCCGCCAACTCGCTGAAGCCGCTGCTCACCTTGTATGAGAAGGGCCTGGTGTTCGAGAAGAACCGGCTCGATCCGGCAAAGTTTGAACACCATACCGACTGGTTCAAGGCGATCAACCCGCGGGGCCAGGTGCCTGCACTGGTCGATGGGGCGCATGTGATCACCGAGAGCACGGTCATTTGCGAGTATCTGGAGGACGAATATCCGACCGAGGTTTCGCTACGGCCCGCGACGTCGGCGGGCAAGGCCGCGATGCGGGTGTGGACCAAGTGGGTGGACGAGTACTTCTGCTGGTGCGTCTCGACCATCGGCTGGCACCGCTATGTGGGGAATATGGTGAAGGGCCTCTCGGACGCCGAGTTCGAGGAGAAGGTGGCCGCGATCCCGGTGGTGGAGCAGCAAGTGAAGTGGCGCCGCGCGCGCGAGGGCTTCCCGCAGGACATGCTGGATGAGGAAATGCGCAAGATCGGCTATTCGGTGGAGCGGCTGGACGCGCATTTGCGGGAGCACGAGTGGCTGGTGCCGGGGCAGTATACGCTGGCGGATATCTGCAATTTCGCGATCGCAAACGGGATGCAGCACGGTTTTCCGGAATTCGTCAGCGCGGAGAAGACGCCGGGGTTGGTGCGCTGGATCGAGCAGATCAAGGCGCGCCCGGCGGTGCAGCGGATGTATGCCGAAGTGGAGCTGGAGCAGCTCGGGCCTCGGGAGTGAGCTTGGATTTCAGTGCTCTCTTCCTTTCAGGGGAGAGATACGAAGGCTTGGCGCGAAGTGCCTAGCCGAAGTTGAGAGGGGGTTGGCGCTGGGGTTGTTCCCCTCTCCCAACCCTCTCCCCTGAAGGGGAGATGGCTTTCAGACTGGCGGCGGGCCCTTCGGGTGCCGGGTGAAGTGATCGGGGATCGGCGCCCAGCTGGGGGCGCTTTCCGTCCAGATTGCAGCCGTGGGCGCGCAGAGTTCCGGATCATCGAGCGTGCCCGCCCGCACGCGCATCGGCAGGCCCTTCGGCGTGACGGTGCGGCTGTAAATCTGCGCGCCGCAGACCTTGCAGAAGCCGCGCTCCACGGTGTTGCCGCTGTCCGCGATCATCGTGAACAGGCCAAGATCGCCGGTGATCGCAACCGCTTCCTCCGGAAACAGCACGTTGACCGTGGCCGAGCCGCTGGCAATGCGTTGGCAATCGCGGCACCAGCACATGCGCGCGCCGACGGGCTCTGCGGCGATGATATAGCGCACCGCGCCGCAGAGGCATCCGCCTGAGTGTGGCATCAGTTCGACGGCCGCCGCGCCATGAAGGCAAGCCGTTCGAACAACATCACATCCTGCTCGTTCTTGAGCAGCGCGCCGTGCAGCGGCGGGATCGCCTTGGTGGGGTCGCGGTTCTGGAGGACGTCGAGCGGCATGTCCTCGTTGAGGAGGAGCTTGAGCCAGTCGAGCAGTTCGGACGTGCTGGGCTTCTTCTTGAGGCCGGGGACTTCGCGCACTTCATAGAAGATATCCATCGCCTTGCTGACGAGGGTCTTCTGGATGTTCGGGAAGTGGACGTCGATGATCGACTGCATCGTCGCCCGGTCGGGGAACTTGATGTAGTGGAAGAAGCAGCGGCGCAGGAACGCGTCGGGCAGTTCCTTCTCGTTGTTCGAGGTGATCACGACGATCGGGCGCTCCTTGGCGGCAATCGTCTCGTGCGTTTCGTAGACGTCGAAGCTCATCCGGTCGAGCTCCTGCAGGAGATCGTTCGGAAACTCGATATCCGCCTTGTCGATCTCGTCGATCAGGAGGACGGGGAGCTGCGGCGAGGTGAAGGCTTCCCACAGCTTGCCGCGGCGGATGTAGTTCGAAATCTCGTGCACGCGCGGATCGCCGAGCTGGCCATCGCGCAGGCGGGCGACTGCGTCGTATTCATAGAGACCCTGCTGCGCCTTGGTGGTGGACTTGATGTTCCACTCGATCAGCGGCGCGCCAACGGCCTTGGCGATTTCGTGCGCGAGGACGGTCTTGCCGGTGCCGGGCTCACCCTTCACCAGCAGGGGGCGGCGCAGCAGCACCGCGGCGTTAACTGCCACCTTGAGATCATCGGTGGCGACGTAATTGCTGGTGCCTTCGAAGCGCATGTCCTGTCCCTGTATGGCGTCAAGTTGTTGGGTACGGTCTTAACCGAGCGGTTAGATCGTAGGGGCCTCGCGCAGTGCAGGCAAGAGCTTCAATGGTGAGCGGGCGCGCCCCTCTCAATTCGGACTGCGGCACTTGCCCGTGGTAGTGCGTTCGATGGTGCCATCATCATCGTAGCGGATCTGCATGGTAAGCCCGTCGCTCGCCAGCCAGCGTATCCTTGCGCCGTACCAATTCCCGTCCTTCCACTGGCATTCGATCGCGCCGCCCACACGCCAGTCGAACGCACGCACTTCGTCGCTGATCCGGGTTTCGCGGGTCCCATCGTCGAACTGGATTGTCAGCGAGGAGCCGCTTTTGCCCCCGACCACACCGGGAAAGGTCTGCGTGCTGTCGCGCCAGGGGGCAAGCACCCAATCGCCGACATCGTGCGCCAGTACCGGCGCGGCAGGGGCGAGGGAGCAGAGGGCAAGGGCTAGGGCCGCTGGCAGCAGCCGGCGCAGTGGCACGTGATCAGACATCGGTTTCCCCCCCAAGTGAACCACCGGTGGCACCCTCGCACGGACTGCGATGCGGCCCATCAGTGAAACTACGTAAGGTTATGGCACTAGATGGCGCTACGCAACTGCCGTTGCTGATCGCACGTGGCGGTCTGACCGGCTTGTCGCGACATACTGATACAGTGCAGGGCGTTGCCGCACCGGCATCGCACGTGTAGGCGAAGCGCCATGCCGTCCGTTCCAGCTGCCAGCGCCGCGCGCTACGCTCCGTCGCGCCGCGACCGGGTTGTATCTTTCGTGCTGGCGGTGGTGACCGGGTGCTTCCTGATTGCCGTGCTGGTGTTGATGACCGGCGTTGTCGGTGGCGGCGGCCCGGAGGGCGGGCAACTGGTCGCGATCAGTATTGCGCCGCCTTCTGCCGAAAAGGAAAAGCAGAAAGCCGCGCCCAAGCAGGACGTTAAGCAGGAGCAGGTGCAGACGGTGACGACCCCGCCGCCCAAGCTGCCGCCCCGCGTCGAAATCCCCAGCAAGAATCAGGTCGAATGGCCGCCGGGCTTCATCAAGCTGAGCCGTGAGGACCTTGCCAAGGCGGATATCAGCCGGATCAAGCCTGCTGGTGGCGGCGGTTCGACCGGAGCTTCGGCCGGCGGGGGCGGCAATGCCGAAGGCACCGGCGACGGCCCCGGCGGCGCGCGGGTCTACAATGCGGAATGGTATCGCGAGCCGACGCGGGCGGAAATGTCGCCCTACATGAGCGCGGCGCGCGGCGGCGGGGCTGGCGATTGGGCGATGATCATCTGCCGCACGGTCGAGCGGTTCCATGTCGAGGATTGCCGCGAGGTGGATGAAAGTCCGCGCGGATCAGGGCTTGCCCGCGCGCTGCGGCAGGCGGCTTGGCAGTTTCTGGTGCGGCCGCCGCGCGTTGACGGCAAACCGCAGCTGGGCACCTGGGTGCGCATCCGTTTCGATTTCAAGGCAGCCAAGGCACCGGATGGTGCGGCCGACCAGGACTGAACCTGGCCGGCCTGGGCCCACGCCTTCGCACAAGGCATAGGCCCAATTTGGGACCCAATCGGGCAATCAGAATTCCGACCAGTTGTCCTCATGGAGTTCGAGCGCGAGATTGCCGTGCACCGGCGCGGGTGCTGCGGCCGCAATCGGACGCGGGGCTGAAGCCGGTGCCGTGTGGCGCGGGGGCGGCGGGGCCGCGAACGTGGCGGCTGAGGCGCTGATGCCTGCGCCCCGGAAGCGCGCGACGAGATTGGCGAGATTGGCCGCCTGGCCTGAGAGATTGCGCGAGGCGGCCGCGCTTTCCTCGACCATCGCGGCGTTCTGCTGAGTCATCCGGTCGAGCTCGCCCATGGTCACGTTGACCTTGGAAATGCTGGCCGCCTGATCGACGGCAGCGGTAGCGATACCTTCGACCAGCGTGCCGATTTCGGCCACTTGGGTGATGATCGCATCGAGCGCCTCGCCGGTTTCACCCACGAGGTGCACGCCCAGCTCGACATGCTGCGCGCTGCCGCTGATCAGGCCCTTGATATCCCGCGCGGCTTCGGCGGAACGCTGGGCGAGGGCGCGCACTTCATTGGCGACGACCGCGAAGCCGCGACCTGCCTCGCCTGCGCGTGCGGCTTCGACGCCTGCGTTCAGGGCAAGCAGATTGGTCTGGAAAGCGATGCCATCGATGAGGTCGATGATCTGGGTAATCTGCTTCGAGCTGTCGACAATCGAATCCATTGCGCCGACCGCTCGCTTGACCACATCGCCCCCGGCATTGGCGCGATCGGTGGCGCGCACGATGGTTTCGCGCACGGCTCCGGCATTCTGGGCGCTCTGCTCGACTTTGGCGGTGACTTCGCGCATCGCGTTGGCGGCGGACTCAAGGCTGGCGGCCTGCTGTTCGGTGCGGCTGGCGAGATCGTCGGAGGCGGCGCGGATCTCGGTCGAGCCGGTCTGGACACCGCTGGCAGTGCCGGCGACCGAGCCGATGACTTGCTCCAGTTCGCTCGCCATGGCGTTGAAATCGGTCTTGAGGCGGACGAAGGGGCCTTCGAGTGCGGCGGTGACGCGTGCCGCGAGATCGCCTTCCTTGAGCCGGGCGAGCGCGGCACCCAGCGTGCTGACGATAAGTTCGACCTGTTCGGTCTTGCTCTTTTCGGCGCGGGCGAGCTGATCCTGCAGGGCGCGCATGGCGCGGCCGAGCGCGCCGATTTCGTCCTGCGTATCGGCCACATGGAGCGCGCTATCGAGGTGGCCATCGGCAAGGTCCTGGATGGCATGGGTGATCTGGCCGACGGGACGGGCAACGAGGCGCACCATCATCACATAGATCCCGCCAAGCGTGGCGAGCAGCGCCAGGGTTGTGAAGACGGCGGCCCAAAGGGCAAGCGTGTAGCCCGATTGGGACTGCTGAACGGCCACCTCGATATGGTGTTTCTGGTATTCGGCAAGATCGACAAGGGATTTGGCGGTGGCTTCGACCGGTTCGGATGAAGTGGCCAGCCGCGCCAGTGCTTCGGCGGTGCGGCCCTCGCCAGAGAGCTGGAGAATCTGCGTGGTATCCTGGCTCATCTGCTGCCAGCCGGCCTTGAACGCCTTGAGATAGGCCCTTTCCTTGTCGTCGAGGTCGGTCGCCTCGAAAGCTGCGGTCTGGGTGCTGATGATCTTCTGGTTGGTGGCGATGATCTTCTCGGCTTCGGCGCGCTCGTATTCATCGGCCGCGAGCAGGTGAACTCGCAGCCCGTTCTCGAACTCGGCCATGGCAATGTTGATCTTGTCCGCCGAGAGCGCCTGGGGGACGTGATCCTCCGCCACTTCGATTTCAGCGGCGCGCATGGCGCCCATGCGCCAGACCATGGTGCCGATTGCCGCAACGATGACCAGCGAAAGCACGGCGAACATCACCGCGAGCTTGCGTCCGATCGGAGCGTTCCTGAGATAGTCCATGCCGATTGAGCCCGTAACTGCCGCCACGCGGGACTGCGGAGCGAATGCTGGCCCGTTCTAGACACGCGGTGACTGCGATGGAGTTGGGCCGGGACTAGGGTGAAACCCGGGGGGCGCGGTTAAAATCCGGTGAAGGGCTCAGGCGGCGGGTGCGCCGATCGCATCGAGCGCGGCCATGTCATCGGCAGAGAGCGTGATGCTTGCTGCCGCCAGATTCTCGCGCAGGTGCCCGCGTGAGGACGTGCCGGGGATCAGCAGCACATTGGGCGCGCGGTGGAGCAGCCAGGCGAGCGCCAGCTGCATCGGCTTGACGCCGAGCCGCGCCGCATGGGCATCGAGCGCGGCGGATTGCAGCGGGGAGAAGCCGCCGAGCGGGAAGAACGGCACATAGGGTATGCCGTCTGCGCCAAGTGCGTCGATCAGGGCATCATCGGTGCGCTGCACGAGGTTGTAGGCGTTTTGGACGCAGGCGACCTCGCCGATGGCGCGGGCCTCGGCGATCTGGGCGGCGGTGACGTTGCTGAGGCCGATGTGGCGGATCTTGCCTTGCTGCTTGAGGTCCATCAGCGCGCCGAAGCGTTCCGCCAGGCTGGTCTCGTCGGTGCTGAAGGCGTGGCCGATGCGCATGTTGACGACATCGAGCGCCTCCACGCCAAGGTTGCGCAAGTTGCCGTGGACCTGATCGACCAGCGCGACGGGCTCCGGCGTCATGATCCACGAGGCATCGCTGCCGCGCCGCGCGCCGACTTTGGTGACGAGCACAAGATCAGCGGGATAGGGCGAGAGCGCCTCGCGGATCAGCTTGTTGGTGACTTCGGGGCCGTAGAAATCGCTGGTGTCGATATGATTGACCCCGCTTTCCACCGCCTCGCGCAGCACGGCGATGCACTCGGCCGGATCGCGCGGGGGGCCGAACACGCCGGGGCCGGCAAGCTGCATCGCGCCGTAGCCCATGCGGTTTACGGTGAACTGGCCGAGGGGGTGAGTGGCGGGGTGCATCACGCGTCGATCAGTTCCGGATCGAGTTCGCCCGCGCGGTTCTGGATGAACATGAAGCGCTGGGCGGGATCGCGGCCCATGAGGCGGTCGACGAGGTCCTTCACGGCGGCGCGGCCTTCGTATTCGGGGGGCAGGGTGATGCGGATGAGGCTGCGCGTGGCGGGGCTCATCGTCGTCTCGCGCAGCTGCTGCGGGTTCATTTCGCCGAGGCCTTTGAAGCGGCCGACTTCGACTTTCTTGCCCTTGAACTTGGTCGCCTCCAGCTCGGCCCGGTGGGCGTCGTCCTTGGCGTAGACCGAGGTGGCACCGTTGGTGAGGCGGTAGAGCGGCGGCTGGGCGAGGTAGAGATGCCCGCGCCGGACTATTTCCGGCATTTCCTGGAAGAAGAAGGTCATCAGCAGCGTAGCGATATGCGCGCCGTCGACATCGGCGTCGGTCATGATGATGATCCGGTCGTAGCGTAGCGCGTCGGCATTGCAGTCCTTGCGCATGCCGCAGCCCAAGGCGAGCGCGAGATCGGCGATTTCGGCATTGGCGCGGATCTTGTCGGCGCTGGCGCTCGCGACGTTGAGGATTTTACCTCGGATCGGCAGGATCGCCTGGGTCTTGCGGTCGCGCGCGTGCTTCGCGCTGCCGCCGGCCGAATCGCCCTCGACGATGAACAGCTCGGTCTCGCCGCTGCCTTCGCCGCTGCAATCGGTGAGCTTGCCGGGAAGGCGCAGCTTGCGCGCGTTGGTCGCCGTCTTGCGCTTGACCTCGCGCTCCGCCTTGCGGCGCAGGCGTTCATCCATCCGCTCCATGACCGAACCGAGCAGGGCTTTGCCGCGCTCCATATTGTCGGTGAGGAAGTGGTCGAAGTGATCGCGCATGGCAGATTCGACCATGCGTGCGGCTTCGGGGCTGGTCAGGCGGTCCTTGGTCTGGCTCTGGAACTGGGGATCGCGGATGAAGATCGAGAGCATGATCTCGCTGCCCGTGAGCATGTCTTCGGGCGCGATGTCCTTGGCCTTCTTCTGGCCGACGAGTTCGCCAAAGGCGCGGATGCCCTTGGTAAGCGCGGCGCGCAGGCCCGCTTCGTGCGTGCCGCCATCGGGGGTGGGGATGGTGTTGCAGTACCAGCTGTACGATCCGTCGGACCACAGCGGCCAGGCGATCGCCCATTCGGCGCGGCCCATTTCCTCGCCGTTTGGCCCTGCCGGAAAGTCCTGGCTGCCCGTGAACGGCACCGTGGTCACGCATTCGCGGCCCGCGACTTGTTCGGCAAGGTGATCGGCAAGGCCGCCGGGGAACTGGAACACGGCTTCAGCGGGAATGTCCGTCCCCGCGATCAGCGCAGGCGCGCACTTCCAGCGGATTTCGACGCCGGCGAAGAGATAGGCCTTCGAGCGGACGAGGCGGAACAGGCGGGCGGGCTTGAAGCGGGCTTCGGATCCGAAGATCTCGCCGTCGGGGATGAAGGTGACGGATGTGCCGCGCCGATTGGGGGCCGCGCCGACGCGCTGCAGCGCGGTGGTGGGCAGCCCGCGCGAGAATTCCTGCGCGTAGAGCTCCTTGTTCCGCGCCACTTCGACCCGGGTGAGCACCGAGAGCGCATTGACCACCGAGATGCCGACACCGTGAAGGCCGCCCGAGGTAGCATAGGCCTTGCCAGAGAACTTGCCGCCCGAATGGAGCATGGTGAGGATGACTTCGAGCGCCGACTTGCCCGGATACTTCGGGTGCTCGTCCACCGGCATGCCGCGGCCGTTGTCGGTGATGGTGATCTTGCCTGCGGTGCCGTCCGGGCCTTCCTCGAGCGTGACTTCGATGCGGCCCGCATGGCCCGCGACAGCCTCGTCCATCGCGTTGTCGAGCACTTCGGCGGCGAGGTGGTGGAGCGCGCGCTCGTCGATCCCGCCGATGTACATGCCGGGGCGGCGGCGGACGGGTTCGAGCCCTTCGAGCACCTCGATGGCGCTTCCGTCGTAGCTTTCCTCGGTGCTGCGCGGCGGCAGCTTTTCAAACAGGTCGTCGGCCATGGGAACGACTATAGAACACGCCGGAATCCGGGGGCAATGGGGGGATGGTGCTTATCCCGGGGTTTTGTGGGGCTTTCGCGGGGTTGGTTACGAAGAAGGGAAGGGGTTTCTCGCAGAGTCGCAGAGGAAGCGGAGGACGCAAAGACGTAGCTTCCCGCCGGAGGCGCTATTCCAAATCCGCAGCAGGTTTGAGAGCGGCTTCGCCACAAACACACCCTCTTTGCAATCTCTGCTTCCTCTGCGTCTCTGCGAGAAACCTCTTCTAACTCAAGGATTGAACTTCGCCGGCGCCGGGCTGGCGGTCACGAAAGTCCCTGCGCCCACTTCCCGCACTTCCATCGCGCGTTCGGCGACGCCGTTGGCTTCGAAGCGGAACACGCCGTCGAGCCCGATGAAGCCATCGCGCGTATAGAGCTTGGCGGTGGGGAACAGGGTGCCCGGCTTCCACCCGCGCGCGACATTGAGCGTGAGGAGCACGGAATCGTAGCCCAGCGTGGCAAGGCGCGAGGGCGAGGCGCCGAAGCGGGTGCGGTAGGACTGCTCGAACTGGCCGAAGCGCTTGTCCGAAACTGCGGCGAACCAGGCGCCGCGCATCGAGGGGCTCTTGGCGATCGAGGCATCGCCGTTCCACAGCTCGGTGCCGAGGAGCTGCGTGCCATTGGCGGCAGGCGCGGCCATCAGCGCGATGCGGCCGCTATCGCCGATCAGGAGTGCATCGACCGGCCCCTTGGCAAGCACGCGGCGCACCGCGCTCGATACCGAGGTGTTGGAGCGGTCGTAGCTTTCGATCGCAGTCACGGTGAGCCCGCGCGAGCGTGCTGCGACCATGAGCGCGGAGGACACGCGCTGGCCGTAGGCGCCGGTGGGAATGATCGCGCCGACCGACTTCAGCCCCTTGTCCTGCGCGAAGCCGATCACGCGGGCGATGGCCTGTGCGGGCACCTGGCCGAGCACGAAGACATCGCGGTCGGCAACAGTTGCATCGTTCGAATAGGTGATCATCGGCACCTTGGCCGGCCGCGCGACGCTGGCAACGGCGACGACTTCATCGGCGAGCAGCGGCCCGAGGATCAGGCGATTGCCATCGAGGATCGCCTTGTTGGCGGCAAGCCCGGCGCCCAGCGCGGTATCGTAGGTCGTGATGCGCACGTTCTGCGCATTGGTATCGAGCAGCGCCATGGTGGTGGCATTGGCGATGGCCATGCCGACAGGCGCGTTGGGGCCGCTCATCGGCACGAGCAGGGCGACGCGGTGGCGATCAGCGTCGGTGGGCAGGACATTGGCGTCCGGCGTCACTTCCACCGGCTTTGGCGGGGGCGGCGGCGCGGCGGGTTTGGGGATCACGGCGCAGCCTGCGAGCAGGGCAAGCGCCCCGCACATGATCCAGCGTCGCAGGTTCCCGCCTGCTGTCCGCCCGTTTCCGATCATCATTGGCTTGCCGCTCCCTGGTAGCCGGTCCATTGGACTGCGTATGGATACGCCCCTGCTTGAACCCGGTCTCTATATAGTCGCGACCCCGATTGGCAATCTCGGTGACGTCAGCCGGCGGGCAATCGACGTACTTTCACGCTGCGCCGTTGTCGCCTGCGAGGATACGCGGGTGACGGGCAAGCTCTTGCATCACCTTGGAATCAAGCGGCCGCTTCGGCGCTATGACGATCACGCGAGCGATGCGGCGCGCGAGGCGCTGCTGGGGGAGATGACGCGCGGGGCCGTGGCGCTGGTCTCTGACGCGGGAACGCCGCTGATTTCCGATCCCGGCTACCGCCTGGTGCGCGAGGCGCGCATCCGCGGGATTGCGGTGACGACAATCCCCGGCGCAAGCGCGCTGGTGGCGGCGCTGACGCTGGCGGGGCTGCCTACCGACCGCTTCCTGTTTGCAGGCTTCCTGCCGAGCAAGGACAAGGCGCGCGGCGATGTGCTGGCGGAACTGGCCGCAGTACCGGCGACGCTCGTGTTCTATGAGACGGGGCCAAGGCTGGTCGCCTCGCTGGAGGCGATGGCGCGGGTGCTGCCGGGGCGGGAGATCGCGGTCGCGCGCGAACTGACCAAGCTTCACGAGGAATGCCGGACAGGCACAGCGGCGGAGCTTGCCGCGCACTACACCGCGCATCCGCCGAAGGGCGAGATCGTGCTGCTGGCGGGGCCTCCCGGTGCGGCTGAGAAGCCGGGCGAGGCCGATGTGGATGCACTGTTGCTGGCGGCGCTGGCGGACTTGCCGGTTTCCAAGGCAGCGGCGCAGGTGGCCAAGGCGCATGGGCTGGACCGCAAGGCGCTCTATGCACGGGCGTTGGAATTGCGGGGGTGAGCCGCGAGGAGGCCGAGCGGCGGGGGCGGCGCGGGGAGAGCCTTGCAGCGTGGTACTTGTGGCTCTGCGGCTGGCGCATTCTCGCCAAGCGGCAGCGCGTGGGCGCGGGCGAGGTCGACCTTGTGGCGCGCAAGGGGCGCACGGTCGCGTTCATCGAGGTGAAATGGCGCAGCAGCCGGGCGGCGCTGGATCAGGCAATCGATGAAAGGCGGCTGCGGCGCGTGGCGCGGGCGGCGGAGGCGCTGGTGCCGCGCTTTGCTGGGCCGGGCGATGATATCAGGATCGACGTGATCCTGCTGGCACCGGGCCAGTGGCCGCGCCGGATCGCCAATGCCTGGCAACCCGGCGCGTGACCTGAAAGCTCAGTGACCGGGATGGCCGGTGCCATGCCCATCCTTGTGTTCGCCGTCGTGGCCGTCCTTGTGCCCATCCTTATGCTCGCCTTCGTGGCCATCCTTGTGCTCACCGTCCTTGGGGTGCTCGGTCGGGTGCTTTTCGGGGTTGGCAGCGGCGCTGGCAGTCCAGCCGAGGATGGCGGTGGTGCAGGCGAGAGCGGTGAGTGTCTTGCGCATGTGGTCTGGTCCCTTTTCGTGAAAGCGGTGCCGAGCAGCAAGCCGACCGGGCACGACGCTTTCATGGTCGCAAACCGGCGCAAACCGCATTAAGGCGCGGCTGCGGAGTATCACGCACCCGCAGCTAACGGATCGAGACCAGATGACCCTTCGCGTTGCCGTCCAGATGGACCCGCTGCATTCGATCAATATCAATGGGGACTCCTCGTTCGCGCTGATGCTGGCGGCGCAGGCGCGAGGGCATGAGCTCTATCACTACGACGTCGGCGCGCTCTCGCTTGACGAGAACGACCGGCTGACCGCGCGCGCCGTGCCGGTGACGGTTCAGCATGTGGCGGGCGATCACTACAAGGCGGGCGAGGCGCGGCGGCTCGATCTCGGGCGCGATATCGATGTGGTGCTGATGCGGCAGGATCCGCCGTTCCACATGGGCTATATCACCGCAACGCACCTGCTCGAGCGGATCGAGAGCGAGACGCTGGTGGTGAACAACCCGCGCAGCGTGCGCAATGCGCCCGAGAAGGTGATGGTGCTCGACTACCGGCGCTTCATGCCGCCGACGCTGGTGACGCGTTCGGTGGAAGAAGTGCGCGCGTTCCAGAAGCGCCACGGCGCCATCGTGATCAAGCCGATCCACGGCAACGGCGGCAAGGCGATCTTCCGCGTTTCGGAAGAGGGCGAAAACCTCGGCGCGCTGCTCGAAGTGTTCAACCAGACCTGGCCCGAGCCACATATGGTGCAGGCCTTCCTTCCCGAAGTGAGCGAGGGCGACAAGCGCATCGTGCTGGTGGACGGCGAAGTGGCGGGCGCGATCAACCGCAAGCCGGGCCAGGGCGAGTTCCGCTCAAACCTCGCGGTGGGCGGCTATGCGGAGAAAACTGCGTTGACGCCGGAAGAGCAGGAAATCTGCGCCGCGCTGGGGCCCCAGCTCAAGCGGCTGGGGCTGCTCTTCGTGGGCATCGACGTGATCGGCGGCAAGTGGCTGACCGAGATCAACGTGACATCACCGACCGGGATCGTGGCGATTGATCGGTTCAACGGGACCGATACGGCGGGGATGATCTGGGATGCGATTGAGGGGCGGGTTTGACGGGCTGCTTGCGTTGCATTTCCGCTAAGCGCAGATCAGGAGGGCTTCCTGCTGCAATCGAAGTGGACACACTTTGATTTGCAATTGCGGCGGCGGCAGTCATCATCTTCGGGCCGCGATTGTGGAGGCCGGATGAAGACCCGTTTCGTTCCTGCGATATGCCTGGCCCTGCTCGCTGGATGTAGCGAGAAGGCGCCATCCTCTCACTACGTTGAAGCGCCTGCGAACAAGTTTGGTATGCAGGAGACGCTCATCGGCAATGCTGGCGCCGCCGACCAGAGCGCGAATGTTGCGATCAAGGAGGAGCTGCCGAAGCCGGGCCAGAGCGCCGAAAAGACCGATCCGGCTGCACAGAGCCAGATCGCCTACCGCTACAGCTTCGGTTTCCGGATCGCCAGCGATCAGATCGCCGCCTTGCAGAAGGCCCATATCGCGCTGTGCGATGCGATGGGGCCAAAATGCCGGGTTTGGCGCACTTCGCTCAGCAGTAGTGACGAGGATCGATCAGGCGACGTCTCGCTGCAGGTGGCAGCAAACGAGGCGGGTGCCTTCGAGAAGGCACTCAGCGATCCGGCGCAGAAGCTGGGCGGCGAACTGGTCTCATCCGAGCGGGATGGCGAGGACCTTTCCAAAAACATCGTCGATACCGAAGCCAAGCTGCAGTCGCGTCTGGTGCTGCGGGGCAAGCTCACGGATATCCTGCGAAACAACAAGGGGTCCGTCGATGAACTGATCAAAGCCGAGAAAGCTGTGGCGGACGTCAACGAGGAAATCGATACCTCGGCCTCGGAATTGCAGGGCTATCGCTCGCGAGTTCGGTTCAGCGATGTGAACATCGAATACCGGCCCACCTATGGCGAAACTCAACTTGGCTTCGCGCGACCGATCATGACAGCGGCTGGGGCGATCGGGACAACGTTGGGCATGACCATCGCAGGGCTGATCTATGTGTTGACGGCGCTTGTTCCCATTGTGTTGTTCGCGATGGCGCTGCGGTGGGTGCTACACCGCTTCGGTTTGCGGATCCGGTTCTGGCGAAAGGCAGCGAAGGTGGAGAGCAAGGGGGACTGACGTTCCGATTGTTCTTCAAGAAGCTTTCGTCGGCCCGTGCAAGACACGGGCCTTGGCTTTAGTTGGCGGCAAAGGAAGCCGAGCCCCGTGTCAAGCACGGGGCGACGGGAAGTTTCTCTGCTGAACTATTGTTTCGTTTTGATCAGCCCTGCTCGGAAAGCCACTGCTCCAGATACTTGATCGAGTAGTCCCCATCGAGGACCTTGGGGTCGGTCAGCAGCTTCTGGTGGAGGGGGATCGAGGTCTTCACGCCGCCGATCACCATTTCTTCCAGCGCGCGCTTCAGGCGCATGATGCAGCCTTCGCGGGTGCGGCCATAGACGATGAGCTTGGCGATCATCGAATCGTAGTAAGGCGGGATGCGGTAGCCGGCGTAAAGCCCGCTATCGACGCGCACGTGCATGCCGCCCGCAGCGTGGTAGCTGGTGACGAGGCCGGGCGAGGGGGTGAAGTTGAACGGGTCTTCCGCGTTGATGCGGCACTCGATCGCGTGGCCGCTGAAGACGATGTCTTCCTGTTTGACCGAGAGCGGCTTGCCATCGGCGATGCGGATCTGCTCGCGCACGAGATCGACGCCGGTGATCGCCTCGGTGACGGGATGCTCCACCTGCAGGCGGGTGTTCATCTCGATGAAGTAGAACTCGCCGTTTTCCCACAAGAACTCGATCGTGCCCGCGCCGCGATAGCCCATGTCGGCCATCGCCTTGGAGACGATGCCGCCCATGCGGTCGCGCTCGGCAGCGGAGATTACGGGGGAGGGGGCTTCTTCGAGCACCTTCTGGTGGCGGCGCTGCAAGGAGCAGTCGCGTTCGCCGAGGTGGATGGCGTTGCCGTTGCCATCGCCGAAGATCTGGAATTCGATGTGGCGCGGGTTGCCGAGGTACTTCTCGATATAGACGGTGGCATCGCCGAACGCGGCCTTGGCTTCGCTGCCGGCCTGCTGGATCAGCGTTTCGAGCTCGTCGGGGCCGTTGCAGACCTTCATGCCGCGCCCGCCGCCGCCTGAAGCCGCCTTGATGATCACCGGATAGCCGGCGGCCTCGGCGATGGCCTTGGCTTCCTTGATATCGGAAACCGCGCCGTCCGAGCCCGGAACCAGCGGCAGACCGAGCTTGCCGGCGGTGCGCTTGGCCTCGATCTTGTCGCCCATCGTGCGGATATGTTCGGGCTTGGGGCCGATCCA
>NZ_JAIXPP010000002.1 GCF_027486195.1 Novosphingobium sp.
ATGCACTTGTCGGTAAACACGCGTGCCATCACGCTACGGGCCTTCAAGTCGGCGAGCACGAACTGGGTGTTCTGGAAGTCCGCGATGGTCTGGTCGAAGGCCCGGCGCTCGCTGGTGTACTCGACCGTGTAGTCAATCACCGTCTCGACCACGGTGGCCGAGCGGATCGCCTGCGCCAGCCGCTCCTGCGCCAACTTGGTCATCATCAGCGAGAAGCCTTTGCCTTCCTCGCCCAGCATCGCATCTGCATCAACGCGCAGGTTGTCGAAGAACAACTCTGAGGTGTCCTGCGCCTTCATCCCCAGCTTGTCGAGATTCTTGCCCCGATTGAAGCCGGGTAACGAAGCATCGACGAGAAACAGCGTCACGCCTTTGGCGCCGGCCGCAGTATCGGTCTTGGTGGCAAGCACCAGCACGTCGCACATCTGGCCGTTTGAAATGAACACTTTCTGCCCATTGATGACGAAGTGGTTGCCATCGCGCTCGGCCTTGGTGCGGATAGCTTTAAGGTCGCTGCCCGCATGCGGCTCGGTCATGCCGAGCGAGCCGATAGCCTCGCCGCGCACCATCTTGGGCAGCCAGTGGCGCTTCTGCTCTTCGTTGCCGGAGCTGAGGATATAGGTGGCGACCAGATCCGCATGGATCAGGAAACCCGGGCCGCTTGCACCCACCCGCCAAAGTTCCTCGAACACGACCACGTCGAATAGATAGTCGAGGCCAAGGCCGCCGTATTCTTCGGGCACTGTGCAGCATAGCATGCCAGCCTCGCCCGCCTTGAGCCACAAATCACGCGGTACAATCCCGTCTTTCTCCCACTGATCGTGGAAGGGGACGATCTCTTTCTCGACGAAATGACGCACTGTCTGGCGCCACATTTCGTGCTCGGGCTGGAATATCGAACGTTCAATCATTGGGTAGCCTTCAAACGCGAGAGCTGGCGGTCGGTGGCAGGAGTTGGGCCGGCGAAGTGCTGACCTGCGGCGACTGCTGCGGGTTGGCCAGTTTGCGTGTCATCGGTGAAAATGGTCATCGGCCCCTCCTTGCCTCACCAGCCTAGCCTCAAGGCCAATTGCTCTTGCCAGACAATGTGAAGCTGTTTACTACTGTATTTGAGACTGTCAAGCGCGAGTGGTGCAAAACCGCCACCTTGGAGCGATAAGGCAGGGTATCGGATTGAGGAGAAGCGGGTGTCAGGGCTAGCGCAATCGTTCGGTGTTGCCGCGCTCGGCGGCTATGTCCCGCTGCTTCGGCTAGACCGGAAGGCAGCGTCCCGCGAACTGGGCTGGTCTGGCCTGCCGATGCCGCGAGCGGGAATGCGATCCGTTGCCGATTGGGATGAGGACGCGCTCACGATGGCGGTAGAAGCGGCCCGCCAGCTGTGCCGGGAAAGCGCGCCGGACGCGCTCCGGTTTGCCTCGACTTCAGCCTATTTCACCGATCGCGCGCAAAGCGGGATGGCTCTCGATGCACTAGCCATGCCGCGCACGGTGCGCACCAGCGATGCCGCAAATTCGCGGCGCGCTGCCACCTCGGCCATGCTCGATGCCCTGTTGGGCAGGCGAGACGAGATCGTGACGGCTGGAGAGAAGCGGCCCACCCAACCGGGCAGTGCGGCGCAACTCACCTTCGGCGACGGCGCGGCGGCTGTGCGCACTGGGCCTGATGCGCCCGCGAGGCTCGCGGGCCATGCCAGCCTCTCGCACGATCTGGTCGACCGCTACGCGTCGCGCGATCATCCGTTCACCTACGCATATGAAGAGCGTTTCGTGCGCGATGTGGCAGTGGCCGAAGTGCTAGTGCCGGTGGTGCGCGCAGCGTGTGTAGCTGCCGGCATTGCGCCCGGGCAACTTGCCCATGCCGCCGTGCATGAACCGGTTGGCGGGTGCTGGCGTGCAGTGGCCAAGGCGCTGGACTGCGGCATCCCCAATCATTGTGAAGCGGTTTCCGAAATGGCCGGCGATCTGGGCACGGCCCACGCCCTCTATGGGCTCGGTCTCGCGCTCGACACGGCAGAAGTTGGTGACTTTGTGCTCCTCGTCAGCTTCGGCAGCGGCGCCGATGCCATGGTGTTCGAGGTGACCAGTCCGGTTCCGGGGGCGAGCGCCATGGCGGCGGCGCTCAAGGAAGGGCAGGTCCTCGCGAGCTATTCGCGCTTCCTCAGCCTGACTGGTTCGCTCGAGCTCGACTGGGGCATGCGCGCCGAATTCGAGCAGAAGGCGCAAGCGACTGTTCTCGAACGGGTGGGCCGCGATATGATCGGCTTCATCGGCGGGCGCGACAGCACCGGCAACGTGCAGTTCCCCAAGAGCGCCTTCCCCGTCAATCCGGCGCTGTCTGAGGTCGAAATGATGGAGGACGTGCGGCTAGCCGATCTTGAAGCGAGGATTGTTTCGATCACAGCCGACCGGCTCAACTTCAGCCCAGATCCGCCTTTTGACTTCGGCCTTGTCCAATTCAAAAATGGCGCCCGCGTCTTGGTGGAAATGGTCAATCGCCCCGCCGAAGGCTTTCGTGTCGGCGACCGGGTGCGGATGCGGCTGCGCATCAAAGCGCAGAACCGCCGTCTCGGCTTTCGCACCTACTTCTGGAAAGCGGCGCCGTTGATGCGGCCCGTGCTGGGAGACGCCTGATGGCCACGGGAATACGCGACAAGGTGGCCATCATCGGCATGGGCTGCACGCGGTTTGGCGAGCGCTGGGATGTGGGTGCGGACGGGTTGATGGTCGAGGCGTTTCTCGAAGCGCTGGCCGATGCCGGCATCGAGCGCGCGCGAATCGAAGCCGCCTGGGTCGGCAACGCGCTTGATGACATCAACGTCGGCAACAGTGCGCTGCCTGCCGCGCACGCGCTGCGGCTCAGTACAGTGCCCGTCACCCGGGTCGAAAACATGTGCGCCACGGGCACCGAGGCGCTGCGCGGTGCGGCTTATGCCGTCGCTTCGGGCGCAGTGGATATCGCGCTGGCGATTGGCGTCGAGAAACTAAAGGATACCGGCTACGGCGGGCTGCCGCTGCGGACCAAGGGTATGCAGAACGATCTGTGGATGCCTTATGGCTCTGCGCCGGGAACCTTTGCCCAGCTCGCTGGTGCTTATGCTGCGCGGCACGGCATTGCTGTCGGAGATCTCAAGCGTGCGATGGCGCATGTTTCGTGGAAGAGCCACCAAAACGGCGCGCTGTCGCCCAAAGCGCACCTGCGCGGCGCGGTCGATATGGAAAAGATCCTGAACGCGCCGCTGATCGCCGATCCGCTGGGCCTGTTCGATTGCTGCGGGGTTTCGGATGGAGCTGCCGCCGCCATTGTGACCACGCCCGAAATTGCCCGCGCGCTCGGCAAGGCTGACCCGGTAACGATCAAGGCGATCCAGCTTTCGGCGAGCAATGGCTGGGAAATGCAGTTCGGCGCATGGGATGGGGCCTCGGTGCCCAATACCCGCGCCGCCGCCGCGCGCGCCTATGCCGAAGCCGGTATCCGTGATCCGCGCGCCGAACTCGACATGACCGAGGTGCATGACTGCTTCTCCATCACCGAACTGGTGATCATGGAGGACCTCGGCCTGTCGGACGACGGCCGCGCGCCTGCCGATATCCTCGACGGGCGTTTTGATAGCGGCGGTGCGATCCCGTGCCAGCTTGATGGTGGGCTCAAGTGCTTTGGGCATCCGGTCGGTGCCTCTGGTCTGCGCATGGCCTACGAGGTCTATACCCAGCTTCAGGGCCGGGCAGGTGAGCGCCAGCGAGGCAAGGTCGACTTTGGCCTGACGCACAACTTGGGCGGATCGCCGTTCAACAGCGTGGCCGCCGTTGCGATCCTCGGCCGGTTGAACTGAGAGGGATTTGAAAAATGGCAGGCCTGTGGTTTGACGAATTCACGGTGGGGCAGGTCTTCCGGCACGAGGTCCGCAAGACCGTGCTGGACTATGAAAACAGCCTGTTTTCTTCGCTCACCTACAATCCGGCGCAGATACATATCGATCATGCCTATTGCGAAGGTACCGAGTTCGGCCAGCCGCTGATGAACTCGATCTTCACGGTCGGACTGGTGATCGGACTCAGCGTGCAGGACACCACCATGGGCACCACTGTAGGCAATCTTGGGATGACTGAGACGACGTTCCCCAAGCCGGTGTTCTCGGGCGATACGCTCCGCGCCGAAACGCGGGTGCTGGAGCTGCGAGAAAGCAAATCACGGCCCACGCAGGGCATCGTCACCTTCGAGCACATCGGGCTTAACCAGCGCAACGAAGTGGTATGCCGCACTGTGCGCAACGCGCTGATGATGAAGAAGCCGGCATGAGGCTGCGCTCGCTTCTGTTTGTACCAGGAGACAGCGAGCGCAAGTTCGCCAAGGGACGTTCGGCTGGCGCGGATGTGCTGATCCTCGATTTGGAGGATGCGGTTGCGCCGTCGATGAAAGCCGCTGCACGTGATCTCGTGGCGGGGTGGCTGTGCGAGGCAGACGATGTCGAGGCCAGCTTGTTCGTGCGGGTCAATCCGCTAGATACCAGTCTTACCACCGATGATCTCGCCGCTGTGGTGCGCCCGGGACTTGCTGGCATTCTTGTGCCCAAGGCCAATGGTGCGCACGATATCGCGACGATTGCAGGGATGATCGATCCGCTGGAGGCCGCCGCCGGAATGGCGCCCGGTACGGTCAAGATCATGGTCGTCGCCACTGAGACTCCGCAGGCGATGTTTGCGCTCGGCAGTTATACCCCGCCGCATCCGCGCCTGATTGGCCTGACGTGGGGCGCGGAAGACCTTGCGGCCGCCATCGGTGCGACGGACAACAAGGAACCGGATGGCCAGTGGACCGAGCCCTATCGCTTTGCGCGCTCGCTGTGCCTGTTCGCCTCGGCGTCGGCCGGATTGATGCCGGTCGATACGCTTTATGCGGATTTTCGCGACGGGGCGGGGCTTGAGGCCGATTGCCGCCGGGCTCGTCGCGACGGGTTCTTGGGCCGTATCGCGATCCATCCTGATCAGGTCGCCACGATCAACCGCTGCTTCACCCCCTCGGACGAGGAGGTCGCGCATGCCCGCCGGATCGTGGACGCATTCGCCGCCAATCCCGACGCCGGTACGCTCGGGATCGACGGCAAGATGGTCGATATCCCGCACCTCAAGGCCGCGCTTAAGACGCTGGCAGCCGTCGGAGAAACCGCATGACCCAAGCTCGCCCGCTTCCCACCGAGGAAGACCTTCAGGCCATCCGCGAAGGCGTTCGCGCCGCCTGTGCGCCGTTCGGCGATGACTATTGGCTCGCCCGCGATGATGACGGCGAGTTCCCGCGCGAATTTCACCGCGCGATGGCCGATGGCGGTTGGCTTGGCATTACCATGCCTGAGCAATTCGGCGGTTCGGGCCTCGGCGTGACCGAGGCAATGACAATGATGAGTGAGGTCGCGGCTTGCGGCGGCGGGTTCGCGGCGGCTTCGACCATCCACATCAACCTGTTCGGCCCGCATCCCATCGTGGTGGAGGGCACACTTGAGCAGAAGGCGCGCTGGGTCCCGCGGCTCGTTTCGGGCGAGGACCAGTGCTGCTTCGGCTTTACCGAGCCTGACGCTGGGCTCAACACTACGCGCATCAAGACGTTCGCCGAGAAGGTGCCGGGCGGTTATGTGGTTCACGGCCAGAAGGTCTGGACCTCGACCGCCCAAGTCGCGAACAAGATCATGCTTCTGACTCGCACGACCAAGTTCGAGGACTGCGCCCGGCCAACTGATGGCATCACGATCTTCTACACCGATCTCGACCGGTCCAAGATTGATGTGCGACTGATCAACAAGATGGGCCGCAAGGCCGTGGATTCGAACGCGATCTTCATCGACGGGCTGTTCATTCCAGACGAGGACCGCATCGGCGAGGAAGGGAAGGGCTTCGGCTACATCCTCCACAGCCTCAATCCCGAACGCATCCTCATCGGCGCCGAGGCCATCGGCATCGGGCGCGATGCGCTGCGGCGGGGCGTGAACTACGCGAAGGAACGCGTGGTATTCGA
>NZ_JAIXPP010000091.1 GCF_027486195.1 Novosphingobium sp.
ATCGCAGGGACCTTGGACTTGGTCTTCTGCGGTTCGCGGCCCTTGCGGACCAGCTGGTTGATCGTAGGCATGAAGGACTCTTCACCTTGGTTGCGGGCGCGGCAGGAACCAGGTGAAGCGTCACGGAATATCTCATCCAGCGCCGGGCAAGGCCGATGAAGCCTCGCGCCCGGGCGCTGCATGAGCCGAAAACACTCCACCCGGGGCAAGTCGCCACCGGGTTACTTTGACGGCTTACGGCGTGGACTGGCCAATACCCCCGATTCGGGGGAACGGACCAAACACAAGAGGGACCAGCGAATGACGGAAAACACCGCCTTCGAGGCCCCACTTGCCGCGCACCGGCAATGTTCAGCTCTGTTGAACCGGTGGGCCAAAGGCCGTTCGGGACGGCGGGCCATTAGGCCGGAACCGCCCACCGGTCAAGCAGCAAGCCACCGGCGGGCGGGAACCGGGACCTATTCGGCAGCCTCTGCGAGCGGCATGGACCGACGCAGGATCGGTCCGACTGCGTGATCGAGCGTGGCAAGGGCCACCTGCAACCAATTGTCCATCGCGGCAAGACCTCGTGCCGAGAGCCGCACGAATGTACGCCGACCATCGCGTCCATCGTCCTCGCGTTCGACCAGCCCGCGCGCCTCCAGGATGCGAAGCCAGCGCAGCGCGGTTGTCGGCGGGACATTGGCTCCGATGCAGGCGCTTGTGGTGGGCACCGGCCGGCCTTCCCGCGTGGCGACGTAGAGATCGAGCAGGATGTCCCACGTCGGCTCGCCGAACAGATCGCCGGGCAAGTGACGATCGCGCCGGCGCCGGATCGCGTAAGTTTCCCGCGCAAAGGCAAGCAGCGCTTCGGGGGTGATGCGCGCCGACGATTCGTGCAAGGCCGCAGCGACCGAGGCCGTCGCGTCCGGCACGGCAACACGGTCGGCGTCGCCAAGCGGATCCTGCACGGCCGTGGCCTCGGCAAGGGCGGCAGGACTGGCGCGGCGCAGAACCGCGCGGCGGCGGCCGCGATCATGGCGGCGAATGATGCGCCCGCTCATACGAGCCGCCACGAATGGTAGCGGCCAATGCGGCGCTGGCGCTCCACATGCGCCCCCGTGCCGATTGCCAGCACGATCAGCTGGAACAGAAAAGGCATTTGCGTCATCGTCCAGTAGGCTCGGCGGACCATGTCCACGTCCCAGAGCTTTGCGACATGGCCGAGCACGACGAGGACTTGTGAGGCAGAGACCCACATCGGCCAGCCGCGATTGGCATAGAGCGCAACCCAAAGCAGGGAGAAGAAAGCCCAAGTATCGATCACCAGGTGTCCCGGATTGACCGTGTACCAGGCCGGATCGCCGAACATCATATGATTGCCCACATCCAGCGCGAATGTGGAGAGCAGCACCGTCGCCACCAGTTGTTCGGGTTCATCTCCCTTGCGGGCCGCGAACAACACGGTGGCGATCAGCGCTATGCGAAGTATCCAAAGCCAGATCATTGTGGTGCAAGACCTTCAATGTGCAGACCGGCCTAACATTCAGGCAGCGCGGACCGCGGCCGAGGCAGGTTCATCCTCCTTGAGCTCGGCTCTGGGGGGGCAGGCATCGTTGCCGCCGCAGGTTTCTGCCGAAATCGTGCTGAGGCGGCCGTGGACACGGGCGAGTTCGCCGCCGGCATTAAGCGTGGCCTGCTGGCTCTTGACCAGCCGCATCAGGGCTTCCTGGCCGAGGAAGGGGGCAACGCCGGTGTCGCGGCGGGCGCCGACCATCGTCTGCAGCAGTTGGGCCTGTCGCGCGAGCGCTTCATCCAGCGCGGCTTCGGCCTGATGCAGATCGCGGGCAATCCGAAGCTGCGCCACCGAAAGCGGCATTTCGGGCATGGTTTGGGTAGCAAAAGCGGTCATAACGCAATCTCCGATGCTGGAGCCCTCCCCTGGGCCCACGTTTGCCAATAAGATGGAGAGGTTCGCGTCGAGATCAGCTCGCGAGGATCTGCGACAACTGCGCATACATCGCCAAACCACCCATAACGATCAGGATCAGGAACATGGCCAGGATCGCAATGGTCCCGAGCCGGATATAGGTCCCGTGAGGCCCGTCGAACATCTCCGGGAGGACATGGTGGTAGGGCTCGGCCAATGCCTCACCGCTTTGGAACGCGACCTGAGTCAGCGCTTCCCTGCGGATCGGAGGGCTTTGGTCCCTGTCCGTCCTGTCTTCCCGAATCGGAACGTGCAGGACATCGACCGGCGGCGCGACGTCGGAAAAGTCATATACGGATCGTTCGTATATGGCTGCAACATTGGCAGAATGCGCAGCAAGGCGGCGATAGGCCTGCGCCACCTCGCCGCGCGTCGCAACACCCAGCTTGGCACGCGCCAGCATGATGCGCTGGTCGACGGTGTGATGCGAGATCCCGAGGATGCGCGAAATCTCCTTCGAGGTCTTGTGCTCGATCAGGAGATCGAGAACGGCGCGCTGCTTGTCGGTAAGGGATGTCAGGATTGCTTCGCCATCGTCTGATTCGGCAGGCTTTGAAAGCGCTGCGCCATCCCGGTCCGCGAGCGCGCGAAAAGCAGGCACATCTACCGGTTCGCGCGCCCCCGGCGGAGGCGGCGCTGCAACGCTATGATCGGACTTGCCCATGTTTTCTTGTTACGACCCTGAAATCGCCAATCCGGGGGTAAAAATGGATGAATACCGGCTTGACCGCAAGAACAACTCAACCGCACCAGCAAGCGCCAGCCCAATCACGAGAACTTGACATTGCGAACCCATCCAAAACACCATAGCTCCCTAACATAGGATAAATTTGTTATTAACCTGAGAGAAAGCAAACAATGAGGCCGAGGATGTTCGCGCGGAGAACTGGAAAGGTTCTGGCGACGAGTCGCGCGGCCATGGCGCTTGTTTTCCTGGTCGCGCTTGCCCTTGATCCCGCCGCGCCTGGACGGAACGGCACTGCCATTTACTTCATGCTGGCCGCCTACCTCGCCGGCGCCGCCGGGATGATCATGATCGCCTGGCGCAGCTGGTGGTGGGAATTTCGCCTCGCCCCTTGGGTGCACGGTATCGATACGCTGGCCTTTGTCCTCGCGGTCTACTTCTCGGAGGCGGACAAGGCCGATTTCAACAGTCCGTTCATGGCCCTCACTGCCTTCCTGCTGATCAGCGCCACCTTGCGCTGGGGCTGGTTCGCGGTGGCCTGGACCTCGGTCGCGCTCGTAACCCTAAACGTGGCAATTGGCGCGAGCCTCTTGGTATCCGGGCTGCCGATCGACCCCTATCGCTACGGACGGCGGCTGATGTATCTCGGCGTGCTGTCGATCATGATGGTCTGGCTGAGCGGCGAACAGCGTGGTCCCCGAGCAACCCCGATGCCGCGAACGCCAGGCACGCCTGGTGAGCGGCGCAACGCCATCCTGGTCGAGACGCTCACATTCGCACGGGTCGCGCTGCAGGCGCGCGGGGCAGCGATCGCAGTCCCGCATGGCGAGGAGCCATGGACCGAGTTACTGCGCGATTCCGGTTATGCGGTTATCGTCGACCGGCTGGGGCCCGAAGCGCTCGAAGGCAGCTTCGGCGAGCCTGACCGCGCGGCCCTGATCGATCGAACGCGCGGCCGGCGGATCATCAGCCGCACCAGTTCCTATCCGCTCGCGATCCCCGGCCCTGTCAACGCGCCGCTGGCTGCCCACTGCGGGATAAACGAAGCCATGATCGTCACCTTCGAAACGGCGGCGGGCCCAGGGCAGTTGCTGATCTGGGGCATTCCGGACATGTGCGTGGACGACCTACCACTGGTCGAGACGATCGGCCGCCACCTGAGCACCGAGCTCGACCGCGAGGATCTGGCCGAGCTGGCGCAGGCGGCTTCGGCCGCCGCGCTGCGCGATGCACTGGCGCGCGACCTGCATGACAGCGTGGCGCAGTTCCTGGCCGGCACCCTGTTCCGGCTCGAGGCCCTGTCCCGCTGGATCCGCGAGGGCCATGACCCCACAGCTGAGATCAACGATCTGAAAACGGCGCTCCGGCGCGAACAGGGCGAGCTGCGCGCGATGATCCAGCGGCTGCGGCGCGGCGAGGAGGGCGACCGGCGCACCGACCTCGTCGAGGAAATGGAAACGCTGCTCGGCGAAATGAGCCAGCATTGGCACATTGCAGTCCAGCTCGACGCGCAAGTGCGGCCGATGCCGGTCTCGATCGGCCTCGCCCATGAATTGCGGCAGGTGCTGCGCGAAGCGGTGGCCAATGCCGCGCGTCACGGTCATTGCAGCGAAGTCGTCGTATCGGTGTGCACCGGCGCATCGGGACTGACACTGCGCATTGGTGATGACGGCGAGGGTTTCCCGACCGACCGCCCCCCGCCCCGCCCGCGCTCGATCAGCGAACGGGTCGAGGCTCTGGGCGGAACGCTCTCGATCTGCCATAATCACCCCGGCGCGTTGCTCGAAATCGCCTTGCCCAATAGGATTGCCTGATGATTCCCGTTCTTGTTGCTGATGACCACGGTTTCATTCGTGCTGGTGTGGAAGCCGTGCTGCGTGGCAGCAGGTTCCAGGTGGTCGCCGCGACTGCCAGCGGCGAAGAGACGCTGGCCGCCATCGCCACCCACGATCCCGCGATCGTGCTGCTCGATATCAACATGCCGGGCATGAACGGGGTTCAGGCCCTCGAAGCGCTGCGGTCCAAGGGGGACAAGCGCGCGGTGGTGCTGCTGACCGCCGGGATCAACGACCGCCAGCTGCTCGCGGTGATGCGCGCAGGGGTTGAAGGCATCGTGTACAAGGACGGTGCCGAAGGCGGCCTCGTCGATGTGTTGGACAAAGTGCATTCGGGCGGGAAAGCCATCGATTCCGCGCTGCTGCAGCGCGCACTCGACCTTTCTCTCAGTGCCGATTCCGGCGGCCCGCTCGAACGGCTCAACCAGCGCGAGCGGCGCATCGCAAGGCTCGTCGCGCGCGGGATGCGCAATCGCGATATCGGCACGGAACTGGGCATCGGTGAAGGCACGGTGAAGGTCTACCTTCACGCGATGTACCAGAAGCTGGGCATCGAGAACCGCACCGAGCTGGCGCTGCTCGCGGTCAACGATCCGGGCGAATAGGGTTCGCTCTGCAGCCGGTTCAGGCCGGTTCGAGCACCACGGTGGCCGCAGCGGTATTGCTGATCGGCACGTGATAGTTGCGCATGACCATCGCCTGCGGCGCATCGCCCAGCGCGCCGCGCGCGGCAATCCAGTTGAGAATCTCGACGCCCTGCGTGCCTGCCAGTTCGGCCACTTCCTCCGCCGAATGCGCCGTCAGCGCCGCCGGATCGTCCGCCAGATGATCGAGGCAAAAGCGGTCGTAGTCCGGGTTCATGAAACCGGCGCGAGCGCCTTCAAGCTGGTGCGAAAGGCCGCCGGTACCCATCACCACGATCCGGTCATCACCCTTCCAGCTGCGCAGCGCCCGACCGACCGCCTGCCCGAGGGCAAGGCAGCGCCGCGGCGAGGGCAGCGGAAACTGCACCGTGTTGATCGCAATGGGCACGAGTTTGACCGGCCAGGCTTCGGCATCGGGCCAGGCGAGCTCGAAGGGGATCGACAGCGCGTGGTCGACCATCATCTTCTGGCAGGTGGTAATGTCGAACTCGGCCTCCACCAGCGCCTCGATCAAGTGCCAGGAGAGGTTGGGATGGCCCTCGAAGCTCTTGTAGACGGGCAGGCCCCAGCCCTCATCAGCGTTATCATACCGCGCGGCCGCGCCGACCGCGAACGTGGGCATGGCATCGAGGAAGAAGTTGAGCCCGTGGTCGTTGTAGAACACGACAGCGACATCAGGAGCGACTTCGGCGAGCCACTGGCGGACCGGCGGGAACCCGTCGAAGAAGGGCTTCCAATATGCCGACTGCTGGTCACCGCGCTGGATGGCGCCGCCGATCGCGGGAACGTGGCTGGTAAAATAGCCGCCGACAACCTGGGCCATCACGCATTTTCCCTCTGGCGGGAAGAGGCCGATGGCCGCGACCCGAAATGCAGGCCGCCCAGATCGGGATCGACCCCGGCACGCGCGGCGACGAGCATGGCCTTGAAATCGTCCACGCTGCGGCCGGTCTGCAGCGCACCGAGATCCTGCACGTTGAGCCCGAGGATCCCGGCCAGCTTGGCGAGGTAATAGACGTTCCCGCCGGCATCGAGCATGGCGAGCACATCGCGCGCGGCGACGGCGGCGCGCTGCTCCCCGGTTACGCCATATCTGCGGCAGTAGGCTTCCTCATCCGCGACAAAGGCAGCGCGATTGGCCGCAAGGTTGAACGAATAGCACATTGCATTGAGGGCAAAGCCGCGCATCGCCAGATCGCCATCGAACAGCGCGGTCCCCGGAATGGAGCGGCGCAAGGCGCGGGGGTCGACCGCAGGGCCAGAAGTGCCTTCGGACGGAGCGCTGGATGGTGGCGACATGGGCACTTCTCTTCACGGAAGGCCGGGATGCCCCGGCATCTCCCACCTAGCAGCGCGGACGCGGCGAGGAATTGACCGGGGTCAATCCGCAGGGTGCGATTATGAAATGCGGCCCGATAGGCAGTGTTACGTAACAGACAATGCGGATTGCGCGGCACCGGGCCGGGGCGCACATCCGATGTCATGGCCCTCTCCAACGCCGAGCGGCAGCGCCGCTACCGACAGAATCTGAGAATGCGCGCTTCACCGGACGGCGTGGGTGCGCAGGCGCGCATGGCGGTGGAGCGCGCAGTGCAGGCGCTCTGGGCATTCCATCAGCGTCCGGGGCCGGGCGGGATCGATTGGTCCGCGATCGACGGCTGCACGACGATAGCACAATATCGATCGGAACTGGAGCGAAGCCCGGGCAACCTGATCCAGGCCGCTCGGGCCTTCCTGCCTGATTTTGCCGATCTCTCACCAGAAGAAGCGCGCGCCATTGCCGTGATCATCGAGATTTCCGACGCGTTGCGCCTTGCCCCGCGCCGCGCTGGCCGCGCACCCGAAGCCACCTGACCGGCATTCCCGCAAAATCGGGAAAAGGCTGCATTCCCCATGCCTGATCTGGGGTAAGTCGCGTATCCTCGCGCTAGCCGCCCCCCTTCCGCGTCCGGTCCTGGAGGTACTGTCGCCGCCAGCATTTGCCTCGTTCTAACCGGATTTCAATTTGTTGGCGTTTATTCGGTATTTACCAGGGTCTGAAACAGAATACTGTTAACCTGGGTATGCGCCATTGAGGATGTATTGGCGCTTGCTGGGGTAGTTCCGATGGGTTAGCCGCCGGACGTCAGGAGAAATATGAGCGTCGACCGTCAGTTCATGCGGCTCTTTGCGGCGCGCTATCGCGGCAGCCTCATTCTTGTCGGCATCGCCAGCGTGATGCTCAATGTGCTCGTTTTCGCCGGTTCGGCGTACATGCTGCTTGTTTACGACTCTGTTCTGCCGAGCCGCAGTGTGCCCACCCTGATCGGCCTGTTCGGCATGTTGCTGCTGGTCTATGCGTTCCAGTCGGTGTTCGAGGCGATCCGCGGCGAAGCCCTGCTCGGCATCGCCAACGGCGTGCACGACGACCTGTTCGAGGCGGTGCACTACGCCACCGTCACCCGCCCCCTACGCGCGGGCGCCGACAAGGGCGACGGGCTGCAGTTCACGCGCGACCTCGATTCCATCCACACGTTCCTCGCCGGGCAAGGCCCGGTTGCGCTGATCGATCTGCCGTGGGTGATCACCTTCATGATCGTGCTGTTTGCGCTGCACTGGTGGCTTGGCGTGACGGCGCTGGTCGGCGTGTTCATCATGGCGGGCATCGCGATCATCTCCAATCGCCGCACCCAGGCCGGATCGCGCGAACTGGCGACCATAACCGGACGCCGGTCTGCTGCCGCGCTTTCGGAGATCCGCTTTGCCGAAAGCGCGCTGGCGATGGGCATGCAAGAGCGCTTGGTGGCGCGCACGGCAAGCTGGGAAACCGGCTTTATCGAGGCGCAGTCCTACCTTTCGCGCACGGTCACGCGGCTCGGCGGCGCCAGCAAGGCGTTTCGCATGCTGTTGCAATCACTGATCCTTTCGGTCGGCGCGCTGCTGGTGATCGATGGGCAGGCGAGCGGCGGCGTGATCCTTGCCTCCTCGGTGCTTTCTGGCCGCGCGCTGGCGCCGGTGGACCAGGCCATCGCCAACTGGAAAGGCCTCGTTGCCGCACGCACTGGCTGGGGCCGGATCGCGCAGGCGGTCACCACGTTCCGCAAGCCGCCCGTGCGCGGCGTCACGCTGGAGCGCCCTTCGGCTGAGCTTTCGGTGCGCGACATCTGGGTCGCGCCTCCGGGCACGCAGCGCCTCACGCTGTCCGGGGTCTCGTTCACGCTCACGCCGGGCCAGGTTCTGGCGGTGATCGGCCCCAGCGCCGCCGGCAAGACGACGCTGGTGCGCGCAATCCTGGGCATCTGGAAAGCCAACCGCGGCGAAGTGCGGCTGGATGGGGCGACGCTCGACCAGTGGGATCCGGAAGCGCTGGGCAGCTATTTCGGCTATGTGCCGCAGACGGTCGACCTCGTGGACGGCACGATCGGCCAGAACATCGCGCGCTTCGATCCTGCGGCGACATCGGAAGGCGTCATGGCTGCGGCCAAGGCGGCCGGCATGCATGAAGCGATCCTCGCATTGCCCGATGGCTATGAAACGCCGGTCTCTGCCGGGGCGGTCGAGCTTTCCGCAGGCCAACGCCAGCGAGTCGGCCTCGCCCGCGCGCTCTATGGCGATCCATTTCTCCTCGTGCTCGACGAAGCCAATTCCAATCTCGACGCGGCGGGCGATGCCGCACTGGCCAATGCGATTGCCGGGATGCGCGCGCGCGGCGGCATCGTGATCATGATCACCCACCGCCCGGCCACGCTCGGCCCGGCGACCCACCTTGCCGTGATCAACAGCGGCCGTCTCGCCGATTTCGGCCCGCGCGACGAAGTGCTGCAGCGCATGCAGGCCCAGAACGGCCCCGGCGGCGCGGCGGCGCAGGTCCCGCAGGGCGCGCCCGGTGAGAGCAATTCGGCCAAGGAAGCCACCGCATGACATTGCCCACCACCATTTCCGATCCCGCGCGCCAGTTGCTGCCGGTGTTCGGCGAGGAAGGGGCTGAAAAGGCGAACTCGCCGGTCCTGCTGAAGCGGCTGCTCTATGCGGTCGGCGGTCTGTTCATCGTCCTTTTCGCGCTCGCGGCCCTCGTTCCGATGGGCGGCGCGGTGATCGGCGGCGGCTCTGTCGGCGTGGAATCGCGCGTGAAGCGCATCGCCCACCCGACCGGCGGCGTCATCAAGGCGATCTACGTGCGCAATGGCGAGCACGTGGCGCAGGGCCAGCTGCTCATGCGGCTCGACGACACTGTGACCGGCGCCGACGCGACCTATTCGAACCTCACGGTCGAGCAGCTGCTGGCGCAGAAAGCGCGGCTGGAGGCGGAACGGCTCGGCTCTGGCAAGTTGCTGTTCCCTCCCCAACTGACGAACTCGAAAAGCACCAGCGCAGCGAAGGCCATGGCCGACGAGGCGCGGCTTTTCGCGATCCGTCAGACCGAGGAAGCAGGGCTGCGCTCCCAGCTTGCCGCGCGGGTGCTGCAATACAACGAGGAAATCCACGGGCTGGAATCCCAGATTTCCGCGCTCAAGCAGCAACGCAAGCTGATCGAGCCCGAACGGCAGGGCGTCAAGGACCTGTGGGACAAGCAGCTCGTCACGATCAACCGCCTGAACCAGCTGGAGCGCACGGCGGTCGATCTGGATGGCAATGTCGGCTCGCTCCAGGCACAGATCGCGCAGGCCCGTGCGAAGATCACCGAAGCGCAGGAACAATCGATCCAGCTCGGCCAGACGCGGCGCGTGCAGGCAGGCACCGATCTCGCGCAGGTCAACACGGTGCTCAACCAGCAGCAGCTGCGCAGCGTGGCCGCATCCGACCAGCAGGACCGCAGCGAGATCCGCGCGCCCTACACCGGGGTGATCGAGAAGATCGCGTTCGCCGCGATCGGTGATGTGGTGCGCCCGGCTGAACCCATCATGGAAATCGTGCCCGATCGCGATACGTTCGTGGTGGAGGCGATGATCAGCCCTTCGGACATCGACCAGACCATGAAGGGGCAGACCGCCCGCGTCCGCTTCACATCGTTCAACCGGCCGACCACGCCGGAAATCCTCGGCAAGGTCACTTATGTGGCAACCGACCGCACCGAGAACCCGGAATCGCGGCAGGCCTACTACGTGGTGCGGATCGAGGTGGACCTGGCCGCGGTGAAGAAGGAAGGCCTCGCGCTGCGAAGCGGCATGCCTGCTGAAGTCTACATCGAAACCGGCAACCGGTCGCTGCTGTCCTACCTCACGAAGCCGTTCATGGACCAGTTCATGCGCGCGTTCCGCGACAACTGAGAGGCATGGCGATGATACCTGCCCTGCCCTTGCGCGCCGCGCTCCTGGCCGCGTGTGCTGCCAGCGCCGCGTGTGCTGCGCTGGCTCCCGCTTTCGCAGAGGATGCGGCGCTGCCTGCACCGCCCATGCAGGGCCCGCCCGATAGCGGCGCGCCGGCGGGCAGCTATGGCACCGACGATCCCGACAGCGGACGCGACGGGGGCGACATCAGGGCTGACGGGGGGGCGGACAGCGCCGACGACAGCGCAATTCCGGAGGCAGACCGCATCGCGTTGCGACCCGAGCTGCCGGCAGAAACCCCCGCCGATGTAGCTGAGCGCGCGACGAGCGGAGCGCCGATCACATCGCTGACCGATGCGCTGCGGCTTGCCTATTGGACCTCGCCCTTGCTGCTGGCGCAGCGCTCGACGGTAAAAAGCTACGATTACCGCATCGCGCAGGCGCGGGCGAACTACGGCCCCAAGCTGAACTACAGCCTTGCCACCACCTTCCAGAGCGACCGGTTCGAGCAGCGGCGCGGCCTGCCGGTTGCCTTGTCTGGCTGGACCACAGCCGCTTCCGCCGTGCTGACACAGCCGATCTTCACCTTCGGCCGCAATGCCTCGCAGGAGCGCAACTCGGCCGCGCAGTTGGAGTTCCAGCGGCAGGTGCTCCGCTCGACCGAGCAACAGGCCCTGCTCGATGCCATCACGAGCTATATCGGCGTGCTGCGGGATCGGGCGGCGGTGCTGATCGCCAAGGACAACCTTGCGGCGCTGGAACGCCAGTTGAATGACAACAAGGCGCGGCTCGCGGTGCGCGAAGTGACCGCGACGGACGTCCAGCAGATTTCCACCCGCGTCGCGCTGGGGCAGGCCCAGGTCTATTCGGCGCAGCGCGATGCTGCCTCCAGCGAGGCGAGCTTCCTGCGCATGGTCGGCGTGCCCGCGGGCGATCTGGTCCCGCCCAATCCGCTCCAGCTGCCGGTGCGGCAACTGGAGGAAGCCTATGCCTATTCGGAAATGCACAGCCCGGTGATCCTTGCGGCACAAGCGCGCGAGAAAGTCTCACGCGCCAGCGTGGCGGCGGCCAAGTCCGATCTCATGCCGCGCATCGATTTCCAGGGCAGCGCAAGCTACGGTTCGCAGAGCGCCTATAGCGACGATTTGCGGCAGCGGGGCCTGCGCGGGCAGTTCATCATTTCAGGGCCGATCTTCGAAAGCGGGTTGCGCCGCGCGCGGGTGAGCGAAGCCATGGCGGCAAACGATGCCGACTGGCGCCTGCTCGATGCGTCGCTGCGGGAAAGCCGGGCGACCCTCGCCGCATCTTGGAACGACTGGCAGGCACAGCAAGCGGCTATCGCCAGCTACCGCGCGGCAGAAGAATCCGCGCGCAAGGCCTATGAAGGCGCGATCCTCCAGCAGCGCGCGGGCCTCATCACCACGCTCGACATGCTGGACCTCGCGCGTGAAATGCTGGTGGCGCGAAGCAATTCGAACACCGCGATTGCCAACGCCTACATCGCCAAGGCCCGCGTGCTGGCAGCGGCCGGCGCACTCGAGCAATCGTGGCTGATGCCCGATGCCGCGCGCTATGACGTGGACCGGCATCTAGGCAAGGTGAAGCACAACGGCGATGTGCCGATCTACACGCCGATCGCGCGCGCGATCGAGAACGCAGGCGCAATCGGCAGCACGGCAACACGCCCGGTGCGCGATCCGGCAGGTGCGCGCACGGCGGCGCCGATCGTGATCCAGCCGGCGGACAAGCTGGTGGAACCGGCCCCCTCACCCACCGCTCCGGCGCCCGCTGGCGCTCTGGCAAATCCGCCGAAATGAGCGGGTGCTTCCACCAGGGGCCGGTCGCCTGAAAATAACTCTCGCTTGTATCCGGCGGCAGGAGTAGCGGCGCGCCGATGGACCACAACGCGATTCAGGATGGCGCGCCTGCAGGCGGTGAGCCCGTTTCCGGCCCGGCCGTTGCAGGGGCTGGGGCAGTTGCAGGGGCCGCAGCCCCAGCCGATGCCCCCGCAGGGCATGGCGAGCAGCACCCGGATGAGCAAGGCCACGGTCACCAGCGCGAAGGTCTTTCCACGCTGGCCGTCGGCGCGATCGGTGTGGTTTTCGGCGATATCGGCACCTCACCGCTCTATTCGTTCAAGGAAACCTTTGTCGGCCACCACATCATGAAGGTGGACCAGTTGCATGTGTTCGGTGTGCTCAGCATCGTGTTCTGGACAATGATCGTCATCGTGACGGTGAAGTATCTGTTCCTCGTGCTGCGCGCCGACAACAAGGGCGAAGGTGGCAGCCTGGCCCTGCTCGCGCTCGTCAGCCGCTGCCTGTCGGACCGGCGCTGGACATATGTCATGTCGGTGTTCGGGCTCACGGCAACGGCATTGTTCTTCGGCGATGCGATGATCACGCCGGCGGTTTCGGTGCTGTCTGCGGTCGAGGGCCTGACCGTGGTCCACCCCGGCTTCGAGCATCTGGTCCTGCCGATCTCGATCGCGATCCTGATCGGCCTGTTCGCCATCCAGTCGCGGGGCACTGCGGCGATGGGCAAACTGTTCGGCCCGGTGATGATGTTATATTTTCTGACCATCGCCGTGCTGGGCGTGGTCGGGATCATGGAAGCGCCGAATATCCTTTGGGCGCTCAACCCCATGTACGCGGTGCTCTTCTTCGCCGACGACCCACTGATGGCCTACCTTGCGCTGGGTTCGATTGTGCTGGCGGTGACGGGAGCCGAAGCGCTCTATGCCGATATGGGCCACTTCGGCCGGCCTGCAATCATGGCGGCGTGGCTGTGCCTCGCCTTCCCGTGCCTGTTGCTGAACTATCTCGGGCAGGCAGCGATGATCATGAACCGGCCGGAAACGGTGGCCAATCCGTTCTTCATGCTCGCCCCCGATGCTCTGCGCCTGCCGCTGGTGCTGCTCGCAACAGCCGCGACGGTGATTGCCAGCCAGGCGGTGATTTCCGGCGCGTTCTCGGTCTCGCAGCAGGCGGTGCAGCTGGGCTATCTGCCGCGCATCCGCATCCGCCACACGAGCGCGAGCGCAGCCGGGCAGATCTACGTACCGATCGTCAACTGGACGCTGCTGGCGCTGGTGGTGATGCTGGTGCTGGGCTTCCGCACTTCGGGCAACCTCGCCTCGGCATACGGCATCGCCAACACCGGCACGATGTTCATAACCTCGTGCATGTTCGGCGTGCTGGCCTTCCAGGTCTGGAAGTGGCCCGCGCCGATCGCGGGGTTCTTCACCTGCCTGTTCCTGCTGGTGGACGGCGCCTACTTCTCCTCGAACATGACCAAGATTCCCGATGGCGGCTGGTTCCCGCTGTTGGGCGCAAGCATCACCTTCACCATGCTGAGCACGTGGTCGACCGGCCGCCGCATCATGCGCGAGCGGCTGGCCGAGGATTCGATGCCGTTCGACATCTTCCTCGGTTCGGTCTGCCCGAAAGTGCGGCGCGTGGCCGGCACTTCGGTGTTCCTCGCCTCCAACGCGGAAGGCATTCCGCCCGCGCTGCTCCACAACCTCAAGCACAACCACATCCTGCATGATCGGGTGGTGGTGCTGACGGTGGAGACGCAGAACGTGCCCCACGTGCCGCCCGAAAAGCGGCGCGAGGTGGAAGACCTCGGCTACGGGTTCTTCCGCATGATCATCCGTATCGGCTTCATGGACGAGGCCAATGTGCCCGCCGAGCTGGCCGCCGAAACGCGCGCTGGCGGGGCGTTCAAGCCGATGGAGACGAGCTATTTCCTCGCCCGTCAGACGCTGATCGCCTCGAAGCGCCCGGGCATGGCGATCTGGCGCGAAAAGCTTTTCGCATGGATGGTGCGCAATGCGGAAAGCGCGATGGTGTTCTTCCGCCTGCCGACCAACCGCGTGATCGAACTCGGCAGCCAGCTGGAGATTTAGACCCCCCGTTCTCGTCATTGCGAGCGTAGCGAAGCAATCCAGAGCGCCGCGCAACGCGCTCTGGATTGCTTCGCTACGCTCGCAATGACGAAGTGGGTGTTTTGCCCAACTCCACCACCTGATCAGCCAGCCGGGCAACATCGGCGCGGTCATGGCTGACGAGGAGGATTGGCAGCGCAAGCTCGGTGCGAATGCGCCCTATCACCGCAATGATCGCCTCACGCCGCGCATCGTCGAGCGCGGTGAGCGGTTCGTCCATCAGCAGGAAGCGCGGGCCCGAAAGCAGCGCCCGCCCGATGGCAACGCGCTGCGCCTCGCCGCCTGAAAGCGTACGCGGGCGGCGGCCGAGCAGCGGGGCGATGTCGAGGAACGCCGCGGCTTCGTCGAGGCCGAGGAAGCGGCGCTCGGACGGCGCGAGCTTGTAACCATAGAGCAGGTTGTCGCGCACGCGATGGTGCGGAAAGAGGCGCAAGTCCTGAAACACCATGCCGCAGGCGCGCTGTTCGGGCGGAAGGTTAACACCCTGCGCGCTGTCAAAAAGAACGGTGCTGCCGACCGCGATCCGTCCGGCCGAAGGGCGCAACAAGCCGGCGATCGCTTCCAGCACGCTCGACTTGCCCACGCCTGACGGCCCCACCAGCGCGGTGATCCCTGTCGGCGCGGTGAAGCGGCAGGCAATCGTGCGCTCCCCCCGCTGCAGCGTTACATCAACATCAAAGGACATGGCCGCCCCTGCCGCTACCCGAAGCGCGGCTGAGCGCTTCGGAGGCGACCAGCGCCGCCAGCGAGAGCGCCACGGCCATCAGCGCCAGCCGCCAGACCGCACTCTCGCCTTCGGGCAGCTGGAGCGCGGCATAGATCGCCAGCGGCAGGGTGCGGGTTTCCTCCGGAATGTTGGAGACAAAGGTGATCGTTGCGCCGAACTCCCCGAGCGAGCGGGCGAAGCCGAGCACCGCGCCCGCCAGCACGCCCGGCGCAGCAAGCGGCAGCGTGATCGTGGCGAAGGTGCGCCAGCGCCCCGCACCCAGCGTGCGCGCGGCCTGTTCGAGCCGGGGATCGACGGCTTCGAGACTGAGCCGGATCGCGCGCACCATCAGCGGCAGCGCCATCACGGCAGCAGCGATGGCCGCGCCGGTCCAGCGGAACAGCACCGTGACGCCGAACAGGGCAAGCAGCCGCCCTCCCGGTCCTTCCGGCGCAAAGGCGATCAGCAGTAGCCAGCCAATCACCACTGGCGGCAGCACAAGCGGCAGGTGAACAATGCCATCGAGCAGGATCTTGCCCGGAAAACGCAGCCGCGCGAGCGCCCAGGCGAGGCCGAATGCCAGCGGCAGCGCGCCGGCAATCGCAGCGAGGCTGACCTGCAGCGAGAGCAGGACGATGCCCCATTCCTCGGCGGTCATGCCCATGCCAGACCCATCGCCGCTCAGCGCGTGCCGAAGCCGTAGCGGCCGAGGATGCCCTTGCCCTCCGCCGAAACGAGAAAGCGGCGGAAGCCCTCTGCCTCGGGATTGGACGAGGCGACGAGGCGGGCGAGCGGATAGACGATCGGCCGGTGCATGTTCGCCGGAATCCAGCCTGTCACGCGGACAGCTCCGTCAGCCCGCGCATCCGTGGCATAGACGATGCCGAGCGGAGCCGCCCCGCGCGCGACCAGCGCCAGCGCCGCCCGCACATTCTCTGCACGGGCCAGGCTGCCCTCGACGCTCGGCCAGACCTTGAGCCGGGTCAGCGCTTCCTTGGCATAGCGGCCAGCGGGGACCGCATCGGGATCAGCGAGCGCGAGCCGCCCGCCGCCGAGCGCGGCCGCAAGCGGAAAGCCGGGCCTTACCGCAAGGCTCACGCGGCTCTTGGCCGGGGCGACGATGACGAGGCGGTTGGTGAGCAGATCGGTACGGGTTGCGGAAACGATCAGATTGCGCGCGGCAACATAATCCATCCACTCCTCATCTGCGGAGAAGAAGAGGTCGGCCGGGGCCTTGGCCGCGATCTGGCGCGCGAGCGCGGACGATGCTGCAAACGACAGGACGGGCCGCGGGTGCCCCTTTTTTGCCCAGCTGTCCGCAGCCGCTGTCAGCGCTTCCTGCAGACTGGAGGCCGCCAGCACGAGTGGGCCGCGCGCTTGGGCATGCGCCGGAGAGACCTGCGCCGTGATCAGGAGCAGGCACAGGGCAAGGCCATGGCGAAGACGGCGTAGCAGAGACGGCAAGGACAGCTCCAATCAGCTATATACCGGGATATACAACCCCGCACCAAATTGCCTAGAGCGAATTCGGCGCCTATGCTTCCCGCGATGGGCGGTCTCCTGCGCTGTCATATCCGTTTCACCGTCTCAGCCGAAGGCCCGCCGATGCACCGTCTCCGCCCCCTCATCTCCCGCCCGTTTCTGGCGGCATCCGCCCTTGCGGCGCTGGCGGCATCCCCTGCCTCGGCGCAGGGCGGTGCGGAATCGATCTGGCACAGCGCGGGCACGGTCGCGCCAGTCGATGCGGCGCGTGAGCCGGTCTATGGGCAGCCCGCGAGCGATTTCAGCGTGATCGTATGGCTCGATCCCGAATGCCCCTACTGCAAGATGCTGGGGCGGACGCCGGAAAAGGTCGTCGATGCCAGCGGCGGCCGGGTGAACCTCGTGGTGCGCCTCCTGCCGCTGCCCATGCATGGGCGGGCAGCATTCGTTGCGTCGGCAACGGCCATCTGCGTGAGCCGGCAGACGCCTCCGGCTGGCTACTACCGGTTTCTTGATCGCTACATGGAGCTGACGCGGACCAACGGTGCCGGTCTTCCCGAAACCACGGGCGCAAGTGTCGAAGCCCTCGCTCGGGAAGCGGGCGTGAGCGACATGGCCGCGCTCGATGCCTGCGTCCATGCGCAGGATACGGTTCAGGCGTTGGGCCAGGAATTCAACGCCGCCAATGCCGCCGGGGTGACTGGCACACCCGCCATCGTGGTGCGCGACAACCGCTCGGGCAAGCTCGCCATGACCGAGGGCGCGATCCCTGCGTCCGAGATCACCGGTGTGATCCGCGCACTGGGCGCGAACGGGGCGGATTGAAAAACGGCGGCGGAAGCCGAAGCTGCCGCCGCCAGGAGAGGGGTGTAACGCTCGCCTGCAGCGCAGAAGCGTGATGCCCCGCTATAGCGCTGCAGCGCTGAATTTTTGATGAATTGGCCAATCCGGCTGAAATTGCACGCGTGGGCGTCGCGATAGCTGCGCTCCCCCAACAAATCCTGCTATGAACGCAACACCCGCGGCGGCAAACCCGCCCGCACCTGCCCTTGTTGCGGAAAGGTGCGTTTTCGGCCAAGTTTCAGTGCGAAGCAGCGCCGGGGATGGGGTAACAAGGTGCGCGTGTTGGGAAAGGATCTGTCACTCGCCGCGCATGGTCGTCGGCTCGCTGCGGGCAGACCGTGCGACGCGCTGCGCAAGGCGCGATAATCCGTGTCTGATTCCGGCAACTTCCTTACCTTTCCTGCTGATGGTGCCGGCCAAGAAGCAGCGGGCAGGCCCAATCCGGCTGGCTTTGCGGAATACGCGGGCGATCCCTCTTCCGCTCTCATGGCGATCCTGCGCAGCGAAGCCGGTATGGCCGAAGAAGCGCTCGCCCGCGCGCGGCTGGTGCAGACTGAAACCGGCGAAACGCTTGAAAAGATCGTCACCCGGCTCGGCCTGATCTCGGAGGATGCGCTGGCCGGGGCGCTCGCCCGCACGCTGGGGCTGCCGCTGGTCGATGCCGCGAGCTTCCCGGAGGAAACTGCAACCGTTCCCGAGGTTTCGGCCCCGTTCCTGCGCGACCGCCGCGTCTTGCCACTCGGCCTCAACGGGGCGGTCGTGGTGGTCGCCATGGCCAACCCGCTCGACCGTGAGGCGGTGGAGGGCATTGCCTTTGCTACCGGGCGACGGGTGGAGCGCTGCGTTGCGCGCGGCGGCGATATCGATGCCGCAATCGACCGGCTCTACCGCACTGATGGCGCGGCCGAGGTGGAAGACGAAGTCGACGAGGGCGATCTCGAGCGGCTGAAGGACCTGGTGAGCGACGCGCCGGTGATCCGCGCGGTGAACCGCCTGATCGCCGATGCCGTCGATGCCCGCGCGTCCGACATTCATCTGGAGCCGACCGAAGACCGCCTCGCCGTGCGCTTCCGCATCGACGGCCTGCTGCGCGATATGGCGCCCAAGCCCCCCGCGATGCGCGCGCCCGTTGTCAGCCGGATCAAGGTCATGGCGGGGCTCAACATCGCCGAGCGGCGGTTGCCCCAGGACGGCCGCTTGCGCCTCACCGTACGCGGGCACGAGATCGACCTGCGCGTCGCGACTGCGCCCTCGATCCATGGCGAGAGCGTGGTCATGCGCATTCTCGACCGGGCGAACCTTGCGCTCGATCCGAAGTCGCTGGGCTTCGATGCCGATCTCGAAGCGCAATTCCTCGCCGCGCTGGCCCAGCCGCACGGCATCATGCTGGTGACCGGGCCGACCGGCTCCGGCAAGACGACCACGCTCTACGCCGCGCTCGCGCATCTCAACGCGCCCGAACGCAAGCTGATGACGATCGAGGACCCGATCGAATACCGCCTCTCGGGCGTGGTGCAGAGCCAGATCAATCCGGTGATCGGCTATACGTTCTCCTACGCTTTGCGCTCGTTCCTGCGGCAGGACCCGGACGTGATGATGGTCGGCGAGATTCGCGATCCGGAGACCGCGCAGATCGCGGTGCAGGCCGCGCTCACCGGCCACATGATCCTTTCCACGCTGCATACGAACACCGCAGCGGGCGCAGTCACCCGCCTGCTCGACATGGGGGTCGAACCGTTCCTGCTCTCCTCGGTGCTCACCGGCGTGCTCGCGCAGCGGTTGGTGCGGCGGCTCTGCCCGCATTGCCGCGAACCTTATGTGGCGGACCCGGCGCTGCTCGAGCGGCTGGGGATCACGGTGCAGGCCACTGAACGCCATACTTTCTACCGCCCGGTCGGCTGCCCGCAATGCAAGGGTTCGGGCTATGCCGGGCGCACGGCGGTGTTCGAATTCATCCGTATCGATCGCGAGATGGCCGGGCTGATCCTCCACCGCGCCGATACCCGCACGATTGCCGCCGCGGCTGCCCGCGCCGGGGCCAGCACCTTGCGCGCCGATGGCATTGCCAAGGCCCGGACCGGCCTCACCGCGCTTGAAGAAGTGCTCCGTGTCGCGAGCGAGGACTGAGCGGCATGGCGACTTTCCAGTACCGGGCGCTCGCCGCGAACGGGGCGGCCGTTTCCGGCCAGATCGAGGCAGCGAACCGCGATGACGCCATCGCGGCGATGCGCAAGTCCGGCATGCGCCCGATCGAGATTGCCGAGCCGAAGCCGGGCGCAGCAGCCCTGCGCCAGCGCCGCGGCAAAGCGCCTGCCCGACTTGTCACCAATGTCCTTGCCGAACTCGGCGTGCTGCTGCAGGCGGGCCTCCCGCTGGATCGGGCGCTGGCCATCGCGGTCGAGAATGTCGATCACCCCGCCCTGCGCGCGCGTCTTGGCGAGGTGCTGGCGGCGGTGCGCGAAGGCAGGCCCCTGTCCGCCGCGCTCGCGGCGCATCCCGATCTCTTCCCCGCCCTCGCCCCCGCGATGACCGAGGCGGGCGAGGCTAACGGCAAGCTGGGCGAAGCGCTGTCGCGGCTCGCACAGATGCTTGAGCAAGCCGATGAACAGCGCCGCCAGATCACCTCGGCGATGACCTATCCCGCCGTGCTCGCAGTGATCGCGCTGGGCGTCATCCTGCTCATGCTGCTGTTCGTGGTGCCACAGTTCGAGGGGCTGTTCGCTTCCGCGCCGCCGGGCAAGCTGCCCGCCGCATCGCTCTTCGTCATGGGCGCGAGCCGGTTCGTGCGCGCCAACGGCCTGATCATCCTTGCCGTGCTGGGGGGCGCAGGCCTGGCCGCGCGGGCGGCACTGGCCCGGCTGGGCGGCAAGGCCTGGCTCGACCGCGTGATCCTCGGCGTGCCGCAGATCGGCATCCTGATCCGCCATATCGAAACCGTGCGCTTTGCCCGCAGCCTTGGCGCGTTGATCGAAGGCGGCGTGCCGCTGCCGAATGCGCTCGCGCTGGCCCGCCGCACCGTCGGCAACCGCCACATGAACGCCGGGATCGGCGAGGTGGCCGATATCGTGCGGCAGGGCGGCGGGCTTGCCGCGCCGCTGGCCGAGCGGCGCGTGCTCCCCGTGATGGCCCTGAGCTTCATCCGCACCGGTGAGGAGACTTCGCAACTCGGCCCGATGCTGGCGCGGCTGAGTACGGTGCTCGACCGCGATGTGAAAGAGCGGCTGGAGCGGGTGATCGCGGTGGCAACGCCGGTCGTCATCGTCTCGCTCGGCGTGCTGGTCGCGGCCATGGTGGCCTCGATCCTCTCGGCGATCCTCGGTTTCAATGATCTGGCGGTGGCACAATGAAAACGCGCAACAGGATCCCCGTCCGCAATGGCTTCACCCTGCTGGAACTGCTGGTGGTGCTCGCCATTCTCGGCCTGCTCTATGCGATCGTCGGCCCGCAGGTGATTAGATACCTGTCGAGCTCGAGAAGCGAGACAGCGTCGGTGCAGGTCAAGAATGTCGATGCGGCGCTTAAGCTGCTGCGGCTCGATGCCGGGCGCTATCCCACGGGGCAGGAGGGGCTGCAGGCGCTTGTCACCCAGCCGCCGGGTATGACGGCGTGGCGCGGGCCTTATCTGCCCGGCAGCGCCGCGCTCACCGATCCCTGGGGCAATCCCTATCGCTATGCCAATCCCGGCAAGCATGGCGAGATCGACGTCTACACGCTGGGTTCGGACAATGCCGAAGGCGGCATGGGTGAGGCCAAGGACCTCGGCAACTGGTAGGCCATGCCCCGCGCCGCCACCCCTCCCCGCACCCGTCATGCCGAGAGCGGCTTCACGCTGCTCGAGATGCTCGTGGTGCTGGCGATCACCGGGCTGATCGCGGGGCTGCTCTATCCGCGGCTCTCCACCGCGCGATTTGCCGTGGGCCAGCGCCTTGCGCGCGAGCAGATGGCAGCGGCAGTGGAAGCCGCAAGCGCCGCCGCGCTGCGCAGCGGCGCGCCGGTATCGCTCAGCGCGGATCCGGCCGCCGGGGCGCTGGTGATAGCAGGCACGCGGCGGATCACGGTCGATCCCGCGCGCCAGCTGAGGCTGGATCTTCGGCCGCGGACGATCACGTTCCATCCCGATGGCAGCACCACCGGCGGGCGACTGACGCTCGGTACCGGGCGCGATGCCACCGCCATCGAAGTCTCGCGCACGGGCAGGCAATCGCTGGCGGCTGCGCCAGCCGGAAGCGGAGACTGAGCGATGCGGCCAGAACCGCGCGAACGCGGCTTTCTAATGGTCGAGGCGCTGGTGGCGCTGGCGATTGCGGCACTGATGGCAGCGCTGGTGTTTGATACGGTCTGGCAGATGGGCCGCACCGCCGCCGTCGCCGCGCAGCAGCGGCAGGCGTTGCTCCTCGCGCGGTCGGTGCTGGCGGCAGCGAGCGTGCCGGGAACCGGCTCGCCCATCCCTCCGCGCGGGGCCGATGGCCGGCTAGCGTGGAGCATCGCACATGAGGGTTATGCCAGCGAGGCGGCAGAGGGCCTGCCGCTCGAGACGGTGAGTGTCGCGGTGAGCGATGCCGCCACGGGCCGAGTGCTCGCCCGGCTCTCCTCGCTCAGGGCGCTGCGATGATCGCGGCGGCCCTCCCTCGGCAGCCTCGGCGCGAGACCGGCTTCACGCTGGCAGAGATGCTGGTCGCGCTTGCGCTGTTCGCCCTGATTTCGGTGCTGATCGCGGCAGTGGTGAACCTGATCGCCCGGCTCGATGGCGCCGCGCGGCAGCAGGGCGATGCGGCCGAGCAGGTCGTCTCGGCGCAGACCGTGCTGCGCGCGCGGATCGAACAGATGCGCGCGGTGGTCGATCCGCGCGGGCTCGGCGATACGATCGCGATGGTCGGGCAAGGCGACGAATTAACTTTCACGGCGCCGGGCCTTGCGGCGGATGGCGCGCACCAGTTACAGGCGATCCGGCTGCGGCGCACCGCACGCGGCCAGCTCATGCTCTACACCGCGCCGCTGCTGGCAGGCGTCGATCTGCACGCGCCGGGCGTCGCAGGCTGGCGCGCCGCGCCGCTGCTCGATGGCGTGCAGCGGATCGAGTTCGCCTACTATGGCGCAGACCGAGTGACCGGGCGCGATGCATGGCAGGATCGCTGGCAAAACCGCGCCCAGCCGCCCAAGCTCGTGCGCCTGCGCCTCGGCTTTGCCGCAGGCGATGCGCGAAGCTGGCCGGTGCTGATGGTGCGGCCGATGAGCGGTGTGCGCCTTGAATGCCGGAATGGCCGCAACAGCAGCGATTGCGGGGAAGCGCCATGACCCTCACCGAACTGCTCAATCTGGACATGACGACGCTCGCGCGGATGGCCCGCAGCGGCTTCGATTGGTGGGTCCGCGAGCTTGAGGGGCTGCTGCCGAAAGGTCTCGTCCGCGGCCGGAGCCTGACGGCTTGGCACAGCTACGAGCACGGCGCCGTGCTCGCGGCAAGCCGCGCAGGGGTCGATACGCTGGTGATCCCGCACGGACTGTGCCTGGTGCGCACGCTGACCTTGCCGCGCCTACCGCCCGACGATCTTGCCGCGCTGATCGCGCTCGATGCCGATCGGATCATGCCGGTGCCGGCAGACAGCATCGTGATCGGCATCCGCACGGTGGGGCCGGCGGGAGAGGCCACTGGCGGGGCGGACATGGTGCGGGTGCAAGTCGGCGCGCTGCCCATCTCCCGCGCGCGCGAAATTGCCGTGGCAGCGCGCGCGGCGGGCGTTTCCCCCGCGCGGATCGGGCCACTTGATGCGGCAGGCGAACAGCTCGATTTCGATTTCGCTCCGGCCATGCGCAAGGCCGGGCTGCTGCCGCTGCGCCCCGCCGCCGCGCGGTTCTGGTGGATGGTGGTGGCAGCGCTGGTGCTCCTCAACATCGGTACGGCTGTGCTGCGCGATCAACAGCAGGTGGAGCGGCTGCAGACCCTTGTTGATGCGCAGGCTCCGGCGCTCACGGCGGTGCGCCGGGTCGAGGACCGGGTAATCGGCAATGCCCGGGTAGTGCAGGCCCTCAACGCGCGCCGCGCCGCGCACCAGCCGTTGCGGCTGATGGCGATGGTGGGCGGCGTGCTGCCGGACAAGGCGTGGATCCAGCGCTTCGAGTGGGACGGCAAGACCTTGCGCCTTTCGGGCTACGGCGCGCCGGGGGTCAATGTCGTCTCCGCGCTCAAGGCTTCGGGCCTCTTCGCCAGCGTGCGCGCGAGCCGCGCCGAAGCGGCGGCCGAAAGCGCAGGCGGGCGGCCGTTCGAACTCGTGCTCGTCCCGCGAAAGGAGGCTGGCACATGAGGCCACTGTCCTCGCGCGAGCGCAAGCTGATCGCGGTGCTGATCCTCGTGCTGGCGGTATCGCTGGTGCTGACAATCGTGATCGGGCCCGTGGTCTCGGGCTTCACCGAGCGTGCCGCGCGGCGCGAGGCGCTGGTCCAGACCTTCCACGCCAACGAACGGCGCATCGGCTCGCTGAACGCGCTGCAGGCGGAGGCCGAACGACAGCCCGGCCAGATGCGCGCGCTGTTTTTGGCCGCACCCGATGCTGACGAGGCGGGCGAGGCGCTGCGCGAGCGGATCGAGATCGCCGCGCAGGATGCCGGCGGTGATATCAAGGCCTCCGAAGCCGTACCCGCCGAGCAGGGCTGGGCGCGCGCCGCCATCGATGCGCGGATGAGCCACGCGCAGCTCGCCACCTTGCTCGCCCGACTCAATGCCCTGAAGCCCGCGCTTGCCGTCGATAGCCTCACCGTGATCGCCGACGATGCCCTGACCAACACCCGATCGGATCTGCTCGATGTCAGACTTGAAGCAACGGCTCCTTTCGTACCGCCCCGATAAGGCGGACGGTGCACTGCTGCCCGCAGGGCTCGCGCTGGTGCTGCTGGCGGGCGCGGCGCTGCAGCTTGCCCTGCCGCAAGGCGCTGCGGTGCCGCCGGCGCTTGGCGTCTCGCGCGCACCGGATCGGCGGCTGCCGATGATGGCCCAGATCGCCACGCCGGATCTTTCGGGGCGGCCCTCGCTGTTCTCGCCGCTGCGCCTTGGCGGCGCGCAGGCGGGGCAGGTCAATGCGGGTACGGCGCCAAAGCCGGTGGGTCCGCTTGGCGGCACCTTCGTACTCGGCGCAATGCAGGTGGGCCGGGCACAGGCACTGTTGCTGCGCGAGGAGAACGGCCGCGTTCTGCGCCTGGCGCCCGGCGGCAACTACCGGGGCTGGCACTTGCTGCGGATCGAGTCAGATGGCGCCCGGTTCCGCATGGGCGGCAAGATCATGCGCATCGGCTTTGGTGCCGGCGCAGCGGCGGGCGGTTTCAACGCAGGTTCCAGCGAGAGCGAGAGCAACAGTGAGTAAACACCACACGATCCTGCTGGCCGGCATTCCGGCGCTCGCGCTCACCGCGACCACGGCCTGCGCGCCCCGTGCGGCGGTCCAGCCGGTCGAACGGGCGCTGCCCGCTGCGCCGCCCTCGTCCACCCCGCGCCCGGAAGGCGTGACGACCGCGCTGGTCGGCGGCACCGAGCCTGCGCCTGCGCTTCCTGGCAACAACAGCGAAAGCACCCGCAGCGCGCCCCGGGGCAACATCGAGTTCACCATCCCCAGCGCCGATGTGCGCACGCTCGCGCAGATCGTGCTGCGCGACACGTTGCGCATTCCCTATACCATGAGCCTCGAGGGTGACGTCGATGTCGGCCTGACGACAGCGGGCCCGGTCGGCCGCCAGCAACTGCTCGATCTGTTCGAGGCGTCGCTCCGAAGGGCGAACCTCGCAATGGTGTGGGAAGGCACCGGCTACCGGATCATGACGGTGGACGCGGCCAAGGCGCGCGGCACCGAATTCCTGCCCAGCCGCGGCTTCGGCAGCGAGACTGTGCGGCTGCAGTTCGCCAATGCCGACGAGATGCGCAAGCTGCTCGACACCGTGGTGCCCGGCGCGGTCCAGTCGCTCGATACCACGCAGAACGCGCTGGTGATTGCGGGCACCGAGGCCCAGCGCAAGAGCGTGCACGACGTAATCGCGCAGTTCGACGTCAACTGGCTGCGCTCGATGTCCTTCGCGCTCTATGTGCCGCAGCACCTCGACAGCCGGCTGATCGTGCCCGAGCTCGACAAGCTCATCAACGCACCCGATGCGCCGACGCGCGGGCTGGTCCGCCTGATCGGGATGGAAAAGATCAACGGCGTGATCGCGATCAGCGCGCAAAAGCAATACCTCGAGGACGTGCGCCGCTGGGTCGAAGTGCTGGACCGCGAGGGCACCAGCAACGAGGCGCGGCTCTACATCTACCGCGTGCAGAACAGCCGCGCGCGTGATCTGGTCAAGACACTGAACGCCAGCTTCGGTCTCGGCGGTGGCGGCGGCAGCGGCGCGTCCGATAATCCCGATCCCTTCGCGCCAGAGCCGCGGCGCAGTCCGGACGGCGCAGCGGAGCAGTCCGGCCTCTCCCGCCAGCCACAATTGCCAGGCATGGCGAGCAGCGGCGGGCCGGATGCGGGCAGCTCCGGGCTTCGGGTTCGCGTTTCGGCAGACGAGCTCAACAATGCGGTTGTGGTCTACGGTTCGGGGCATGACTTCACGATCGTAGAGGATGCGCTGCGCAAGCTCGATGTGCCGCCGCTACAGGTGATGATCGAGGCTGCGATCACCGAAGTCGGGCTCAATGACGGACTGCGCTATGGGGTGCAGTGGAACTTCCAGACCGGCCAATCGAACTTCGCGCTGAGCGAAGGAGACGGGGCCACGCCGACGCGGCAGTTTCCGGGCTTTTCCTATTTCTACTCGAACAACAACGATATCACCGCCACGCTCAACGCGCTGGAAGAGCGCACCACTGTCAAGGTCGTCTCCGCGCCCAAGCTGATGGTGCTCAACAACCAGACCGCCGCGCTGCAGGTGGGCGATCAGGTGCCGGTGCTCTCGCAGCAGGTCACACCGCTGGGCGGCGGGAGCAGCACGGGCAACCTGCTCTCGGCCAACTCGGTCGAGTACCGCGATACCGGCGTGATCCTCAAGATCACCCCGCGGGTCAATGCCAGCGGGGCGGTGCTGCTCGATGTCAGCCAGGAAGTGAGCGATGTGCAGCCGACCAGGAGCGGCGTCACCAATTCGCCGACGATCACCACCCGCCGCGTCGCCACCACGGTTTCGGTGCAGGACGGGCAGGTCATCGCGCTGGGCGGGCTGTTTCGCGACAACAAGAGCTTCGGGAAGAACGGCCTCCCCATTCTCTCGCGCATTCCGGTGCTGGGCGGACTGCTGTTCGGCAACAACAACAACACGCAGAAGCGCACCGAGCTGATCATCCTGATCAAGCCGCATGTGCTGCGCACACCGGATGACCTGACCGCGATCACCGAGGAGCTGCGCGCCAAGATCCAGTCGGTCGAGCCGTTCAAGACCAAGGGCAAGATCCCCTGACCGAGCGGCCCCGCCACGAACGCGGTTACGCGATGCTCGCCGTGGTGGCGGGGATCGGCGTGATGGCGGCGCTCGCGGCGGGAGCGGCGGCGGCGACGGCGGCGCGGCTCGATACGCTGGAGGCGGAGACGAGCGCGGCGCGGCTGGGCGCGGCGGCGGATGCGGGGGTGGAGATCGCGCTCGCCCGCCTCACCCGCCCCGGGCTGGCGGCGCGCTGGGCAATCGACGGGCGGACCTACACCGAGAGCTACAAGGCCGCGGCGCTGGCGATCCGGATCGAGGACGAGGCGGGCAAGATCATGATCAACCGCATCGACGGCGAGAACATCGGCTGGCTGATGAGCACGCTGGGCCTGCCGCCGCTGCAAGTGAAGACCCTGCGTGACAGCTTTGACGACTGGATCGACCAGGACGACGAACCCCGGACGGACGGCGCGGAGAGCGAGGCCTATCGCCCGCGCGGCTATGCCCCGCGCAACGGGCCGCCGACGAGCGTGGAGGAACTGGGCGACATCCGCGGCTTCACCCCGGCGCTGGCCGCGCGCGTGGCCCGGATCGCCACGGTGGAAGTGAACGGCGCGCCGTTTGACAAGCGCTATGCCGATCCACTGGCGATCCAGGTGATGAACGACGGCAACGCCAACACGCCCGACGTGATCGAACGGCAGCGCGAGATCGCCGGACAGCGCCCCGCCTTCCCGATCAGCGATCCGGCGGACTGGCGCGGCCGGGTGGTGACGATCATCGCCACGGCGCGCGGCCCCGGCGGCGCGCGGGCCCAGCGGCGCGTGGTGGCCGAAATCACCGGCAACCCGCGCCAGCCCTATGTGCTGCGCTGGGGGACCTGAGGGACAGCCACGCGAGGGAAAGCGGCGGGCGGGCCGCGATCAGTGCGCGCAAGTTGACACGGTTGACACGGTCATGAGAGACTTTTGCGGACTTGGTTTCGATGGCCGGTTCAGCGCGGGGCGGGCATTCGTGTTCATCGAGCAGCGTGTCGAGCGCGGCGAGGCGGGTCTGGCTGGCGGCGTCCCATTCGGCGGCGGCGGCGGTTTCGGCGGTGTGCTGGGCGTGCGCGAGCGCCTCTGGCCAGATATCGATCGGATCGATGGCATCGAGATCGAGCCCGGCGAGCGCTTCGGCGGGGAGGTCCTCCGATTCAGGGGGGAAGGCATAGAGCACCTCTTCGCGCGCGGCGAGGAGGGCTTCCTCGCGGGTGGGCTGCGCGGGGGTCCATTGCGGCGGGGCATCGAAATCATAGTCCGGCGGCGCGAAGGCGGGCTCGTCGCCGGGTTCCGCCGCTTCGCGCAGCTCGGCGAGGTATTCATCGAAGCGGGCGGCGATGCCAGGCGCAGGCGCACCCTCTTGCTCCGCCTGATCGGCATGGCGATCGAGCCGCGCGATGTGGGCCAGCAGCAGGCGCGCATCGAAACGGACGCGGTGGCCCACCGCCTCACCCCGGTAGAAGATCGTCTCCTGCACCCCGTTCAGCGCGCGTTCGGCCAGCACTTCCTCTGCCGCATCACGCGCGAGGAGCAGCGCGGCGTGCCAGCCATGGGCGAACGCGCCATCGCGCCGCTTGTGGACATAGGCCGCCTGCGCCGAAACGCCGACCGCAGCGCAGGCGCGGCGGACATTGCCGGTGGTGGCAAGGTGATGAAGAAAGCGCACGCGGCGTTCGGGCGTGAAGGGCAGCGCAGACATAAGCCCCTCCCGCCTGCGGGAGGGGTTGGGGTGGGCCGAGGCAAACGCGGCGCTTCCTTCAAACCCACCCGCATACTGATCCTCTGGCCCTCCCGCAGGCGGGAGGGGGGAAGAAGGCCGCTCCTCATTCGGCAGCCCGATATCGCGCTCCATGGGGATCCACCCCCGCCCGAAACTGCTGGTGTTGTGCTGTGCCATGGCCATGCGACTCCCGATTGGAACAAACGGGGGTCATTGTGGCATGGGTGGGGGTGTGTAGGACAGGATCAATTTAGGTGACTAAGTAATGCGTCGGCCAGCTTCCCATATTGGCTCGATTTAAAATTGACGAAATCAAATGTTATTATCTTAGAAAGCGAAACATTAAGATTCGATTCATCAATCTTGCCATCTGCAATCAACTTTCTCATTACGATGAGAATTCCATTGATAGTGGTAACCGATAGTACACCCTGCCCATCTTTTCGCAAAATATTCCACTTAGCGCTTTCCAAATTCATCTTGCAAATTACAAGAAAATCCGATATCTGTTTTACGCAGAATTGAATGTATCTCTCTAAAACGTCCGGATTTCTCTCCTTGCCTTCGATCAAATTCTTCTCCGGATCACTCCAAATTGAAAACAAAGAATCATTGCCACTTCTTTTAAGAAGCGGAAGAAGACCGTATGATACAATGGATGTTGTTGGTATCTTTCCTGCGTCAAGATTCGTTCGGGCGAGATATCCAGCGAGAGGATCCTTTAGCGCGATTCTATTTATTATGACTCTTCCGACTGATTCGGGCCTGAATGGATCTATAATGGTCCATATGGCCTGCTTGACATCAGATGAAGCGCTAGATTGGTTTGAATTTATTTCGAGAAACAAATTAGCCTCAAACTTCTCCCTATCTCGAGAATTCATTTTACTAGGATAAACCAGCCCAGTCGCCAATAGGTTCTGCTGCCGTCGCATCTGGTCTATAAGTGGCTCCGCCTCATCGCCCTCAAAATAGGAGTACACCCGGTGCTGACCATCCACTATACCAACCGACGATGGTGTATCCGGTAAGACAATCTTCACCGGCGTCGTTTTACTAACAGAATCCATACTCAATGGCTCGCCAGAGACATTGGCAATCTGGACGCTATCTGGAAGAGTTATAACAATATTATTTGCAAATACTCTTCTACTGTCCTTTAAATATCTTCTTATTGATGAAATTTTCTGTGAAATAATTAACCTTTGATACAGCCCATCTGAATCACGCCAGCCATTGCGACGTAAAACATAAGCCCTCCGCAGCAAAGCGTCCGGATCGACGTAGAAAGATACGACCTTAAAACCCTCGGGAAAATGGGAGTTTTCCTGCGGTAAAAGCAAAGCATCATAACGATCTTGCGATTGGGACGCCGAAATTACTCCGGAGTTTCCAACTTCAACTGGCGAGACACCGAAAAACTCGAAAAGTTCATAACGAGCGGACCGCCGGATCGAAGTCGAGAGACTCTTGAAATATGACCTCTCAGCAAGCGACCAAAACTTCGCGTTACTAAACATAACCTTGTGATGATCCTGAAGAGCATCAATTGAACAATATAACGTTCGAAGCATCATCTGCTTTGAAGTATATAAAACTGAATTTATATACTTATCAAACTCGGGAAATTTCTCCTTGCAAAACGCAATAAACTCTTGAGGGCACTCTGCAATCTTATTGTGGATTGAAGCCTTTCCTTTCGCATGATCAGATAAATTCGCCGAGTTAGATCGGGTGTACTCAGCAACTATTATCAGATTTTCAAATACAAATATGTCATCAATTTCACTCTTTAGCCCTTTAAATGTGAAGTTGACACCATCGATGCCTGACAATCTCTGAAAGCCGATATTCTCAAATATCGAGCGATGCTGCCTCAGAAACGAACGATCAAGAGCACGATCTCGACGCGCCTCTTCGCTCAATTTCTTCTTCTTTGGCTTTGCCGACTTCTTTAACTTCTCAGACAAAAGAGACATTACGGCTCCCCCCCATCTAACTGTACCCACTCATTAGGGATTGTCGCAACTCGCTCACCAGATTTCGGTTGGCGAGGAGCTACGCCAGCTTGTCGAATGGGTAAGTCCCCAGCACGGGCTTGAGCCAATCGGTCCCTCGCAAGCAGTACATAAGCCTCAGATCGGTCAATCCCAACGCCAATCCGTTCTCGACAGTCAGCAGCAATCACAGTCGTTCCCACTCCGGCAAACGGATCTAGTACGATATCGCCAATATCAGTAAGTGCCAAGATACATCGTTCAGCCAATTCTATTGGAAACTGACACGGATGTACCGTCTTCTCCAGATGATTTGATTTTACGTTTGGAATATTCCAAACTGGATCATCAAAGAATGCACTTTTGGGATCAAACTCCCAGTAGTCAGACGGGTTCTTTCCGTGTGGATTGCCACTCGGCTGTCCCGCCAACTTTTTCTTCCTGGAATGGCGCTTTCCGGGGTACAACTGGGGGATTCGCACACTATCGAGATTAAATTTATAGCCGTCCCCCTTGGTGACCCATATGATAACTTCATACCTACCAGAGAAACGCTTTCGCGCGTGAAGTCCGAAGTTGAATCGCCATATAATGCGATTCCTGAATGTAAATCCCATTTTTAGTAAACTTGGCAGCAGAAGGTAGTCCAATGGATAAAGGCCGCCGTCGCTATGACTATTGCCAATTTGCAGACAGAAACTTCCTCCCACTTTCAGTTTTTTAAAGACTAACTCAAAAATTTTCTCCATCCATATGACATACTGTTCGACCGGCTTCCGATCGTCCTTCTCGTACTCTTTGCCAATATTGTAAGGTGGAGAAGTAAGGCAAAGCTGGACGCTGGCGTCCGCCAGCACATTAAGCTTATCGAGAGCATCCCCAATCCAGATGCTCGATTTGAGATGCGACTCATCATCAACCATTGTCGCAAGGAGTTCTCGCTGGGATTCTGACGATTTTGGTGCAAAGAAGTTCATACTTCACCAGTCTATACGTGATGCACAGATGTGCAACAGCGGTTGCCGTCAGCCATGCCCGGGGGTGAAGGGGGCGACGGCCCCCTTCATTGCTTTGGCTTTGTGGGCGGCTTGGGTTTGGTGGGCGCGCGGGCGGTTTGTGGCGCTTTGGCGCGGGCGGGCGCCGCGCTTCTACCCCTCCACCACCCGCTTCCTTCGACAGGCTCAGGATGAGCGAGGCGGTCCCCCTCCACATTTGTGCCTTCGGCATAAGCTGGGAGGATCTAGCGGCTCCGTCAGCGGTTTGTGAGCCACCTCTCCTTTTACGGGGAGGATCTGTGGCTTTACTTCCAGGTGAAGCGGTAGCCGTAGGCGAGGCCGATGCTGAGTTGATCGCGGCGACCGCGTTCGCGGATGAGGGTGCTGTTGGCGGCGGCGTTGCCGAGGCGGTCGTAGCCGGCGAGGAGGGTGAGCGCGCCGTGCTGGCCGCGGCTCCCCAGGGGGCGGGTGAGCGTGCCGCCCAGCCCTGCCGAGACGAGGCCGGAGCCGGTCTGGTAAGCCGTGAGGCCGGCGCGGGCGGCTTGATCGGGGGTCACGCCGAAGTAGACCTGCGTGTACTTCGCGCTGGCGAAGGTGCTGCGCGCGGTGAGCGAGTAACGGAAGGGGCCGGCGCGATCGGTGAAGCGGATCGAGGGTTCGGCGACGAGGCCCTCGTGTCCGCCGGTGCCCTGGCGGACTTCGGTGCGCAGAGCGAGGCGGCGGTCTGGACTATATTGCACGAAGCCGCCGAATTCGCCGGCGAGGCCCACATTGCCGAAGCCGCGCAGGGCATCGCTGCCGCCGGCGACGAGGAAGGGCGAGCCGCCGGTGGATTCGCGTCGGCCAAAGCGGAGGCGGGCGATGGGGCCGATCTTCCAGCCATCGCGGTTGATCGCGTTCCAGCCGAGGCCTTCCTGCACCGAGGCGAAGACGGCATCCTTGTAGGCGAGGCGGATATCCGGGAAGATCGAGAAGGCGGTATCGCGCGAGCCTTGCCAGGCGGGGGCGACGATGGGCGCGACGCCGACGGTGAGGACCCAGGTGGGCGGTGCGGGCGGGCCGGCGGGGCGGCCGGGCGCGCTTTGGGCGGGCACGTTCTGGGCATGCGCGGCGGGCGCGAGGAGGGTGAGCGCGGCCGCGAGGGCGGTGCAGTGGGCGGTGTTCATGGGTGCCAGGTCCTGACGATGGCGTCTTGCGGAGTGGGATGCGACTGCGCAGCGCATAGCAGGCGGGCGGCGTGGTTGCGTTGCTATGTTATAACGTATTGTTGCCGGGGTGGGCGGGAAGGAAGAACCCCTCCGTCAGCGCTTCGCGCTGCCACCTCCCCATTTGTGCTCTCACAAAAATGGGGAGGAACAACGGTTAGCGCTTGAGGAGCGGGGCGAGGTAGTGGCCGGTGAAGCTGCGGGGGTTTTTGGCGACCTGTTCGGGCGTGCCTTCGGCGACGAGTTCACCGCCGCGGACGCCGCCTTCGGGGCCGAGATCGAGCAGCCAGTCGGCGGTTTTGATCACATCGAGGTTGTGTTCGATGACGACGACGCTGTTGCCCTGATCGACGAGGCGGTGGAGCACTTCGAGGAGCTTGCGCACGTCTTCGAAGTGGAGGCCGGTGGTGGGCTCATCAAGGATGTAGAGCGTCTGCCCTGTGGAGCGGCGGGCGAGCTCCTTGGCGAGCTTGACGCGCTGCGCCTCACCGCCGGAGAGCGTGGTGGCCTGCTGGCCGACCTTGACGTAGCCGAGGCCGACTTCGTTGAGCATGTGCATCCGATCGCGGATCGGGGGGACGGCCTTGAAGAACTCCTCGGCGTCCTCGATCGTCATATCCAGCACATCGGCGATGGAGTGGCCCTTGAACTTCACCTCGAGCGTTTCGCGGTTGTAGCGGCGGCCGTCGCACTCCTCGCAGGTGACGTAGACGTCGGGCAGGAAGTGCATCTCGATCTTGATGAGGCCGTCGCCCTGGCACTTTTCGCAGCGGCCGCCTTTCACGTTGAAGCTGAAGCGGCCGGGCTTGTAGCCGCGGGCGGCGGATTCGGGGAGGCCGGCGAACCAATCGCGGATGAGGGTGAAGCTGCCGGTGTAGGTGGCGGGGTTGGAGCGCGGGGTGCGGCCGATGGGGGACTGGTCGATCTCGATCACCTTGTCGCAGTGTTCGAGGCCGGTGACCCGATCATGCGCGCCAGCGATGACGCGGGCGCCGTTAAGCGTGCGCGCGGCGACGGCGTGGAGCGTGTCGATCGTGAAGCTGGACTTGCCGGAGCCGGAGACGCCGGTGACGCAGGTGAAGGTGCCGAGCGGGATGGAGGCGGTGACGTTCTGCAGGTTGTTGGCCCGCGCGCCTTCGACGGTGAGCTGGAGGCCGTTGCCCTTGCGGCGCTTCTTCGGCACCTCGATGCGGCGGGCGCCGGTGAGGTATTGGCCGGTGAGGCTGTCGGGGTTCGTCAGGATATCGTCGAGGTTGCCCTGGGCGACGATCTCGCCGCCGTGGACGCCCGCGCCGGGGCCGAGATCGACGATGTGATCGGCGGTGCGGATCGCGTCTTCATCGTGCTCGACGACGATGACGGTGTTGCCGAGATCGCGCAGGCGTTTGAGGGTGATGAGCAGGCGGTCGTTGTCGCGCTGGTGGAGGCCGATGGAGGGTTCATCGAGCACGTAGAGCACGCCGGAGAGGCCCGAGCCGATCTGGCTGGCGAGGCGGATGCGCTGGCTTTCGCCGCCGGAGAGGGTGCCGGAGGTGCGATCGAGGTTGAGGTAATCGAGGCCGACGTTGTTGAGGAAGCCGAGGCGCTCGTTGATTTCCTTGAGGATGGCCTTGGCGATCTGGCTCTGCTGCGGGGTGAGCTGGGCATCGAGCGCGCCGAACCATTCCACCGCGGCGGCGACGGAGAGGTGGGTGATGGAGGAGATGTCCGCCATGGCGACCTTGACGCTCAGCGCCTCGGGCTTGAGCCGGGCGCCGTGGCAGGTTTCGCAGGGCTGCGCGGTCTGGAACTTGGAGAGCTCCTCGCGCATCCAGGCGCTTTCGGTCTGCAGCATGCGGCGGTTGAGGTTGCCGATGACGCCTTCGAAGGCCTTCTGGACGGTGTAGGACTTCTTGCCATCGATGAAGGTGAGCGGGACGGCCTTGCCGGCGGTGCCATAGAGGATGACGATGCGCACTTCGGGCGCGAGCTTTTCCCACGGCGTTTCAAGGCTGAAGCCGAAATGGCCGGCGAGGCTGGCGAGGACCTGCATGTAATAGGGCGACGGGGGGTTGGACTTGGCCCAGGGGACGACGGCGCCTTGCTTCAGGCTGAGCGCCTCGTTGGGGACGACGAGCTGGGGATCGAACAGCAGCTTCTCGCCGAGGCCATCGCAGGCGGGGCACGCGCCCTGGGGGGCGTTGAACGAGAAGAGGCGCGGTTCTATGGATTCGATGGTGAAGCCGCTGACCGGGCAGGCGAACTTTTCGCTGAAGACGATGCGGTTGGGCGGGAGGCCGGTTTTCTTCATGCCCTTGGCGTTGCGCTTGGCCGAGGGGCCTTCGACAGGCTCAGGCTGAGCGGGGGTGGGAGCAGCCCCTTCCCCACCAATCGCCTCAACCGTCGTATCCGCCAGATCGAGGTAAACCGTGCCATCCGCCAGCTTGAGCGCCTGCTCGAAGCTGTCTGCGAGGCGGGTGCGGAAGCCTTCGTCGGCTTGCTTGACCGCGATGCGATCGACGACGACTTCGATATCGTGCTTCAGCTTCTTGTCGAGCGCGGGGGCGTCTTCGATGGCGAGCAGTTCACCGTTGATGCGCACGCGGGTGTAGCCGGCGCGCTGCCATTCGGCGAGTTCCTTGCGGTATTCACCCTTGCGGCCGCGCACGACGGGGGCGAGGAGATAGGCGCGCGTGCCTTCCGGCAGGCCGAGCACACGATCGACCATCTGGGTGACGGTTTGCGCGGCGATGGGCAGGCCCGTGGCGGGCGAATAGGGAATGCCGACGCGCGCCCAGAGCAGGCGCATGTAATCGTAGATCTCGGTGACGGTCGCCACGGTGGAGCGCGGGTTGCGGCTGGTGGTCTTCTGCTCGATCGAGATCGCGGGGCTGAGCCCGTCGATATGCTCAACATCGGGCTTCTGCATCATCTCGAGAAACTGGCGCGCATAGGCCGAGAGGCTCTCGACATAGCGACGCTGGCCTTCGGCATAGATCGTATCGAACGCGAGGCTCGATTTGCCCGAGCCCGAGAGGCCGGTGATGACGATCAGGCTATCGCGCGGGAGATCGACGTCGATCCCCTTGAGATTGTGCTCACGCGCGCCGCGGATTGAGATGGTGCTGAGGGACATGGAGGCAGTCTGTTCCAGATTTGTTCGATTCCGGCAAGGGGCGCGCGGGCGTTTTGCGACACGTGGGTGGCGGGGCGCGCGATAGCAAGGTGGCGCGGGGGGCAAGGCCTGCGGGCGGACCCAGGGTGAGCGGGAAGAAATGAAGAGAAAAGTTGGTTCTCGCAGAGACGCAGAGGGGAAGAAGAGCGCGAAAGGGGTCGGCCGGGTTGCAGCCCCAGTTATCGGACCGAAGCGGATTGAGGCTTGGGGCGGCTTCGCCGCTTTGCGCTCAGTCTCTGCGGTCTCTTTTCCCTTCGAGTCTCTGCGAGAAACCTGTTCTGGCAGACGACGCTGGTTCCCCTCTCCCAACCCTCTCCCCTTAAGGAGAGAGGGCTTCACGCTAGAGCGAAAGCGCGCGGGCGCCTTGGGGGCCGGTCCACTGCGCGCGGACGTTCCAGACGTGTTCGATCACTTCCTCGGAGAGGGCGACCGCTGGCGGCCCATCGGCGGCGAGGCGGCCGTTTTGGAGGACGACGACGCGGTCGGCGTGGTTCATCGCATGGGCGAGGCTGTGGACGACGAGGACGACCCCTGCCCCAGCATCGGCCAGCCCCCGGAAATGCGCGAGGAGCGTGGCGGCGTGGGCGAGATCGAGACTGGCGAGGGGTTCGTCGGCAAGGATCCAGCGGGGCTGGCCGGCGAGGACGCGGGCGAGGAGGACGCGGGCGCGTTCGCCGCCGGAGAGGGTGTGGATGCCGCGCGCGGCGAGGTGCGCGCAGTCTAGCGCGGTGAGTGCGGCTTGGGCGGCGGCCTCATCCTCGGCGCGCGCGGTGCGGTGCGGCAGGCGGCCGAGGCGGACGAGTGCTTCGACGGTGAGGTTCCACGCGGGCTCGGCATGCTGGGGCAGATAGCCGATCTCCTGCGCGCGGCGGCGCGGCGGGAGGGTGGCGAGCGGGGTTTCGCCGAGAGTGACGGGGCCTGCCTCCAGCCCCGCGAGCGCCCGCAGCAGGGTGGTCTTGCCCGCGCCGTTGGGGCCGCAGATGGCGGTGAGTTCGCCGGGGCGCAGCGCGGTGGTCAGGCTGGTGAGGCGGCCGGGGACGGTGAGGTTTGCGGCTGTGAGGTTTCGGGGGGCGAGGTTCATGCGAGTTCGCTCCTCAGGCGCAGGAGCAGGTGCAGGAAGAACGGCGCGCCCAGGAGGCTTAGCGCAATGCCGATGCGCAGTTCGCCGCCCGCGAGGGGGAGCAGGCGGCAGAGGCAATCGGCGATGAGCAGGAGCAGCGCGCCGCCCAGCGCGCTGGGGAGGAGCAGGCTGGAGGGGCGCTGATCGGTATAGGGGCGCAGGATGTGGGGCACGACGAGGCCGACAAAGCCGATGATCCCGGCGGCGGCGACCCCGGCGCCCACGACGAGGCCGGTGCCGAGAACCACGAGCCAGAGCAGGCGGGTGGGGTTCACGCCCAAGGAGCGGGCGGTTTCCTCACCCAGAGTGAGCGCATCGAGCGCGGGGGCGGCGCGGGAAAGAAGGATCAGGCCGAGCGCGGTGGGCGGCGCGGCAAGCAGGACATCGTGCCACGAGCGGCTTTCAAGGCTGCCCATCAGCCAGGTGACAATCTCGCTGAGCGCAAAGGGATTGGGCGCGAGGCTGATGACGAGGCTGGTGAGCGCGCCCGAGAGACTGGCGAGCATGAGCCCCGCGAGCGCGAACAAGGTGGTGCTGTTCTGCCCGCTGGCATTGCCGGCGATCAGCGCAAGCGCGGCCATGGCGATGGCGGCGCCAAGCAACGATGCAAGCGGGAGCAGCGCGCCGAGACCAAGCGCGAGGCTGAGCACCGCGCCGAACGCGGCGGTGGGGGCGACGCCGAACAGGCCGGGATCAGCCAGCGGATTGCGCAAGTAGCCCTGCATCGCGGCCCCTGCCCCGCCCAGCCCCGCACCGATGACCAGCGCCAGCGCGGCGCGGGGGGCACGCAGTTCGGCGAGGATGGTGAAGGCGTTGGCGGTGTGGGGCGCGAAGGGGTTGAGCCAGACTTGCCCGGCGAGGAGGCTGAGGGGGATGGCGAGCGCGAGGGCTGCGAGAAGGAGGGGGACGGGGCGGGTCATTGGCTGGCTATCAGCTTGGGCGGAACAGACCCTCCCCCGGCCCCTCCCGCAAGCGGGAGGGGAGAAGAACCCCTCCGTCTCGCTTCGCGAGCCACCTCCCCATTTGTGCCTGCGGCAAAAATGGGGAGGGGAGAAAGGGTGCGTCGCACTTCGGCGAGGCGCTGGGCGGCGGGGATGATGGTGGGGCCGGCGCAATAGAGCAGGCGCGGATCGAGCGCTGCGCGGGTGGTGCCGGTGAGATGGGTCAGCGCGGGATGGCTGAGCGCGCGGTCCGACCCGGCGACGAGGATCACGCGCGGGGGATCGGCGAGGACGCGTTCGAGCGGGAGCTGGTCCGCCTGCCCCAGCCCGCGCGCGGCGGCGAAATTGGCGAAGCCGGTGCGGCGCAGGAGATTGGCGATCAGGGTGTTGTCCCCCGGGACGATGCCGCCCGGCTCCCAAACCAGCGCGGGCAAGGCGCCCGCACGGGTGGGCGCGGCGGCGGCGAGGGCCGCATCGATGCGCGCGATGAGCGCTTCGCCTTGTGCGGGGTTACCGGCCATCGCGGCGAGCCCGCGGATCTGGGCGCGGCTTTCCTCGACCGTGCTGGCGATGCCGATGGTTTCGAGGCGCAGGCCAAGGCGCCGGTAGGCTGCGGCGGTGGCGGGTGGGACGAAGGTGCTATCGACCACCACATCGGGGCGAAGTGTGAGGACTTCCTCGAGCGTGCCGCGCGTGGTGGGGAACTGGCGGGCCTTGGCCGGGTCCATCGAGGCGGCGCGGGGATCGGCGCTGTAGTGCGAGAGCGCGAGGAGCTGGCCGGGGGCGGTGACTTCGGCGAGGATCGCGTCGGCGCAAGGGTTGAGGCTGACGATCGTGGGGAGATAACGCGTGGTTTCGCGCCGGGTTTCGCTTTTGGGCTGCGGGGTGCAGGCGGTGAGCGCCGCGAGCAGGAGGCAAAGAACCCCTCCGACCCGCCTGCGGCGGGCCACCTCCCCATTTGTGCTGCGCAAAAATGGGGAGGACAAAGTGGAAGGGTTCTGCGGCATCAGTAGCGCACTCTGAGACCGGCGAAGGCGCCTCGGCCGACGGCGCTGTAGCCGGCGGCGGTGGGGAGGCGGTTGTCGAAGACATTCTCGACGCGGGCGTAGAGCGTCACGCGGTCGTGCAGCGGGAGGCTGGCGCGGAGCGTGGCGACCGGGCCGCCGGGGAGGCGGACGGTGTTCGACGCGTTGTCGAAGCTTTGGCTGATGAGGCGCAGGTCTGCGCCAAGCGCGAAGCCTGCCAGCGGGGTTTCCCAATCGCCGCTGAGTGTGAGCGCGTGGCGCGGGCGGCGGGCGAGATCGTTGCCGAACTGGGCATTGCCGGGGGTGAGATTGCGGGCCTTGGTGTAACTGTAGAGGCTGCGCAGGGTGAACTTGGCGGTGGGCCGCAGGGTGAGTTCGGCTTCGGCGCCTTCGGCGCGGGCCTTGCCGACGTTGTCGTAAGTGCCGAAGGGGCGATTGGTGCAGATCGCGGTGGTCTGGCCGAAGCACGAGACGAAGGCGATCAGGTTGCGGCTATCGCGGCGGTAGACCGTGACGGCGGCGGTGACGGGGCCGCTCTTGTATTCGAGGCCCGCGTCGTAGCTGCGGCTGCGTTCGGGGCGGAGCGCGGCGTTGCCGTAGTCCGAGAGGAGTTGGTAGAGCGTGGGGGCCTTGAAGCCCTCGCCGTAGCTGGCGCGCAGGCGCAGGTTTTGCGCGAGGCGGACGGTGCCGTTGGCGCCAAGGGTGGTGGCGTTGCCGAAGCGGTTGTGATCATCATAGCGCAGGCCAGCGGCGAGCGAGATGGCATCAGTATACCAGCCGAGCATCATGTGACCGCTGGTCTGGCGCGCGGTCTGGCGGGCATCGAAGGTGCCGGAATAGCGCGTCCATTCGCTGTCAGCGCCGAAATCGAGCGCGAAGTTTGCCGGGAGCTTGGCGCGGCCGGTGAGATCGGCGCGGTGGCTGCGGCCGCGATAGCCGTAGCTGGGGGCGGTGCCGAAGGTGGGGTCGTAGTAGTCGCGCTTCGTATCGGAAAGCGCGAAGCCGGTGTTCAGGGTGAGCCACGCGCCTTCATAGCGCAGGCCGGCGCGGCCGGACGCCTGGCGGGTGGTCTGGTATTCGGGGGTATCGGCGAAAGTGTAGTTGGGCGCGGGGTAACCGTCGATATCGGTGCGGGTATCGGCGTAGCGGGCATTGGCGACGAAGGAGAGGCCGGGGGCGAGATCGAGGCGGGCCTTGCCGCCGAAGTGCCATTGGCGCGCGCCGTCCGCTTCGGTGCCGACGGCAGCGGCGGAGACGCCATCGGTGGTGGTGTAGCCGCCGGTGAGCGAGAGGGCGTACTTTTCGCGTGCGAGGCCGGCGGCGGCCTCTCCCGCGAAGGAGCCGCGGCTGCCGCCTTCGGCGCTGGCTTCGAGGCCGTTCAGCTCGCGGGTCTGGATGGCGATGACGCCGCCGAGCGCGGCGCTGCCCCAGGTGACCGAGTTGGAGCCGCGCAGGACGTCGATGCGTTCGATGCCGCCGGTTGTCAGCGTGCCGAAATCGAAGCCGGCGCCGGGGGCGGCGACGTCTTCGACGCGGACGCCGTCGATGAGGACGAGGACTTGTTCAGAGTCGGAGCCGCGCAGGCGGACGCCGGTGAACGCGCCGGGGCCGCCGTTGCGGCTGATGGTGAGGCCGGGGACCTGCTCGAGCGCGCGGGTGATATCGGGGCCTTGCAGGCGGGCGAGATCGGCAGCGGTGAGGACGGTGATGGGCTGGCCGGTCTGGTCGATGCGCTGGGGGCTGCCGGTGGCGACGACGGTGATCTGATCGGCCTGCTGGGCAAGCGCGGGGGTTGCCAGAGCGCATGAGGCTGCGGCGGCAAGATACAGATTTTTCATTCGGTTTTCCTCCCGGCCCATGGACGTTGCCGTCCATGGCGGGAGAGTGCGCGGGGCCATAAGGCGCGCCGTCTCACGCATGCGCCCGGTACACCCCGCCCGGCCGCGGAACGACCACACACCGGCAGGTTTCCTGGCTCGCCCGAGGTCATCGCCCCCTGCCCGCCTTCCCAGCCTTGCGGCCAGTGGCATGATGGACAGGGCGCTATCCGGGCACAGTTGCGGGGGCAGCTTCGGGGGCAAATCGTTGAAGACTTGTCCGAATTCCCTCTTAGCCCGCTTTCGCGGGCACCGGTGGCGTCGGGGGGATGTGTAGCGGGACCTGCACTTTGGGGCAAGTCCCCTCCACTTCCCCGTACCGGGGACGTCTTTGCGTTAACCCGATGGCAGGAGGGTGTGCCTTAGCGGGACGGGGTGAAATGGCGGGGTGCGGGGCGCGTCATGGTGGCCTAGTGCTCTGCTGCCACACCCCTCGAGTGCGCTTGTCCTATGCCTCTGATCATTGACTACCGGCCGGTGAAGCTGCCGCCCGAGGCACTGGCGCCTCGGCGGGTGGTGGTGCCTGCGGTCAAGGTGGCTGCGGCGCCGGTGGTGCCTGACATGCCCTCCCCCACACGGGAGAGGCTTTTCAAGCGCTGGGGCGGAATCCTTGGCGTTGCGGTGATGGGCTTTGCGCTGTGGCTGGCGGGGCCGGGCTGGATCGCGCCGGGGGTGCCTTCGGCGCAGGCGCGCGATGGGTTGCAGCCGTTCGAGCGGCCGGGGGACAGCTTTCCGGGCTCGGCGTTCTATTATCTGGCGAGCGATGACACCGGCATGCTCGCGCCCGATGCGGCGAAATCCGCGTGGGATGCGCAGCTGACGCAGATCCATGGCGACGACGCGGCCCCGATCACCGGCGTGGGACCAGCGGCGCGGCCGATCGCGATGCGGGGCACGAGCCTTGATCAATCGCGCGCGCTGCAGTGCCTGACGGCGGCGATCTATTACGAGGCGGCGAGCGAGCCCGATGCCGGGCAGCGCGCGGTGGCGCAGGTCGTGCTCAACCGCGTGGCGCATCCGGCCTGGCCCAAGACGGTTTGCGGCGTGGTCTATCAGGGATCGGAGCGCGCAGGCTGCCAGTTCAGCTTTGCCTGCGACGGATCGATGGCGCGGCGGCCAGTGGCCGCGTTCTGGGACCGCGCGCGGCGCGTGGCAGCCGATGCGCTGGCAGGCTCCGTCTATGCGCCGGTGGGGCTGGCGACGCATTACCATACATCGGCGGTGCATCCCTACTGGGCGGACAGCCTGACCTTCATCGGCACGATCGGCGCGCACCGGTTCTATCGCTGGAGCGGCGCGGCTGGACGGCCGATCGCGTTCAATGCGGTCTATTCGGGCGGCGAGCCGGTGGCGGCGCCGCATCCGCGCACCTGGACCCCGGCGGCGGCGGACGTGGCTGATCCGATCCAGCTGGAGAAGGCGTTCGAGGCGGGGCGGATCGAAGCGCTCAAGTCTGCACAGGCGGCACCGGGCGCGGCGGGACGCAATGCGGCCTCGTTCGGCCAGGCCCCGCTGCCGAGCTATGGTGAGCCGCGCGCGGCCACGCCGCAGTTTGCGCCCGCAGTCGAAGCGCGCGGGGGCGATGCGCTGTACCGTGCGGGGCAATTGCCGGGCGGGGCGACGGTCAATCCCGCCTACGAGAATGCCGGCAAGTGGATTGCCCAGCCGGGCGGCTAGGTTCAGTCCGTTTCGGGCCGAATTCGCCGGGCAAGCCCAACTCTGCGCGCTTTAGAGCTATCCTAAACCACTGTTCGGATTATACTTATTCTCCGCTAAGTAGGGTTAGCTATGCCTTTACCCTAAGGGCGAACGCGCTGTTCACCCCCGCCTGCTATATCCGCTACATCGGCAACCGAGGAGAGCCCCCCATGCTGCATTTTGCCCCTCGCTACGGGATCATCTCGCCCTGCCTGCACTGGGGCACTCTTCGCCCGCGGGCGCTGCGTGTGCCGCGCGCGGTCAATGACAATGGCGCTGCGCTGGCGGCGCGCAAGGCCGGTGCCAACGATTCCGAGGCACACGACGACGCACTGCTCACCGCAGCGCTGCGGCTGTTCGCCGCGCATGGGCTGTCCGCCGCGCAGCGCGCGTGCGAGGCGGCGGAAATCGCGGCCGACAGCGGCGACAGCGCCGGTGCCGAGTGGTGGCTCGCGGTCTGCGCAATGCTGGACGGGCCGCTTGCGCGGGCCTGCGCAGCGCGGGCCAGACTGCAAGGCTGAGGCGCAAGCAAGCCTTTTTGCTATTGCGAACTGTTATCACAAAAACCCGCAGAGAGTGGGTTTTTGCGCCTTGCAATCACCATCCTGCAGGCTTAGGTCGCTCCTATCCGCTTGGATTCCTTCCCGTCATGCGGGACGCGGGAGGCCCTTATGGCGGTATCTCTCGGGCGGCCGTACATGGCCGCAGGTCCCGCGTATCCGGGAAAGGAATGCAAAGGCATGGCTCGCAAGAAAATCGCGCTGATCGGCGCCGGCAACATCGGCGGTACGCTCGCGCACCTCGCGGCGCAAAAGGAACTCGGCGACATCGTACTGTTCGACGTGGTCGAGGGCGTGCCGCAGGGCAAGGCGCTCGATCTTTCGCAGTGCGGCCCGGTCGAAGGGTTTGACGCGAAGATCACCGGCTCCAACGACTATGCCGATATCGCCGGGGCCGATGTCATCATCGTTACCGCCGGTGTCGCACGCAAGCCGGGCATGAGCCGCGACGACCTGCTGGGCATCAACCTCAAGGTGATGAAGTCCGTGGGCGAAGGCATCAAGGCCAATGCGCCGAACGCCTTCGTGATCTGCATCACCAACCCGCTCGACGCGATGGTCTGGGCGCTGCGCGAGTTTTCGGGCCTGCCGCATCACATGGTGGTGGGCATGGCAGGCGTGCTGGATTCGGCGCGCTTCAGCCACTTCATTGCCGATGAATTCCAGGTTTCGGTCAAGGACGTGAACACGTTCGTGCTCGGCGGCCATGGCGACACCATGGTGCCGGTGACGCGCTATTCGACCGTGAACGGCATCCCCGTGCCCGACCTCGTCAAGATGGGCCTTTCGACGCAGGAGCGCATCGACGCGATCGTGCAGCGCACCCGCAGCGGCGGCGGCGAGATCGTGGCCCTGCTCAAGACCGGCTCGGCGTTCTATGCGCCCGCCACTTCGGGCATCGCGATGGCCGAAGCCTATCTCAGCGACCAGAAGCGCATCCTGCCTTGCGCGGCCTATGTCGATGGCCAGTACGGCGTTGACGGGCTTTACGTGGGCGTACCGGTGATGATCGGCGCTGGCGGCGTGGAAAAGATCATCGAAATCGAACTGGACGAGGCCGACAAGGCCGGCCTGCAGGTTTCGGTCGATGCGGTGAAGGAACTGCTTGTGGCGTGCAAGGGGATCGACCCCTCGCTCGCGTGAGTGGCTGGGCCGGGGCGCGAAGACCTGCCCGCAGCAGGTTCGCGCCCCGTTCAGCTACGAGGTTTTACGTGGCCCCGGGAGTGCGCTCCTTTTGCAGGGACACGGGTAAACCCGCTGGTTGTGCGGGTTTGCATGGTTAGCATTCCGGGCGGCGCAAGCGCCCGCGCAGGAAAGTGACTGGCGCGCCTGGCCGCGCCGGATGGTCCGAAGCCCGGGGTACGAAGGTACTGGCCTCCCCGGGGCGAGAGGAGTGAGAAATGGGTTACGAAGAGCGCGCGTTCGAAGTGGATCCGTTGCAGGAGGGTCCGCAGGCAGGGCCTTCGTGGGCATCGAAGCGCTGGCCGGTGAGCGATCCCGGCGCGGGCGACGACCTGACCCGCGCGCTCGATCCGATGGCGCTAAAGCAGGAAATCGCCAAGGCCGCAAAGGCCGCCGGTGCGCCGCTTGATGAAGCTGCGCTGGAAGCGGCGGCGGGCGCTTCGATCCGCGCGATGATGCTGGTGCGCACCTACCGCGTGCGCGGGCATCTGGCAGCGGACCTCGATCCGCTGGGCCTTGCAAGGCAGGAGCTGCCGGCGGACATCACCCCGGAATACCACGGCTTTGTGGGGCCTGACCTCGACAAGAAGGTCTTCGTCGGCGGCGTGCTGGGCATGCAGTGGGCAACCCCGCGCGAGATCGTGAGCGTGCTGCAGCGCAACTATTGCGGCAAGGTCGGCCTGGAATACATGCACATCGCGGACGTGGAGGAGCGCAAGTTCCTGCAGGACCGGATCGAGGGCGGCGACAAGTCCATCGATTTCACCCCCAACGGCAAGAAGGCGATCCTCGCAGCCGTCGTGCGCGGCGAGCAGTACGAGAAGTTTCTCGGCAAGAAGTATGTCGGCACCAAGCGCTTTGGCCTTGATGGCGGCGAATCGATGATCCCGGCGCTGGAAGCGGTCATCAAGTATGGCGGCCAGCTTGGCGTGCGCGAGATCATCTATGGCATGGCGCACCGGGGCCGCCTCAACGTTCTGGCGAACGTGCTGGCCAAGCCCTACCGCGTGATCTTCCACGAGTTTTCTGGCGGCAGCGCGAACCCCGAAGATGTCGGCGGTTCGGGCGACGTGAAGTATCACCTTGGCACCAGCACGGACCGCGAGTTCGACGGGATCAAGGTGCACATGAGCCTGCAGCCGAACCCGAGCCATCTGGAAACGGTGGACCCGGTGGTGCTGGGCAAGGCGCGCGCGCAGCAGGTGTTTCGTGATGACATCGGCAAAGGCAAGCACAAGCAGGTGCTGCCCATCCTGATCCA
>NZ_JAIXPP010000011.1 GCF_027486195.1 Novosphingobium sp.
CCTGGCCGATCACCTGCTCGTTCGCCGGGTTCACCACGTCGAGCGCGGTGGCAGTGGTCACCAGTTCGCCGTCGATCAGATTGGGGTAGAGTTTGGTCATGGGTCTCTCCGTCCTCTATGGATTGTTCTAAGTTATAGCATTTTGTCAGCGCGATGCCAATGCCTGGTCCTTCAGGGCCTTGTCTTCGTTGGCACGCTTGATGAGATACATGCGGATCGCCTCCGCGTCAGCGGGCTTGAGCGCTGATTTGAACGAAACCATGCCCAGTTCGTGGAGCTGGCCTCCGATCACCACGGCCTTCAGCGCGTCGGCGGAATTGATGATCGCCGAGTGGCGCAGATCGGGGTTGAGCCCACCCGAAACCGCCGCATCGCCGTGGCAGACCGAGCAATAGCGACCATAGAGCTGCCCGCCGTGCGTCGCCTGTGCCATCGTGCCGGTGAACGGCGGCGGATCGAGCACCATCTGGTTCATCGGAGGCGCTTCGGGCAGCTGGCCCTTGGCGCCGAGCTTGAACACCAGCAGGCGGCTGATGTTGCGTGCCGCGCCGGCCTTGTTGGCCAGCACACCGGTGGCGATATCCCACACGCCGCCCCAGCCGGCGAGGATGGCGACATACTGCTCGCCATCGATCGCATAGGTCATCGGCGCGGCGATGATCCCGGTCTGCGCCGGGAACGACCACAGCTTCTCGCCCTTGTTCGCGGTATAGGCCACGAATTCGCCCGCAGCCGTGCCCTGGAACACGAGGTTGCCCGCGGTCGAAAGCACGCCGCCGTTAGAGGGGCCGATGAGATCGACCTTCCACGCCGGCTTCCGATTCGCCACGTCCCACGCCACCAGTTGCCCGGTGGTCGCCGCCTTCGCACCCGCCTGCACCTTGGCATCGGCCGGCATCGCCACGGCATAACCGTCAAGACCCGTCTGGAACCCGATATCGGTCGGCTTCCAGCCCGCCGCCGCCATATAGGGGAACGCAGCAAGGTTGGTCGGGATGTAGAGGTAGCCGGTCTTCGGGCTGTAGCTCTGCGGCTGCCAGCTATGCGCGCCAACTGCGCCGGGCAGGCTGACGAAGGGCTTGCCTGTCTTTTCGTAGCGCGCATCGGGGTTGATGGTCGGGCGCCCGGTCTCGGGATCGACTGCCGTTGCCCAGTTCACCGGAACCCAGGGCGTGGCCGAAAGGAACTTGCCGGTCTTCACATCGAGCACATAGACGTGCCCGTTCTTGGGCGCGTGCATGGCCACGTGGCGCTTCTCGCCGCCGATCACCACATCGGCAATCGTGATCTGCTGATCCGAGTCGAAGTCCCAGCGGTCTTCCGGCGTCTCCTGGAAATGCCACGCGTACTGGCCCGTATCGGCATTCACCGCCACGATTGACGAGGTGTAGAGGCTGTCGCCCGCACGGCCGTTGGCAGCCGGATTCCACGGCTCGGCATTGCCGGTGCCGAAGAGCACGAGGTTGGTTGCCGGATCGTAAGTGATCGAATCCCACACGGTGCCGCCGCCGCCAAGGGTCCACCACTTGTTGCCCCAGGTCTTGGCCGCCGCCTCATGCGCCGCCTTGTTGACGCCTTCGACACCGAAGCCCTTGGCGGGGTTGCCCGGCACGGTGTTGAAGCGCCACACTTCCTTGCCCGTCTCCGGGTCATAGGCCGCGATATAGCCGCGCGCCTTGTATTCCGCGCCAGCCGCGCCGATCAGCACCCGGCCCTTCACGATGCGCGGCGCACCGGTGATCGTGTAGTCGGTCTGGTTGGGAACCGTGACTTTTTCCCAGATCACCTTGCCCGTCTTCTGATCGAGCGCGATCAGCCGGCCATCCAGCGCCGCGACAAACAGCTTGTCGCCATAAAGCGCCACACCCCGGTTCACCGCATCGCAGCAGGTGCGCACCAGGGTTTCGCGCGGCACCTTGGGATCATAGGCCCACAGCGGCTTGCCGGTCTTCGCATCATAGGCCTTCACCATCGACCATGCGGTCGAGACATAGAGCACGCCGTCGTGCATCAGCGGGGTGGCTTCCTGCCCGCGTGCGGTGTCAAGGTCGGCATACCAGGCAAGGCCCAGCTGATCGACGTTGTACTCATTGACCTGCTTGAGCGGCGAATAGCGCTGCTCGGCATAGTCGCGGCCATAGCTCAGCCATTCGCCCGCCGGCACGCTCAGCAACATCGCGTCGGTCACCCCGGCAATCGCACCCGATTGCGCCACCGCCCCCGCTGAAAGCGCGAGAACCGATGCCATGGCCAACTTGCGAACGAACGAAACGCGCATATCCGTCACCTTCTCCTGACTGCCCGGTGCGACCCCGGATCACTTTAACCGGCTGTTTAAACGACCCTCGGTCAATTCACCATACGCTGCGCGTCGCCCCAGTACTTTTTGCGCAGCGCCTTCTTGTCCATCTTGCCCGCAGCGGTGCGGGGAATGGCATCGATGAACTCGATCGATTTGGGCGCCTTCACGCCGCCGAGGCGCTGTTTGGTATAGGCGATGATTTCCTCGCCGGTGATCCCCTCGGCCACGACCACGGCGTGAACCTGCTCGCCCCACTTCTCGTGCGGGATGCCGAATACGCAGGCCTCTCGCACTTGCGCCAGCTCCGTCACCGCCGCCTCGACTTCGGCGGTGAAGACGTTGAAGCCCCCCGAGACGACCATGTCCTTCTTGCGGTCGACGATATAGAGATAGCCATCCGCATCGAACTTGCCGACGTCGCCCGTATGGTGCCAGCCGAACTTGCGGATTTCGGCGGTTTCCTCGGGCTTCTCGAAGTAGGAATGCGTCACCAGCGCGCCGCGCACGCAGATCTCGCCCGCCTCGCCCAGCGGCATGTGATTGCCGTCGTCGTCCATCAGCGTGACCTTGATCGAGCGGGTCGGCTTACCGCACGAGGCGAGCTTTTCCGGCGCCGCCTTGGCAAAGCGCGCCACGTCCTCGGGCGGGAACCACGCCACGATCATCGGGCATTCAACCTGGCCATAAGCCTGGCACATGCACGGACCGAAGATTTCCACCGCCTGCCGCAGCTTTTCCGGGCTGCAGGGCGATCCGACGAGGATAAAGATCTTCAGCGACGAATAATCGTGCTTCCCGATCTCCGGGCTAGCGAGGCACTGGTACATCGCCGTTGGCGGCAGATACATGTGCGTGACCTTGTATTCCTCGATCGTGCGCAGCACGTCCTCGGCATCAAAGCCCGGCAGGATCACCTGCGTTGCGCCAAGGCTCATCGTCGAGAGCGCAATCGGCCCCGCCGCATGCGTGATCGGCGCGGAAACCAGCGCGACTGGATTGTCGGTGCGCCCGCCCATGCCGTCCGCCGCCGTCTCGATCATCGTGCCCCAGCCGAGGTTGGTCACGTTAGCGCCCTTCGAAGGCCCGGTCGTGCCGCCGGTGGGGAAGATGCCGACCATGTCCATCAAGTTGCCGAACGCATCGGTCTCGGGCTCGACGAAATCGGCCTCGCTCACCCCGGCCATGAACTCCTCGAGGCTGGGGTCATCGCCCATGCGCTGATCGAGGCACACGAAGTGCTGGAGCGTGGGGCACAGGCCCTTGAGCTGCTGCACCTCGTCGGCCTTCGACGAGTGGTAGATCATCCACTTCAGCCGCACGTAGTTGATATAGGCCGCATTGGCCTCGATCGCGTTGCGCGTGTTGACCGGGATCCACTTGCCGTTGGCGCGCCACATCGCCAGCACCACCACCAGCAGCATGCCGTCGTTCGGGCCATAAAGCCCGAGCAGGTCCTGATTCTCGAACCCGCCTTTCTGGAGTGCCGCGGCAATGCGCTCGGAAAGCGCCTTGGTCTCGGCAAAGGTCAGCTTCAGGCCGGATTCGGTATCGATGATCGCAAGGCGCGAAGGATCGCGGTCATGGCCACGGTCAAAGTAGTCGATTGCACGCATCGTGCTTTCATCCCCAACGGTTGATTTCCGGGCCAGGCGCCCAAGTTTTAAGCGGTTCCGGCGTGTTGGCCATGGCCAAAGCTGCCAGAATACAGGGCCGAACCGCCACGCGCGCCAGCCAGGCACGGGTCAGCGGCGTTTCGGCGAAGGCTTCGGGACGGACCAGTTCCATCCCCGCCAGCCAGCTGTAGGTGACCAGATCGGCAATCGAGAACGCGCCCATCAGGAACTCGCGTCCATCGGCCAGCTTGTCCTCGCAGCGCTGCGCGGCCTGATCGACCTTGGCCTCGCTGTCCGCCACTTGGGCGGGGTCGGCCCTGCCCTCGTGCAGCGCCTGCCAGCGCGCGCGCAGGTCGTCCGAAACGACCGAGGCTGCCAGCGCGGCAAAGTCACTCGCCGGGATCGCGGCAATCGCCGCTTGCGAATGCGCCAGATTGCCCAGCAGTGCCGCCGCCGGCGAAAGCCGCTCGGTGATCTGGCGGCACCACATCAGCATTTCCCAATGCGCGTAGGCGTCATCCGGCTGGAGCCCGCAGCCCCCCGCCAGTTCGTCGAGATACTTTGCGAGGAACACCGACTCGGTCATCGCCTCGCCGCCGATCACCAGCACTGGCCCCTCGCCCTCGATCCCCAGATCGAGCGCGATCGGCTCGGCAATCTCCGGCAGGGCGTGCCGCGCGCCGCTCAGGAGGTCGATCGGGCGGCAGGGAATGTCGAGCCCGCTCTCGGCCAGTGCGGCCAGCACGGTCAGCGAAGCGCCATTGGGCTCGCCATGATAAAGCACCAGCTCCATCAGATGATCCCTTCCATCATCAGGCTATAGCGCGCCGCCATGTCGGTCTTGCCCATCGCCCATGTCTTGCCCACCGCCTCGCGCTCATAGACGCGCTTCAGCCAGCGCATGATGTTGGGCGTCTTGTCCTTGCTGGCGAGATCGGGCTGCGAAAGCGGCAGCGAATAGGTCGAATTGAAGATGTTGATATCGGCCAGGCTGTAAGCATCCGAGCCGACATAATCCCGCTTGCCCAGCTCTTCCTCGAGCTTGGCGACGCCCAGCGCCACGCGGCGGCGGCTTTCGGCCATTTCCTCCGCGCTGAAATCGCCATTGATCGCCTTCTTCCACGCCCTGCGCCGCTCGGGCAGCGGAATGCGTTCAATCGCGGCGGCCAGTTCCTCCGGATCGCGCTCCCGCACGCGCGGGCCGACGAACACGCTCCAGCCGATCATCGAGAAGCTGGGGCCGAGCCACTGGTCCATGAACTTCATCCACCAGCGCACGCGCCAGCGGTCCTGCGCGTCCGCCGGCATCAGGTCCGGCCCCGGGAACGCGGCGTTCACATATTCCATGATCGCGGTGCTTTCGGTCAGCACACGCGATCCCCAAGGTCCTTGGTGCGTCATCGCCGGGATCGTGCCCTGCGGATTGATCGCAAGGTATTCCGGCTTGTGCTGATCGAACTGCAGCATATCGATGTAGTGGCTGGCAAAGGGCACGCCCTTTTCCATCAGCGCCAACATCGGCTTGCCCGAATTGGCGTTGGGCTCCCAGTGATAGAGCGTCACGTCGGTCATGCGTCGAGCACCATGGCAGCAAGCTCTCTCCCGACTCCGGACATGCGGAGCTGATTGTTAGTGTTACATACTAAATCAGCTAGCCTGACGGTTCAAGCAGTCCTGCCCGCAGAGGCAGATCGCAGCACCCGCTTAGGCGCTAGTCCGCCCGCGCGCTAAGTGCTCTGGAGCGATCAGATTTCACTGGGGGAAACAGCCCTCAGCGCGCGGCCATGCTCCAGCGCAGCAGGCCATCATGGCCGGACAGCGGCGCCGAAGCGCGCGTCTCGACCGTCCGCCGCAGGCCCTGCTCTTCCAGCAGGCCGCGCAGCACCGTCCAGTCGCTCCACCGGGTCAGCCCTTCGATGCGGCTGGCCCCCACCAGCGCTGCATGGGCATCCCGCAGAGACACAGCCGCTAGATCGATCCCCCGCCCGCCTGCAAAGCTCGCGGATTCAGCCAGACGGCTGTCGTAAACGATCACCGCCGTTACTTCCGCCGCCACTCCGGCCGCCGCCTGCGCCGCCACCGGAACAGCCGCCACCGCGCCAGCAAGCGCCCCGCCTTTCAGCACCCCGCGCCGCGTGGTCCGCATCAGCCCGCCTTCCCGAGGTACTTCGAGACCGCATCCAGCTCGGCATCGGTCACATCCACCTTGGTTTGCGCCGGCATCGCGCCCTTGCCCATGCGCACCACGCTCTTCACATAGTCCGCTGTCAGGTCGGTGCGGTTGGCAAGCAGGCCCTTGTCCGGCGTCTCACCCATCATCATGCGCTGCTTGGTGAGGAGGTTGGTGCCCATCCCGCCGGCAAGGTGGCAATAGCCGCAGTGGACCTGAAACAGCACCTTGCCGTCCCCGCCCGGCTTCAGCCGGTCACCCGCTGGTGCCTCGCCGCGCACCTGGTAGGGCGGCGGCGGTCCCGGCGGAGGACCGGGAGGAAGGGCCGCAGCGGCGGACGCGAGCAATCCGGCTGCCAGGATCAGGCGCTTCATGCCTTGCCTCCCGAATTCTTGGCCCGCTGGGCGGCATAGGCGGCGGGCCAGATGCCCTGCTTGCCGGGTGCAACGATTCCATTGGGATCGAGCGCGTTTTTCACCTTCTCGCCAAAGCGGCGCAGCGCATGGCCGTTGAAATCGAAGGTGTCCATCACAGGGTCCATCCAGCCAAGGTGGGTGCGGTATTCGGCATAGCCTGCCTTGGCCGTCTCCGTGATCAGCGCATCGAACAGGCGGCGCATTTTCACCACTTCCTCGGCGTTGTCGCGGTCATACATCAGCATGTTGACGTTGTTGGCAAAGCGCCCGCCAATGGTGAAGCTGGCGTAGAAGTCCACGTCGAAGTCCGCGATGATTTTGCGGCTGCGGTGCATCTGATCGAGCACGTGCTTGCCGGTCGCAGGCACCACCGGCGAAAAGCCCATGTGCGCGCCGCGTCCGCCGATCCAGTCGCTCATCTGCAGCGGCACGGCAGACGGGATGCCCATCGTGATCTCGACCCCGTGGATATAGTCGCCCGGATGCCACCAATGCTCGGCAGGCGGGGTCTTGAGGTTGCGCTCCATCGCCGCCTTCACCACCGCAGCCTTGGCCTTGACCACGCCTTCATCACCGTAGAACCGCAACGCGACCTGCCAATAGCCCAGCTTGTGCTCCTTGAGCAGTTCTTCCACGCGCGCTTCCGGAATCGCACCCGGCTTGTCCCAGAAATCCTTGCGCTGGCCTTTCAGCACCATCTTGCCAAGCCAGCTCGGGATGAACACGTTCTGGTCGATCAGCCCGGAAATCTTCAGCGGCGCAATCGTATCGATCACCCAGCCGATATCGTCCACCGCCGGGATATCCCACACCAGTTCAAGCGATGTCTCGGGCGCGGGCTGCAACCACAGACCGGCCTTGGTCACGATGCCGAGATTAGACTGCGAGAAGGCCAGATCAAACGTCGGGCCATAGCTCATCGGAAAGAGATGGAAGGCCGGGTTGTTCGTCATCGCGCCCATGCCTGTGCGCATCAGATCGCCGTCCGGCAGCACCGCCTCGATCCCGCACAGATTGCGCGCGTGGAGGCCATAAGAGGTATAGCCGATGCCGTGCTCCAGCGCATTTCCGAGCACCGAGCCCCAGGCATTGCCTGGCACCGAAAGCCACAGCGGAGCCTTCTCGCGCTGGATATGCTCATAGAGATCAAAGAAGCCGACCCCCGGCTCGATCACGCAGTAGGCCAGCGCGCTATCGAGCTCGAGCACCTTGTTCATGCGCCCCAGATCGAGCACGATCGAACCCTGCAGGCGCGGCGCAGCAGTGCCATAGCCCAGGTTCTTGCCGCGCGAGACCGGCCAGAGCGGCGTCTTGTGCTCGTTCGCCAGCCGCACGATCGCGCGCACTTCCTCTACGCTGGCGGGCGCAATCGCCGCGCCTGCCGGCCATTCCTCCGAAGAGCCGGGCGCATAGACATCGGAATAGGCGTCGCGGTCGGCGTCACTCGCCATGACCCAATCCTTGCCCACCACTCCGGCCGCAGCCGTGAGCATGGCATCGAACGTCTTGGGGCTGACGCGGGGCGGCAGGTGCAGCTTCACCGGCGGAATTCTCCCATGTGTATTTTCTACCAATTGTTAGCGTTGTGGCGCGCGAAGGCCGCCGCGTCAAGTCAGCGCATAATACCGCACGTGGTTTCCATCCGGCCGCCGCTCGCCCACGCCGATGAACACGTGCCGCGTCAGCCAGTCGTGCGGACCCTTGCTCGTCTCGAAAGTCGGCTGCGCGCGCAGATAGTATTCGGCATGCGGCACCGGCGCGCCGCCCGCGAAGGCCCAGTTGCGCAGCCGCTCCATCGTCCCCGGCTCGCGCCCCCAGAGGAATCCCTTGTTCTGCATGTAGATCAGCGTGCCATCATCGACTTCGAGCATATAGCGCGCATCGAACACCGCCGTGTCATCGGGCCGGAAGAAGGCATAATCGCCGCCCGAATTGGGCACCGCACGGCCCTTCAGCCGCGGCCCCTCGAACTCGCCATCATCGACATAAACCGCGCTGCGCATGCCCCCCGTTGGCACATCAGGCACCACCTGCACGCGGGTGAAGCGCAAGGTGCAGGCAAAGGCAAACTCCAGCCTGGGGTTGTCGAGTGTCGAAAAGTCCATGATCAACGTTTCCTTCTAAACCCCACAAACCCCATCCCCGCTCACCCTGAGCCAGTCGAAGGGTGCTGGCGCAACCGCCGCGCAGGATGCTTCGACAAGCTCAGCATGAGCGGTTTTGGATTGGGTTCTCAATAATTGCTCAAGATCGTCAGGCTCGGCCCATCCAGCGGCTTGCCCGCCTTCACCTTCGCCAGTTCATCGGCCCGCGTCTGCTTCTGCTGGTCGATCAGATAGGCATGGATCGAATCGGCATCGCCGGGGGAAAGCACATCATCCCAGCGCGGCATCCCGCCCGGCACCAGCGCGCCTTCCAGCACGATCTGGCGGAACATTGCGTGCGTCCCCGGCTGCATCCGGCGCAAGTCCGGCGTGATCGAGCGGTGGCGGTTGGCATGGCAGATCGCGCAATTGCCGAAGAACAGCCCCTGCCCGCGCGCAATTGTCTCCGCCGTCACCCCCGCCGCCTGCGCAGGTGGTTCGGGCGCAACTTCGAGCGGCGGCAGCAGCGGCGGCTCCTTCACCTTGCCCCCGCCCAGCTTGAACACAAGCAGACGGTTCAGATTGCCCCGGTCATAAGCGGCGGCATAGCGCGGCACGAACGGGAACCCGCCACCGCCCCACCCGGCCATGACCGCGATGTATTGCACCCCGTTCACCTGATAGGTCATCGGCGCGGCCATGATCGGCGTGCCGGTCTTGATGCTCTTCAGCACCTTGCCGGTCTTCGCATCGCGGACAAACAGCGTGCCCCCCACGTTGCCGTGGATCAGCAACCCCGATGCCGTCGTCAGCACTCCCGCGCGGTCCTGCCACCCGGCCGTATCAGCCGCCCACACCGTCTTGCCGGTCAGCGGCTCGATCGCGCGGATCTGCGCCTTGCCGGGATCGCGCAGCGCCTCGGCATAGGCGGGCAGCGCACGCACCGCATCGGCCATCGGCGCGGGAAAAGCCGCCAGCGCCTCCTTCACGTCGGTCGTGAAGATCAGCGCCGCATCGTTGTTGAGGCCCCGCGCCTTCAGCGGCTTCTGCCCCGGCGTCATGAAGATCAGGTTCCCCAGATCAAGCACCGCTGCATAGTAAAGCCCCGTCGCCGGATCGAACGAAGCCGGATGCCAGTTGCGCGCGCCCGGAGTAGCGGGAAACACGATCTTCGGCCCTGCCGTGTAATCGCTTTGTTCGGGCGTCAGGATCGGCCGCCCCGTCGCCGGATCGATCCCCTTCGCCCAGTTCATCCGCACCAGCGGACTGGCCTTGAGCAGCTTCCCGGTTCCCCGGTCGATCACATAAAGAAAGCCGTTCTTGGGCGCATGCAGGATCACCGACCGATCCGCCCCGTCCACCCTCAAGTGCGTCAGGATCAGCGGCTGGGTAGAGGTGAAGTCCCAGTTGTCGCCAGGCGTTTCCTGATAGTGCCAGACCATCCGGCCCGTCTTCGGATCAAGCGCGACGAGGCTGCCGAGATAGAGGTTGTCACCCCCGGCCGGGCTGCGCTTCGAAGTCGCATAAGGCCCGCCATTGCCCGTACCGACGAGCAGATAGCCCGTCTCCGGATCGAACGCGATGGCATCCCACGGTGCACCGCCGCCGCCAATGTCCCAGCGGCTCTTCGGATCCCAGGTCGCCAGCGCCTTCTCAAGTTCGGGCGTTTCCTGCGGTCCCAACGCCGGATCGCGCGGCACCACATGCCAGCGCCAGCGCAGCTTGCCCGTTTCCAGATCGAGTGCGGTCACATAACCGCGCACATCGTATTCCGCGCCCGCCATGCCGATCACAACGACATCGCCAGCAATCTCCGGCGCGCCAGTCGAATTGTCGCCCTTGCGGCGGTTCTCGATGAAATCGCTTTTCCAGACCACCGCGCCGGTCTTCGCATCCAGCGCATAGAGCCAGCCATCGAGCGTCGCGACGTAGACCTTGCCCCGCGCCACCGCGACGCCGCGGTTGACCATGTCGCAGCACGCCGTGCGATTGAGCTGCATGTCGATCTCGGGCTCGAAGGCCCAGAGCTGCTTGCCCGTCGCGGCATCCCAGGCATAGGCCCGCCCCGCCACGCCCGAGCTATAAAGCACCCCGCCGACCATGACCGGCGTCGCTTCCATGCCGCGCATGGTGCCAAGCTCGACCTGCCAGGCAAGGCCCAGCTTGCCGACATTATGCGCGTTGATCCCGGTCAGCGCAGAATGGTGCGTCTTGCCCGCATCCCCGCCCGGGCTGGTCCATTCGCTCCCCGCGCCGACCATCGGCGGCGCAGCGCCAAGGGCGAGTGCGGCGAGTGCTGCGCAAGCACCCTTCGACAAGCTCAGGGTGAGCGGACTTCTTTTTGAGGCATTACCCCCAACGCCGCTCATCCTGAGCCTGTCGAAGGATGCCCGCACAACACCGGCCCCCATCACAGCGAATCCCACGGGCTCGGCATCCGATAGGGCACCGTGATGAAGTTCGCCTCGATCTGCTCGATCATCCCGTGGTCGATCTTGAACAGCTCGGAGATATAGAAGCTGTGTGGCCGCCGCACCGGGCTCTTCACTGTGCGCCCGTCGGTCAGTTGATACTCGTCGATCCGGCCCGAATGGTCGATGAAGCCATAGGCCAGCACCAGCCCGCGCTCCTCATCCACCAGCGGAAAGCGCCGCGCGCGCAAGTCGTCGTCATAGCGGTAGTTGCCCATGCGGAACTGCTCTTCGCAGCCCAGCGCAGAAACCGGCACGATCTTGGCAAACTCCGGGTTGCGCGTCGTCTGCACGCCGTTTTCCACCCGGTTGCAATCGGGATGGAACTTGGTGTGGATCGTCCCGTCGTTGCGCTGGAGCGTATCGAAATAGCCGTTGGAAAGCGCCACCATCTCCGCGCGCGGCACCGGGGCCACCACTTCGCGGTGCAGGATCGGCTTGTCCCAATAGCGGCAGTTCTCGAACTTTATGCCGCTGTCCGATTGCCGCACGATCAGCATCTCGCACTCGGCAATCGCGCCCGCCGCATCGATCTTCAGCCGCAGCGTGAAGGCCGATTCCTCGATCGCCTCGATCACCGTGCCGAAATAGCCGACCTGCCCTGTGCGGGTATCCGCAAACCGCAGCTGATACTCGCCCAGCTTCTGGATCGTGCCCCAAACCCCGTCGCCGATCTCCAGCATCACATTGTTTTCGCTGTGATACGCACCTTCGGCCCAGTCCAGCCGAGTGTGGTCGCCCACATTCAGCGCGGCGAGAAATGCATCGAGTGCGGCGTAAAGACCGGCGCGGTCCATAATCTCTCCCATGGGGGCTTTACCGCCCTTCGAATTCCGGCATACCGTATCAAATGTTAGAATAAAAGGGGAGAGAGTCGATGGCGCGAACCGCCACGGAACAGGCCAATCATGATCTAGTGATCGAGATGTACCACAAGGTCCTCATCGCCATGGATAGCAGCGCGGTGGACCGCTACATTTCGCCCGATTACATCCAGCACTCCATGCTCGCCCCGCCCGGAGTGGACGCGCTGAAAGCCTTTCTCGATCACGTGAAGCGGGAATCCCCCGATGCAAAGCAAACCATTCACCGCAGCTTTGCCGATGGGAACCACGTGATCGTCCACACCCATGTCGAGCGCTGGCCGGGCGATCCGGGCCTTGCCGTGGTCGATATCTTCCGCTGCGAAAATGGCATGATCGTCGAGCACTGGGACGTGCTGCAGGACGTGCCCGCCAATCCCGTCAATCCCAACTCGATGTTCTGACCAAGGAGCCCCCGATGCGCCTCGCTGCCCTAGCCGCTCTCGCCCTCCTCGCCGCGCCCGCCGCCGCTCAGGCCAAAACCTGCAAACTCACGCCCAAACAGGTCGTCACGCAGTTCCTCCACGAATTCTACATCGAGAAGAAGGTGCGCTCCTCGTTCGAGAAGTGGGTCGATCCGGGCTATATCCAGCACAACCCTTATGCACAGACCGGGCGCGAGGCCGCCATCGCGTTCCTCACGAAATTCGTCGAGGGCAACCCCGGCCAGCGCACGAAAATTCACCGCGTGATCGCCGATGGCAACCTCGTCGCCGCGCACAGCCACGGCTGGCAGGAAGACGGCACGCCCGAACAGAAGCGCGGCTTTGCCGTGGTCGACATGTTCCGCGTGCAAGGCTGCAAGGTCATGGAGCACTGGGACGTGATCAGCCCCGTGCCGGAGACGTCCGCCAACACCAACACGATGTTCTGAGGGGCCCCATGCGCTTTACCGACAAATGCGTCGTGATCCTCGGTGGCAATGCCGGGATCGGGCTCGCCGCCGCGAAAATGTTCGCGGCGGAAGGTGCCAAGCTCGCCATCACCGGCCGCAATCGCGAGACGCTTGCCGCCGCCGCCGAAGAACTGGGCGCACTCGGCATCGCCAGCGACATGGGCGATGTGGTGCAAACCAAAGCCGCGCTCACCGAAATCGAGCACGCGCTCGGCGGGATCGACGTCCTCTTCGTCAACGCCGGGGTCGGCGGGTTTGCCGCCATGCCGCACGTGACCGAGGAATTCTGGGACGGCATCCACAACGTCAACCTGCGCGGCGCCTTCTTCGCGATCCAGTCCGCACTGCCCCTGCTGCGCGATGGCGGCGCCATCGTCATCACCGGCTCGATCGGCAGCGAACTCGCGCTCGCCGGGAACGTGGCCTACGCCTCCGCCAAGGCCGGCCTGCGCGCCATGGCCCGCACCGTCGGCAAGGAACTCCTCCCGCGCAAGATCCGCGTCAACATGGTGAGCCCTGGCCCCACCGAGACCGAGATCTTCAAGCGCGGCGCCAGCGAGGCCGAGATCGAGGCCACCCGCGCGATGCTCGGCGGCGTCGTCCCCCTGGGCCGCATGGGCGAGGCCGAGGAAGTCGCCCGCGCCGTCCTCTTCCTCGCCAGCGCAGAGGCCAGCTTCATCAACGGCGTCGATCTCTACGTGGACGGCGGCTGCGTGGAGCTGGGGTAAGCACAACCCGTTTTCGTCGGCCCGTGCTTGACACGGGCCTTGGCTTTCCTTGCGCACCGCCGCGCCGGAAGAAGAGCCTAGCCCCGTGTCAAGCACGGGGCGACGAAGCGTAAACGCATAGTTTGGGGGGCTAAAGCGCGCTCGGCACCCCATCGAGCAGCAGCGTCTTCACCTCCAGATAGGGCATCAACCCCTCGCGCCCGCCCTCACGGCCGATCCCCGATTGCTTGAACCCGCCATAAGGCAGCCCGAAATCCATCCTGAGGCCATTCTGCCCAAACCCGCCCGTGCGCACCCGCCGCCCGATCCGGTACGCCGCATCCACATCATGTGTCAGCACCGAACCGTTCAGCCCGAAGCGCGAATCATTGGCGATGCGGATCATGTCCTCCTCGTCCTCCGCCGGGATCAGGCTGAGCACCGGGCCGAAGATCTCCTCCTGTGCAATCCGGCTGTCGTTCGGCACATTGGCGAACAGTGTCGGCTCGATGAAATAGCCCTGATTGAGGTGCGCCGGCCGCGCCCCGCCGCAGACCAGATCGGCCACTTTGCGGCCTTCCTCGATATACATCTCCACCCGGTCGCGCTGGCGCTTCATCGCCAGCGGCCCCAGCTGCGTTCGCGGGTCATCCGAATGGCCGATCACCACCTGCCGCATCTCGCCCGCAATCGCCTCGGCCAGCTCGTCATGCCGCGTGCGCGGCACGATCACGCGGCTCAGCATCGCGCAGACCTGCCCGCTCATCATCGTGATCGTGCCCGCCAGCATCTTCGCGGCGATCGGAATCGGGAAATCATCGCGCACCAGCGCGGCGGACTTGCCGCCCAGCTCCAGCGTGCAGCGCGCGATCCGCTCTCCGCAGACCGATGCGATGCGCTGCCCCGCCACGGTCGATCCGGTGAACGTCACCTTGTCCACGCCGTGGTTGCAGACGAGGTGGTCGCTCGCCTCGCGGTGCCCGGTCACGAGGTTCACCACCCCCGCCGGTAGCCCCGCCGCCTCCGCTGCCTCGGCAATGATATAGGCCTCCAGCGGCGTTTCGGGCGAAGGCTTCATGATCACCGGGCATCCCGCGAGCAGCGCATAGGCCACCTTGTTCGCCATGATCCCGAACGGCCCGTTCCACGGCGCAATGGCAGCGACCACGCCGACTGGCTCGTGCACCACGAAGCCCGCCGCCGCGCCCATGCTCGGCCGCTGCTCGACAAATGCGAAGTCCTCGGCAATCGCGGCAATGCCTTCCAGCACCGCAACCGATCCGGCATGCATCGGCCCGGCAAAGCTGGCCAGCCCGCCCATCTGCGCCGTCCAGCACCGCGCCAGTTCATCCACCCGCGCGCGCAAGTGGCCCACCACGCGCCGGAACGCTGCGATCCGCTCCGCCGGCGCCATCATCGGCCAGGGCCCATGGTCGAACGCCGCCCGCGCCGCGCTCACCGCCGCGTCCATATCGGCCTCGTCCGCCTCGGCCACGCGCGCCACCACTTGCTCGGTATCGGGCGAGATGAGCTCGATCAGTCGCCCGCTGTGGGCGGGCACCCACGCGCCGCCGATAAAGAGCTTGTCGGGATGCGCGATGGCGACGCCCGCTGGCAGCATGATACTTTCTCCCCACGGCGCCTGCTCCGGCGCATTCGACGTTGAATCTACCATTTGTTACAATTGAGGCAAGAGCGACCCAAGAAAAAAGGGGCGACCATCGCTGGCCGCCCCTCCCCCCATGATCGGGAATGCCGGGTGGATCAGAACTTCTTCTGAACCGTAAGCGCCCATTCGCGCGGACGGCCGACCTGGCTGTAGATCGTGCCGGTGAACGCCTGCACCGCCGCAAAGCGGTAGGGCGTGTAGTACTTGTCGAACAGGTTCTGCACTTCGAACGAAACCGAGAGATCCTCGCTCTTGTTGCGCCACGTCAGGCGCGCGTTGCCCAGCGTATAGGCCGCCGCATAATCGATCGGCGCACCGCCCGCGATGCGGCCGATGTTGTTGCGGCCAAAGTAGCTGAGATCGAAGCGCGGCGTGATCGAGCCGGCCGAACCCAGCTCCGCGCGATATTGCACGCCAAACGCCCACTTCCACTTCGGTGTCGCGATCGGATCGCTCAGCAGCACGGCATTGCCCACGCGCGGATCGATGCGCGACCATTCGCCGTCGAGGTAGCTGACCGAACCGTCGAACGAGAGGCCGTCGATCGGATTGGCCTGAACCTCAAGCTCGACACCCTTGATCTTGCCGTCACCCGCGTTCTGGCGCGCACCGCACGGCGCGTTCGATCCCAGCGAGGCGCAGCTGATCAGCGGCAGCTGCACATCCTTGTAGTCGTTGTAGAACGCAGAAACGTTCACGCGCAGGCGGCGGTCGAACAGATCGGTCTTGAGGCCCACTTCGTAGGCCGTCACGGTTTCCGGCCCGAAGCTGCCGTTCAGCGCCTGCGGAGCATCGAACGGACGCGCGGTCACGCCGCCGCCCTTGAAGCCGGTACCGACCGTCACATAGGCCAGAACCTGCGGGCTGAAGCGGTAGTCCGCCGAAACGCGCCAGTCGACCTTGTTGCCGTCGAACGTCGCCTTCACGCCGTTGAGCGCGCCGAGGAAGTACGAGACCGAACCATCATAGTTCTGGCGCACGAAGGTATAGTCCTTGTGCTCCTCGGTGTAGCGCAGGCCGCCCGTCAGCGTCAGTCCCTCGATCGGCCGCGCGATCACCGTGCCGAACACCGCCTTGCTGTCCGCATTCACCGGATCGTTGCCGAGGAACTGGAAGTTCAGCCCCGGCGCGATGTAGCGGATGTCCTGCCGGGTGAAATAGGTCGAGCGCTGGTCGGAATAGAACCCGCCCAGAGTGAAGTCGATCTTGTCCCCGATCTTGCCGTTGAAGCGCAGCTCCTGGCTGAAGAACCAGAACTTGAGGTCGTTGTACCCCTGCCCGACCACGTTGAGGTCCGGCGTGAAGTCGTCGTCGGTGCCCCACTTCTGGCGGTATTCGCGGTAGGCGGTGATCGACTGGATGTTGAAGTTATCACCCAGCTTGAACGTGCCGTTGCCCGAAACGCCCCAGCCGGTGAACTTCACGCGGTTGGGCATGTAGTACCCGTCCTTCACCTGGCCCCACGGCCCGGGGATCGAAAGCCCCGGCGGCGGCGTGTTGCCCTGCCCGTAGAAGTTGGCGAAGGTGCAGAAGCGGCCGCACAGATAGGTGCTGCTCACCCGCGCCGGGTTCACCGAAGTGACGACCTCGGCGGCATTGGTGCGGTTTTCATAAGTGTAGTCGCCGGCAACGATGTAATCGATGCTGTCGTTCGGGTTGTAGCGCAGCGAGCCGCGTATGCCCGCGTAATTGCGCTCGCCCAGCTTGTCGATCAGGCAGCCCTGCCCGCTGCTCGGCCGTGCGCCGATGCCCTGCGCGTTGTTCGGATAGACGCAGCCATAGTCAAGCTGGCTTACATAGCCTTCCTGCCGCTTGTAGACGCCCGAGATGCGGCCATAGAGCCCATCGGCCAGCTTGAAGTTGGCGCTGCCACGCAAGTCGACGCGCTGGCGGCTGCCATAGACCGCTTCCACCGTGCCCGTATTCTCGTCGGTCGGCTTCTTGGAAAAGAGCTTGATCGCGCCGCCGATCGAGTTGCGGCCTGTCAGCGTGCCCTGCGGCCCGCGCAGCACTTCCACCCGGTCAAGGTCGAGCAGATCGAAGATGCCGCCGGTCAGCGTCGCATAGTAGACATCGTCGATGTACATGCCCACGCCCGGTTCATAGGCGGGGTTGAAATCGAACTGGCCGATGCCGCGGATCGAGGCGCCGAGCGAGGAGCCATAGGCACCGCCCTGCGCATTGAGCACCACGTTGGGCGCCTGCGCGGCGATCTGCGCAAGGTCGGTCTGGTTGCGCGAGGCGAGCAGGTTCGCATCGATCGCGGTGATCGAAAGCGGCGTATCCTGCAGCTTCTGCGAACGGAACTGCGCCGTGACGACGATTTCCTTGATGCTGCCGTTATCATCGGCCGACTGCGCGGCGTCCTGCGGCTGGGCCTGCGGCGCCTGCTGCGCCATTGCCGGAACAGCCAGCCCGCACGCGAGCGCAAGCGCGCTGCCAGCGGAAAATAGACGCAACGATAGCGTGGGTGTCTTCGCCATGGGTGATCCCCTCTCCTTGTGAAGCCCTCTGCGAGGCCGTTCTACCGTTTGTTAGTAAGGCATACTAATTTGACCTTTGCAAGTCCCTTGCGCCGCGTTGGAGACAGGTCTTTTTGCAGGGGGCAAGCTGTGCGCGCAGCCGGTCGTGCAGGTAGGTTTGCGCCCCCTCTTGCCGTCCCGCCCCGGCAACGCGATAAGCGCGCCATGGTTGCCATGCCCGCTCAGGATACTACCCCTGCCCGTCCCGATCTCGATCTGGGCGAAGATGCCGCACTCCTCGTCGATCTGCTAAAGCTCGGCACCTTCATCGCGCGGCCCATGCGCGAAGGGGTGGCGGAGCCGATGGGCCTCAGCCCCAACGATCTCAAGATCATCCTCGCGCTGGGCGGCGAAGGCGAACTCGCCGGGCACGAACTGTCCGAAATCATGGGCCTGCCGCCGATGAACGTAAGCCGCGCGATCGCCGCCCTCACCGCGCGCGGACTGGTCGAACTGGCCCCCGACGCCACCAACCGCCGCCGCAAGCCGGTGCGCCTGACGGCGGCGGGCATGGACCTGTTCCGCCAGACGATCCCGGCAATGGCAGCGGTCGGCGGGCACTTGTTCGCCGATTTCACCCCGAAGGAACGCGCGGTATTCCACGCGGCGGCGCAGGCGATTCTGGCGCGGATGACGGGGGGCTAGGGGCTGGGCTTTGCTGCTGCGGCCATAGCTTCGAGCAAAGCCCAAAACCTTCGTCGCCCCGTGCTTGACACGGGGCTTGGCTACCTTGCGTCGCCACCCGCGCAGCCCCCCTCCCTTACTTGTCCTTCAGCGCCGCAAACGCCTCCAGCCGGAACGCTTCCGCCAGTACCGGATGCGCAAAGCTCATCGGCACTTCCTGCCGGTGCGGCCAGGTCGGGCGGTAGTTTTCCTCGGGCAGGATCACATCCGGGCCCAGCGGATTCTCCGGGTAGCACACCACGGCGGGCTGCAGGTGCGAGACGGTATGCGCCCAGCCGGTCTCGTAATCGCCCTGCCACTGCATCAGGTAATCGAGCCGCTTGATCTTCCACACGCCGTTCTCTCGCACGTAGTCGTTCTCGTAGATGCCCGATTCCCAGAACTGCTGCGGCACGTGTTCGGGCTTGTTCGCCAGCACCTCGTCGTGCCAGCCGCCCGCCAGAATGCCCCGGAACCGCCCCTTGGCGGTCTGCCGATCGGGCGCGATGGTGATCACATCCTGCAGCTGGAAATGGTCGAGCAGGAAGCCATGGATCGGCCCGCGCTTGCCATCGGTGAACATGTTCTGGAACCACGTGCCGTAGAGCCGCATCACGCCCGCATGGCCGCGATACTCGCCCGAAAGGAACACCACCGCGCCGTCCTCGGCAAACAGGCCCGCCACTTCCTCGGGGCGGTTGTAATCGATGTAATAGCCATAGGCCATTTGCAGGCGGCGGATCGCGTTGATGTCCTCCAGCTCGCCCACGCGGTTTTCCAGCGCGGCAAGACGCGCTTCCAGATCAGACATTTACCCAGCTCCCATCGATTCCCCATTTGCGGGAAATTGTAAGCAAGGCTAACTAATCGCGAAACGATTGGCAATCGCCTCTGCTGCGGCCATGCTGCGGCAAAGGGGAGAGAAGAATGGATTCGATACGCGAGCCGGCGGGAGAGCCGTCGGTGGCCGACATCCGCACCGTGATAGCGGCATCGGCTGCCGGTACGGCCTTCGAATGGTACGATTTCTACATCTACGGCACGCTTGCGCCGCTGTTCGGCAAGCTTTTCTTCCCCGGCTCCAGCCCCGCCGCAGGCTTCCTCCTCGCGCTCGCCACATTCGGCATCGGCTTTGCCGCCCGCCCCTTCGGCGCGGCGATCTTCGGCACTTTCGGAGACCGCTTCGGCCGCAAGGTCACCTTCCTCGTCACCATCACCCTGATGGGCCTTGCCACCACCGCGATCGGCCTGCTTGGCACCTACGCGCAGTGGGGCATCGCCGCGCCGATCCTCCTGGTGGTGCTGCGGGCGCTGCAGGGCCTCGCGGTCGGCGGCGAATATGGCGGCGCGGTGATCTACGTTGCCGAACACGCGCCGCTCAGGAAGCGCGGGTTCTACACCGGCTGGATCCAGATCGGCGCCTCGGCAGGCTTCTCGCTCAGCCTTCTCGTCGTGCTCGCCACTGAAACACTGGTGGGCGAGGAAGCGTGGATCGCCTGGGGCTGGCGCATTCCCTTCATTTCCAGCCTCGTGCTCCTCGCCGTCTCGGTGTGGATGCGCCTCAAGCTTTCCGAAAGCCCGGTTTTCAGCGCGATGCAGAAAGCAGGCGAACTTGCCCGCACGCCGCTGCGCGAAGCCTATGCCACGCCAAAGCAGCTCCGCCGCCTGTTTGCGGCCACGTTCGGCGGCGCGGTTGGCCAGTCGATCTGCGGCTACGTGGGCATGATCCAGTTGCTCAATTTCATGCAGGTCTCGGTCCACATGGATCCGGTGCTCACCCGCACGCTGCTCATCGGCGTCCTTGCGGTCCTCGCCTTCACCAATGTCCTCGCGGGCTGGCTTTCCGATTTCGTGGGGCGCAAGCCGGTGGTTCTGGCGGGCTATCTCATGATGCTCGTGGTGCTGTTCCCCGGCTTCCAGCTAATCGCCGATCAGGCCAATCCCGCCCTTGCCCGCGCCGCGAAGGAGCATCCTGTCGTCGTCTCCGGCGCAGACTGCACCTTCAATCCCTTCGCGCAGCACGGCCAGGCCAGCGCCTGCGGCAAAGTGCTCGATACCCTCACCCGCGCCGGCGTGCCCTATACCAAGCAGGATGCGCCTGCCGGGTCGGCGCCCGTCGTCACCGTGGGCGGCACGCCTGCATCGCTGGACGCGCTCCAGCCTGCGCTCAAGGCAGCCGGCTACACCACGGAGCCGGTCACCCCGCCCGTCGGCAATCTCTTCATCATCGTCATCGCCATGGTCGTGGTCGGCCTGCCCGGCATTCTCACCTACGGCCCGATGGGCGCGTGGCTAACCGAGCAGTTCCCCGCCCGCACGCGCTATTCCTCGCTCGCCACGTCCTACAACTTCGGCGTCGGCATTTTCGCGGGCTTCATGCCCTTCATCGTGCAGGCCATCGTGGCCACCACCGGCAGCGTGATGGCGGGCTTCTGGTATCCCTTCATCATGGTCGTCATCGCCGCCGTGGTGGCGCTGTTCGGCCTGCCCGAAACGGCTGGCAAGCGCCTCAAGGAAAGCAAAAGCGCATGAGTTTCGAAGGACAAGTCGCCTTCATCACCGGCGGCGTCACCGGCATCGGCCTCGGCATCGCGCAGGCCTTCAGCGATGCGGGTCTGCGCCTCGCGCTCAGCTACCGCAACGAAGACCACCGCGCCCAGACCGCCGCGTGGTTCGCCGCCAAGGGCCGCGAAGAGCCGCTCTTCATCAAGCTCGACGTGACCGACCGCGCCGCCTTCGCCGAAGCCGCCGCACAAGTGGAAGCCCATTTCGGCGCAGTCCACGTCCTCGTCAACAACGCGGGGGTCAGCGTGTTCGGCCCCACTGATGAGGCCAGCTACGCCGATTACGACTGGATCATGGGCGTCAACTTCGGCGGCGTGGTGAACGGTGTCGTCAGCTTCCTGCCCAAGCTCAAGGCCGCCTCCGGCCGCCGCCATGTCGTCAACGTCGCCAGCATGGCCGCCTTCCTCCCCGGCCCGCAGGCGGGCATCTACACCGCCAGCAAGTTTGCCGTGCGCGGCCTGACGGAATCGCTGCGCTACAATCTCGCCCCCCACGGCATCGGCTGCTCGCTCTGCTGCCCCGCGCTGACTCGCACCAACGCGTGGAACTCTGCGCTGAAGCGCCCCGCAGAATTCGGCGATAGCGGCTTTGCGCGGCCCGAACGCAGCGAACTCGAACAGTTCGGCACCGCTTTCGAAGCCGGCATGGACCCGTATGAAGTCGGCACCAAGATCCTCGCCGGAATGGAGCGCGGAGACGGGCTTATCCTCACCCACCCCGAATTCGCCGAGGACTTCCGCGAGATCTACGAAAAGAGCCTCGCCGCCCTGCCGGATGAGGAAGCTCCGCCCGCCCGGCTCGAAATCGAGCGCCTGCGCCGCGCCGCGATGACCGCTGCGGAGGCCGGAACGGTGATCGGGCTTGGTGACCTGACCTGAGAGGCGCTTGCATGGCCCGCCCGCCGCGATAGTCTGCCCCACGCGCGCCACCCCAGCGAAAGGCCCATCCCATGTGTGACGAACTGACCGAAGCCGAAAACGCCCTCTGGCTCAGCCGCCGCCAGTTCAGTGCCGCCGGTGCCAGCGCTGCCGTGCTCGCCAGCCTGCCGGGCTGCGGCATGGCGCAGGAGGCCGCAGGCGTGAAAGGCCGCGCCGTCACCGTCACCACGCCCGATGGCAAGGTCGATGCCTGGTTCTATGCGCCCGAGACCGGCAAACACCCCGCCGTGATCATGTGGCCCGATATCGCCGGCCTGCGCGAGGCCTACAAGACCATGGCCGCCCGCCTCGCCTCCGCCGGTTACGCCGTCCTCGTGGTCAACCACTACTACCGCGGCGCCGTCGCCCCGGTGCTCGATTCGCTCGTCGCGTGGCGCACGCCGGAAGGGCAGGCCAAGCTCAAGCCGCTCATCGCCGGGATCACCCCCGCCGGCACGATGAGCGATGCCAAGGCCTTCGCAGCGTGGCTCGACGGCCAAGCCGAAGTCGATACCGCCAAGCGCATCGGCACCTGCGGCTATTGCATGGGCGGTCCCTACACCGTGCGCACCGCCGCCGCCGTGCCGGACCGCATCGGCGCCGCTGCCTCGTTCCACGGCGCAGGCCTTGTCGGCGAAAGCCCGGACAGCCCGGTCAACTTGCTGGCCAAGACCAAGGCCGGCTTCCTCTTCGCCATCGCCCAGAACGATGACGCCAGCGCACCCGGTGACAAGACCGCGCTTGCCGCCGCTGCCAAGGCTGCCGGCCGCCCCGCCGAGGTCGAGGTCTACCCCGCCCAGCACGGCTGGTGCACCATCGATGCGCCGATCTACGACAAGCCGCAGGCCGAAAAGGCGTGGAGCCGCATGCTCGCGCTCTATGCGGCCAATCTCCAGACCAGCGGATAGCGGCATCCAAGCCACACTCTGTGGTACTTTTGGGTCTTGTCGGGTCCATGCCTCTTCCAATTTCGGTGAGGATGCATAAGCTCAATTAGTATTCCATGGCCGCACAACGGGTGCGGAGTGGATAGGACAGGACCCGTCCGCCCATGCGCCTGTGGAAGTTGTCCTACACCAGCATCGCCGTGGCCACGCATGAGGCGGCGATGCGGCAAGTCCGGGAAATCTGCGCCTTCTCCGGCGATCGCAATGCGCGGATCGGCGTGTCCAGCGTGCTCACGCTTCACAAGGGGAAGTTCGCCCAGGTGCTCGAAGGCCCAGAGGACGCGGTGCGCGCGGTGCTGCGCCGGATCAAGGGCGATCCGCGCCATCACAGCCTCACCCTCGTCGCCGATGCCCCGCTCGTCGCACGCCGCTACAACGGCCTCGCGATGGCCTACCGCGATCCAAAAACGTTCCTCGCCGAACAGATCGACGACATCCTCCAGCAGACCGCCGACGTCGTGCGCGCCATGAAGGCAACCTGGCACTAGGCTCTGCTGCGCGGCGCAAGCACCGCGAACACCGCGAAACACACCGCAATCCCAGCCAAAGTGGCCAGCACATCCTGCCAATCGAACACGAGATTGCGGCTGAGCATCTGCACGCCTTCCCAGCCCAGCAGCCCCCCGCCGCTGATCGCCGCGCTCACCCGGAAGCGCTGGCGCTCCCCTTGGCCATCCGCGCCGGGTCGCTGCTCTGCCCACGCCCCCAGCAGCACGAAAGTGATCGCAATCGCCGCCGCGAAATTGGGGCCGACGCCGATCAGGTAGGTCAGCACCGCGCCGTGCTGCAGATGCTCCTGCCGCGCCCACTGCACCAGCGTCAGCAACCCGAGACCGCCCAGCCCCGCCAGCCCATACCGTGTCGACTGCTTCATCGGCCCCGTCCTTTCGGAACCGCAGATTAGCAGATGCTCACACGCTGCGCAGCATCTCCGCGTTGTCCTCGATCATCTGCCGCACCGAACGCGCCTCGCGCCCGGTCAGTCGCTCGACATCATCGGTGCAGACTTCGAGGAACCCCTCGCGGATGGCCTGACCGAAGGTCACCATATCGTCGCTGTTCCACGGGATGCCTGCCACGCTCTGGTCATCGACCGGGCGGCGCGGAATGCCCATGGCATCGAACATGGCATATTGTTCGTCGTCGGTGGTCGCAACATAGGCCACGGGGCGCCCCGTCACCTCCGCCATGATCGCCGCCACTTCGCGGAAGGTCTGCAATTCCGGTCCGGTGATGTTGTAGACTTGGCCCTCATGTCCCTCGCCCAGCAGCACCGCTGCAGCAGCGGCGATGCAGTCGTCGCGCCAGACCATCGCCTCCAGCCCCTCGCCCGCATTGCTCACCCATTGGCCGCTCTGCATCACTTGCGGGCCGGCCATCAGGATCATCGCATCGGCATAGTGCGCATCACGCAGCATGGTCCACGCCATGCCAGAGGCGCGGATCAGCCGCTCGGTCTCGATATGATCGTGGCGCACTTCGGCCGGGTTTGCCGGATCATCGATGCCGATGAAGCTGGTATAGGCAATGTGCTTCACGCCCGCCGCCGCCGCTGCATCGATCGCCGCCTTGTGCTGCACCACCCGCGCGCCGACCCGGGTGCCGGAAATGAGCAGCATCTTCTCCGCCCCCTGCACCGCCTCGGCCAGCGTTTCGGGCTTGTCGAAATCGCCATAGCGCACGGTGCAGCCCTGGCTCACGCGGTCCGCCAGCTTGGCGGGCGAGCGCGTGATCAGGATCAGGTCTGCCGCGCGCCCCGCCGCGATCAGCCGGTCGGTCAGCCCCCGGCCATAATTGCCCGAAGCGCCGGTGAGGACGATGCGGCTCATGCAGCAGTATCCAGTTCGGCCTGCGGCACCCACCAGCCGTGCACTTGCGGGCGCAGGCGCAGCGGGATGGTCACCTTGGCCACCGGCCCTGCCGCGATGTTGCCAGCGTCGAGCACCCACGCCTCATGCGCGAATGCATTGTCGCCGATCTGCTGGTCCACGATCGTCACCAGCCAGCCTTCATGCGCTGGATCGGCGGCGGGCACATGCACCGGCTCGTTGAACCCGGCCATCGGGGGCAAGGCCAGAGCCTGCGGTGGGCGCTTTTGCGCCTGCGGCGAGCTGGCCCGCATATCCAGCCGCAACAGCAGGTTGAACATCGCGCCCACCGGCCCACCCAGCAGCGGTGGCCCCTGAAGCTCGGGGTTCATCGTCAGCATCCAGCCATGCGTATAGGGCCGCCCCTGCTTCGCCGCGGGGATCACCGGGAAATCGCCCGGAGGTCCGATGATGGTCGCCGTCACATCACCGCCATCCGCCTTGGGATCGACTGTCCACCGCGTCAGCGCGCCCTGCACCTCCCACGGCTGCAAGTGGATGCCCGAAGGCTCGCGGATGAAGGCAAAGGCATTGGTCGAATTGAGGCAGGCGTCGAAGTGGAGCAGGCCACCTTCATCTTCCCACGCGTTCATCATGTGGTAGGAATGGACGCCCTTCGGCCCTTTGAACCAGCGGATCTCGGAAACGTCGCCATAGCGCGGCATCACGCCCAGCCACGAATCCAGCTCCGGCTCATGGTGCCAGTGCTCGCCGCCGGCCTTCAGCCGTTCGAGGTCCGCTGTCGTCGGATAGATCGGAAACAGCGCATAGTTCTCGCTGATCGTGAAATCATGCATCATCGCGCAGTAGGGCGCATCGAACCACTGCTCGCTCTTCAGCGTGCCGTCCGGCCCCACCACGCAATAGGAAACCTTCGTCGAGGCCAGCCCATCGGCCTCATAGCCATAGCAGAACAGTTCCTTCGTCGCGGGATCAATCCGCACATGCGCGGTCATCGTCTCCGATTTCAGCGCCCCGCCGAAGTCATACGAGCCCAGCGTTTCGAGCGTCACGGGATCGACGCGGTAGGGCCGCCCATCCTCCTTCGCCATCAGCATGCGGCCCGCGTGCCAGACCGGCGTGGTGTTCGCCACCGTGCGGTCCACGCCCGCAACATCGACATCATCGGTAAACGGGTTGCGATACTTGCCGAAGCGCGCATGCCCCGCTGCCTTCTCCGCCAGATAGCGCGCGGTCTCGACAAAGCGGATCGCGAAGTCAGCCGTGCCATCGGCATTGAACGAAAGCCGGCTCACCATGCCGTCGCCCGAAAGCGTGTGGTCATTTTCGAACTTGGGCGGGAACGCAGGATCCGGCACCGCACGGTAAAAGCTGCCGCGCACTTCGGGCGGCAGCGTGCCTTCCACCGTCAGCCCGGTCAGGCTGGCTTCCTGCCCTACGGGTTCATTGAGCCCGGCGAAGTACATTGTCTGCGGAAACGCGCCCATAAGCCCCATCCCATCCTATCATTTGTTACGATAGGTGTAGCGCACAGGCAGAGGATTTCAACCGATTCCGCAAAAGGAAAGGGCCGCCCCACCGAAGCGGAGCGGCCCCTTGCCTTGTTCAGGAAAGCGCGCGGATCAGAACGTGCGCTTGACCGTCAGCGCCCAGGTGCGCGGCAGGCCGGGGTTGGCCGTGATCACGCCCAGCGGGCCCTCCACGTTCTCGACCGTGTTGTAATAGTACTTGTTGAACACGTTCTGCACTTCGGCTGCCACCATCCAGTTCTTGTCGGAAGTGGTATAGCTCAGCCGCGCATTGCCGAGGAAGCGGCCATCGACCTGATTTTCGACGGCATTGAACGCTTCGGTGAACATCGACGACTGGTACGAACCATCGAAACGGGCGCTTACCACGCCGCCGCTGCCCATCGTGTAGTCATACTGCGCGCCGAAGCTCCAGTTCCACTTCGGCGTGAACGGCGTCACGTCGTTCAGTGGAACGCCGGTGGTGCCGGTGTTCGTGTACTTGAAGTGCAGGTAGCTGAGCGAACCGTCCAGCGTGAAGCCTTCCACGGGGCGGATCGTCGTTTCGGCTTCCAGACCCCAGACATTCGCCTTGCCGACGTTGGCCGGAAGGAGGCACGGGGCCGCCGGGCAGCGCGTCAGCGTCAGGATAATGTTGTCGTACTTGTTGTAGAAGCCCGACATGTTGAAGCGTAGCTTGCGATCGAAAAGGTCGGTCTTGATGCCCGCTTCATAGGTCGTGATCGTTTCAGGCTGGAACGACTTGATCTGGTTGCACGGTGCCAGCACGCCAGCCGGCAGTGCCGAGCATTCGCCCGCCGAAGGACCGAAGAACGGACGCGGGTTCACGCCGCCGCCCTTGTAGCCGGTCGAGACCGAGGCATATGCGAAGACTTCCGGGCTGAACCGGTAATCGGTTTCCACGCGCCAGTCGGTGCGCTGGCCCTTGAACTGGCCGGTCACATTGTAGAGGCCGATCAGCAGGCAGTTCGGCGAGTTGCCGATGCCGGTCGGGCCAGCCGTCGGTGCACCAAGGAAGAACTCGCATGGCAGTGGTCCAGGCACGGTGCCATCCGGGTTGGACCGGAAGTAGGTATAGTCCTTCTTGTCCCAGGTATGGCGGATGCCGCCGGTCACGCCCCACGCGTCGGTGATGTGGAACGTGCCGTTGAAGAACAGCGCCTTAGAGGTGGACGGCGTGCTGTCCGGCCCGTGGATGAAGTCGATGCCCGCGTAGTTCAGGTCGACGCGCGCATTGTAAGTGCCGTTCTGGTCGAAGTAGAACCCGCCCAGCGTATACTCGATGCGCTTGTCCATGAAGCTGCCGTTAAGGCGCAGTTCCTGGCTCCACGCGCGGTGGCGCAGCTTGTTGTCGAGCTGCGCGACCGGAATCGGCGAGCCGTCCTGATCGAAGCCGAAGCTCATCTTGTAGCGGCGGAACGAGGAGATCCAGACCGCGGTCAGGTTGTCAGCCAGCTTCGCCGTCACGTTGCCCGTCACGCCCCAGCCATCGAAGTTCTGGCCATTGGTCGCCGTATAGGGCTTGAACGGTGCCTGGCTGGTCGGCGTGCGCGCATCGACGAAGTTGGCATAGTTGATGAAGCGCGCGTCATAACCGGTGGGCGTGGTGCTGCCTTGAGTGCCGAAACGCGTGGTGTAGGGGACGAAGGCGTTGCTCAGCGGCACCGAAGTGCCATCCTTGCCGACCAGCCACGGAATGCCTTCCGGCGTGGTGGCAGCCCTTGGGATTTCCTTCCCGTTGGCGTCACGTGCACCTGCAAACAAAAGCACTTGCGCACCCGAATCGTTGCGCTCGCGGGTGTAGTCACCGGCAAGGTTCACTTCGATATCGGGCGTCGCTTCCCAGCGCAGCGCGATGCGTGCGGCGGAGAACGAACGGCCACCCAGCGTGCCGCGCTCGATGCCATCACCCTTGGCGTTGTTGGCGCGCACGTTGGATGTGGGGTGCGCCAGACCATAGTCGAGCAGCTTCACATAGCCGTCGGTGTTCTTGGTCGCGCCCGAAATACGCGCGGACAGCGTATCGGTGATCTTGAAATCGGCCATGCCGCGCACGTCGATGCGGTTGTAGGCACCATAGGTTGCCTGCAGGTAGCCGCCGCCTTCGCCGGTGGGCTTCTTGGAGAACAGCTTGATGGCGCCGCCGATCGAGTTGCGGCCTGCCAGTGTGCCCTGGGGGCCGCGCAGCACTTCGACGCGCTCGAGGTCCATCAGGTCGAGCAGCGAGCTCGACAGCGTCGGGATGTAGACGTCGTCGACATAGATGCCGACGCCCGGCTCAAGCGCGTAGTTGAAGTCGGTCTGGCCGATGCCACGGATGAACGCAATGAGGCCGATACCGCCGCTCTGCGGCTGGTTGCGCAGCACCACGTTCGGTGCCTGGTTCGTGATCTGCGAAATGTCGGTCTGCCCGCGGGCTTCCAGCACCGCCGAGTTCACCGCAGTGATCGCCAGCGGCGTATCCTGCAGCTTCTGCGCGCGGAACTGCGCGGTAACGACGATTTCCTGCGAAGCAGCGTTGTTGGCAGCGGACTCTTCTGCCGCCTGCGGTGCAGCGGTCTGCTGCGCGAAGGCCGGCACGGAGACTACTGCAGCGGTAATGCCGAGAAGACGCGCAACGCGCCTCGCGGCCGACAATCTGGCCATGGTCACCCTCCCTTTGTTGACGATCTACTCGTTCAATCAGGTATGAGTCATAACAATTCTGACGGCGGAAGCAATCTCCGGCCTGTCTAAAATGTATGTTTCACGCACAAACTGTTGCCTCAGCGCCACCACCACGCCGTTGCACGCATCTCGATGCTCACTCGCGGCGGCGCGTCGGCGGGGCAGCCGGGCAGATCGAAGGCCACGTGCGGCACATGGATGGCCCGCGCCGGATCGCTGTCGTGGGTCTTGAACAGGATCGCCTCGTCCGCGTTCAGATCGAGGAAGGCATGCCAGCGGTGCGCGGCATTGTGCGCCACCACCAGCCCCTCGAACGACCATTCCGGCTTGCCCGGCTCGTCAAACACCGCATCCGCCGCGATCAGATCATCCGCTGTCAGCGAGCGCGCATCGCACAGCGCCAGCGGCACATCCTGCGGCGCGGGCGAAAGCGCGCGCCATACGTTGTAGTGCGCGCAGCGGGCAAAGGGCCGCCCGCCCGCACCCGCTTGTGCAAACCGCGCCGCCGTCACAGCGGAAATGTCGATATGCGCAAAGCGCGCCGGCATCGAATTGTTGAGACTGCCAGCGAGGCCAGACCGCTCCGAGAACCGCAGCAGCCCCGGCGCGCCGACATGGACATGGTCCGCGCCGGTCTCGGCCTGCACCAGTTCCTCGATCTCACGCATATGGACCCGCGCCACTTCCTCGCGGTCCCGGAAATCGCGCACCGCGCTCCGGTGCGAAACGAGCTGGAAGCCCTCGCGGTCGATCCCCGTCCCGGCGGCGCGCCCATCCAGCACCGGCATCAGGACCGGCGCGATCTCCACCTCATCGCGCTCATGCGCATTGGCATAATAGCGCGGGCGGGCAAACGTGCGCCCCGAATAGGCGATCATGGCTTCCATCGCTCAGCCTCCTCTAGCGCGCCCTCACACATGCGGGAGCAGCGAGCTGCCAAAACCCCCACTCACTTCGTCATTGCGAGCGCAGCGAAGCAATCCAGAGCGTCAATGCTGGGCCGCTCTGGATTGCTTCGTCGCTACGCTCCTCGCAATGACGAAGGCGTGGGTAGAACAAACCTCACCAGAGAAAGCCTCAGCCTGCCAGCTGCGTCTCCAGCTCGCCCAGCACCCGGTAGCAATCGAGCACCTTGCCCACCGACGAATTGGGCTCGCGCCCATCGCGGATCGCGGCAATGAACTCGCGGTCCTGCAGCTCGATCCCGTTCATCGAAACGTCGACCTTGCTCACGTCGATCGGCTCTTCCTTGCCGTTCACCAGATCGTCGTACCGCGCAATGTAGGTGCCGGTATCGCCGATATAGCGGAAGAACGTGCCCAGCGGCCCGTCGTTGTTGAACGAGAGCGACAATGTGCAGATCGCGCCTGTCTCGCTCAGCAGCTGGATCGACATGTCCATGGCAATGCCAAGTTCGGGATGCAGCGGCCCCTGGAGCGCATTGGCCTTCACGATTTTCCCCGCCTGATAGGCAAACAGGTCCACCGTATGCGCCGCATGGTGCCACAGCAGGTGGTCGGTCCAGGAACGCGCTTCGCCCTTGGCGTTGATGTTGCGGCGGCGGAAGAAGTAGGTCTGCACATCCATCTGCTGGACGTTGAACTCACCCGCCGTGATCTTGTTATGCACGTACTGGTGCGAAGGATTGAAGCGCCGGGTGTGGCCGACCATGCAGGTCAGGCCGGTTTCCTGCGCCTTGGCCAGCACCGCCTCGCTGTCCGCCCAGCTGTCTGCCAGCGGGATTTCGACCTGCACGTGCTTGCCCGCATTCATGCAGGCAATCGCCTGAGAGGCATGCATCTGCGTCGGCGTGCACAGGATCACCGCATCGACATCATCACGGGCCAGCGCATCGTCCAGCTCGGTAGAGGAATGCTTGGCGCCATACTTGGCCGCCACCGCCGCCGCCTGTTCGGCGGTGCGGCTGATGATCGAGACGATTTCCACGCCCTCGATCTTCTTCAGGCCTTCAAGGTGCTTCTCACCAAAAGCGCCGGCACCAGCGAGTGCTATTCTCATCATACCCTCACAAAATGGGGACAGTCCCTATTTTTCGGAAAGGCCCAAACGGCAATCAAACTTCTGTTTTAACATACAAAAAAGGGGACAGTCCCCATTTATGCGGGAGCCGGCTCCAGCACGATATGCCCAATGGCCGTGTTGCTGCACGGAATGTGGTAGTGGCGGTGCAAGGTCTTCACCTTCTTCCCCAACGCCCCGCGCATGATCAGCCACATCACCATTTCGATGCCTTCGCTGCCCGTCTCGCGCAGGTATTCGATATGCGGGATCCACCGCGCCGCATCGCTGTCGCTCTCCAGCATGTCGAGGAACTTGTTGTCCCACTCGCGGTTGAGCAGGCCTGCGCGCGGCCCCTGCAGCTGGTGGCTCATCCCGCCCGTGCCCCAAATCTGCACGTTGAGATCCTCGGGAAAGCTCGCCACGGCGCGGGCAATTGCTTCGCCCAGCGCCCAGCAGCGATTGCCCGAAGGCACCGGATAGGTCACGACATTGACCGCCACCGGCACAACCTTGCACGGCCACTTCTCCGGCGTTCCGAACATCATCGAAAGCGGCACGGTCAGCCCGTGGTCCACGTCCATCTCGTTGATGATCGTCATGTCGAAATCATCGAGGATCAGGCTCTGCGCGATATGCCAGGCCAGATCAGCATGGCCTTCCACATCGGGCACCTTGCGCGGGCCCCAGCCCTCGTCTGCCGATTTGTAATGCTCACCGCAACCGATCGCGAAAGTCGGCACGATCTTCATGTCGAACGCGCTCGCGTGGTCGTTATAGACCAGGATTACCACATCGGGCTTCTCGGCCTTCTCCCACTCGCGGGTCCAGTCGTACCCGGCGAAGATCGGGCCGAAATAATCGTCCCGCGTCTTGCCCTGATCCACGGCCACGCCCAGCAGCGGCACGTGGCTCGAACCCACGCCAGCAGTCAAACGCGCCATTTCAGTAGCCTCCCTTAATGGAGCGATTGCCGATAGGCGAACGGCCGCCCTTCAGCATCATGTCCCGATACTCCGGGAACGTCATGTCGGTCATCGTGCTCACCGCCTCGGCAAAGCTGAGGCCATCGGTCGAGAACAGCTTCGAGAGGAAATAGACGTTCCCCCCAAGGTCCAGCAGCGTGTTGTAGTCCCGCTTCAGGAGCGCCTCTTTGGCCTCTTCGGAGATCGGCCACTCATCGAGATAGGCCCGCTCGTCCGCCTTGAAGCGCTCGCGGTTATCACCCTTCATCAGACTCATCGCGAACTGGTTGATGTGATACCCCTTGCGTGCCCGCGCGGCGGTATAAACGCGGGTGCCGGGGATATCCTCCAGCTCCGCCAGATAGGCATGAATGTCCGCAGCGGGCTTGGCAGCTTCAGTCACTTGCCCATCTCCTTGAGCTTGGCATCGAGGCGCGGATAGACGCGCCGGGCATTGCCCTCGAAAATCGCGTGGCGCGCCTCGTCCGTGATCGGCAGCGCATCGACATAGCGCTTGGTGTCATCGAAATAGTGCCCCGTCGTCGGATCGATCCCGCGCACCGCGCCCACCATCTCGCTGCCGAACAGGATATTCTTGGTCTCGATCACTTCGGCCAGCAGGTTCACCCCCGGCTGGTGATAGACGCAGGTATCGAAGAACACGTTGTTCATTAGGTGCCCCGAAAGATCGGGCTTCTTGAGCATGTCCGCGAGGCCCCGATACCGCCCCCAGTGATAAGGCACCGCGCCGCCGCCATGCGGGATGATGAAGCGCAGCGTCGGGAACTTGGCAAACAGATCGCCTTCCAGCAGCTGCATGAACGCGATGGTATCGGCCGCAATGTAATAGGCCCCCGTCGCGTGCATCGCCGGATTGCACGATCCCGAAACGTGGATCATCGCCGGCACATCCAGCTCGACCATCTTCTCGTAGAGCGGGAACCAGTAGGGATCGGTCAGCGGCGGATGCTTGAAGTGCCCGCCGCCCGGATCAGGATTGAGATTACAACCGATGAAGCCCAGCTGCGTCACGCAGCGCTCCAGCTCGGCGATCGAGCTGGTCAGGTCCGCCTCGGGCGATTGCGGCAGCATGCACACGCCCGCGAAGGTCTCCGGATAGAGCCCTACCACCCGCGCAATCAGGTTATTGCACGCCTGCGCCCAAGGCACCGCGACCGACTGGTCCCCCACGTGCGGGGCCATCGCACTGGCACGCGGCGAAAAGATCGTCATGTCCGCCCCGCGCTCCTTGATCAGGCGCAGCTGGTTCGCCTCGATCGTCTCACGGATCTCGGCGTCGGAAATGTCGGGGTATGGCGGCGCGGCTTCGCCCGCCTTGAACGCCGCCTTCTGCGCCTCGCGCCATTCGTCGTGCGCCTTGGGCAGCACGGTGTAATGGCCATGGCAGTCGATGATCATGATATCAGTACTCCGCTCCCACCTCCGTTCGTGTCGAGCGAAGTCGAGACACCAGACGCGGCGTCTGATGTCTCGACTTCGCTCGACACGAACGGGAGGGGATATGAATGGGAATGGGATGCCGCCATCTCGCGCTGGCGGCGCACCGTGCCGCTGGTCATCACCGGCTCCACGCCGAGCCCGATCAGCGTCTTGGCGCTCTCTTCCATCTCGGCCGCGCGCCGCGCCCCGTGCGTCGTCATGCGCTCCAGATTATAGGCCGCGCGCGTAGCCCAGCCCTGCGCCTTTTCGCTCGCATCAAGCGAAGCAAGCACTTCGTCGGTCACACCCGCCGCGTCCGCCGCCAGCATCATCTCCGCCGTCAGCGCCTCGATCCCCTTGACCATCACCGAACGGATCATCTTGATCGCGCTGGCCCGGCCCACTTCGCTGCCCACCACGCGCACATGGGCAAAACCCACCGCGCGCAGAGCTTCGGCAGCCTCGTCCGCCGCCGCGCCCGCCAACAGCAAAGGCACGTTCATCCGCGCGGGGTTCACCGGCGCCAGCACCGCAACATCAAGATAGCGCCCGCCCGCCGCTTCCACCGCCCGCGCCGCCGCGCGCTTGGTATCAGGCGCCACAGAGTTCATGTCGCACCACAAGGCGCCCGGCTTCAGCAGCGCGGCATAGTCCTTGGCAGCAGAAAGGGCCGCATCAGCAGTCACCAGCGACAGCACCATATCGGCATCGCCCAGCGCGCATTCCGCAGTGGCGCAGACCAGCACGCCCGCCGCTTCCATCGCGGCACGGCGCGCAGGCAGCACGTCGTAGGCGGCAGCCCCGGCTTCCCAGCCCGCTGCCTCGGCAAAGGTCGATCCGGCCTCACCAAAGCCGATCAGGGCGATTGTGCTCTCCATGCGCGCCCTCCTGCGGCGCGCGGGCGGGCCAAACAAATGCAATTCTTGGCGAGCCTATAAGATTATGCGAAACCTCCGCCTGCGACTGCACGCAGCAGATCGACGAAGGCTGCCTGCGGTGCGGTGGGCCGCCAATCCTCGCGCGTGGTGATTCCGATCCGGCGCAGCACCGGCGCGGGCGTCGGCAAAGCCGCCAGCACCCCCGCCTCCAGTTCCACCGCCAACTGCGCGGGACTCAGCAGCGTCAACGCATCCGATCCCAGCAGCAATTGTCTCACCGTCAACACCGATCCGCACTCGATCTCAACGGGCGGCGGCTCGGCCCCGGCGCTGCGCATCATCGCCTCCCAGTACTGGCGCAGCGGCGTATCGCGCGCGGGCAGCACCCACGGGAAGTCGGCCAACCTCTGCCCCATCGGCTGCGCCTCGCCCACCAAGGGATGGCCCGCGCGCATCACCAGTTGGGGGCGATCTTCAAACACCGGCTCCTGCTGCAGATCCTCCAGCAAACCCGCCTCGCGCAGCGCGCCCAGCATCAGATCGATCTCGCCATCGCGCAGCGGCCCAGCCAGCTCCGCGTGGCTTCCTTCCACCACCGCGATTCCCACCCCCGGATGCGCCGCATGAAACCGCAGGATCGTCTCCGGTAGCCAGCGCGCGCGGCTGAGCGGCATCGCCCCCACCACGATCCGCCCCGCCGCCTTGCCCTGCCACGCCGCCACTTCGGCGAGGCCACTGCGCAGTTCCGCCATCGCCAGACCGAACCCGCGCGCACGCCGCTCACCTTGCGGGGTCAGCAAGATGGAACGCCCGCGCCTGTCCACCAGCCGCTGCCCCAGCGCCACGGCCAGATCGGCCACCGCGCGGTGGAGCGATGCCGCCGAAAGCCCCGTCGCCTCTGCCGCCCCGGCATAGGAACCGCTGCGCGCCAGGGCCAGAAACGCCCGCACTTGCGTCCCCGTCACCCTTGGCGAGCCGATCTGCGCAATCGCCGCTTCCGCGCGCGGCGCCAGCAGCCGCGCCGGCTCCGTCGGCGTCATCCCGCCCGAACCGCGCTCGAACAAAGCGCAGCCCAGCTCCGCCTCCAGCCGCGCGATGGCCTGCGTGAGCGCCGGCTGTGTCAGGTTCACGCTGCGCGCCGCACGCGTCACGCTGCCATGCCGGACTGTCGCGGCAAAGGCGGCATAGTGCCGGATATTGTAGGCTGGTTCAGTCACCACACTCCCTTAGCATTTCCTTATGCCCCGCGCCAAACATTGCATTGGCCCCGCGCGCGGACCGGGCCGAAGGAAGCCCGAACCATTTCAGCGGGAGCCAGCGCATGTCCGGTATCGTCGTCCAGCACATCGAACGCGCCGATCCGGCGGTGATCGACGGCCTTGCCGCCTGCGGTGTCGCCACCGTCCACGAAGCGCAGGGCCGCACCGGCCTTCTCGCCAGCTACATGCGCCCGATCTATCGCGGCGCGCGCATCGCCGGCAGCGCCGTCACGATCAGTTCGCCCCCGGGTGACAACTGGATGGTCCATGTCGCCATCGAGCAGCTTCAGGCCGGCGATATCATGCTCCTCGCCCCCACCAGCCCCTGCGAAGATGGCTACTTCGGCGATCTCCTCGCCACCTCGGCCATCGCACGCGGCTGCCGCGGCCTCGTCATCGATGCCGGCGTGCGCGATGTGCGTGATCTCACCGAAATGAACTTCCCCGTCTGGTCCAAGGCGATCTATGCGCAGGGCACAGTCAAGAACACGCTCGGCAGCGTCAACGTCCCCGTCGTCTGCGCGGGCCAGTTCGTGAACCCCGGCGATGTGATCGTGGCGGATGACGACGGCGTCTGCATCGTCCCCCGCGCCAATGCCGAAGCCGTCCTCAAAGCCGCGCAGGCCCGCGAAGCCAACGAGGGCGAAAAGCGCGAGAAGCTCGCTGCCGGTGTCCTCGGCCTCGACATGTACAAGATGCGTGAACGCCTTGAAAAGGAAGGCCTCAAGTATGTCTGAGGGCATCCGCTGCATGTGGATGCGCGGCGGCACATCCAAGGGCGGCTACTTCCTGAAGGACGACTTGCCCGCCGACACCGCGACCCGCGACGCCTTCCTCCTCGCAATGATGGGCAGCCCCGACCCCGTCCAGATCGACGGCATGGGCGGCGCCGATCCGCTCACCAGCAAGGTTGCGGTCGTCTCGAAATCCACCCGCGAAGGCATCGACGTCGATTACCTGTTCCTGCAGGTCTTCGTCGACAAAGCCATCGTCACCGATGCGCAAAACTGCGGCAATATCCTCGCCGGGATCGGCCCCTTTGCCATCGAACGCGGCCTCGTCGCGGCCACCGGCGATGAAACCCGCGCTTCGATCTACATGGAAAACACCGGGCAAGTCGCCGTCGCCACGGTCTGCACCCCCGGCGGGCAGGTCACCTACAACGGCGACGCCAAAATCGACGGCGTCCCCGGCAGCCACGCACCGGTCCCGCTCGAATTCCGCGATACCGCCGGTTCCTCCTGCGGCGCGCTCCTCCCGACTGGCAACGCGGTCGACGTGATCAATGGCGTCCCCGTCACCCTCATCGACAACGGCATGCCCTGCGTCGTGATGAAGGCGGAAGCTGTCGGGATCACCGGCTACGAAGACCGCGACTGGCTCGACAACGCCGCAGACCTCAAGGCGAAAATCGAAGCCATCCGCCTCATCGTCGGCCCCATGATGAACCTCGGCGATGTCACCGCCAAGTCCGTCCCCAAGATGATGCTCGTCGCCCCGCCCCGGCACGGCGGCGCAGTCACCGTGCGCAGTTTCATCCCGCACCGTGCCCACGCCACCATCGGCGTCCTCGGCGCAGTCAGTGTGGCGACGGCCTGCCTCATCCCCGGCTCACTCGCCGCCGAAGTGGCGCAAATCCCCGAAGGCGCGCGCAAGCTCCTCTCGGTCGAGCACCCCACCGGCGAAATGAGCTGCGTCCTCGAAACCGATGAGACCGGCGCCGTCCGCACCGCCGCCCTCCTGCGCACAGCGCGCAAACTGATGGACGGCGTAGTATTCGGCTGAGCGCCCCACCGCCGCAATCACTCTGTCTCCACCTTCGTCATTCCCGCGAAGGCGGGAAGCCAGGGCGGCAGACGCAGCGCACGAAACACTGGATCCCCGCCTGTGCGGGGATGACGAGGTTTAGGAAGGCACACCAATGACCAATCGCATCACCAGCTGGCACGCAAGCCCCAGCAAGCCGCGCTACACCCCGCCCCCCGGTGCAGTCGATGCGCACTGCCACGTCTTTGGCCCGATGGCTGAGTTCCCCTTCAGCGCCAAGGCCAAGTACCTCCCCGAAGACGCCGGGCCAGACATGCTGTTCGCCCTGCGCGACCACCTCGGTTTCGAGAGGAACGTGATCGTCCAGGCCAGCTGCCACGGCACGGACAACGCCGCCACGCTCGATGCCATCGCGAAATCCAATGGCCGCGCAAGAGGCGTCGCCGTCGTCGATCCTGCCATCTCGGAGGTCGAGCTTCACGCCCTCCACGCAGGCGGCATTCGCGGCATCCGCTTCAATTTCCTCAAGCGCCTCGTCGATGATGCTCCGAAGGACAAGTTCCTCGAAGTCGCCCGGCGCCTGCCCGCAGGCTGGCACGTGGTGATCTATTTCGAGGCCGATATTCTCGAGGAACTGCGCCCCTTCATGGATGCGATCCGCGTCCCCCTCGTCATCGACCACATGGGCCGCCCCGATGTGCGCCAAGGGCCTGATGGCGCAGACATGAAGGCCTTCCGCGCCTTTCTGAACAGCCGCGAGGATATCTGGTTCAAGGCCACCTGCCCTGACCGTTTGGACGCCATCAAGGAAGGCGGCGCGGGCGATCCGTGGGATGCCTTCGCACATGCGGTCGCCCCGCTCTTGGCAGACTATCCCGACCGCTGCCTATGGGGCACCGATTGGCCGCATCCCAACATGGATACCGAGATCCCGGACGACGGCCACCTTGTCGACATGATCCCGCGCATCGCGCCCACCGAGGAATTGCAGCGCAAACTCCTCATCGACAACCCGATGCGGCTCTACTGGGCGGACTGAACGGCAAGGCGATAGCCCACCGCCGGCTCGTTGAGGATCACCTGATCGCCAAGCTTCCTGCGCAGCGCGCTGACCGCGACGCGCAGGTAATCGACATGGTCCTCATGTGCCGGCCCCCACACCGCGCGCAGCAGGTAGCGGTGCGTCAGCACGCGCCCGGCATTGCGCGCCAGCTCGGCCAGGACCGCGAATTCCTTGGGTGTCAGATGCACCGCCTCGCCGCCCAGCATCACTGTCCGCCGGTAGAGATCGATCGCAACCTCGCCAACAACCACCGGGTCCTGATTCTGCGCCAGATCGAGATCGGCCAGATTGTCGATGAAGCCGGTGAGCCGTGCGGTCTCTCCCGCAATCTCGTGCAGCACCTCGCTATCCGCTTCGCCCGCGCGCTGCAGCTTGCGCAAGCCCGCAGCGATCCCGTGCAGGCGCGGCCGGATATCGCTCCCGATCGAACCGAGCAGCGCCGAGCGCAAGTCATCGCGTTCGCGCAGCACCACATTCTCGCGCCCCACGCTTTCTAATCGCGCCCGCTCCAGCGCCAGCGCCACCTGATCGAGCAGGTTCCCCAGCAGCGATAGCGCCTCCCCTTCCACCGGCGGCATGCCATCACTGCGCGCAAGGCCCGCTGCGGCCAAAGTATCGTCCGCCGCACGGACCGGATGGAACTGCCAGTCGGTCAGGCTGCCACCGGCAATGTGCCGACCGGTCGGCGCGCCGCTACCCAAGGCCTGCTCGGCCACGGCAAGGTCCGCTTCGGTCAGCCGGTCCGCTCCCGCCAGCAGTCGCGCCTCGGGCCGCCCCGCCACCACGCAGACATGGCAATCGAGGATCCGCGCCAGTTCGCCCGCCGTCACTGCGGCAATCGCGGCCTCGTCGGCGCAGGAGAGCAGCCGCCGCGCGAACCCGGCAATCGTGGCGTTGCGGCTCGCGTGGAAAGCCGCCAGCTCGCCCTGCACCCGCAGCGAGGTCACCAGATGGCTAGTCACCAGCCCCACCATCAGCAGCATGGCCACCGTCAGCAGATCGCCCGGATCGTGGATCAGCAGAGTGTAGGTCGGCGCGGTGAAGAAGAAATTGTAGGCCAGCGTCGCCGCCACCGCCGCCATCAGAGCCTGCCAGCGCCCGGCAAAGGCGGCCGCTGCAAGCACCGGCGGAAGGTAGAGCAGCACGACCGGTGCCCGCCCCCAGTACGCCACCATGGCAAGCCCGATGCCCGTGACGAGCACGAACATCGCGAGCAGCACACCCAGCCCCAGCAAGGACAGGCGGGGACCCGGGCGCGGCGGCGCAACGAGTTGGGTGGCCAGCGGGCTCATCGCGCCATACTACGCGCTGCTTGCCGCAAAGTCGTGCCCCGGTCTTGCCGCTCGCCAGTAATCCACATGGAAACTTAATGCCCCTCGGGCGCATTTGCAGCGGCATGACACAGCCAGAACCGGCCGTCCAGATGGCCTCATCCGACTCCGATAATCCACCCCGAGGCACCAGCCGCGCCGCGCTCACCCTCGGTGCGCTCGGCGTGGTGTTCGGCGATATCGGCACCAGCCCGCTTTATGCGCTGCAAGCCACGCTCGATCCGCGCTACCGGCTGACCACATCGATCACCGATCTTTACGGAATCGTCAGCCTGATCTTCTGGCTCTTCGTCTTCGTCGTCACGATCAAATATGTCTTCATCGTCATGCGCTGCGACAACAAGGGTGAAGGCGGCAGCCTTGCGCTCTATGCGCTGATCCACCGCCAACTGGGCGAAAAGGCGCCCAAGCGCTGGCTGCTCACCGGCGCGCTGTTCGCCACCGCGTTGTTCTTCGCCGATGCCATGCTCACGCCCGCCATCTCGGTCATCTCCGCGGTCGAGGGTCTCGGCGTCGTCAGCTCTGCGTTCAAGCCGTGGATCGTGTGGATCGCGCTCGCCATCCTCACCGGCCTCTTTGCCATCCAGCGGCGCGGTACCGAGAACGTCGGCCGCCTTTTCGGCCCCATCATGCTGATCTACTTCGCGGTGATCGCAGCGATGGGCGGCTACCATATCGCCCAGCACCCTGCCGTGCTCACTGCGCTCAATCCGCTCTACATGGTCAGCTACTTTCAGGCCCACCCCCTGTTCTCCTTCCTCTCGCTGGGCGCCATCGTCTACGCGATCACCGGCACCGAGGCGCTCTATGCGGACATGGGCCATTTCGGCCGCATCCCGATCACCACGGCATGGCTCGTGATCTGCGTGCCGGCGCTCATGATCAACTACATGGGGCAGGCCGCGATGCTCATCCAGCACCCCGAATTCATCGACAATCCGTTCTTCCACATGGTCCCGCCCTCGCTCACCATCCCGCTGCTGGTGATTGCCACGCTCGCCACGATCATCGCCAGCCAGGCGGTCATCTCGGGCGCGTTCTCGGTCACCCAGCAGGCCGTCCAGCTCGGCTTCCTGCCGCGTCTGCGCATCCTCCACACGTCCTCGCACGCGCAGGGCCAGATCTATGTGCCCGCGATCAACTGGGCGCTCGCGTTCATGGTTGCCGTGCTCGTCATCGGCTTCCAGGCCTCCGCCGCGATGTTGCCCGCCTATGGCCTTGCCGTGGTCGGCACCATGCTGATCACCACCTTGATGCAATATGTCGTCGTCTTCCGCATCTGGCACACCCCGCGCTGGCAGGGCGTGCTTGGCTTCGTCACGTTCGTCGCGGTCGATTCGGTGCTGCTCGCCTCGGGCCTCGCCAAGCTGTTCGAGGGCGCGTGGTTCCCGCTCCTCGTCGGCCTGATCATCTTCACCGTGCTAACCACCTGGTCGACCGGCCGCCGCCTGATGCGCGCCAGCATGCTGGAGGACAGCCTGCCACTCGCCGTCTTCATCCAGTCGGTCGCCACCACGGTCCACCGCGTGCGCGGCACCGCAGTGTTCCTCTCCGCCTCGCCCGAAGCGCTGCCCGCTGCGCTCCTCCACAACCTCAAGCACAATCAGGTGCTTCACGAACGCGTCGTGCTGCTCACCGTGCAGGTGGAAGACGTGCCGCAGGTCAATTCCGCCCGCCGCGCGGAATTCCATGCCGAAGGTCACGGCTTCTACCGGGCCATCCTCCACTACGGCTTCATGGAAGATCCGGACATCCCGCGCGACCTTGCCGATGCCTGCACCGGCACCGATCTTGCCTTCGAGCCGCTCCACACCAGCTACTTCCTCAGCCGCCAGAAGCTCATCGCCTCCTGCGCAGTCCCCGGCATGGCGCTGTGGCGCGAACGCCTCTTCGCGTGGATGCTCAAGGTTTCCGAAAGCGCGATGGACTTCTTCAAGCTCCCCACCAACCGCGTGGTCGAACTGGGGAGTCAGCTGAGGATCTAGGCCCCCTCAGGCGAGCGGCGGCCTCCGCGAGAGGATGTCGCCGCTCACCGCCTCCCACGCCGCCGCTGCCGCCAGACACGCCGCATCCTCATGCACCGGCGCGACGATCTGGAGCCCCATTGGCAGGCCCTGAGGGCCGAATCCCGCCGGCACTGCCACCACCGGGCAGCCCGAAAGCGTCACGAGGCAGGTCGCCTTCATCCACTCGTGATAGGTCCGCATCTCCTGCCCGGCGATGGCCTTGGGGTAAACCCATTCCGCCGGAAACGGGAACAGCTGCGAAGTCGGCATGACCCAGTAATCATAGCGCTGGAACAGCTTGTGCACCGCCCGGCTCCACCCGCTGCGCACCGTGCTCCACGCGTTCACATCGAAGGCCGATAGCGCAAGGCCCCCCTCCACTTCCCACACCGCCGCCTCCTTCAGCAGCGCGCGCTTCGCCGGATCGCGATACAGTGCCAGCAGATTGCCGCCCTGCTGCCAGTGCCGCAGCTTCACGAAGGCCTGCCACGCCTGCTCCACCGGGAAATCGGGCACGGCATCCTCCACCACCGCGCCCATCGCCTCGAACCGCGCGAGCGCCTTGCGGCAAGTCTCCAGCACCCCTGGCTCATAGGGCACCGCGCCGCCCAGATCGCCCGCCCAGCCGATGCGCTTGCCCTTCATCCCCTCGCCCTGCACGCTGCGGAATAGCTCGCCGCTGCCTTCCAGCATCATCGGCCTGCGCTCATCGTATCCCGCCTGCACCGAAAACAGCAGCGCCAGATCGGCGACAGACCGCGCCATCGGCCCCGCGACGCCCATCGAGGTCAGCCAGTCATCCGGTCCGTCCCCCGGCACGCGCCCAAGGCTCGGCCTCAGGCCGAACACGCTGTTCCACCCCGCCGGATTGCGGAGCGATCCGCCATAATCGCTGCCATCGGCCAGCGGCAGCAGATCGAGCGCCAGCGCCACTGCGCCGCCCCCGGTGCTCCCGCCTGCGGACCGCGTCAGGTCCCAGGGATTGCGCGTCGTCCCCCACACCGGATTGTAGGTATGGCTGCCAAGCCCGAACTCGGGCGAATTGGTCTTGCCGATAAAGACCACGCCCGCCAGCCGCAGCCGCTCCGCCATCAACCCATCGGCCTTCGCCACCTGATCGCGGAAGATCGGCGAACCCATGGTCCAGCGCAGCCCCGCCACCGCCGAAAGATCCTTCACCGCATGCGGCAGCCCGTGCAGCGCGCCGAGCGGCCCGCCCGCCTTCACCGCCGCATCCGCCGCCGCTGCCTGCGCCATCAGCCCGGCGCGCTCCGGCATGCCGATAATCGCGTTCACCGCGGGATTGAGCCGTTCGATCCGGTCCAGAAAAGCCCCGGTCACTTCGGCGGACGACACCTCCCGCCCCGCGATCATCGCCGCCAGCCGGTGTGCGGGCAGCGCGGTAATCGGCCCCGCAGCCACCGGCGCAGCCCGCGCCTCCGCCAGAATGGCAGCGGAAGCGGCGCCCAGCGCCAGTGCGGACCGCCGTGTGAGGCGCGGAGTGTCGATCATGGCCCCCATAGAAACCGCTGCCACGCCCGATGGCAAGGCCGCCGCTATCGCATTGCGCAGGCCGGGCAGTCAGCTAGGCTGCACAAAACCACCGGAGAGCCGCCCGATGAACCGCCGTTCCATCCTGACCGCTGGCATCGCAGCCAGCCTTGCGCTTTCCCTTCCCGGCGGCGCCCTTGCGCAAGGCCCGCAGCGCTTCGTCTCCGAAACCCCCGCAGCGCGGGTCGATTACTGGCAGGTCCGCGCCGCCGATATCGCCCGCCAAGTCGCCGCGCCCGAAAGCCTGAGGGCCATCCGCCTCGTCTTCGTCGGCGATTCCATCACCGATTTCTGGCATCTCGACGCCAACCCCTGGTTCCCCGGGAAGTTCTGCGGGCGCGCAGTGTGGGATGAGACCTTCGGCGGTGCCAGCCCTGCCTGGACCGCGCTCAATCTCGGCGTCTCAGGTGATCGGATCGAGCATGTGCTCCACCGCCTCCAGCCCGCGTCCTCCGGTGGCGAAGGCTGGCTCGACCGCGCTGACCTGCAGCCCGACCGGGTGTTCCTGCTGCTTGGGATCAACAATTCGTTCGATGCCGAAAAGCCTGCGGTGGAGAGCATCGTGCGCGGCGTCACCGCAACTGTGGCCCGGATCCGCGAGCGCAAGCCGTTCGCCCAGATCGTGGTGCAATCGCTGCTCCCCACCGACGATCTGGCCAAGAACCGCGATCTCGTCCAGCCGGTCAATGCAGCGCTGGCCGCCATGGCGCGGCAGGGCGCCAACATGCGCTACCTCGATCTCTACCCCGGCTTTGTGGACGAAACTGGCACCCAGCGCCGCGAACTGTTCAACGACAGCCTGCACCCCAGCCAGGCCGGCTACCGCGTATGGCGCGATCGCATCGTAGCCTTCCTGCGCGCGGGCTAGGCCGCCCTCGCCCCCTTTTCACCGCTTGCCCTCGCCCCCGGCCGACCGCTACCCTGCCGCCAAGCACAAACAGGAAATTCCATGCCCGGCGGACTAGCAGCCCTTCTCGACGACATCGCCACAATCGCCAAGATCGCCGCCGCCTCGCTCGATGATGTCGGCGCGGCGGCGGGCAAGGCGGCGGTCAAGTCCGCCGGCGTTGTGGTCGATGATACCGCCGTCACCCCGCGTTATGTCACCGGCTTCACCGCAGACCGCGAACTGCCGATCATCTGGCGCATCGCGCGCGGATCGCTGTTCAACAAGCTGGCCGTGATCACCCCGGTCATCCTCGCGCTCTCGGTGCTGCTGCCTTGGGCGATCACCCCCATCCTGATGGCGGGCGGCGCGTTTCTCTGCTTCGAAGGCGCGGAAAAGGTGATCCACGCCCTCACCCACAAGGAAGACCTCGCCGCCGAGGCCGAGGAACTCGTCGAGCCCGGCCATGAGGAAACCATGGTCAAGGGCGCGATCCGCACCGATTTCATCCTCTCGGGTGAGATCATGGTCATCGCGCTCAATGAAGTCGCTGCCGAGGGACTGCCCTTGCGCGCCGCCGCGCTGGTACTTGTGGCCATCGCGATCACGGCCATGGTCTACGGCGTCGTGGGCCTGATCGTGAAGATGGACGATATCGGTCTCAATCTCGCCCGGCGCAGATACGGGGCCACCCGCGCGCTGGGCCGCGCTCTGGTGCAAGCCATGCCCAAGGTCCTCACCGCGCTCGCCACCATCGGCACCGCCGCTATGCTGTGGGTCGGCGGGCAGATTATCGTCCATTCCGCCGGCGCCCACCCCGCCGAATGGGTCGGCCTGCACGAAGGCGCTGCCGCCTGGCTGGCAGACGTCGCTATCTGCGGCCTCATCGGGCTCGCGCTCGGCAGCGTCATCGTCGGCGCGGTGCACCTAGTGAAGGGCGCCAAGGCGGGCTGAGGTAAAGCGCGGCCCGGCTCGGAATGCGAGAAGGAGGCGTGCGCCTTACAGTCGCGAGGACAAGCGGGTTGCAGCCTTCGCCAGCAGTTGAAACTTCAACACGTCATCATTGCGCTTGGTTTTTCTGACAACTCTCATCGGTCGTCAGAACAAGTCCCATCTCTTTGCCCCAAAACCATCAACGCGATAGACGCGAAATTTCCATCTATGACTTGCATCCCGATATCCAATGGCAATCGCATAGCCATTTATATCGTAAACGACCGCTGCCCCCGCCGAAAAGGACATGGTTCGACGATGTCCTCTTGCCAACCTTGAAGCACCCTCGGCGCGATCACGGTCAGCGGAAGTGGTGGCTGCAGGAACGGCATTGCCTGCGCCGTAAGCAACGTGGCTTACCCCGATATCATCGACAACAAGGCGGCAGCCCGTAAACTTGGAAGTGAGGATATACTGCGCTTCACTTTTCTCGATCGCTTCCCAGGTTGCTTCGGTGATCTCGCCTTTGCCGGGCTCACCAGACCATGGCAGCCAATAGACCGTCGCCTCACTTCGAACACCACCCGCAGGCGCCTCGTTCTTTGTATAAATTCTTGTCTGAATGCCGTTCGTCACAGCAACCATCTGCTGCTTCCCGCGGTGAGCACTTTGCCGATTCTGAGCGTTGCCAAGCGCGCCATCCAGATCGAGATCCATGGTGGTTACGCCGCTAAAGCTGCCCAAGTCGCTCCAGAATGCCATAAAACCTCCTGCATGCAGAGCTTCGAATCGGAGACAATATTAAATATCTATCACCATGAATGCTGATTCTTCCAAATAGTTTTAGGTTACAATAGGATCGTTAAATCGCATCCGGACCGATATTTGCTGTGCGGGATCGAACGCAGCACTTCAAGTATCCACCCGGCCAGCGCCTGCAAAGCACACAAAACGCGTCATGGCCCTCGCGGTCGGGATCTCGGACCAGATCGCCGCAGCCCTCGCAATCTCAATCCCAGCCCAGCGCCTTCTTCTGCTGCCGCGCGATGCGAGTCGGCGCACTCTCGATCATCACCCGGGTCACGAAGTGCCCCTGCGCCACGCGGCCATGATAGTAGCTCCAGTCGTCAATCGCACCCGGCGGAATTTCGACCTCGTCTCCCTCGGCAAACCCCTCGCTCACCGGCCGATTGCGCAGCCTGCCGAAGATGCGCCCATCGCGCCGCACGATATCGCCGGCCCAGATCGATTCGTTGTATGGGCTGTCCCTGCCATGGAGCAAATTGAACTTCAGCGCGAAGTCATCATCATCCGGATTAAGCGCCTCAAGCGCCGTCCAGAATGACGGCAAGGCCGCCTGCGCCTGCCGCTTGGCGGCAAGCAGGCGCGGATCGTTCCGGTCAAACGCAACCCCCACGGTCGGCGCCCGGAACCGGTACAGGCAATAGACGACAAGCGCGGCAATCGCGCAGCCCAGAATGACAGACATGACCCGCTCCGCTGCGCGAGCAAACCGCTCCGGTTCCCGTCAGGCGAGGTTGCCCGCGATCTCACCGGATCTGGCAAGCTGGATCGGCTTCATCGATGCAGGCGGGCTGGTCATCAGCGGCCGCCGCACCGCAACGCACTGCGCCTTCGGAATGGCCTTGATGTTGACCTGATCGCCCTGATTTCCGCCCAGCCCGACAAAGTGGGTGGCCGTCTCGCCGATGTAGAAGTTCACATGCCCGCCGCCCGGCCGCTTGTAGGCCAGCACGTCGCCCAGCGACGGCTTGCGCCCATCCACGCCGGAAAGTTTGCCATCATTGCCGCGCCGCGCAACCGGATCACCGAACTTGGCCCAGTTGAGCGCCCAGAGCGGATCATCGACCACGGCCTTGCCAGCCTTGAAGGCAACGTAGGCGGCGAAAAGCCCGCACCAGGGCACGCCGTCATCCGAATAGCCGGAAATCTTGACCCCATTCTGATTCAGCGTGTCACGCCATGAAAGAATAGTCTTGCTGCTCCCGGTCCCGATCACTTCGGCAGTGCCGTAGAGCGGAATGGCTTCCTGCAGAACCCTCGGCAACACGCCGATATTCTTGAGCCAGGAGTATTCATTCGGGAAATTTTGCGGAAACATGACACCCCCTCCCAATTCAATTGCTCACTTGATGATCATGAAATCCCTTCAGGTGTCAATTGCAATATAGTTCCATGCTGAATGATCTACGACAAATCCAAAGTTACTATCATTCCTTAAGAGGATGTTAAGTATACTAGACTTAAGCGAACGCATGAAAGTGCGCTCCGCCACCGGAGATCACCCCCCGAAATTTCAATTCGCACCGCGCCAGTCGCCCAGCGAGAACATCTGCCACGAATGCTCCGCCGCCCCTGAGAGAAGCGATTTGAGCTGGGAAGTTCTGGCCAATTATACAAATGGCACTGCCGCCATCAAATAGATTTTGATTCTGCCTTGTGGGCCATATCTAAACAAAGAAATCAAAATCATACAATGTCGGGAAGTATAAAGAGCCAGTTTGGATGCAATTTCTATCCATAACCCTTGCGATCGTGCGCAGCCGGCCATTACACTCGCCCAACCGTTGTTTCTTGTCGAGGTTATCAGAATGAAAATCGCCTGCTGCAGTCTGATCGCGCTTGCGCTGAGTGCATCTCCTGCCTCGGCCGATACCTTGTGGTGGGGATGCCACAATGGCGGGGAAGACTATGCCAATTGCGGGAAAAGCTTCTGCAATGTCGGCCACAACATGACCTTCCGCATCGAGCGGGGAAGCGATGCCACAGTGATCGCCGTCTACGATTATCAGGATCAGGATACCGGCGGATTCGGCCCTTATGCGCGGCCAACGACCAGTCGGGGCTATAGAGTGTATCCGAACCGCCATCTTGCGCTCGATAATGACGGACGCATCCTGCAGTATGCTGCAGGCGATCTGGGGCGATATCTGTTCGATCTGCGGCAGGGGATTTTCAGGATCGAATCCTACACGGGCAACGGCCAATACAGAAATACCGATTTCGTGTGTCAGGATATCGAACCGCTTCAAGGCTGATAAGCCCACGATAGCGGGATTTATAAATAACAGACGCGTCTGTTATTTATAAAGCGCTGTCCTACAGCCACCGCCTTGCGGCATGACCCCCAAATGCCCTTCGAATCAACCATTCCTGCCCCGAAGCAGCATAACGAAAGCGCTGCCCCGGGGTTGAAAGTTTTCGCTCAGGACAGTGTCAACCGTGTCAACCTGTCCCGCGCCAAGACTGCCTAGCTGCGCACCAGCCGCCCCGGCCGCGCGCCGGTATCGGCATCGTTCTCGCGGATCAGCACGCCGTTGCAGAACGTGGCCCTGTAACCCTTCACCGGCTGCATCAGCCGCGTCCCGCCCGCCGGCAGATCGTGGTGGGCCACATGCGGGGAAACGGTCAGCCCCGCGTAGTCGATCACGTTGATGTCCGCGCGCTTGCCCGGCTGCAGCAGCCCGCGATCCTTGAAGCCATAGAGCGCGGCATTGCGGGCGGTCTGCTTGTGGACGAGGAATTCCAGCGGCAGCACCGGGCCGCTCTTGCGGTCGCGCGTCCAGTAGCTGAGCTGGGTCGTCGGCATCGTCGCATCGCAGATCAGCGTGACATGCGCGCCCGCATCGCTGAGCCCGGTCACCGTATCCGGATGGCGCAGCATCTCCTCCAGAACGGCAAGGCTCTTGGGCTGGTTATCGCGCGTCAGTGCCTGAAAGCTGCGGCCCTCGTCCTCGAGCATCGCATCGTAGAGATACTCCAGCGCATCGCGCCCTTCGGCCTTCGCCCTCGCGCCGATCGAGGCGGACTTTTCGGCCTCCAGATTGATCGGCTCGGTCAGCGGATAGAGGCTCGCAGCGCCCCGGCGGAACAGGCCGTAAACGTTCTGCATCGAACCCGGCGCCTCATGCGGCACATCGCGCTCCGAAAGGATCTGCTCCTTAATGGCCGGATCACGCATCGCCTGCACCCGCTCGGCCAGCGGCAAATGCGCGAGCTTCTCGAGGTAGGTCGGCCGGCGCATGAAGGCGTGATAGCTGCTGAGACCGTGGATGAACCCGATGATCCGCGAGGGCACCTGCGGAAACAGATGCGCGCCGCCTTCGTTGGCTTCACGGCAGCGGTCCAGCATCTGGCGCCACAGGTCCGGCGCGTACTCGCGGATTTCCACCAGCGTAAAGGTCAGCGGCCGCCCGCTTTCCTCCGAGATGCGGCGGAACAGCTCAAGCTCCGCCAGCGGTTCGCTGCGTTCCCCGCCAAGCGCCTCCAGCTTGCCGACCGTGCCCGCCGGAATCGCCTCGATCACCCCTTTGCCAAGCTTCTTGAAGCGGCGGGCGATGGCGAGCAGTTCTTCCTCCGGCGCGAAAGTGCCCGGCACCGGCTCGCCCCACAACGCACGGTGGCCGATGGTGCGCGAAGTGGAAAAGCCCACTGCGCCCGCCGCAACCGCTTCCTCGACGAGATCGGCCATCCGTTCGATTTCGTCCGGCGTCGCATCCTCGTTGGTCCGCCCGCGCTCGCCCATCGCGTAGTAGCGCACGGCGCCGTGCGCGATCTGCGCGCCCACGTCGATCGCGTATTGGCGCGAGGCGATGTAGTCCATGTATTCGGGGAAGCTCTCCCAGCGCCCCCACTCGATCCCTTCGTAGAGCGCGGTGCCGGGGATGTCCTCCACCCCCTCCATCAGCTCGATCAGTTCCTTCTCCTGCCCGGGGCGCACCGGCGCGAAGCCCACGCCGCAGTTGCCCATCACCACCGTCGTAACGCCATTGTGCGAGGAGGGGGCGAGCTCATCATCCCAGCTGACCTGGCCATCATAGTGCGTGTGGATGTCCACCCAGCCGGGCGTAACGATATGGCCTTCGGCATCGATTTCGCGCGCCGCCGTGCCGGAGATCGTTGCGCCGATTTCGGTGATAGCCCCGTCCTTGAACGCAAGGTCACCGATGAACGGCGCGCCGCCAGAGCCATCGACGATCTTGCCGCCACGGATGATCACGTCATGCATCAGGCTTCCCTTCGGTCTTCATCTGCACCGAGGATACGGCAAAGCGAGGGGGCGCGCCCCCAGCAAAAGTGCTCAGCGCACCACCTCGCCGCCCTTCATCACATGGGCGACGCGGGCCAGCACGGTGATATCGGCGGTGGGATCGCCCGGCACTGCGATCATGTCGGCTAAATGCCCGGCCGAAAGCGCGCCGACGTCCTTGCTCCAGCCCATCAGCTCCGCCGCACTGGTGGTGGCAGACTGGATCGCCTGCATCGGCGTCATCCCGTAGCGCACCATATAGGCAAACTGGCGTGCGTTCTCGCCGTGCGGATAGACCCCGGCGTCGGTGCCGAACGAGAGCTTTACGCCAGCCTTGACTGCCTTGCGGAAGGCCAGGCGCTGCGCCTCGGTCGTCTCGTCGTTCTTGCGCAGGTAGTTCTCTGGCCAGTGCTCCTTGCGCCCGACATCGGCGATGTAGTCGCCGTTGTAGATATCCATGTCGAGCCAGACACCCTTGGCCTTGGCGAGCGCGATGCCTTCATCATCGATCAGGCTGGCGTGTTCGATCGCGCGGACCCCGGCGCGGATCGCGGCCTTGATCCCGGCCGCGCCGTGGGCATGCGCGGTGACCCATGACTTGCGTGCTGCGGCAACTTCGACCGCTGCGCGCATCTCGTCCTCGGTCAGCTCCTGCTGGCCCGCCTCGGTGCCGCTCGCCAGCACTGCGCCGGTGGCGATGAGCTTGATCGAGTCCGCGCCGTGCTGGAACAAGTAGTTGACCTTGGCCCGCGCGTCAGCCGCATCGGTGATCACGCCGGCCCGCATATCCTCCGGAATGCGCACCTCGGGCGAGAAGCCGGTCACTTCCCCCCCGCCGCCGGGCACGGTGACATAGGCACCGACAGCCTGCATGCGCGGCCCAATCACATCACCGCGATTGATCGCCTCGCGCAGTTCGACATCGGCGAATGCGCGGAAGGACCCGACATCGTGCACCGTGGTGAAGCCCGCCATCAGCGTGGTGCGGGCATTGCGCGCGCCGATATAGGCGATCTCCATCGGCGAATGGAGCAGCGGTTCCGCCACGTTGGCGGTCTGCCCGGTGTCGGCCAGGTGGACGTGACAATCGATGAGGCCCGGCAGGACGGTGAACGCCGACCAATCAACCACCTTCGCGCCCTTCGGTGCGGGGCCATCGGGCAGCACCGCGGCCACGCGGCCATCCTCCACCCGCAGCAGCCGCGCGCCCAGCACCACACCGGCTTCCGGATCAACGAGGTGCCCGGCCCGGACATAGAGCGTTTCGGCAAAGGCCGGTGTGGCGGCAGGCATGGCGGCGGCCAGGCCGATTGCGGCGGCGAGAAGAACGCGGATCATGCACGGCATCCTGCCCCATCCGCACCGACTTGGCGAGTGCTCAGGACGCCGGGTTGTACTTCGCGAGGAAGGCCTCCAGCTTGTCGAGCCAGAGCTGCTGGTTGGCATCGCTCGAGAACCCGTGGCCTTCCCCCTTCATCGTAACGAACTCATAGGATTTGCCCGCCTTCGCCAGCGCATCCGCGTAGAGCTTCGATTGCTTGTAGGGCACGCGCTGGTCCGCATCACCGTGCACGATCAGCAGCGGCACCTTGAGCTTGTCGATCGCATAGAGCGGCGAGACGGTGGTGAGGTCGAACGTTTCGTCGCCCTGCACCGTCTTGCGCCAATCCTTGCGGTACCGCTTCGAGATCTTGAACGTGATCTGGTACTTGAGCTGCCGCTTGAGGTCTGAAATTCCCGCAAAGCTGGCCGCGCAGCGATAGCGCTCCGGATTGCGCACCGCCCCCCACAGCGCGGCGTAGCCACCATAGGAACTGCCAACGATGCACACCCGCTTGGGATCGATCGTGCCCTGCTTTGCCAGCCAGTCCATCCCGTCGTCGAGATCGTCCTGCATGGCGCGGCCCCACTGGCCCTCGCCCTTTTCGTAGAACGCCTTGCCATAGCCGCCCGAGCCGCGAAATTCGGGCTGCAGCACCGCATACCCCCGGTTGGCGAGGAACTGAACGTCGACATCGAAGGTGCCATCATCGCGCACATCATAGGGCCCGCCGTGCGGCAGGATGACCAGCGGAAGGTTCTTCGCCTCATGGCCTTTCGGCAGGGTGAGGTAGGCTGGAACAGCGAGCCCGTCGCGCGTCTTGTAGGACGTGTAGCGCGTCGGGCTTAGCTGCGAAGGCTTCAGCTTCTCGTTGGCCTGCGCGAAGAGCTGCATGATCCCTGCGGCCTGATCGAACACATAGTAGCGGCCCGGATCGTTGGAACCGCCGATGTGCACGAGCATGCGGGCGCGGTCCCGCGAGTAGCTGACAATCGTCGCCATGCGATCGCCCACCGCGCCGGTCACGGCCTGGTCGATAGCGTCCTGTACTTTGGCAAGTTCGGCATCGAACCAGTGCGCGCGCGGGCGATCATCGGTGAACCATGCGGCATAGAGATTGGCGCCATCGAACTGCGTATCGAAATCGTCGATATCGACTCCCGGCGCCTCGAACACCATCTCACCGCGCTTGCGGGTGGCGAAATTGAAGCGCCACAGCGCGTAGCGTCCGGTCGCCTCGTTGAGCATGATCCGGTAGCCATCGTCGCTGCCCTGGTAGATGCGGAACGCATCGAACCCGGCCTCGTCATCATCGTTGCCGGCGCGCACCACGGTGCGGAAGCCCTCGCCGTCCTTGGCGCGGTAGATCATCTTCCAGCTGCTGTCGCCGAAGACGAAGCCCGCGCGCACCACGCCCTTGTCATCGGCGTACCAGTCCCACAGCCCGTCACGCGGGGCCACGACCTGCTTTGCCTTGTTCGTGGCGAGATCGATCGTGGAAACGCTCGGGTAGTCGTAGATGGTCTGCTGGAAGGCGAGGAGGATCGACTTGCCTTCGGGATCGACCCAGAGCACGTCATCGCCGATCAGGCCTTCGGTCTTGCCGCCGATAAAGCGCTGTTCACTTGTCGCGACATCGTAGACGACCAGCCGCGTCTGCCAGGCATCATCGCCTTCCCAGTCGACCGTCTTGCCCACGCTGAACAGTACACGGCCATTGCCGGCCCAGCGGAACCAGTTGAAATCGAGCGAGGCACCAGGATTGAGGAGCTTCGTCTCACCGGTCTCGGGCGTAAAGAAGCCCAGCAGCTTCTGCCCTTTCATCGTGACATAGGCCGCGATCCGCTTGCCATCCGGCGAAAGGCGCGGGGAGGAGAGGAACGGCAGCGCCGAAAGGATCGCGGTCGGGATCTTCTCCGATAGGCCAGCCGGAGCCATTGCGGTGGCTGGCGCGGCTGCGGGTGTGGGAGCAGGTGCGGCAGCAGCGGGGGGATCGGCAGCCAATGCCGCAACGGGCGCGAGTGCCGCCGTTATGGCGAACAGCGCGCGTGCGGCACGCAGCCTCAACCTGCCGTCACCCAATACCTTTTTCATGACGCCCCCGCGTACCTGAATCGAAGCGGGAGGCTAGGCTGAGTGCGCGGGAGGCTCAAGCCCGGACGGTATCCCAACTGGCAGGACGACTTGTTTCGTCAGACCTCTGCGGCACCCATACGTGCTTCAAGATCTGCCAGATCGGGCGCCGCGCGCTGCGCCGCCATGCGGACTTGCGCCAGTTCACCCGCGAGTTCGCGCTGCAAGGCCGCGCGCCGTTCAAGCCGCGCCGCATTGCTGAACGCGAGCCCGGGCCGCTTGGAATACGTGCTGAAAAGCGCCCCGCCCGCCACTTCGGCAATCCGCGCCGGTTCGGCCTGCCGGCCAAGCCGGGGAGCCAGCGCCGCAAGCGTGGTGGCGGGATCCGCATAGAACCGTTCGGCATCGAGCGTGCAGGCCTGCGGCAGCGCGGCGAGCGTGGCGGCAAAGGCGCGCATCTGCCACAGCCAGAGCGCGGCGAGGCACTCCGCATCGTTCGCCCCTGGCGCCACGCCCGCAAACCGCGCCGCGATATCGCGCACCCAGCCGCGATGCTGCGGACTTCGCAGGACCGCGAGCGCATAGTCATCAAGGCCGAGGTAGAGCAGGACTGCGGGCGCAGCCGGATCGGCGGCGGCAATGGCTGGCAGCAGCGCATTGACCGGGACGTTCGCCTTGATCAGCGTCGGCTCGTCCCCGCCATAACGCCGGGAAAGCATGGCAAGCACCAGCCCCAGCCGCGCCGCATCCGGCGCAAAGGCCAGCTGGCGCAGCGCCATCGGTTCACGCAGCACGAGGCCGGGCGAGATCGCCTCCAGCGCGCGCGCCAGCAGGGTGGAGCCGCAATGCGCGACATGAAAGATCCACGCGGTGGTGCGCGGTGGCGGCACTACCTCGGCCAGCCGTGCCGCGCCGACCCGTGCCGCGCCGTCTCGCGCCGGAGAAATCCGCGCATCAAGAAAGATCGAGCGTGCATAGGCCGCCCGGTCCATCGGCACGATCACGGCATCCGCTCCTTCGAAGGAATGGAGAAAGTGATCGGGCGAGGCGGCAATTTCGGCAGGTGTCAGCGGCATTGCGCGAGCATAGCGGGAATTACCCGGAGCCGCACTCCCCTCCCGCTTGCGGGAGGGGCCGGGGGTGGGTTAGGCCGCAAGAGCCATGGCCCAGATCGATCCCCCCGCGCCCGGACGCCCCTATGCGGTGCTGACGCCGACCGGCTCGGAGACGCTCGGCGCGACTGATCCGGCGCAAGTAGAGGCCGTCTACAAGACGCATGGTGCGCTGCTGCTGCGCGGCTTCGGGGCTGATCTTGATGCTTTCCGCCGCTTCGCTCGCAGCCTTTGCGCCACTGCCGTGATCAACGAAACGCCGGGCCGCGCGGTGCTCGATGCGGCGCAGGCCATCCAGGGCGTCGATGGCGGGACGAATGCCTTCGCGCTCCACCCGGAACTCGCGCGGGAGCCGTGGAAACCCGATGCCGCGCTGTTCGGCTGCCTCAGCCCGCCGGGCACCGGGGGTGAGACCACGCTGTGCGACGGCATCGCGCTCGCCGCTGCGCTGCCGGCGCATGTGTGCAGCGGACTGGAAGGCCGACGGCTCGTGCACGTGATGGGCGTCTGGCCCGCATTGCTGCGCTTCTGGTTCGGCACCGAAGCACCTGGCGATGCCGAGCTGGCAAATCCGCCGCGCCCCCTGCCCTATCGCTTCTTCCGCATGCCCGATGGCCGCATCGCGCGCGAGTTTTCAAGGCCCGCGCTGCACCGCCCGATGTTCGCCGAAGGCCCGGCCTTCGGGAATTTCCTGCTCTTCGCGCGGTTCAACAACGGGCGCGGCAACTTCCCGCTGCTTGATGATCTGACCCCGGTGCCGGAGGACTGGCTGCAGGCGATCCAGGCGACCGGGGAGGCGCTGACCGCCGAAGTGCGCTGGCAGGCCGGCGATGTGCTGGTGCTCGACAACACCCGCTTCCTGCATGGACGGCGCGCGATCATCGACGCGGCCGAGCGGACCATCGCGACCTTCTTCGGCTATGTGCGCTTTGCCGTCCCCGATGCCGAGGAAATGGCAAATGCGCCGTGGCGGCAGGGGGATTTCAGGCCTCCGCTGCCGCCGCTTTAGCGATAACCGGTCAGGCCGCTTCGGCCTTGCGTTCGGCGCGCTCGGCGTTGAGCGCATCGGCCAGCAGGAACGCGAGCTCGATCGACTGCGCCGCATTGAGGCGCGGATCGCAGTGGGTGTGGTAGCGATCCGCCAGCCCCTCCTGCGTGATCGCGATCGCACCGCCGGTGCATTCGGTGACGTCCTGCCCGGTCATCTCGATGTGGATACCGCCGGCATGCGTGCCCTCTGCGCGGTGGACGGCGAAGAAGCCCTTCACTTCGCTGAGGATGCGGTCGAACGGACGTGTCTTGTAGCCGTTGTCCGCCTTGATCACGTTGCCATGCATCGGATCGCACGACCACACCACCGGGTGCCCTTCGCGCGCCACGGCGCGGACAAGCGCGGGGAGCCCGGCCTCGACCTTGTCATGCCCGAAGCGGCTGATGAGCGTCATGCGGCCCGGCTCGCGGCCCGGGTTCAGCGTATCGAGCATGCGCAGCAGCGCGTCCGGCGTCAGGCTCGGCCCGCACTTCATGCCGATGGGATTGCCCACACCGCGCAGGAACTCGACATGCGCCGAGCCTTCGAAGCGTGTGCGATCACCGATCCACAACATGTGCGCACTGGTGTCATACCACTGGCCGGTGAGCGAATCCTGCCGGGTCATCGCCTGCTCATACTGGAGCAGCAGCGCTTCGTGGCTGGTGTAGAACGTGGTGCCCTGCAGCTGCGGCACGGTGCTGGGGTTGACCCCGCAGGCCTCCATGAAATCGAGCGCTTCGCCAATCTTGTCGGCCATTTCGCTGAACTTGGACGCCCACGGGCTCTTGCCGATATGGTCGAGCGTCCACTGGTGGACCTGCCGCAGATTGGCATAGCCGCCAGTGGAGAACGCACGCAGCAGATTGAGGGTGGCGGCAGCCTGCGAATAGGCGCGCAGCATGCGGTCTGGATCGGGGATGCGGCTCTCGGGCGTGAACTCGATGCCGTTGATGTTGTCGCCCAGATAGCTCGGCAGCTCGACGCCGCCGATGCTTTCGACCGGCGAGGAGCGCGGCTTGGCGAACTGGCCGGCCATGCGGCCCACCTTCACGACCGGCTGCTTGCCGGCGAAAGTCAGCACCACCGCCATCTGCAGCAGCACGCGGAAGGTGTCGCGGATGTTGTTCGGGTGGAACTCGGCAAAGCTTTCGGCGCAGTCCCCGCCCTGGAGCAGAAAACCCTTGCCGGCCGCGACTTGCGCAAGATCAGCCTTCAGCGCGCGCGCCTCACCCGCGAAGACCAGCGGGGGAAACCGGGTCAGCGTTTCCTCGACCGCGGCGAGCTTCGCCGCATCGGGGTAGGTGGGCAGGTGCTTTGCTTCTGCGCCTCGCCAGCTGTTCGCATTCCAGTTGCTTGCCACGGTACTCGCTTTCCTCAAGGACGCGCGCGTTTAGCGGTACCGTAGCGGAAATGCAAAGGTTTGGCGGCGGCGCCCTAGTTCGCGTCCATCAGGCGGCGCTGGAAGTAGACCATCTCGAGCGCGGTGGTCATTGCGCTTTCCTTGAGATTGGCCCCGGCGCCATGCCCGCCTGCCGTCGTCTCGTAGTAGAGGTAGGGCAGGCCATACTCCTTCATCCGCGCGGCAAACTTGCGCGCCTGCACGGGGCCGACGCGGTCGTCCTTGGTCGTCGTCCAGATCAACGTCTCGGGGTAGGGCGCGCCGCGCTTGAGGTTCGAATAGGGCGAGGTCTTCAGCCAGAACGCCTTCTCGTCAGGGTTTGCCATGGTGCCATATTCGCCGACCCACGAGGCCCCGGCGGAGAGCTTTTCATAGCGCAGCATGTCGAGCAGCGGGATCTGGATGCTGACCGCACCGAACAGCTCGGGCCGCTGGGTGAGTTCTACGCCCATAAGCAGGCCGCCATTCGAGCCGCCGTAGATGCCGAGCTTCTTCGCGCTGGTGATCTTTCGCGCCGTGAGGTCTTCGGCAACAGCGGCGAAATCGTCGTAGATCACCTGACGCTTGGTCTTGAGCCCCGCCTCGTGCCACGCCGGGCCGAACTCGCCGCCGCCACGGATGTTTGCCACCACGAAGGCACCGCCGCGCTCAAGCCAGAGCTTGCCGGTCACTCCGCTGTAATGGGGTGTGTAGGAGACCTGGAAGCCGCCGTAGGCCGTCATCAGCGTGGGCGTCGCGCCGGTCAGCGGCATATCGGCGCGGTGGGTGATGAAATAGGGGACCTTCGTCCCGTCCTTCGAAGTCGCCTCGAACTGTTCGGTCACCAGCCCATCGGCTGCGAAACGCGCCGGGGTCTGCTTGATCTGGACCGCGGTGCCGCTGGCAACATCGACCTTCCAGAGCGCCGTGGGCAGGAGGTAGCTCTGCACCGAGACATAGGCGGTGTTGGAGGCGTGGTCGCTGGAAACCATGCTCACCGCCGCGTTGTCGGGCAAAGGCAGCACGCTCTGTTGCCAGCCGCCCGCGCTGCGGGTGAAGCGCATCGCCCGCCCGCGCACGTTGTCATAGACTGCCGCCAGCACGTGGTCGCGGGTTACCGTAACTTCGTCGGCATCGACTGACTGGCGCGGGCCCGGCGCGAAGATCAGTTCCGGCGCGGCCTTGCCTTCGGGATCGACCGCGACGAGCGCGCCGGCGGTGATCGGCTGGCCGCCTTTCGGCGTCCAATCCTCGTTGACCTGAAAGATCAGGCGGCCCTGCAGCAGGCCCTTGACAGTGCTCTTGCGCGGCACCGCAATGGGCGTGGTGCCCTGCGCCGTGACGCGGACAAATTCCGCCTCAAAGAACGTGATCCCGCGCGTGATGACCACTTCGGTATGGCCAGCGCCATCGGTGAAGCTCGCCGGAATGACGAACACATCGTCCGGCTTGCCGCGAAACAGTTCGGTGGCGGACTCAAGCGCCGAACCGCGAGCCACGCGCTTGACCACGAACGGATAGCCGCTGGCAGTCATCGTGCCAGCGCCCCAATCGCGCGCGGCGATCAGGCTGTCCGGCGTTTCCCAACTGACCCATTGCTTGGATTTGGGCAGCATGAACCCGCCGGATACGAAGCTGCGGGTGGCGAGATCGAACTCGCGCAGGGTATTGGCATCCTCGCCGCCATCAGAAAGCGCAACTAGGCAGCGCTTTTCGGAAGTCGGTTCGCAGTCCGCGCCCGCCCAGACCCAGTTGGCCTTCTCCGCTGCGGAAAGCGCATCGAGATCGAGCAGCGTCCGCCAGGTGGGCTCCGGCTTCTCATACTCAGTCGGCGTGGTCATGCGCCACAAGCCGTGGACGTGGGCGGCATCCTGCCAGAGATTGGCGATCTGCCCGCCGATCAGGCGCGGCATCGCGATCCGGTCGGTCGCCTCGGCAATCTTGAGCGCATCGGCGTAGAATCCGGCAAAGTGCGGATCGGCCTTGAGTACGGCGAGTGAGCGCGCGTTCTCGGCCTCGACCCAAGCCATGGCGCGCGGGGAACTGACCTCCTCGAGCCAGATATAGGGATCGCTCGGCTCAGCCACGGCTTGCGCCAGCGCCGGATGTGCGCTGGCCGACAAGGCCAAGGCCGCAAGAAGGGCGAGACGCCGCATGAAGATACTCCCTGTAGATCATGGCGTTGAGCCTATCGGCGCCCCGCATGCGGTTCAAGGCGGCAGTGGGGCAAAGTCCGCTAGTCCCAATGCTCCATGTCCTCGGCAGAGACGGTGACCCAAGGGTGCATCCGCGTCTCGAACACCGAGAAGCGCGGCGGCGGGAATGTCGGGTCGGCAAAGGCGCCGACGGGCACGGCGGTGAGATCGGGCATCGAGGCCGAAACGAACGCCACAGTCGCGCCGCAGGTGGGGCAGAAGCGGAAGGTTGCGGGCTTGCCGCTTTCCCCCACGCGCACCCATTCATGGAACGGGCCGCTGAGCTCGACCTGATCCAGCGGCCAGCGCGCCTGCACTGCAAACGCACTGCCGCTGCGCTTCTGGCATTCGAGGCAGTGGCAGACCGAGACGCGCACCGGTTCGCCCGTGCAGGTTGCGGTCAGCCCGCCGCACCGGCACGTGGCGATCCGCCGGGTCATTTCCCCGGCACGACCCTGAGCCGCCACGCCTTGCCCGGCACCAGATAGCGCTTGGCCAGCGTCTGCAGTCGCTCCGGCGTGATGGCGCTGTAGTCCGAGAGGATCGAGCGGATCTGCGTGAACTTGTCCGGATCGAGCGCACCGCCTTCGAGCTGGTACATGTAGAACCCGTTGCCGGTGCTCGCGCGGGTGATGAGCTGCTTCATCGGCTCGGTCACGCGTGCGATCTCATCCGGCGTTGCGGGTGCAGCGGCCAGATCGGCGGCGATCTTGTCGGTCGCACCGAAGAAAGCCGGGAGATCGCCAGGGCGCAACTGGCTCATCGCGGCGAGGTAGCCGCCCGAGGGCAGATCCAGCGGCCAGTTGGAGGATACCTGCGGCGCATAGCTGGCGCCGATCTTCTCGCGCATCGCATCGAACAGGCGGTTGTTGAAGACCTGCGCGAGGAGTTCGAGCTGGCGCGATTCGTGGACGCCAGCGTTGCCGCCGCCGGTGGGCCAGGCGACGAGCGCCGCCGCCGTGTTGGCATCGCCATGGTGGTTGAGCGTCAGCGGATCGCCGACCGGTTCGGGCACCTTGGGGGCAAAACCGGTCGCGGGCAGCGGATCGCGCGCGGGCAGCGCACCGAACGTGCGCTCGAGCGCGGCGACGGTCTCGTCGCGGTTGAAATCGCCGAAGATATCTACCTCGATCGGCCCCTGCTTGAGGAGCGCCGACCAGACACGGCGGAAACCTTCTGGGTTCGCCCGCGCAATTTCCGCCGGATTGGGCACGGCATAGCGAGGATCGCCATCCTTGAGCAGCCAGCCCACATCACGCCCCAGCACCGAGGAGGCTGAGGCATTGGTCGATTCATAAGCCAGCCGCGCGGCGGCCTGCGCGCGGATCACCGGATTGGCATCCCAGCGCGGCATCGCCAGCTTGGCCGCGAAGAGGTAAAGCTGGTCGGCCAGGTCTGCTGGCCGCGTATCGGCCGAGAACTTGAAAGTCGTATCGTCGATATCGAAATCGAGGCTGAGCTTGCGGCCCGTCGCCAGCCGGTCGAGATCTTCGCGCCCGACAGTGCCGAAGCCGCTGTCCATCAGCGCTGTTTCGCCCAGCGAGGCGTAGACCGCATCCTTGGGATCGATCACCGCATAACCGCCGCCGAAGTGGACACGCACGATCACCCGGCCCGGTTCGGCCTCGTTCGACCAGAGCAGCGCCTTCACGCCGTTCGAAAGCTCGATCCGCTCGATCCCGAGCAGGCCGGTGCCTTCGGCGTTCGCGAGCTTGCCGGGCTGGCCGATCGGCGGCAGGTCCTTGAAGCTCAAGGAACTGGCGGCAAGGCGGCTGCCCGAAGACGGCGCTACCGGCGCCTGCAGCGCGGCGCGCAAGTCCGCTTCGGTGCCATCGGTCGCCTTGGGAGTGATCAGCACGGGGCGGATCACGGTTCCCTTGAACAGCGCGCGGGTGTGATCGAGCACTGCTGCCGGGGTAAACAGCGGGATCGACGAGCGGAAGATGCTGTAGACCGTATCGGGATTGGCCACCGTCTCGCGAATGTCGACCGCATCGGTGATGTCGTCCGCCAGCTTCGATCCGGCGAGCGTCTCCTGCGTTTCGACCGGCACCTTGAAGGCCACGTCGAACTCGGCCACCTCGCGGGCGATTTCCTCTTCGGTCGGCGGCGTTGCCAGCGCATCGGCGATAACTGCGCGGACATCTTTGACCGCAGCCTTCCAGTCGTCGGTCAGCGGGGTCACCGTCACCAGCGTGGCGTCGGCGGAGCGGCTGATGCGCTGCTGCTCGACCGAGGCGGCGAGGAAGCTGCCCCCAGCGCGCGCCCGGCCTTCGAGCCGGCGATTGATGATCGCGATGCCCAGCCGGTCGATCATCAGGCCCTGATTGTAGACGATCGTATCCTGCACTTTGTGCCACGGCCGCAGCACGGCATAATTGAAAACGCGCGGCAGATCGGGCTCAACCATGACTTTGGCATCGCCCACCGGATTTGCGGGATCACCGCCGACGGGCGGCTTTGGCGCACCGAAATCAGGGAGCGGCGGGCGCTTGCCCTTGGCAAAGCTCGCGCCCTTCCAGGTGCCGAACCACTGCTTGATGCGGGCGATCAGCGCCTCCGGATCGGCATCGCCGGCGACAACGATGACCGCATTGTCAGGACGGTACCATGCATCGTGGAACGCCTTGACCTTGGCCGGGGTTGCCGCGTTCAGCGTTTCCTCGGTCCCGATGGGCGAACGGCTGCCGAGCGGCTGGCCTGCGAAGAAAATGGCGCGCGTACCATCGAGGATGCGCGTCTGCGGGCCCGAGCGCTCGCGCATTTCGGCAAGCACGATCGGCACTTCGGTCTTCACGCCCACATCGGTGAAGATCGGCGCGGTGATCATGCCGGAAAGCAGGCGGAAGGTCTCGTCGAGCTTGGCGGGTGAAACGTCGGGAATGTCGAGCTTGTAGACGGTCTGCGTCGGGCTCGTCTCGGCATTGGTATCGCTGCCGAAAGTAGCGCCGAGCCGCTGCCAGGCGGGGATCGCCTCACCCGCCTTGAGGTATTTCGAATCGCGGAAGGTCAGGTGCTCGATCAGGTGCGCATAGCCGCGCTGCGGATCGGTTTCATAAAGCGAGCCCGCATCGATCAGCATGCGCACCGAAACCTGGCCTGGCGGCACGCCGTTGCGGCGCACGGCATAGCGCAGGCCATTGGGCAGGACACCGAAGATCCACGCCTTGTCCTGCGGCACATCGCTGCCGCGATAGAGCCAGGGGCCCGAACCGCTTGCCGTCTTGGGGGCCACTACCGCCGGCTTGGCCGGTGCTTTGGCAAGGACCGGTGAGGGTGCTCCAAGCAGGCCGACAAGAACGGCGGAAAGTACGGGAGCGAGAGCGCGGGGCGTACGCGGGGCGAACCGGGACAGAAAAGCCATATCCGCTGTATAGGGCGGCAAGAAATGAAGGACCAGTGAATTGGTCCCTCACCCCCTGCCGCGTTCAGATCACTTCTTCGGCTTTGCCGGAGCCGGTGCCGGGGCCGGTGCATCCGCATCCGCGCCCTGCGACGGCTGGGCCGCCTGCTTCTGCGCTTCGGCACGCATCGCCGCGATTTCGGCTTCGGTCTTGAAATCGACCAGCTCCACCTGGAAGACGAGATCGGCATTCGCCGGGATCGGCCCGGCAGCCTTTTCGCCATAACCCAGCGCCGCCGGGATGCAGAAGCGCCAGACGCTGCCCTTGTTCATCAGCTGGAGGCCTTCGGAAAAGCCCTTGATCACGCCGCCGGCGGGGAAGGCCTGGCTGACGTTCTGATCGAACACGGTGCCATCGGCGGCAAGGTAACCGATGTAGTTGACGAGCACATAGTCGGACGCACCGGGCTTTGCGCCAGCCGCATCGCGCAGCATGCGGGTGCCGAGGCCCGAGGCGGTCTTCGCGCTGCACACGCGCTGCGCTGCGGGGACGACCGGGTTCAGCGGCACCGGCAGGATCTCGGCCACGGCAGCCGGCGCGGGTGCGGGCTTGGCGGCCTGCGCCAGAGCCGAGGCCGGCATCGCGGCGCAGGCGATAAGTGAAAGGGTAAGGGCGATTCGGCGAAGGCCGCAGTGCGTGGTGCTCATGCGCGGCCCCTTAAACCAGCCTGCCTGCACCTGCCAGCGCAGAACACCGCCCCGCACACTGATGGGTGAGGCCAAGGCCTGATGTTCGGGGCCTGATTTTCGGGCGCATTCGCCCCTTGACCCCCATCGATGGCGGCCTACATGCTGAGACATGTTCATTGAAACCGAAACCACCCCGAACCCCGCCACGCTGAAGTTTCTTCCGGGCGAGATCGTCATGGCCACCGGCACGCGCGAGTTCACCTCGCCCGAGGCGGCAGCGGCATCTCCGCTGGCGGAAGCGCTCTTCTCGATGGGCGATGTGACGGGCGTACTTTACGGGCGCGATTTCATCGCGGTGACGATCGCGCCGGGCTCCGAATGGGCACCGCTCAAGCCGCAGGTGCTCGCCCTGCTGCTCGATCATTTCGTGGCGCAGGCGCCGCTGTTCACCTCGGCCGGCGCGGACTTCGTGGTTCCCGGCGAGGCGGAGGATGACACGCACTACGGCGATGATCCGGCCGATGCCGAGATCGTCGAGCAGATCAAGGACCTGATCGAAACCCGCGTGCGCCCGGCCGTGGCGAACGATGGCGGCGACATCATCTATCGCGGCTTCCGCGAAGGCGTGGTCTACCTCAAGATGCAGGGCGCCTGCTCGGGCTGCCCCTCGTCCACCGCCACGCTCAAGCACGGAATTGAATCGCTGCTCAAGCACTACGTGCCCGAAGTCAGCGAAGTGCGCGCCGCCTGATCCCGATCCCCCGAAGGCCCGATCCCCCGAAGGTTTGCCCCGATGTCCCTGCCGCTTGATGACACCGCGCTTGATCAGGTGTTCCGCACCGCCCGCACCTACAACGGCTATCTCGACAAGCCGGTGAGCGAGGAGCAGCTTCACGCGATCTGGGACCTGATGAAGATGGGGCCGACCTCGGCCAACCAGATGCCCGCGCGGCTCGTCTGGTGCGTGAGCGATGAGGCGAAGGAAAAGCTCGCCGCCTGCGCCGGGGGCACGAACCCTGACAAGATCCGCAAGGCACCCGTCAGCGTGATCATCGGCATGGACATCGATTTCCACGAGCAGCTGCCCTGGCTGTTCCCCCATGCCGATGCAAAGAGCTGGTTCGAGGGCAACGAAGCGCTGCGCGAGGTTTCCGCCATGCGCAACTCGACGCTGCAGGGCGCCTACTTCATCATCGCCGCACGCATGGTGGGTCTTGATACAGGGCCGATGTCGGGCTTCAACAATGCGGCGGTGGATGCGGCGTTCTTTGCCGGCACGCGCGTGAAGTCCAACTTCATTTCAACGCTGGGCTACGGCGATCCGGCCACGATCTTCGCGCGCAGCCCCCGGCCTGATTTCGCCACCTTCAACACGCTGGCCTGAGGCGGCACGCACTTGCGCCGGCTGGTGATCGACAGCGCCACCGAAGCCTGTTCGGTGGCCTTGTTCGACGATGGAGAACTGGTGGCGGGCACCCATGCCATGCTCGGGCGTGGCCATGCCGAACAGCTTGTGCCGATGATCGCCGCTTTGCCCGGCAAGGGCCGAGCCGACCGCATCGCCGTCAACGCCGGCCCTGGCAGTTTCACCGGCATTCGCGTGGGCCTTGCCGCCGCGCGCGCGCTGGCGCTGGCGTGGGGCGTACCGCTCGAAGGCTATGCCTGCCTCGCGCTCGTCGGTGCGATGGCCCGCGCCGCACATGGCGGGAACGCCATCGACGTGGTGATGAGCGGCGGACACGGCGAGTGGTTCTTCCAGCCCTTCGCGGCAGACGGCACCGCGCTGGCCGAACCGGCATCATTGCTACCGGATGCGGCGACGGAGCGCTCGCAGGCGCTGGTCGTGGTCGGCAGCCAGGCCGAGGCGCTGGCCGCGCGGCGCGGCGGCACGCCTGCCGCCTATCCGCTCTGGCCCGATGCGCGCGCATTTGCGCTGCTCGGCCGCGATGCCCTGCGCCCCGATCCCACGCCCCGCTATGGCCGCGCACCCGATGCGCGGCTTCCGGTTGCGTGATGGCGACCGCGTGAAGGCAGCTTTGCCATGAACTACAACGCGCCCGGCAGCGTCGATGATATCGACCGGATCATGGAAGTCATGACCGGCGCCTTCGCGCCCGAGTACGGAGAAGCATGGAACCGCCGTCAGGTTTCGGACTCGCTCCTGCTTACCGGAACCGGTTACTGCCTGATTGGCGCAGAGGGATCATTCGATCCGAACCTCGCAGAACCCGTGGCAGGGTTTGCCCTTACCCGGTCGATCTTCGACGAGGAAGAACTGCTGCTCTTCGCCGTACTTCCCCAGTATCGCGGCAAAGGTCTGGGGGCTTCACTGCTGACCCAAGTCATCGCACGGGCGCGTTTGCGGGGCATCCGGCGGCTATTTCTCGAAATGCGGCGGAACAATCCCGCCGGCAAGCTATACACGGGCTTTGGCTTCCGGACTGTCGGCATAAGAGCCGGATACTACCGCACAGCCAGCGGCGAGCGACTGGATGCACTCAGTCAGGAACTGTATATTGCGGACAATTAGGCATATTTACCTGTATCGACCTGTGCTTGGGAGAATTCTGGCGGAAAAATGACCTGATTGGCCCGCAATGGTTGTAACTCTGTTGCGCAGGCGTATATGCGGTCCAGTCTACTCTGGACTCACTGAGCCTTGACTGGGCAAAAAGAAGATAACAACCGCAAAAGGTACGGGTACAATGAGTGAAATCGAAAACGATATGCGGGAAACGCTGATCACGCTCACATCAGACATCGTCTCAGCCCACGTCAGCAACAACAGCGTCGCTGTTAACGACCTGCCGATGCTGATCAGCAATGTCTATGCCGCGCTGGCTGGCCTCAATCCCACGCAACCGGCAGCAGAACCGGCTCCTGAACCCGCGGTTTCGATCCGCGCTTCGGTGAAGAACGATCACATTGTCTGCCTTGAAGACGGCAAGAAGCTCAAGATGCTCAAGCGCCATCTGATGACGCGCTACAACATGACCCCGGATCAATATCGCGCCCGCTGGAACCTGCCGGCAGACTACCCGATGGTCGCTCCGGCCTATGCTGAAAAGCGCCGCGAACTGGCCAAGAAGATCGGCCTCGGCCGCAAGCCTGCGCCCAAGCGTGGCCGCAGCGCCAAGGCTGCCGGCTAAGCTGCCTGAAGCCGGCCAAGGCCGGCCCGGAACCGGCGAGGCCTCCATTCTTTTGCGCGTGGCCTCGCCGTGTTCACTTTTCCCCGATCCGGGCCTGATACTGCCCGCAAATCGACAGCGCGCCGGTTGAAGAATTGGCGCAGCAAACTATGCTGCACGCAATCTAACCGGATGGGCCGCAAGCTTGCACCAGGCAATCGACATCGAAGCGCTTTGCGCGGAACGGGGTCTCAGGATCACCGAACAACGCCGCGTGATCGCGCAGGTGCTGTCGGAGAGCGACGACCATCCCGATGTCGAGAAGCTGCATGAGCGCGCATCGGCGCGCGATCCGCGCATTTCCATCGCCACGGTCTACCGCACCGTCCGCCTCTTCGAGGAGGCGGGGATCCTTGATCGCCACGATTTCGGCGATGGCCGCGCCCGATATGAGGCGACGCCCGAGGCGCACCACGACCATCTGATCGATGTCGAGACCGGAAAGGTCATCGAATTCGTCGATCCGGAGCTTGAGGCGCTGCAGCGCCAGATTGCCGAACGGCTTGGCTACCGCCTCGTCGACCACCGCATGGAGCTATATGGTGTCAAGTCTGATCGCGAGGCGTAAGGCCCGCCGCCAGGTCGGCCCGGAACGCGGCGCAGCCATCACCTGGATGGGCTGGATGCGGATCGTGCTGCGCGGTGTGGCGCTGGTGCTGGCCATGCTGCTCTGCGTGCCGCTGCACTACCTCTACCGCGTCGTGCATTATGGCTCGCCGTTTCCCAAGCTGTTCCTGTTTCTGGCGGCGCGCATCATCGGCGCGCGTGTGCGGGTCCACGGCGTGCCGCTGAAGCGCGATGTGTTTTATATCTCGAACCATCTTTCGTGGGTGGATATCCTTGCGCTTGGCGGGGCCAGCGGCACGGCCTTCGTTGCCAAGGCCGAATTGTCGCAAGCGCCGATCGTCGGCTGGCTCGCGCGGATCAACCGCACCGTGTTCGTGAGCCGTGAGGACCGGATGGGCGTGGCAGACCAGATCAACCGCCTCAAGGAAGCGCTGGCCGACAACTGGTCGATCACCGTGTTCCCTGAAGGCACCTGCACCGATGGCAAATCGCTGCTCCCCTTCAAGACCTCGATGCTGCGCGTGCTGGAGCCGCCGCCGCCGGGCGTGATGGTGCAGCCGGTGGTGCTCGATTATGGCCGCGTCGCCGAATGGATCGGTTGGATCGGCACGGAAGACGGTGTTTCCAACGGCAAGCGCATTCTCTCACGTCGTGGTTCGTTCCGGCTCGAGGTTCACTTCCTCGAACCATTCGATCCGCAGGGGCTGGCCGGACGCAAGGCGATCGCCGCCGAAGCGCGCCGCCGCATCGAACCCGCGCTGGAAGCCGCATTGGGTGAACCGCTGCGGCCCTTCGCTTTCGATGTCGCGCCCGTACGCTACGAAGCGGCCAAGAGCGCGGCGTGAAGCTGAAGCTCAAGCCCGGCATGGCGCGCCGTCCGCGCCAGGTGGTGCACAAGCTGGCCAGCGCGGTGCGCCGCAAGATCAATCTCCAGAAAGCCCGCCATCGCAGCACCCCGGCCAGAGAGGCCAATGGCCCGCCCGAGGCTTTGCTTGGCCTGCGCCGCCTTGTTGCCAATCCGCGGCGGTTCGGCGGCTTCGTCAGTGGTCCTGCGCTGGCAGCGGCCATCACTGCCGAAATCGATCCGGCGGCCGGTCCCGTGCTCGAACTCGGCCCCGGCACCGGCGTGTTCACGCGCGCCCTCATCGCGCGCGGTGTTCCCGAGAGCAATCTGATCCTGGTCGAGGCTGACCATCTGCTCGCCGCACGGCTGCGCACGGCCTTTCCGCAGGCGCTCGTGCTGGCCCACAAGGCGGCCAGCGTAACCGAAGACATGCTTCAGGGCCGCAGCCCGGCCGCCGTGGTGAGCGGCCTGCCGCTGCTCAACTTTCCCAGCCGCGAGGTGGAGAGCATCGTCGCCACCGCGTTCGGCTTCTGCACGCCGGATGCCGCGCTTTACCAGTTCACCTATGGCCCGAAGTGCCCGGTGCGCGAAGAGATCATGGCCCGGCTGGGCCTCTCCGCGCACCGCACCGCGCGCGTGTGGCGAAACGTGCCACCGGCATCGGTTTACTGCATTACCCGCAACTGATCCCGTGCAGATCGGCGGTCAGCCCTGCTGCCGCCGCTGATCCTGCCCGCGTTGCTGCGCGATGCTGCAGCGTCCGCGATCATAACCACCGACCGCGCGGATGACATCGCCCTGACGCGGCTCGACGCGCTTCCCCGTGGCAATGCCGGCCAGCACGCGCGCCACCATCGTATCGAGCCGGGTAACCAGATAGCACGCGACATCCGGCTCGGCATGGCTATCACCAACGCCGCTGTCATCGGTCAGGAAGATGTACCGCCCCTGCGTCAACGCGGCCATCGAGCGCAGGACATATTGGGCACTGTCTTCCACCCCGCTCGCCGCAACGGGAACGATCTGCACGCCGCGGCTGCGCAGCTGCTGCGTCGCGTCGAGCGTGGCGCCGATCGCATCCGCATGCGGCGGCGCATCGGTCACGAGCAGCACGGCCTTGGCCGCATCCGGGCGCCATTGCAGGCGGCCAGCCTCCGCCACCGCCCGGTCCATCGCCTCAGGCGTATCGCCGCCGCCATCGGCATCCTGACGGGCCAGCAGCGTGCGGATCGAACCTATGTTCCCGGTCAGCGGTGTCGACTGGACGACATAGTCATCACCCTCATCGCGGTAGAGCACCACGCCGATGCGCAAGTCGATCTGGCCGGCATTGCGCTTGAGCCGCGCGACGATCGTATCGAGCTCGGCCTGGATGTACTCCATCTCGTCGCCCATGCTGCCGGTGGTGTCGATCACTAGCGCAAGGTCCATGGCGCGCGGCGCAGCGGCCAGGCCGGGAAGCGCAATCTCGACCAGCCGGCCTGCGGAAAGCGCGACGGACTTGCGCGCAGAGCCGGCCGCCCCGGTCACGGCCACGGTGGTCTTCTGGGGGATACGGTCGGCCCGCGGATAGAACGAGGCGGTCCCGTCGGCGGCGGTCACGAGGTGGAGCGGCGCGCCGGAGCGGCCGACATCGGTCTGTGCAAACGGCACCGGCCGCCCGCGTGCATCGACCACGCGGATCACCACTCGGCTGCGCGTATCGTAGAACGGCAGCGACTGGCCGCTCGCCTGGAGGAAGCGCCCGGCATAGGCGGCATATTGTCCGGGATTGAGCAGATCATCGACATCGCCCGACGTCAGCAGACCCGATTGCGGCTGGACCGGATTGGTCGGCATCGCGGGCGGTTCGATGACCACCGGCGGCGGCGCCACGGGATCGAGCATGGTCGTCTCGGTCTTGCCGCTGACAAGCCCGCCAATGGTCCATTCGGACTTCCTGGTGACCGCGCGGGCCATGGCAGGAGGCGGCGCTTCCTCTGCGATATCGACGGCAGCGGCGGCTTCTTTGGGCTTGCTGTAGCTTGTACCGGACGCCTCCGGCGCCTTTTCACTGCAGGCGGCGAGGGCAAGCAGGCTGCCCCCCATGATGAAAGTGGAAACCCTGCTAACAACAACGCAAGAGCGCATGGCGGACCTCCTTGAGGGGTCCGTTAAATCTCTACTGATTTAATTTGGATTACAAGAGCGATCTTGCATCAAGGCTGCAATTCGCATCCGCTCCGGTTGCTGCAGTTGCGCACAACATGATAAAAGTGCTTTTGTCTTGGTATCTTGCACTGCTTATTGCCCGGCAAGTGCTGTACCGTCCGCCGGGAAGCGGAAGAGGTAGTAGGGTGCCTTTTCGCGCATATGGGCCTTCGATTGCATCATCACATCGGGGATGTCGCTGTCTGCCACGTAGATCATGTTGTTCGGCCCGAAGCTGAGGCCATCGGGCCAGCGCATCTTGGGATGGCCAGCCAGCGCGGTCAGCTTGCGGTCGGGACCCAGTTTCCACACGATCCCGTCCTCGATACCTGTCAGGTAGATGTTCCCCTCGTTGTCGATCGTCAGGCCATCGGCCTGCGGACGCTCGGCATATGGCTCGACACGGGCGGCCAGTTCGGCCGGCGACAGGCTTGCGTTGTTGAGGTCCGCCACCCGCACGCGCGAGAGCATCTTGCCCGCCATCGGTCCGATATAGAGCCAGGTCCCCTGCCGATCGAGCGCGATGGGATCGAACGCCGGGTGGAACCAGAACAGGCTGTTGCCCAGCGGCTGCATCAGCCGCCCCTGCGCACGCACCGCATAAGGCCCGGGCATGATCGCCGGATGGTTGTCGAGCAGGCGCCGTGCCTTGCCCGTCTCGCTATCGACCACGATCAGCCCCGGATGGCCGCTGAACACGCCGATATCGGCGAGGTAGATCATCCGGCCCGCGGCATCGATCTGCATGTCCTGCACATAAGACCCGATACCCGCCACCGAACGCGGCAACCAGATCTGCTTGATCGGCGTGTTGGTTTTGAGATCAACTGCGACCAGCCGCGCGCCGAACACGCCATGCTCGCCGTGGTCGATGCTCCACAGCCGGTCACGATTGTCGATGCGGATATTGAACACCGCGCCGTAGGACGGTCGGTCCCGGTCGCCGCGCTGCATTTCAAGGTTTGGATAGGGAACAGGCTTGCCGTTCACCAGTTCAAGCACCTTGATCGCGGGGTGCCCCTCGGCGTGATAAGTGAAGAACACGCGGCCGCTAGCGGAGACGGCAAGGTTGCCCGGCGGTTCGGGCAGAGTGGCGATCAGTTCGGCCTGAAGGCGCGGTTTGGGATCGCCGATGCGCGGGAATGGCTGCCCGGTGCCGCCGTAGGTCGCATAGAACCACAGCACGAAGACCGCGAGGACCAGGCCGATCACGGCAGCGACGCGCAGGAGTATCCGGACCATCGGGCAACAATCCTGTTTGCAGGAGTACGAATCTTACGATATGAACGCTTTTATGTATTATCGTTCAGATATACAAGCCGAGCTCAGCCCCATTCGCGCCGCGCGTCGCGAGCGTCTGCTTGATGCAGCGGAAACGCTGTTCGTGGCCCAGGGTTTTCGCGCCACGTCGATCGAAGCAATCGCTGAAGCGGCCGGCATGTCGAAAGTTACGCTTTACGGCTATTTCCGTGACAAGGAGGCGGTCTTCGCGGCTGTGGCCGAGCGGATCGCAGACACGATGGAAAGCGCGGTCGAAGCTGCGCTGGCCGCAGATACGCCCTTCCCCTCCCCGCTCGCCACCGCCCTCGTCGCAAAGCATGCCATCGTGCAGGCACGTGTGCAGCGCTCGACCTTTGCCGGCGAGCTGTTTCAGGCCAAGGCGGCCCATGTCGCGCAGCGCTTTGCTGCGCTCGACACGGCGATCCTGACCGGGCTGACCGAAGCGCTCGTGCGCGCCGGGCATGGACGCGAATGGGCGGCCGAGACTGCGCAGCTGCTGTTTTCTGCCGCGAACGGCATTGCGAACCGTGCGAGCGATCCCAAAGTCATGGTCAGAAGGATCGAGCGGCTAGTGCGCGCGGTGCTCGTCGATCCGGGCGCCTGACCCTGCGCGCCCCCTTCTACCAAGCGGCAGAATCGCGTAAGCGCCGCCAGATGTCTGCCAATCAGCCCCCCCGCACCTTCCATGTGAAAAGCTTCGGCTGCCAGATGAACGTCTACGACGGCGAGCGCATGGCTGAGTTGCTCACCGCCGAAGGCATGACGGCGGCAGACGAGCGCGAGGCTGCGGATCTCGTCGTGCTCAACACCTGCCACATCCGCGAGAAGGCGACCGAGAAGGTCTATTCCGATATCGGCCGGATCGTGAAGGATGGCCGCGAGGCTGGCGCGGTGCCGCTGATCGCGGTCGCGGGCTGCGTCGCGCAGGCGGAGGGCGAGGAAATCATGACGCGCGCGCCGTCGGTGCGTGTCGTCGTCGGCCCGCAGGCCTATCACCGCCTGCCCGCAATGGTCGCCGAAGCTGCCGCCGGTGGCCGCGCGACCGAGACCGACATGCCCGCCGAGGCCAAGTTCGCCGCACTGCCCAAGCGCCGCAAGGTCGGCGCCAGCGCCTTCCTCACCGTGCAGGAAGGCTGCGACAAGTTCTGCACATACTGCGTGGTGCCCTATACGCGCGGTGCGGAGCTCTCGCGCCCCTATGCCGATCTCGTCAGCGAGGCCCGCGCACTGGTTGAAGGCGGCGCACGTGAGATCACGCTGCTGGGACAGAACGTGAATGCCTGGACGGGCGAGGACGACAGGGGCCGCCGTGTCGGTCTTGCGGGGCTTGCCGAGGAACTGGGGCGGATCGAGGACCTTGGCCGCATCCGCTACACCACCAGCCACCCGGCGGACATGGACGATGCGCTGATCGAGGCGCATGGCAGCAATCCAAAGCTGATGCCGTTCCTCCACCTGCCCGTGCAATCAGGCAGCGACCGCGTGCTGAAGGCGATGAACCGCAGCCACACTGCGGAGAGCTATTTGCGCATTCTGGAGCGCGTGCGTGCCGCGCGGCCGGACATCGCGCTTTCGGGCGATTTCATCGTCGGCTTCCCGGGCGAGACCGAAGCGGAATTTGCCGAAACGCTGCAGATCATCGCCGACGCCCGCTATGCGCAGGCGTTCAGTTTCAAGTTCTCCGCCCGCCCCGGCACCCCCGCCGCCACGATGGACGGCCAGATCGCGCCCGAAGTGATGGACGAGCGCCTTCAGCGCCTGCAAGCCGCGCTCCAGCGTGACAGCCTTGCGTTCAACACGGCGAGCGTCGGCAAGCGCTGCTCGGTGCTGGTCGAACGCAAGGGCCGCCACACCGGGCAGTGGCTGGGCAAATCGCCCTGGCTGCAATCGGTGCACTTCACCGGGGATGCAGCGCTGGGCGATCTCGTGGACGTCGATCTCGTCGAGGCCGGGCCCAATTCGCTGGCCGGCCAGCTGGTGGAGCGCGCCGCCGCGTAAACGGCAGCGCACGCGTCACCGCTTAGCCGTGGTAGTGGTGGTGGCGATGCCAGGCCCGGGCGCGGGCGACACGCGCGCGGTGGAGCTGGCGCTGATCGCGGCGCAGTTCATGGCGGTCGTGGCGCAGCTCGCGGCGTTCTTCACGCACTTCATGGCGATCGCGAACGACTTCGCGGTGGATGGCGTGGGCGCGGGCATCAGCAGCCACGGGACCGGCATGGGCCTGGGCCATGGCAGGAGCCACAGCGGGGGTCAGCGCGAGGAACGCGGCTGCCAGCAGAAACTTGCGCATCGGATTCTCCTTCAGACGGGATCGCTTGTCTGCGACCACAGCTGAAGAATGCCTTTCTCGGGCTGAACCAGCCGGGAACAGCGGCTTAAGGGGAGCGACATTTTGGTCGCAGTTTGTCGCAAGAAGGGACCCGCCCGCCACAAGGCGGTGCAAATGATGCGATTTCGGCCCGGCGTGTCTTGCGCCTGTCGCATCGGTGCCTAATCTCGCATCAGCAAACCTGAAAGGAGCGCATGGCCCGCAAGTTCTCCCGTTCGCATGAAGAGGCTGCCCGCAGCGACTGGCAGGGTGCCTTACGCAATGATCCACAGCGCGGTGAAGCCGCACGAAGCGAAAGCCAGCGACGCGCCAGGATCGAGATCGCGTTCGAGGAGCAGACAGTGCTCGGTGCGCTGTTCGGCCAGTTCGACCAGAATCTCGTGCAGATCGAGAACCGCATGGGGGTCTATATCTCCGCACGGGGCAACAAGGCAGTGATCGAGGGGCCAGACGATGCGGTCGCGCGCGCCCGCGATGTCCTCAAAGGCATGCATCAGCGCCTGCTTTCGGGGCATGAGGTGGATGCGGGCGCGGTCGATTCGCTGATCATGATGTCGAACGAACCGACGCTCGAAGGGATCATCTCCGGCGCCCCCGATGGCGCGCCGCCGATCATGATCCGCACGCGCAAGAAGACCATCGTTCCGCGCTCGGCCACCCAGATCGAATACATGCGCGCGCTGGTGCGCGATGACGTGATCTTCGCGCTCGGGCCGGCGGGCACCGGCAAGACCTACCTCGCCGTGGCACAAGCGGTCGCGCAGCTCATCAGCGGCAGCGTGCAGCGCCTGATCCTCTCGCGCCCAGCGGTAGAGGCAGGCGAGCGGCTCGGCTTCCTGCCCGGCGACACGACGGAGAAGGCCGATCCCTATCTCCGCCCGCTTTACGATGCGCTCTACGATTGCATGCCGCCCGAACAGGTCGAGCGGCGCCTCGCTTCGGGCGAGATCGAGATCGCGCCGATCGCCTTCATGCGCGGGCGCACGCTGGCCGACGCCTTCGTCATTCTCGACGAAGCGCAGAACACCACGCCCATGCAGATGAAGATGTTCCTCACCCGCTTCGGCCAGAACAGCCGCATGGTGATCTGCGGCGATCCCAAGCAGACCGACCTGCCCGGCGGCTCGGCGGCGAGCGGGCTGAACGATGCGGTGGGCCGGCTCGACGGCGTAGACGGCATCGGCATGGTGCGCTTCAATATTGCCGATGTGGTCCGCCATCCCATTGTCGGCCGGATCGTCGAGGCTTACGAAGGCCGCGATTGAGCGCTGCCTGGCGAGGGGGAAAACCGGCATGATGAAGAAGCTTGCAGCAACCTTGGCCTTGGCGGCCATGACAATCCAGCCCGTGCTCGCGGCGCCGGTGAAATGCATCACCGGTGCGGAAATGCGCGTCGCGGCGCGGTTCGCCATGCCAATCCTGATCAACGGCGTCTCGACCAAGTGCGTGCCCGTTCTTGGCAACAGTTCCTACCTTGCCACCAAGGGTCCCGACCTCCTGAAGCGCTATGAGGCCTTGCCGGGGGACGAAAGCGCAGTGCCCGCGATCGTGGAAAGGTTCGATACCAAGGGGGAGCTCTCCGGCATGTCGGCCGCAGAGCTTCGCGTGTTCCTCAAGGTCGGCCTGTTCAAGGCGATGGGCAAGGATCTGACCCCTGAAGTTTGCGGCAAGGTGGACAGGGTCCTCACGATCCTCGACCCGCTCCCGGCCGAAAACACGGTTGCGTTGTTCGAGTTCGTGTTCCGCGAGGTCGAGGCGTCCGACGCGAAGAAGGCCCAGCGCGCGGGACGTCCCTTCGAGAGCAAGATCTGTCCGGCCTCGTGATGACCCTCATCCCTTGACTGCGATGGCTGCCCCCACCCTCGAACTCGATATCGACCCCGTCTGGCCAAGTTCCACCGACTGGGAAGACCTTGCCGCGCGCGCGGCGGAAGCCGCCGGTGCTGTTGCTCCGGAACTCGCGCACGAGCATCTTCTCGTCAGCCTCGTCATGGCCGATGACGAGGAAGTCCACGCGCTCAACAAGCAGTGGCGGGCCAAGGACAAGCCGACCAACGTGCTGTCGTTCCCCATGCTGTCGCGCGAGGAGGTGCTGGCGGCAGCCGCGGCGCCGGGTGCGCCAGGGATGCTGGGCGATCTGATCCTGGCGCACGGGGTCTGCATGCGTGAGGCGGCGGACAAGGGCGTCACGGTGGAGGCCCATGCAGCCCACCTCATTGTCCACGGCCTGCTCCATCTGGCGGGCTACGATCATGAGACCGGCGAGGATGACGCTGCGGAAATGGAGGCTCTGGAGACAAAGGCGCTTGCGCTGATGGGCCTCGCCGACCCATATGCGGCGCATTAGCGACAAAGGAGTGATGGGCCGTGCCTGAGGGCAATGGGTCCGGCGGCGAAAGCCGATCGGGCGAAGGAGACAGTAGCGGCGCGTTGTGGCGCGCGCTCAAGGCATTCTTCCGGGGACCGGATCACGACCAATCGCTGCGTGCGCAGATCGAGGAAGCGATCGAGGAGCACGAAGGCGATTCCGGTGGCAGCAACGGTGCAGACGGCGATCTCCTGCCGCTCGAGCGCCAGATGCTCAAGAACCTGCTCCATTTCAGTGAGAACGACGCCGACGATGTTGCCATCCCGCGCGGCGAGATCGTGGCGATCCCCGCCGCCGCGACCTTCGAGGAGGTCGTGAGCGCCTTTGCCGAGCACGGCCACAGCCGCCTGCCGGTCTATGGCACATCGCTCGATGAAGTGGTCGGCATGCTTCACGTGAAGGACCTGTTTCCGATCGTGGCGGGCATGGCGCTCTCGGGCAAGGCCGCGCCCAAGGACTGGACCGGGCTCATGCGCCAGCCGCTGTTCGTGCCCCAGGCACGCGGCGCGCTCGACGTGCTGGCCGACATGCGCTCCAGCCGCACCCACCTTGCCATCGTGATCGACGAATATTCGGGCACCGACGGGATCATCACCATCGAGGACCTTGTCGAGGAGATCGTCGGCGAGATCGAGGACGAGCACGACGATGCGCCGAAGGAACTGCTCTGCCAGATCGACGAACTGACCTGGGACGCGGACGCGCGTGCCGAGCTTGACGATGTGGGCGAGCGGATCGATCCCCGGCTTGCGCTGGTGGACGAGGACGTGGATACTCTGGGCGGGCTCGCGGTCGTGCTGGCGGGGGAAGTCCCCCCGGTCGGCCGTGTGCTGGAACATGACAGCGGGTGGCGGATCGAGGTGACGGCAGGGGACGAGCGCAGGCTCACCCGGCTGCGGCTCCATGCGCCCCTGCCGGTAACACCTGAGGACGACTGAGCTTTTCGATGATCCGCCGCCTGCCTCCGTTGCGCTCACTCGAAGCGTTCATCCGCGTCGTGCGTGCGGGCTCGGCCAAGACGGCTGCGGCGGAGCTCGCGCTCAGCCCCTCCGCGCTCTCGCGCCGGCTCGGCGCGCTTGAGGAGTTCATCGGCAAGCCGGTGTTCGAACGCAAGCACCAGCTTCTGAAGCTGACCGAGGAAGGCCAGCAGCTCTATGATGCGGTCGCGCCGCTGATCGACGAAATGGCGGACCGGATCGATCGTCTGATCGATACTGGGCAGGTGCTGCGCCTCCGCCTCGGCGTATTGCCGCTGTTCGGCAGCCAGCGCCTGTTTCCGCGACTGGGCGAACTGCGCAAGCTCCACCCGCAGCTCCACATCGATATCGACAGTTCGGCGGCTGCCGAAACCAAGCTGGGCGACACCATCGACGCTGCGATCATCCTGTCCGAAGGGCCGGACGGCTCGCTCCATTCGGTGCGGCTCGATCACAACCGCGTCTATGCCATTGCCACGCCCGAGATCGTGGCTGAACTGGGCACGCGGCCCGATCTTGCAAAGCTGGGCAAGCAGACCTTCCTCGTCCACAACGACCTGCCGATGAGCTTTGAGGCATGGAAGCGCACGCTTCATCTGGAAGCGCTGCAACCTGCCGCGATCGATCATTTCGATTCCGGCCAGCTGATCCTCGAAGCTGCCGCGCAGGGCCTTGGCATCGCGATCATGCACGATGACCACTACAAGCGCAGCCATGATCCGCGCGTGGCCCGGCTCTATGACATCGAGGTCGACAGCCCCTATTCCTACTGGTTCGTCTGCCGCCCTCGCGCGTTGCAATCACGCCCCGTGCGGCTGTTCCACGACTGGATGATCAAGGCAGGGTTGTAGGCCGCCCCGCTTCGACACGCTCCGAATAGCGGTCCACCAGCCGCTCGGCATGCGGGCGCAGCAGCACGGTGAAGCGGACAAGCTCCTCCATCACATCGACGATGCGCTCGTAGTAAGCGGAAGGCTTCATCCGCCCCTCCGCGTCGAATTCCATATAGGCCTTCGCCACGCTCGACTGGTTGGGGATGACGAACATCCGCATCCACCGGCCAAGAATGCGCAAGCTGTTGACGCTGTTGAACGATTGCGATCCGGCGCTGACCTGCATGACGGCAAGCGTGCGCCCCTGCGTCGGCCTGAGGCCCTGATAGGCGAGCGGCAGGTGATCGATCTGCGTCTTCATGATCCCGGTGATCTGGCCGTGCCGCTCCGGGCTGCACCAGACCTGCCCTTCGGACCACAGCGCATGCTCGCGCAGTTCATGCACCGCCGGATGATCATCGCCCGGCACCTGATCGGGCAGCGGCAGGTCGGACGGGTCGAAGATCCGCGTCTCGCAACCAAAGAACCGCAGCAGGCGCGCGGCTTCCTCCACCGCGTGGCGCGAGAACGAGCGTTCGCGCAGGCTGCCATAGAGCAGCAGGATGCGCGGCGGGTGGGTCAGATCGCCAAGCCCCAGCGCCGGCCGTTCATGGACATAGTCCCGGTTCAGCGCTGGAAGATGGTCTGGATCGGCAAGTGCGCGCAGGCGGGTGTATTCGGTCATGCTGATCCCTGTCGCCTCTGCCTACAGCACCACCCGGTACTGCACGAAACCCGAACGTTCGGCGACCTTGTCGTAGAGCACCATCGCGTCTGTATTGGTCTCGTGCGTCAGCCAGTAGAGCCTCGAAGCACCTGCCGCTTCCGCCTCGCTACGGACATGGGCGATCAGCAGGCGGCCCACTCCGCCGCCGCGCACGTCGGGCTCGACATAGAGGTCCTGCAGGTAGCAATAGGGCCCTGCAGTCCACGTCGAGCGGTGGAATATCCAGTGGACCAAGCCGATGGCACGCGCGCCTTGCCAGGCAATCCCTGCGTGCATCGGCTCGGCCGGATCGTGCAGGCGCGCCCAGGTGAGGTCGCTGACTGCGTTGGCGATCTCCACCTTGTAGAAGCGCTGGTAGCCCTGCCACAGGCGGTCCCACGCGGCGCGGTCGGCCGGCGCGGGATGCCTGAGCTCCAGGTTCATCGCGAGCCCTCAGGCCGTGACGATGGCCGCCTTCTGGATCGCGCCGGGCTTTGCCGGCGGCTCGCCCTTGGGCAGCGCATCGACATGCTCCATGCCGCTCTCGACTTCGCCCCAAACGGTGTACTGCTTGTCGAGGAAGCGGGCATCGTCGAAGCAGATGAAGAACTGGCTGTTGGCCGAGTGCGGATAGCTGGTGCGGGCCATCGAGCAGACGCCCCGCACGTGTGGTGCATCGCTGAATTCAGCCTTGAGATCGGGCTTGCTCGATCCGCCCATGCCGGTGCCCTGCGGGCAGCCGCCCTGCGCCATGAAACCCGGAATCACGCGGTGGAACTTCACGCCGTCGTAGAAGCCTTCGCCCACCAGTTCCTTGATACGTTCGACGTGGCCGGGCGCCAGATCCGGGCGCAAATTGATCACAACATCGCCGCCATCGAGCGTAAGAACCAGTTTTTCGTCTGCCATGGTCACCAAATCCCTTCTGTCTGGTCCCGGCATATAATCCCTTGTTCGCCAAAGTATACCATCGAGGTTGCTTTTGCCTCCCCCTTGCGTATCGCCTGCCAGCATGGCGCGCGACGAAGACCTGCACGACTCCGCTCTCGCGGATGGCGGCTCCGTGATGACGGAGACGGCGGCGGTCACTGAGCCTGCGCGCAATTCGGAAAGCCTCGACGACGAGGACAACACCCTCCGCCCCTCGTTCATCCGCCGCGTGACCGAAGCGCTCGATGCGGACGATCAGGAGACCGTCTACAACCTCGTCGAGCCGCTCCACCCAGCCGACGTGGCCGACCTGTTCGAGCTGATCGGGCCGGACTACCGCGTCGATCTCGCCCGCGCGATCAACGATCTGCTCGGCAGCGAGGTGATTTCCGAGCTCAACGACTATGTCCGCGACGATCTCGTCGAAGAGCTCGATCCCGATGAAGTCGCCGAACTCGCCGGCGACATGGAGACCGACGACGCGGTCGCGCTGATCCAGGATCTCGACGAGGAAGACCAGCAGGCCGTCCTCGCCGAGATGGAGCCGGAAGACCGCGCCGCGATCGAGACGGCGCTATCCTACCCCGAAGACTCCGCCGGCCGCATGATGAGCCGCGACGTGATCGCGGTGCCCGAACACATGACGGTCGGCGATCTCATCGACTACATGCGCGAAGATCAGGACCTCGCGACCGAGTTCTGGGAAGTGTTCATCGTCGATCACAAGCATCATCCGATCGGCACCTGCGCGCTTTCCTGGATCCTGCGCACCCCGCGCTCGATCGCGCTGACCGACGTGATGAAACGCGACCAGACGCTGATCCCGGTGACGATGGATCAGGAAGAGGTCGCGCTGCGCTTCCAGAAATATGCGCTGATTTCCGCCGCTGTGGTCGATGAAAGCGGGCGGCTCGTCGGCCAGATCACCGTCGACGACGTGGTCCACATCATCCAGGAAGAGGCGAGCGAGGATATCCTGCGCCTCTCCGGTGCGGGCGACGGCGACATCAACGAGCCGATCCACCTCACCGTGCGCACGCGGCTTTCGTGGCTGGTGGTCAACCTCGGCACGGCAATCATCGCCTCTTCGGTGGTCGGCATGTTCCAGGGCGCGATTGCCAAGCTGGCGCTGCTCGCGGTGCTGATGCCGATCGTCTCGGGCATGGGCGGCAATGCGGGAACGCAGACGCTGGCGGTGGTGGTGCGCGCGATTGCCACCAACCAGCTCACCAGTTCCAACACAGTGCGCATGATCCTGCGCGAATTGCGCATCGCGCTCGCCAACGGGCTCTCGCTGGGTGCGCTGATCGGCGTCGGCACCGCGCTGTTGTTCCAGAACCCATTGCTCGGCAGCGTGATCGGCGCGGCCATGGTGATCAACAATCTTGTCGCGGGCCTTGCCGGGATCATGGTCCCCGTCACGCTGGACCGGCTCAAGGTCGATCCCGCCGTATCCTCCGCCGTGTTCGTGACGATGGCGACCGATGTGATGGGCTTCTTCTCGTTCCTCGGCCTTGCCGTCCTCAGCGGGCTGGCGAGCTGACCCCCATGCCGCTCAGCATGACCAAAGTCGCCTTCGGGGCCTCCTCGTTCGAGGACCTGCATGGCTGGTTCAAGACCCGCCGCGATCAGGCACGCCTCACCACGCGCTATCTGCCCAAACGCCATGAGGAAATGATCGGTGGTTCGGTCTACTGGATCCTCAAGCACCAGCTTGTCGCGCGCAGCGAAATCCTTGGCTTCGAGGAATCGGCTGATGGCCGCACCGAAATCGTGATCTCGACCAAGCTGATAGACGTGCACCCCAAGCCAAAGCGCGCGCATCAGGGCTGGCGCTATCTGGAAGAGGCAGAAGCACCCGCCGATCTTGCGGACGGCGAAAGCGCCGAGATTCTGCCGCCGAGCCTTGCGGGCGAACTGGCGAAGCTGGGGTTGGCCTGACGTCTGCGTGCCGCCGAGTCGGGTTCGGCGATTTCGGGACAAGTTGACACGGTTGACACAGTCCAGAGCGAAAACCGTCAGCCCCTTCAGCGCAGCCGACAGCAGGATCAAAAACGGCAGATTTGCGCGGAGTGGATGGAACATTTAAAGAACATACTACAGGGCAGTCGCTGTAGGACAGTGGCTAATAAATAACAGATGCGTCTGTTATTTATTATGGGCGGGATCGGGCTGGCGGGTAATGATAGCGAGCGGAGCGCTGTGGGCGCTCTGGCTCCCCACCTGCGCGGTGATGACGAGGGTAACCGGGCTTCGCGGTTTGATGACCGGCAATAAGTCTGATAAATCAGGTTTTAGCCTCAATGCCCCCGCGCATCATCCACAAAGGACCAGCCTGATGACCGTCGATCGCCGTACTGCCATGAGCATCAGTGCTGCGGGCCTTGCCTCGCTGGCGGTGCCCGGTCTTGCCGCGCCCGCCGGTTCGCGATTCGTGGTGAAGGGCAACGCCTTCCTGCTCGACGGCAAGCCGCTGCAGATCCTTGCGGGCGAAATGCACTATCCGCGCATCCCTCGCGCGCTGTGGCGGGACCGGCTGCGCAAGATGCGCGCGCTGGGGCTCAATACGCTGAGCGCCTATATGTTCTGGAACATCCACGAACAGACGCCGGGCGTGTTCGATTTCTCGGACAATCTAGATGTCGCGGCGTGGGTGCGCATGGCGCAGGAGGAAGGGCTCCATGTGCTGCTGCGGCCCGGCCCCTATGTCTGCGCGGAGTGGGATGGCGGCGGGCTGCCGGCCTGGCTGTTTCCCGATGGCAGCACCCCTGCGCGCGCGTTCGATCCGCGCTTCATGAAGCCCACCGCGCGCTGGCTGAAGCGGCTGGGCGAGGAGCTGGCGCCGCTGCAAATCGACCGGGGCGGGCCGATCATCATGACGCAGATCGAGAACGAATACGGCGCGTTTGGCAGCGACCAGCGCTATCTGCGGGCGCTGGTGGACGCGACGCGCGCCGCCGGGTTTGGCGGCCAGCTCTATACCGTCGACGGCGCGTCGGTGATGGAGAAGGGATCGATTCCGGGCATTCCTTCAGGGATCAATTTCGGCACGTTTACGCCAGGTGAGGCCGAGAAGGCGTTCAAGGAGCGGGCAGACAAGGGCTTTACCGGCCCGGCGTTCTGCTCCGAATTCTGGGCTGGCTGGTTCGATCACTGGCATGAGACGCATGCCACGACGAGCACCGAAAACGTGGTCGCCAACCTCAAGTGGATGCTCGACCGCAAGATGTCGGTGAGCTTCTACATGTTCCACGGCGGCACCTCGTTCGGGACCTGGGCGGGCGCCAATCTCGATGTGGAGAAGAACTTTTTCGAGCCCGATATCTCGAGCTACGACTACGACGCGCTGCTCGACGAGGCGGGGCGGCCGACGGCGAAATACGCGGCGGTGCGCAAGTTGCTGGCGGACTACCTGCCCGCAGACAGCTTCCGCGAACTACCTGCGCCCGAAAAGGCGCTGACAGTCGCGCCTTTTGCGCTGGGCGAAGTGGCGCCGCTGGGCCAATTGCTGGGCGCGGCGCAAGTGGCCGATGATCCGCAGACGCTGGAAGGCTGCGGGCGGGCGGCGGGGATGCTGCTCTATCGGCACCGGCTGGCGCAGGCCGCGAAAGGCCAGCTGAGCCTGACCGAAGTGCGCGATCTGGCGCTGGTGACGGTGGACGGCAAACCCGCCGCGACGCTCGACCGCCGCCGGGGGGACAAGAGTTTCATGATCGACGCACCGGCGGGGGCGATGATCGAAGTGCTAGTGGAGGCGATGGGCCATGCCAACTACGGCATGGGGCTCGGCAAGGACCAGAAGGGGCTGATCGGCCCGATCACCGTGGACGGCGCACCGCTGAAGGGCTGGGAACATCGCCCGGTGCTGCTGGAGGATGTGAGCAAGCTGCAGTTTGCGGCCCAGCGCGGCGGGGAGACGGGGCCTGCGTTCTATCGCGGATCGTTCACCGTGACCGAGGCGGGCTTCACCTTCCTCGACCTGCGGGGGTGGGGCAAAGGCTATGTCTGGGTGAACGGGCGCAATCTGGGCCGGTATTGGAGCGCCGGGCCGCAGCGGGGGGTGTTTGTCCCGGCGCCGTGGCTGAAGGTGGGTGCGAACGAGGTGGTGGTGCTGGACTTGTTCGGGCCGACCGAGACTGTGCTTTCGGGGCGAGGAGAGATGATTTGGGATAGGGCGGCGACCGCGTAGTCGGGATGCTTTGCTGGCACGCTCGCACCTGAACCACCCTCTCCGTCGCCCCGTGCTTGACACGGGGCTGGGCTTTTGCCGCCAAGAAAAGCCAAGGCCCGTGTCAAGCACGGGCCGACGAGAGCTCTAAGGATTTGGGAATTTAGTGAAGTGTCACCGTAATCTCCGTAATCCCACCTGCCACCGTAACCCTAATATTACTGCAAACCTGAGCTATTAGGTCGCCGCAAAGTGTAAAAAGCGTTTGGATCGCGCTGCTTTGTGCTATGAAAATCGAGTATATTTCTATCAACCAACCTTGACAACTTAGCTTTCGCTGTATGCCAATATGTAGTTGATAAGATTCTGAGCGCATCACTGACATTCATGCGCTGATGCTCAATGACATAATTGACAATCTTTTTCTCATCGTCATCTAGAGAAAAGGAAAGAGCCTCACCAAGAACTTTATAAGCTTCCGAATCTAGGCTATTTGTACGATTAGCAATTTCATTTTTAAAGGTCACTGTCACAGAGTTTTCGCTCCCCAGAAACTCTGGCCTAGGCAGCTTGGCGTCCTGCATCTCACGAAATATTCGTGCAGTACCTTCACTTATGCAGCGAACTTCTCCGTACTCGCGAAGAACAAACATAAGGAATGGGTTTCGAGGTTTATGGAATAAGTTTTCGGGACTAACCGACGGCATAAAGGAACCCGGGTTTTCAATCACCAGTCTATCATCAAACATTCGTACGAACACCGGGCTTGTACGCGCATGGTAGGACCTATGACAAACTGCATTTACGATGGCCTCGTACCAAGCGTCTCGGGGATACTCTGGTACCGCGTAGAATTTTCCGTCCCGAAACGTTGTGAATTCTCGAAGATTGGCATCGAGAACGGAGGCAGTTTCTCGAATGACCTCAAGAACCGTTCCCTCAACTATCCTATCCTTGATAACGTTATACTCAGAACCTGATTTCGCAACCGTACCGTTGTATCGTAAAAAGTGGACATAAGCGCCTGGAAATACCTGCTGCGCATCATTTGCAAACATAAGATCGCAAACATGATTGGGAACAAACTCCCGGTTAACTATCTTTCCGAGACGAAGTGATTGAAGTATCCTTTCTGCAGGAATGTCATCCGACCCCTCTCGTGCCTTCCTGATACGGCTTACAAAGTTGGCGATATCTTGGCTTCGAAAATCATCGGGGTACTGTAGCGTTGAGGTTTCAAGCTCGAAAGAGCGCTCACCTTTAGAAATGCGAATTTCCTGTTTTTCGGAATCTATTAGACGTCGAGAACGATCACCTTGTCGACAATAAGCCTCATCATTAGTGAGAGACACTAGCCGACCTTCAACATAATAAATCCGGATCAAGATCAGGAAGTCATCCTCGTCATTGAGGTTTTTCACATCGATTCGACGCGTAGTAAACCTTCCGTCAGGACACCTGTCGCGCCCGGCGGTTTCAATTTCTTGGATCTTGCTCTCACTTAAGTGCTTGCAACCGGTTACCCGACCATCTTTCTCAATACCTACTGCAATTACACCGCCTTCAACTGCCGGGCCATTTCCAAACGCCGAGAGGCAAATCGCAAGACCACTGCCATCCACCCGGCCCGATTTTCGGTCAAATCGGGTATCCTCGGTCAGCCTCGCGATGAACTCTCCGTCATCACTCTCATAGATTTGGTCCGGCTTGAACAGTGCGTCCAACCGAGGTTTTTCCATTAGCTCCAAGAGTGATAATTGCGTCAACTTGAAACTTTCATAAATCTCGAGCCGCCTCGAGTTTTCGGAAAATTACCGCTAGAGCGACTTTGGGTTCTAAGTGAATTTCGGTAACAGTGCACTTAATCATCCCTCCGTGTCGATTGCCGCAACGGAGAAAGCACCGGGATGCAAGGGCTGCGGCCCTTGCCCGCCGGGGGCCCTTCTTCCCCCCTACTCCGCCGCCGCCAGCGCCGCTTCCTTCGCCACCACGCGCCGCAACATATTGGCGTAAGTCGCCGGGTCTTGCGCTCCCGGCACCATGTATTTGCCGTTGATGATCATCGCGGGGACGCCGCTGATGTTCCAGTCCCAGGCTTGCTGTTCGCCTGCTTCGACGATGGCGTCGATTTCGGGGTCGGTGAGGGCGGCGGCGGCTTTGGTGCGGCTGAGGCCCACGGAGGCGGCAATGTCTGTCAGCACGGCGGGGTCGTTCATGCGGCGGCGCTGCTGGAAGTGGGCGTCGAAGAGCGCGCGCTTGAGCTTTACCTGCATTTCGGCGCCGTGTTCGCGCAGCACATAGACAAGCAGGCGGTGCGCAAGGCGGGTGTTCCACATCATCGCGGGGGGCGGATCGCCTTCTCCGGTGTAGGTGAAGGAATAGCCGGCGGCTTCGGCGGCTTGTGACATGCGGCCGCGTGCTTCGGCGGCCTGATCGGGGGTGCGGCCGTATTTGCGCTGTATGTGGGCGGCGCTTTCCTCGCCCTGTTCGGGCATGTCAGGATTGAGCTCGAAGGGGTGGAAGCGGATGGTGGCCTCCACTTCGCCTTCCATGCCCTTCAGCGCGGTTTCGAGCTGGTTGTGGCCGATCACGCACCACGGGCACATGACATCGGACCAGATATCGACGGTGACGCTTGCCGGTTTGCTCATTGCTCGATCCACCATTTGAGGAGGTGATGGGCCACCGCGAAAGGCGGCGGGGCGATGAAGGCGCCGTCTTCGGCGCCGGTCTTGAGAGCTTCCATCGCATAGACCACCTCGTCGCGCGTGAACCAGCGCGCGTCGTCGAGTTCGGTCTTGTCGATGGTGATGGCGGGATCATCGGCATGGGCATGGCAGCCGATCATCAGCGAGGACGGGAACGGCCAAGGCTGGCACGCCACATACTGCACATCGCGCACGCGCACGCCCGCTTCCTCGAAAACTTCGCGGGCGACGGCTTCCTCGATCGATTCGCCGGGCTCGACAAAGCCCGCCAGCGCGGAATAGCGCCGGGGCGGGAAGCGGGGCTGGCGGCCGAGGAGGAGCTGGCCTTCCCATTCGACCGACATGATCGTGACGGGATCGACGCGGGGGAAATGTTCGGCCTTGCACTCCATGTTGACGCACTTGCGCTGCCAGCCGCCCTTGCCGAGCTTGGTCGCATAGCCGCAGCGCGCGCAGAAGCGGTGGCGGGCGTGCCAATCGACCAGCGCGCGGGCGCCGCCATAGGTCGCGAGATCGCCTGCGGGGAGCGAGGCCATGGCGCCCCAGAGGCGCGGGTTGGCCGGGCCGGGATTGCCCTTGTTGGCGGGCGCAACCGGCGCGAAGCAGGCGCGGCCGCTCTCGTCGAGGCCGAGGAAGACGAGTTCGTCCTGCTCGCCCGCGTCGGCCAGCGTGCCCCAGACCAGCGTGCCATCATCGCCGATCACCGGATCGAGCCCATCGAGCCGCAGCAGGCGCGCGCGCCAGTTCATCAGTTCGGCGAGCTTGTCGGCATCGGCCCGGATATGGTCGGCGCGGTCGAGCACCGCACCGGTGAAGGAAATCGGGGGATTGGGACGATAGAGCATGCCTGTCACGCTGCCTTCTTCATGGCCGAAATATCGGTGAGCACCGACTTGGGGAATTCCTCAGGAATCGGCAGCGCCGAGGAGGGCATGAACTGCACGAACAGGCCCGCGCGCAGGCCGACGCGGGTGTTGACGAAGCCCACCGTGCCCGCCGCGCCCGACCAGCCGTAGGTTCCCGCGTCCGCGCCGAGGCCGACCCGGCCACCTGCGCCAAAGCCAGCGCCTGCAACCCACGTCCCCGAAAGATCGACGCTTGCGGGCAGCAGATTGCTGGTGCCGAGGCGCACTGCCGCCTCGCTCATGACCCGCGCGCTGCCGATCTGGCCGCCACCCGCCAGCATCATCAGGAAGCGGTCATAATCGCGCGGGCTGCTGACAAGGCCTGCGCCGCCGAACGGAAAGGCGGGCGGATCGAGATAGACCGAAGTCGCGCCCGGATCGATCGGATCGGCCTTGCCGTCGTGGACGAAGTAGTTGCTGGTGAGGCGCGGGGCCATGGCGGCGCTGACCCGGAAGCCGGTGCTCGCCATGCCGCAGGGGCCGAAGATGCGCTCGGCAAGGAATGCGTCGAAATCCTGCCCCGAAACCACCTCGATGATCCGCCCGACCAGATCGAGCCCGACCGAATAGCTCCACCGCGTCCCCGGTTCGTAAACCAGCGGCATATCGGCCAGCTTGTCGGCGAACTGGGCCAGACTGGGCACCGTCTTCACCCCGCTGAAGGGCGGAATGGCGAGCCGCGAGGCTTGTCCCGGCACCAGCCCGGCGGCTTCATAGGCTTCCTTGAGCGGCCCCTTCTGGATGATCGAGTAGCCAAGGCCGGCGGTGTGCGTCAGCAAGTGGCGCAGCGTGATCGCCGTCTGCGCCGGCTTCAGATCGGTGATCGAGCCGTCCGGCGTCACCTGCACCTGCATCTTGGCGAACTTCGGGAGGAAATCGCTGATCGGTTGGTCGAGATCGATCTTGCCTTCGTCCACCAGGATCATCGCCGCCATGCCGGTGACCGGCTTGGTCATCGAATAGATGCGGTAAAGGCTATCGAGATCGACCGGCACAGCCGAATCGAAGGCCAGCGTGCCGCGTGCGATCTGCATCGGCGCGCCGTTGCCCCAGCCCAGTGCCGCGACCGCGCCGGGCAGGCGGCCCGAAGCCACGTAATCGTACACGAGGTTGGTGACCGCCGGATACATCTCTTCCGGCGAAGGCTGGGCGAGGAGCCGTGACGGCACGAGCGCCGATCCGGCGAGACCCGCACCGAGCCAGCCCGCAGACCGCAGCAGGGAGCGGCGGGAAAGCAGAAGCGTCTGATCTTGCATGAACTACCTGTTTGCGAGCGCCAGGCGGGCGGCCTTGGCAAAAACCGTGGGCAGCCCTGCGGCTTCGACAGCGTCGACCGGCCAGAACTCTCCCGGCGGCAGACTAGCGCAATCGGCGCTGCCGCAAAGCATCAATTGCAATTCGAGATCGAAATGCGTGAAACCATGGCGGATCATGCCCGCAGTGCGCCAGTCCCCGGCGATCGGCGGCGTGCCATGGCCGTCGGTGCGGGCCGACCAGCCGTCGTCCGGCAAGGCCCGCATTCCCCCCAACATGCCCTTTCCCTCGCGCTGCACCAGCAGCACCGCGCCATCCCGCTCGATCCAGAAGGCGGTGCCCGTCCGCGTCGGCTTGGCTTTCTTCGCCGCCTTGACCGGATAGGCCTCCGCCGTGCCAGCCGCGCGCGCGGCGCAAGGCCCGGAAACCGGACAGAGCAGGCAGCGGGGCGCGCGCACCGTGCAGATCGAGGAGCCGAGGTCCATCATCGCCTGCGCAAAATCGCCCGCGCGCATGTCCGGCGTGATCGTATCAGTCGCGGCGCGGATCGCGGTGCGCCCGCCGGGCAGCGGCTCGGCAATCGCGAAGAGGCGTGAAACCACCCGCTCGACGTTGGCATCGACCACCACGGCGCGCTCCCCAAAGGCAATCGCGGCTACGGCGGCGGCGGTATAGGCACCGAGCCCGGGAAGTGCCCTCAGCCCCGCCTCCGTGCGGGGAAAACCGCCCCGCTGCGCCACTTCGCGCGCGCAGGCCAGCAGATTGCGCGCGCGGGCATAGTAGCCCAGCCCTGCCCACGCAGCCATGACATCGGCATCTTCGGCCGCCGCCAGCGCCTCGACCGTGGGCCAGAGTTCAAGAAACTTCGCGTAGTAGGCCCGCACCGCCGCGACGGTCGTCTGCTGCAGCATGACTTCCGAAAGCCACACCCGGTAGGGATCCGGTGCAGGCTCGTTCGGCAGCACCCGCCACGGTAGGCGCCGCGCATTCACATCGTACCATGCGAGCAGGGACGCCGCGACAGCGTCCCCATCACCGTTCCCGACGCTCTCGCCACTGGTCTGCATGGCGCGGCTATGGCATGGCAGCAGCGACAATGGAACGCGATCAACCCACTCCTCCCAAAAGCGCCAAGAAGGCGGCGGCATCACCGGCAGCGCCGCGCACTTACGAGCGCCCACGCGGCGGCGAGGCGCGCGCGATCGCAGACCTCATGCCCACGATCGGGCGCACTGCCTTCCGCCGCTTCGGCTTTGTGCAGAGCTCGGTCGTCTCGCGCTGGGGCGAGATCGTCGGCCCCGCGCACGCCCGCCACTGCGCGCCCGAATCGATCCGCTTTCCGCCCGGCGAAAAGGCAGACGGCATCCTCCAGTTGGTGGTGACGCCGGCACACGCTCCGCTCGTCCAGCACGTGATCCCCGAGATCATCGACCGGGTGAACCAGTTCTTCGGCTATCGCGCCGTCGCGCGGATCAAGCTGCGGCAAGGTGCCGTTCAGCCGCCCGCCTCCACTGACGGACAGCGTCCGCTCCGCGCCGCGCCGCCGTCGCTCAAGCCGATTCCTGTGGAACTCGGCGACAGCCTGCGCGATATCGGCGACCCGGAACTGCGCACGGTGCTGGAATCGCTGGCGCGCAGCCTGGGCGAGGGGAATGGAACGGATTAGGCGGGAAGCAAGACTGACGATGCGCAAGATGATTAAGACACGGCTGTTCAGGACTTTGGGCCTCTTCCTTGCCGCGCTCTGCGGCGCGGCGCTGCTGACTGCCGCGAGCAAACCTGCGCCGCCTGCGGCCAAGGTCAACTGGAACACCGTCGTCGCCCGCACCCCGCTCGACAGCCATCTGCTCGGCAATCCCGCCGCAGCGGTGAAGCTGGTCGAATACATCAGCTACACTTGCCCGCACTGCGCCCATTTCGAGCAGGAATCCGATGCCCAGCTGCGCATCGGCTTCATCTCCAGCGGCAAGGGCTCGATCGAGGTGCGCAGCTTCGTGCGCGATCCGGTGGACCTCACGGTCGCGCTGCTCACCCACTGCGGCCCCCCTTCCAAGTTCTTCGCGAACCACAGCACGTTCCTGCGTCACCAGATGACATGGATGGCCCCGCTGGCGAGCCTGACCGACGGGCAGAAAGCGCGCTGGTCGAACAACGATTTCGCCGCGCGCACCCGCGCCATTGCCAGCGACCTCGGGTTCTACTCGCTGATGGAGGCCCGCGGCTATGGCCGCCCCGAAATCGATCGCTGCCTTGCCGACAAGGCGCTGGCCGAACGCCTCGCCCAGCGCACCAAGGAAGCCGGTGAGAAGGACTTCGTGAACGGCACGCCCAGCTTCCTGCTTGATGGCGTGCCGCTGAGCGGGACCTATTCGTGGGCCGCACTCAAGCCGCAGATCGAAGCGCGGCTGCGCTGATACCGCGATAATCCCCGGGCCGCTGCCCCGCGGCCCTTCAATCCAGCCGGTCAATCGGCTAGCACGATGCCGTTTGTTGTCTTTCACGAGCGAAGCGAACCCCCATCCCATGCAGACCAAGCTGTTCACTCCCGGCCGCCTTCTCCTCGCGCTGATCGCGCTGCCGCTCGCGCTCGGCCTCGCTGCCTGCGGGAAGAAGGATGATGCAGCAGGTGCCGCGCCGGTGGGGGCGCCGCTCAATGCCGTGTCGCCGCCAGCGGGCAAGGCCTGGACCGAGGTGGTCGCGGTGACGCCCGAAGGCGGCTATGTAATGGGCAATCCCAATGCACCGATCAAGGTGATCGAGTTTGCCTCGCTCACCTGCCCCCACTGCGCCGAGTTTGAGGAAAAGGGCTTCCCGCACCTGCGCGACGAGTACGTCGCCAAGGGTACGGTCAGCCTCGAGTTCCGCAACTTCGTGCGCGATCCCTACGATACCACGATGGCGATGCTGACCCGCTGCGGCACGCCGGACAGCTTCTTCGCGCTGACCGAGCAGGTCTACACAAACCAGAAGGCCATCTTCGACCAGCTCCAGCCGATTGGCGCGCAGTTGCAGGCGGCCAATCTGCCGGCCGACCAGATCTTCAAGGCCATCGGCGAGCGCGGCGGGCTGATCGATTTCTTTGCCGCGCGCGGCATTGCCAAGGATCAGGCGGCACAGTGCCTTGCCAAGGCGGACTCTGCGACCAAGCTGGCGAACGACACGCAGAAGGCCACCGACACGTTCAACGTGACCGGCACGCCGACCTTCATCGTCAATGGCCGCAACGTGGAAGTGGCGACCTGGGATGCGCTCGAACCGATCCTCAAGCAGGCCGGCGCGCGTTGATCGGCAGGGTCTGATCCGGGCCATGCGGTACGGGGGCGGATCGCATGGCTGAGAGTGGAAGCGCGGCCAGCCGCGTTCCCATGCAGTTCACGCGCCTGAAACTGTCGGGCTTCAAAAGCTTTGTCGAACCCGCCGAACTGCGCATCGAACCTGGCCTGACCGGCGTTGTCGGCCCCAACGGCTGCGGCAAATCCAATCTGCTCGAAGCGATCCGCTGGGTCATGGGCGAAGGCTCGGCCCGCAGCATGCGCGGCGGCGGCATGGAAGACGTGATCTTCGCCGGCACCGCCAGCCGCCCCGCGCGCGATTTTGCCGAAGTCATGCTTTCCGCCGAGACGGACCCGTCCGGACCGTTCGGGGGCGAGCTTGAGGTCGTGCGCCGGATCGAGCGCGGCGCGGGCAGCGCCTACCGCGTCAACGGGCGCGATGTGCGCGCCAAGGATGTCGCGCTGGTCTTCGCCGATGCCGCGACTGGCGCGCACAGCCCCGCGCTCGTCAGCCAGGGGCGCATCGCCGCTGTCATCGCCGCGCGCCCGGCAGAACGCCGCGCGATGCTGGAAGAAGCCGCAGGGATCGCCGGGCTTCACGTTCGCCGCAAGGACGCCGAAACCAAGCTGCGCGCAACCGAGACCAACCTTGCCCGTCTCGACGATCTGATCGTCACGCTCGAAGCGCAAGTCGGAGCACTGCGGCGGCAGGCGCGCGCGGCGGAGCGCTACAAGCAGCTTTCCGAACGCATCCGGGTCGCCGAAGCGCGGCTGATCTTCGCGCGCTGGCGTGATGCCGCCGCCGCCGCCGAAGCCGCCCGCGCCGCTGCGGCCCGCGCCGAGGAAGCGGTCACCACTGCGCAAGGCAACGCCCGCACCGCGCAGGAGACCCAGCACGCCGCCGCCGCCGCCCAGAGCGCCGCGCGCGATGCCCTGTTCGACCGCCGGCAGGACGCCGCCGCGCAAGGCCAGCGCATCGCCGCGCTCACTGCGCAGGCCGAAGCCGCCGCCCAGCGCCTTGCCGATATCGACCGCCAGATCCGCCGCATCGAGGACGAGCGCGGCGAGGCCGACCGCCTGACCCGCGACGCTGCCGAAGCGCTCACGCGGCTCGAAGCCGATCTCACCGCTGCCGAAGCCACGCTCGCCGCGCAAAGCGCCGAAGGTCCCGCGCTCAAATCTGCTGAAGCCGCCGCTGAACAAGCCGGGCGCGCTGCCGAACTGGCACTCGCCGCCATGGTCGCCGAGCAGGCCGGGATCGAGGCCGAATGGCGCGTTGCAGAGGCAGCACTTGCCGCTGCCCGCCAGCGCCTCGCGCGGCTCGATGGCGAGGATGCAAGGCTCGCTGCAACCCGGCGCGCGCTGGAGGCCGAGCCTGATCCGGCGGAGGCCATGGCCGCCGCCGAAGCCCGGCGCGCTGAAGCTGCTGCTGCCCTTGCCGAAGTCGGCGCGGCCCGCGAACGCTTGACCGGCGAACGCGAGCGCCTGAATGCGGCCCGCGAAAGCCTCGCCGCCGCGCGCGAAGCCGCATCATCCGCGCTTGCCGCAGCACGCGCCGATCTTGTCGGGCTCGACCGCGAATCCGCCGCGCTCGCCCGCGACAAGGCCGCGCGCGAGGCTGCTGCGGCGCGCACCGGCAAAGGCCCCAGTGCGCTTGGCGCCGCGCGTGCCGCCCCGGGCTATGAGCGCGCGCTGGCCGCCGTGCTGGGCCGCGATGCCGCTGCCCCGCTGGGCGCGGCACCTGCTGGCGATGGCCGCTTCTGGACCGGCGCCGATGCTCCCGCCCCGCGCGCCGATGCGCTGATCCATCACGTGACGAAGTGCCCGCCCGAACTCGCCGCCCGCCTCGCGCTCGTGCGCGTCGCCGATGCGGATGGCGGTGAAGCGCTTGCCCCCGGCGAGTGGCTGGTGACCCGCGAAGGCCACCTGCGCCGCTGGGACGGCTTCATCGCGCGCGGCGAGGGCGGCGCAGAAGCGGCCATCCTCGCCGCCGAGAACCGCCTTGCCGAACTGGAAACCGCGCTCCCCGAACACCGCGCGGCCGCCGAAGCCGCCGAAGCCGCCAGCAGCGCAGCACAGGCCGAACTGGCGCGCTCGCAGGCCGAACTCGCTGGCGTGCAGGCCGAACTCACCGCCAGCGAACGTGCGCTCGCCGCCGCAGCGGACGCCGAACGCAGCGCCTTGCGAGCGCTCGATCAGGCCGAGGCCGCCCGCGCCCGCATCGCCGCCCGCCGCGCGGAGATCGACCGCGCCGCCGCCGACCTCGCAGCGCAGCGCCAGTCTGCCGAGGCTGATCTCAGCGACGCCGAAGCCCGCCGCGCAGCCCTGCCCGATCCCGCCACTGGCCGCGCCGCCGTGGAAGCCGAGCGCCAGCGCAATGGCAATGCCCGCGCCGCCTACCAATCGGCGATGGCTGCCGTCGCGGCGCATGGGCAGGCACTCGCAGTCGGCAAGGAACGGCTTACCGCCCTGCGCGGCGATATCCGCGGTTGGCAGGCCCGCGCAGGCGATGCGGCCCGGCGGCTCGCCGCCATGGCGGGGCAGGCGGAGGACCTTGCAGAGGAGCGCAACATCGTCGCCGCCAAGCCGCCCGCCCTTGCGCGCGATCTGGAGGAAGCAGAGGCCTTGCGCGTGCGCTATGCTGCCGCGCTGACCGAGGCCGAGACCACGCTCGCGCGCAGCGAGACAGAGGCGCGCGCTGCAGAGACCGCACTCGCCGCCGTGAATGAGACGCTCGCCACCGCGCGGGAAGCCCGCGCCGCGCTCGCTGCCAAGGCCGAGAACGAGGACCAGCGGCGGCAGGAAATGGCGGCGATCGCGGGAGAACGCTTCCAGTGCCCGCCCCCGCTACTGCCCGAACGCATCGGATTTCCCGGCAGCGATGTCTCGGCGGCGCCTGAGGAATCGGCCGCCCATGATCGCCTGCTCGCGGACCGCGAGCGGCTCGGGCCGGTCAACCTCGTCGCCGCGACCGAACTGACCGAAGCCGAAGCGCAGCACTTCGCGGTGATCACCGAGCAGGCCGAACTGACCGAGGCAGTCAACCGCCTGCGCGGCTCGATCGGCGCGCTCAACCGCGAGGGCCGCGAGCGCCTGCGCGCTGCGTTCGAAGCCGTCGACGCCCATTTCCGCCGCCTCTTCGCGCGCCTGTTCGGGGGCGGCGAGGCGCATCTCGCGCTTGTCGACAGCGACGATCCGCTTGAAGCGGGGCTCGAGATCTTCGCCCAGCCGCCGGGCAAGCGCCTGCAATCGCTCACCCTGCTGTCAGGCGGCGAACAGGCGCTCACCGCCGTCGCGCTGATCTTCGGCCTGTTCCTGACCAACCCCGCGCCGATCTGCGTGCTCGACGAAGTCGACGCCCCGCTCGACGATGCCAACATCGAGCGCTTCTGCGACCTGCTCGATGCCATGGCCGCCGAAACGACCACCCGCTACCTCATCGTGACGCACAACGCAGTGACGATGAGCCGGATGCACCGCCTGTTCGGCGTGACGATGGTGGAACGCGGCATTTCGCGGCTGGTGAGTGTCGATCTGGGCGGGGCGGAGAGTTTGCTGGCAAGCGCCCAGTAGCAGCGAGCCGGAGTTGCTATCGGCCTCTTCATGGACGACATCGAATATGTGGACATGATCGAACCAAGCGCCCGAAGCGAAATCGAAGCCCGCCTTTCAAGCTTGATCCGGGAAGAAGGCATTCGCTGTCTGATGGCTGTGGAATCCGGCTCCCGCGCATGGGGGTTTCCATCGCCTGACAGCGATTATGATGTCCGCTTCATCTATTTGCGGCCCCCGCAAGACTATGTAACGCTTCGGCCGGTACGCGATGTGGTGGAGCGGCCAATAGTCGACGACTACGATGTCAACGGCTGGGATATTCGCAAGACACTCGGGCTTCTCTTGAAGCACAATGCAGTCGTTGCGGAATGGCTTGATTCTCCGATCCGGTATATTGCAGACGATCCTTGCGTTGCTGAACTGGCCGCGCTGGCCGACAAGCATTTCAACCCAGCTGGCTACGCGAGGCATTATGCGAGCCTTGGCAACAACAACGTCGCGCGATGGCCTGCATCCACCGAGACGCTTCCGGTCAAGCGCTACTTCTATGCGCTGCGTCCAGCTTTGAGTATCCGGGCATTGCGCATGTTTCCTGAGCGCCGTCCGCCAATGCGCCTTCAAGACTTGATGGCCCTGACGGATTTGCAGCCCGCGATTGCGGACGAAATAAGCGACTTGGTCGCACTCAAGGCGCAGAGCCGTGAGCGGGCACCGGCACGGAGATCCAAACGGATCGAAGCGCTCATTCTGGCTGAACTGAGCAAATCAGAGGACATTCCAGAAAAGCCAGATTCCCCGAGCTTTCTCGTCGAGGCTGACAACTTGTTCCGCCGGATTGTAGCAGCGGTTCCCCCTGCCCCTTAATCCAGCACGAACCGTGGACCCGGTCCGGCGGCGCCTGCGCGGTCTTCCTTGTTGTAGAGCGCGCAGCGATCGAGGCTGAGGCATCCGCAGCCGATGCATTCATCGAGTTTGTTGCGGGTGCGGGTGAGGAGCTGGATGCGCCCATCGATCTCGCTGCGCAGCGAGCGGCTGATGCGCTGCCAATCGAGCACGGTCGGCGTGCGGCCGTGCGGCAGCGAGGCCATCTCGCGCTCGATCTCGGCGAGGCCAAGGCCGAGCCGCTGCGCAATCAGGATGAAGCTCAGGCGGCGGATGTCCGAGCGCAGGAATCGGCGCTGATTTCCGCTGGTGCGGATGGAGGCGATGAGGCCGCGATCCTCGTAATAGCGGATGGCGGAGACGGCGAGCCCGGTGCGCTGCGCGAGAACCCCGATGGGCACCAGATCGTTGCGGCCCTTGGCCGGTTTGGCAAGCATCGCGAATCCCCGGAAAAATCCCTTGACCTCAAGTCAGCTTGAGGTTGCATAAAGCTTGGCGCGAAGAAGGTCTATTAAGGAGTTTTGCTATGACCACCCCCGCCGCGCGCCTCGAACACGTCAATATCCGCGTCAGCGATCCCGATCGCACCGCCGCTTTCCTCACCCGCCTGTGCGGCTGGCAGGAGCGTTGGCGCGGGCCTTCAGCACTGGGCGGATGGACGATCCACCTCGGCGCAGAAATCGACTATATCGCGCTTTATCAGGGAGATACGCCGCTCCCTGGGCCATTTTCCAAAGGGCAGCCGCTCAATCACATCGGCCTTCTGGTTGATGATCTGGATGCAGCCGAAAAAGTCGTGATCGCCGAGGGACTCGAACCGTTCAACCACGGGGACTACGAACCGGGCCGCCGGTTCTATGTCTTCGATTGGGACGGTATCGAGTGGGAACTGGTCAGCTATAGCTGAGTGGCCGCGCCCACCACGAAACAGGCCGAGGCCATCAGCGCGCCCGCGAATCGGTTCGAACGGAACCTCGCGAGCGCGCTGTCTCCATTGGCGGTATCGAGCGTCAGCGCCTGCCACGCGAAATGGAGCGCCACCGGCAGCAGCGCCAGCAGCGCCACCGGATCGGGCCGCACCAGCCACACCGCGCCGGCCCAGCAGGCAATCGCCATGGCATAGAGCCCGGTCACCCCGGCGCGGACATATTGCCCGAACGAAAGCGCCGAGGAGCCGATTCCGACCATGGCATCGTCCTCGCGGTCCTGCAGCGCGTAGATCGTGTCATAGGCCATGCACCAGGCCCAGCACCCGGCATAGAGCGCGCCGAGCGGCGCCAGGCCATAAGGTGAAGAGGGGGCAAAACCGGTAACCTCAATCCACCCCACCGGCGCGCCCCAGGTGAAGACAAGGCCGAGCCACGCCTGCGGCCAGCCGGTGATTCGCTTCATGAAGGGATAGGCGGCGACCAGCCCCAGACTTCCGAGCGCCACAAGCTGCGCCTCCCAGCGCAATTGCAGCAGGACGACAAGCCCCACGCCGCAGAGCGCAAAGAGCCACGCCCACGCCGTCTTCTTTGAAATCGCCCCGCTCGCGATCGGCCGCGCCGCCGTCCGCGCCACGCGGGCATCGAGATCGGCATCGACGATATCGTTGTAGACGCAGCCCGCCCCGCGCATCGCGATGGAACCGAGGAGGAGCCAGAAGATCATGCCCCAGCGGCCCGTACCGCCCGCGAGGAACAGCCCCCAGGCACAAGGCCAGAACAGCAGCCACCAGCCGATCGGCCGATCGAACCGCGCGAGCAGCGCAAGATCGCGCAAGATGGGCGGGAGCACGGTGAGCACGCCGCGATACTGGGTGTCAGGGACGATTTCCGGTGCGGCGGTCATGTCCGCTGCATAGCCCCCGCGCCCGCAATCGGCTAGAGCCCGAGACATGGTTGCAACCCCCGCATGGCCCCCGAAGTCCGCGCCCCGCCTGTTTGTCCCCGGCCCGCTGGCCGAGGGCGCATCCGTTCCCATCGAAGGCGGGCAGGCCCACTACCTTGCCAAAGTGATGCGGGTGGCCGCGGGCGATGCGGTCGTGCTGTGTGACGATCAGACCGGCGAGTGGCTCGCCGAGGTGAGTGCCACCGGCAAGCGTGATGTGACGCTCACCGTGGTGCGCCGGCTGCGCGAGCGCGAGGCCGTGCCTGATTTCTGGCTTTGCGCGGCGCTGATCAAGAAGGATCGGTTCGATCTCGTGCTGGAGAAGGCGACCGAGCTGGGCGTGGGCGCGATCCGTCCGGTGCTGACGCGGCGCTGCGTGGCGGACAAGCTCAATCCGGAGCGGGCGCGCACCATCGTTACCGAAGCAGCCGAGCAATGCGCGCGCACGGCGCTCCCCGCACTGGCGGAGCCGGTGAAGCTGGAGGCACTGCTGCGGGATTGGCCGGAGGGGCGGCGGCTCTACTTTGCCGATGAGGAAGGCGGCGTGCCGGCTGCCGCCGCTTTCGCCGGGCATGACGGACCTGCCGCGCTCCTCGTCGGCCCCGAAGGCGGCTTCGACGATACCGAGCGTGCTGCGATCCGCGCCCACCCCGCTGCCGTGGCGATCACGCTCGGCCCCCGGATCCTTCGCGCCGAGACTGCGGCGATCGGTGGAACCGCGCTGTGGATGGGAACGCGCGGGGATTGGGGCTGACGCGTATCACGGCATGGACCGATCCATGTTTTCGGCTGGCGCGCGCCCTCGCGGCGCACTAACGAAACGCGGATGAGCACGAGACAAGTTTCGAATCGCAACGATCCCATCATCGAGAGCCGCGACCAGCTCGTCGAACCGATGGCCAAGGGCGAAAAGCCGCGTGATGCCTGGCGGATCGGCACCGAGCACGAGAAGTTCGTCTATCGCACGAAGGACCACGCCGCGCCGTCCTACAGCGAGCCGGGCGGGATCCGCGATCTGCTGCTCGCGCTGCAGGACTATGGCTGGACGACCATCGAGGAAGACAGCGACACCGGCCCCAACGTGATCGCGATGGGCGGGCCGGACGGCGCAGTGAGCCTGGAGCCTGCGGGCCAGCTCGAGCTTTCCGGCGCGCCGCTCGAAAACCTGCACCAGACTTGCGCCGAGACCGGCCGCCACCTCGCGCAGGTCAAGACCATCGGCGACAAACTCGGCCTTGCCTACCTCGGCGTGGGGCTCTGGCCCGACAAGACGCGCGAAGAGCTGCCGATCATGCCCAAGGGCCGCTATGACATCATGCTGCGGCACATGCCGCGCGTGGGCACCATGGGCCTCGACATGATGCTGCGCACCTGTACGATCCAGACCAACCTCGATTATTCGAGCGAGGCGGACATGGTGCAGAAGTTCCGCGTTTCGCTGGCGCTGCAGCCGCTGGCGACCGCGCTGTTCGCCAATTCGCCGTTCCTCGAAGGCAAGCCCAACGGGTTCCTTTCCTATCGCAGCCACATCTGGACCGACACCGATCCGGCGCGCACCGGCATGCTCTCGTTCGTGTTCGACGAGGGCTTCGGTTACGAGCGCTATGTCGACTACATGCTTGATGTGCCGATGTACTTCGTGTTCCGGAACGGGCGCTATATCGATGCCGCCGGCCAGTCGTTCCGTGATTTCCTTGAAGGCAAGCTGCCCGCGCTGCCCGACGAGAAGCCGACGCGTTCGGACTGGATCGACCACCTTTCCACCGCATTTCCCGAAGTGCGCCTCAAGAGCTTCCTCGAAATGCGCGGCGCCGATGGCGGGCCGTGGAGCCGCATCTGCGCGCTTCCGGCGCTGTGGGTCGGCCTGCTCTATGACCAGACCGCGCTCGATGCGGCTTGGGATCTCGTCAAGGACTGGGACATGGACGGGCGCGAAAAGCTGCGCGCCAGCGTGCCCAAGTTGGGTCTTGATGCGCCCCTTCCCGGTGGCGGCAAGCTGCGCGATATTGCGGCAGAAGTGCTCGCCATCGCGCGCGGCGGGCTGGCTGCACGCGGCAAGCTCAACGATGCGGGCGACAACGAGACCGGCTATCTCCACCCGCTCGACGAGATCGTGAGCACGGGCAAGACCCCGGCGGAGCGTCTGCTGGAGCTCTACCATGGGGCCTGGGGCGGCAAGGTCGATCCGATCTACGAGGCGAAGAGCTTCTAGGACCAGAACATCAGCGGGAGAGAGACAATGATCATCGTGATGGGCAAGCTGCGCATTGATGCGGACGCCATCGAAGCTGCCCTGCCAGCAGCGCGCAAGGTCGTCGCCGCGACGCAAGCGGAAGAGGGCTGCCTGCAGTACGACTATTCGCGTGACATCACCGATCCCGAGATCTTCCACATCACCGAGCGCTGGACGAGCCGCGAGGCGCTGGGCGCGCATCTCAAGACCCCGCATGTGGCCGAATGGATCGCGGTGCTCTCGGGCCTGACGATGAAGGAGCGGCATATCAAGCTCTACGACACCGACGAAGGCGAGGACCTGTAACGCGATGCCTGTAACGCGATGATCGTCGTGATGGGCACGTTCCGGGTGGCGCAAGAGCATTTCGAGGCGCTGCTGCCGCTGGCGCGCAAGGTGGCCGAGGCGACGCGCGCGGAACAGGGCTGCATCCAGTACGGCTATGCGCAGGATATCGATGATCCGGCGCTGTTCCATGTGGCCGAGCGCTGGACTGACCGCGATGCGCTGATGGCGCATGCCAAGTCGGCGCACATGGCCGAATGGGTTGCGGCGCGCGCCGGGCTTGGCTTCCACGACCGCGTGATCCGGCTTTACGAGACGGATGAGGGCGTGGCGATCTAGGCATTAGCCCTCTCCCCTTGAGGGCAGAGAGCATCATGCTCACTCGGCCGGATGCACCGCCCCGATTACCGGCGGTTCCACCCGAGGGCGGCCGCGCATCAGCAGCCGCCCGATGCGGTTCAGCCTGCCTGTGACCAGCCCATGTTCGGCCATCCAGGCATGGTATTCGCGGTACTTGGCGTCTTCGGCGAGCAGGTGCGCTTCTTCGGTCTTCGCGCGCCAGAAGTAGACCGCGCTGACGAGACCGAGGATCACGGTGTTGCGGATCGCATCGACCATCGAATGCGTGGTGGTGAGGAACGGCAGCGTCGAAATCCACCAGAACGCGTTCTTCGACAGATAGGCCGGGTGCCGGGTGAAGGCATAGGGCCCGTTCGTCAGCACGCCGCGATAAGTAAGGTTGGAAAAGCGCAGGCCGAAAGCGACCGTGGCCCAGGCGTAGATGCCCGTCAGCACGACCATGGCCACCACCCAGATCCATTCGAGCGCGGGCATGCCCTGCAGCCAGAAGGTCCATTCCGCGCCGTTGGTGCGATAATCGAGCACGCCGCCGCCGCCCATCAGGATGAACGGCGGATAGCAGATCAGCGCCGCGACCCAGCCGCCGAGGTAGGGGTTGGCGCTGCGGATCTGCGCATCGAGCGGTTTCATCGTGAGGAGATAGCCGACCATGGCGATCTGCACGTCGACCAGGAACATCGTCTCGATCAGCGCATTGCCCAGCGCAAGCGGATCGCCGAGCACCGCAGCGTAGTTCATCTGCACGACGTTGCCGAAGCCGCCGGGGATGATCGAGAACATGAAGGCGCAGAAGAAGCCCTTCACCGCCCAGGCGCGCCAATGATGCGCCACTTCGGCGCGGTCATAGGTCTCGCGCCCGATCAGCATCGCGCCGAAATGCCATGAGGCATCGCGCGGATTGACCAGCACGCGGTCGAGCCAGAGCACATAGGGGATCGTGCCGATGAACAGCAGCGGGGCGAGGCCCGAGATCACGTCCATCGCGAACAGATACTGGCCGCGCCAGTACCAGCGGCACAGGCAATAGACGAAGCCCAGCAGCGACCATGTCGCCCACAGGCCTGCCACCTTGGTGATCGAGATATCGACCACATCGCGCAAGGGGCGCGGATTGGCCCAGTCGATGCCGGTGGATGCGCGCAGGTGCACTTTATCCACCAGGAGCGACCATGCGACCATCGGCAGGCCGGAGAACATCATCGCCGCCAGTGCCGCACTGGGCCCGGCGAGCGGTTCATGCGGCCCCGGCAGGGCCAGCGCCTCGGCAATGCCGGCCCAGTTGCGACACAGCAGGACCCACAGCGCAAGGCCGACCAGACCGGACAGGCCGACTCCCGCCGAGACATCGCTGGCAGGCCTGGATGCAGGAGCGTTCATGGCCCCGGTGTTAACGAGGACCTATGAGAAAATCGTTTATGCGCCGGCAAGAACTGAGAATGCCTCCGATCAACGGAACGCGGTGATGTGCCCGCTGTCATCAAGGACGTAGAGCACCCCGCCCGCGACAACCGGTGCCAGCGTGACCGGCGCGCCGAGCTTGGCGTAGCGCTTGACCGCCCCATCCGTGACCGAAGCGGCAAGCAATTCGCCTTCCGAGTTGGCCATCCACAGCCGGTCGCCCGCAAGCACAGGGCCGGTGAAGAAGATCGGGCCCTTCTTCTTCTTGACGCTGCGATAGGCCTTCATCTGCGCGATCCAGCGCACCTTGCCGGTCGCCTTGGCGATGCACAGGAGCTTGTCTTCGTCGGTCAGCGTGAAGATCCAGTCGCCCGCCACCGCCGGGGTTGAAATGCCGGCGAGGTTGAGTTCCCACACGCGCTGGCCGGTCACGAGTTCGTAGGCGGCCATGCGCCCGCCCTGGCCGAGCGCATAGACGCGGCCGCTCTCGATGATCGGATCGGCGTCGATGTCGGTCAGCGTCGAAACCGAAGTCGCGATGCTGGTGCGCGCAAGGGCGTCGGACCACAGCTGGCGCCCGTTTTCGTAGCGGTAGGCGACGAGTTCACCCGAGCTGTAGCCCGCGACGATCGTGCCCTGCCCGGCCGCTGCCGCTGCCACGCCAAACACGCCGGTCTGCGCGACCGAGCCGGATTCGCTCCACAGCTGCGTGCCGTCCGCCACGTTTAGCGCGACGATCTGGTTGTCCTGCGTCATCACATAGACGCCGCCGAACGCGATCGTCGGGCTGCCGCGCAGCGGACCTGCGGGCTTCACGCGCCACAGCACCTTGCCGCTCGCCGCCTCGATCGCCGCGACTTCGCCGAGCCCGGTGGTGATGAAGACCTTGCCATCGTTGTAGGCCGCGCCGCCGCCGAACACCGAGGCGTTTGCTGAGGGCAGGCGGAATTCCGTCTTCCACTCCTCGTGCCCGCTGGCCGCATCGAAGGCGCGGACCATGCCTTCGGTGTCCATCACATAGAGCTTGCCGCCGCCAATCACCGGCGCTGCCGCGAGGCGCTGCTTGGGGCTCGATCCGGCGATGCGGGTAACCCACAGCTTGCGCGGCTGCTGCGCCAGCGCGAGGTGGCCGTAGGACTTGGACGCCGTGCCGCCTGCCTGCGCCCAATCGGGATTGGGTTCGGCCACCGGCAGCACCACATCGAGGACCGACATGCCCTCATCGACCTTGGTGCCGGCCTCGATCTTCGAAAGGATCGGGATGCGCACGCCCACGGTCGGCGTCGACTTGGTCTTGCCCTTGGTGATCCCGCAGCCGCTGAGCGCCAGCGCGAGCACCACTGCCGCGGAAACGGCATAGCGTCGGATCGCCAAAGGTCGGCTGCGACGTGCTGCGGTCATGTCCTCAAATCCCATCCCGAAAATCCATTATTGTCCCTGACCGCCATTCGCGGCGGCGGCCGGATTGTCCACGGCATCCACGCCGAGTTGCCCGGCAAGCTGCCGGGTGCGCCGGCGCAGCGTATCGGGCACGGCCTTGTCCTTGGCGATCGAGGCCAGCAGCGCGCCCGCCGCCTCGGTCTTGTTCTGCTTGAGGTAGGCGAGCGCGACAAGTTCACCGGCGCTGCCGAACCACGGCTTGCCCGGCACCGCGAGCGGCTTCAGCCGGTCGATCACGGTCTGCGGCGGCAGCTTGTCGAAATTGGTCGCCACCTCGCGCACCGTGGCGAGATCGCGGTAGGGGCCCGGCAGCGAGCCATCGGCAGAAACTGCCGCAAACATCTTGGCAGCGTCATCGGCCTTGCCGGCCTGCTCGGCAATCCCGGCATCGGTGATCTGCACCGCCGCGCGGTAACCCGGGGTGCCGGTCTTGGCGAGCGGATCCATGCCCTGCTTTGCGGTCTGGTTGCGGCTGGCCTCCAGCGCGTCGAGCGCGGTCACGAAAGCCTCGCTCTGCTTGTCCCGCACGCTTGCGGCATGCTCGGTATACCACAACCAGCCGCCGAGCCCGATGAGGCCGCCGACGACCAGCGCCATGATCGGCCGCCCGCGCGTGCGCAGCAAAGTGAACAGCTGATCCTCGCGCAGTGCATCATCGACCTCACGCAGGAAGGTTTCCTGTGCGGCAGCGTCCTTGCTGTTCGCGGGGGAGGGGGCAGATGGAGTGTTCGGAGTGAGAGCCAAGACTGCGCTTTCAGGTCGTTGGGTTAACGAATGCGGCTGTTTAGCAGGGGGGCCTGCCAATTCAACCGCTTTGACATGGCCGGTTTGCCATGGGGATACTGTCCGGCAGCTTTACGGAAATGATGGCAGCCCCAGAGCGGCGGCATAGAGGGCCGCGTGCCGGCGTGCCATCACGCCCTCGTCGAACTGCTCGTGCGCGCGCAGCTGGTTGGCGGCGCCCACCCGGCGGCGCAGCGTCTCGTCCTGAGCCAGCTGCGCCAGTGCCGCCGCCAGCGCGGCCTCGTCGCCCGGCGCAGTGATGAAGGGTGCGTTATGCGCCGAAACGATATCCGCCACATCGCCCACCGCCGGGCTTGCCACGGCAAGGCCAGCCGCCATTGCCTCGACCACCGAAAGCGGGAACTGCTCGCTGTCGGAAGACAGCGCGAAAAGATCGAACAGTGCGGTCGCCTCGGCCGGTTTCACCACGAAGCCCGGCAGATGGACGCGGTGCCCGATCTCGAGCCGCAGCGCTTCGGCCATGATCGCCTCGCGCTCGGGCCCCTCGCCCACGATCACCAGCTGCCATTCCTCCGGCAGCGCACGGAAGGCGCGCACCAGCCGGGGCAGCGCCTTGACCGGGCGCAGGCCGGCAAGCGTCCCCAGCCATTTCTCCCCCGGTCGCTTGACCACACGGGGCAGGGCATCGGGGCGCACGCGCTTTGCCTTGGCGGGGTCGTAGTCCTTGACCGGTATGCCGTTGCCGATGCGGTGTACCCGCGCGGCGGGCTGGTGCCACACCTCGAGCGCCACGCGCTCAAGCTGGCGCGAAGGCACGATCAGCGCGCTTGCCCGGGCCAGCGCGACGCGGCGATACCAGTTGCGCGAGGGCTTGAGCTTCTGCGCCTCGTCGGCGTTGAACCCGTCTTCGTGATGGATCAGCGGGGCGAGGCCCAGCGTGGGCGCAAACATCGCATGTGCCATCGCCGCATCCATCGCGCCCCAGTTGTAGGTGAGGATCAGGTCGAAGCCCTGCATCGCGCGCGCCAGCGTCTGCAACCGGCGCACACCGAAGCGGCCTTGCAGCGGCGGAAAGCCAAACGGGAAATGCACCGGAAGCCCCGGATCGAGCTGCGCCCGCGCGCCCAGCGCCCCCGGCTGGGCGGAGACGATGCTGTGATCGACCGCCTTGCCGAACCAGTTGATCAGGCTGGTGCTGCGCCGCTCCTTGCCCCCCGCGTCGAAGGTCGAATGCAGGTGGAGAAAGTGGAGCCGCTTGCCGGGCGCCGGTTTGCTCATGCCCTGCCGATCACTCTGCCGATCACCCTGCACGCGCCAGCAGCCGCGCGATCGCAGCTATGGATTCGTCCTCGTCCAGCGTCGGCGCATGGCCCACGCCGGCGATAGTGACGAGTTCGGCCGCAGGCGCCCGCGCAGCCATCCGCGCGGCAACATCGGCGGAGAGAATATCCGAATGCGCGCCCCGCAGCACCAGCAGCGGGCGCGTCGCCAGCGCATCGTAGAGCGCCCACATCGTCTCGGGCGCGGGGGCTGGCCCTTGCTCCGCTTCGAACGCCTCGGAGATGTTCATGTCGTAATCGAACACGATGCGACCGCCGGTGCCGATCACCATGCAGCGCTTGGCGAGGCGCAGCCAGTCGGGCAGTTCCCACGCGGGATAGATGTCGCGATTGGCTTCCTGCAGCGCCCGCGCGGCATGAACCCAGGTCTCGTAGCTGCGCCCCTGCCCGACATATTCGCGGATGCGTGCAAGGCCGGCGGGTTCGATCTCCGGGCCAACGTCGTTGATCACCGCCGCCGCGATGCGCCCCGGATTGGCGGCGCAGAGCAGCATCGTCATCAGCCCGCCCAGCGACGTGCCGATGGCAATGAAGCGCTCGATCCCTTCCGCCGCCAGCAGCGCCTCGACATCGGCGACATAATGCGCCGGAGTGTAGGTCATCGGATCGCGCGCATAATCGCTGTCGCCGCGCCCGCGCATGTCCGGGCAGATCACGCGCCATTCCCCGGCCAGACGCTCGGCCAGCGCCTCGAAATCGCGGGCATTGCGGGTCAGCCCCGGCAGGCACAGCACAGGGGGGCGATCCGTGTTGCCCGGATAATCGCGGAAATGCAGCCGGAGGCCGTCGCTGCTTGACCAGCTGCGATCTTCCCAGCGCTTTTCGCCGGCTTTCAGCGCCTCTGCCATTGTCTCTACTGCCTGAGCCCCGCACATAAACAAAAGGGGCGCGCTTGCACGCCGCCCGCTTCACCCCCACTATCGCGCGATGCAGCAAAGCCCGCAAGACGCGATCTACCGCCCAAGCCCTTATCAATCGGCTCCCCGCATTCTGGATCTCGCCGCATGGATCGGCGATCCCGTCGCCCCGGCAGACTTTCCCGAAACCAGGCTGCGCTTCCGCAACCAGCGCGCGGCGGCCGAAGTTGGCCTTGCCGGGCTGACCGACGCGGAATGGATCAGCCACATGGGCCGCTTCACCCCGCTGGAGGGCAACCTCCCCCACCCGCTCGCGCTGCGGTATCACGGCCACCAGTTCCAGGTGTACAATCCCGATCTCGGCGACGGGCGCGGCTTCCTCTATGCGCAGATGCTCGATGGGCAGGGCCGCCTGATGGACCTCGGCACCAAGGGTTCGGGCCAGACGCCGTGGAGCCGGCAGGGCGACGGCCGCCTCACCCTGAAGGGCGCGATGCGCGAAATCCTCGCGACCGAGATGCTCGGCGCGCTTGGCGTGAACACCAGCCGCACCTTCTCGGTGATCGAAACCGGCGAAGCGCTGTGGCGGGGCGACGAGCCCTCCCCCACGCGCTCGGCGGTGATGGTGCGGCTCAGCCACGGCCACATCCGCATGGGCACGTTCCAGCGGCTGGCCGCGCTGGGCGAGGCGGACAATATGGCCGCGCTCGTCGGCTATTGCCTCGGCAATTTCCCCGGACCGAGCGGGCCGGAAGGCGCGAGCCCGGCTGCACGCCTGCTGCATCAGGTTGTCGAACGCATGGCCGATATGGCCGCGAGCTACATCGTCGCCGGCTTTGTTCACGGCGTGCTCAACACCGACAACATGAACGTGACGGGTGAGAGCTTCGACTACGGCCCGTGGCGCTGGCTGCCCCGCTGGGACCCCGCCTTTACCGCCGCCTATTTCGACAGCAGCGGGCTCTATGCCTTCGGGCGGCAGGTGCAGGCGATCCACTGGAACTGCGGCCAGCTCGCGGTCGCGCTGCGCACGCTGGAGGAAGCCCCGCCGCTGATTGCCGCGCTCAATACCTTCGAGGATCACTACCGCGCCGCCATGGCCCGCCGCTGGTGCTGGCGGCTCGGCCTCGTGCCGCGCGGGATCGAGGAGGATACCGCGCTGATCAGCCTGTGCGAACAGGCGATGAGCGAAAGCGGCGAAGGGCCGGATGCATTCTTCTTCCGCCATCGGGCCAATCGGAGTGGGGCCGGCCGGGGAGAGGCCGGTGGTGCGCTCGGCGAAGCCCTCGCCGCTTACGAACCCGGCGCCGACACCCATCCCTATTGGGACGATCCCGCCCCGCAATCCATGCTGATCGACGAGGTCGAGGCAATCTGGGCACCGATTGCCGAAAGCGACGACTGGTCCTTGCTCGAAGCCAAGATCGCCGCCTTGCGCCGCATGGGCGAGGCGCACGGCGCGCCGCCAGCTCCCGCCGGGCACAAGGGGCATCCCTGATTTCCCGCGGCGGGGTTTCTTGTTTGGTTACCACTCCCATGCCATAGGCCGCACACGCAAGCGGCTCCAAGCCGCTCCAGAGGCAAGGCAGAGGAAGGCCCCGCGCACCCGTGTCCACCGGCGAACTCGTCTCGTTCGAACCCGCGACCGGTTCGGAACTGTGGCGTGGCCGGATCGGCGACGTCGATGACGTGATCGCACGCGCGCGCCGTGCCTGGCCGCTCTGGGCCGCGCAGCCGCTTTCCACCCGCATCGAACTGCTGCGCCGCTTCGCCAACGAAGTGCGCAAGGAATCGGACAAGCTCGCCGATCTGATCGCCCGCGAAACCGGCAAGCCGCTGTGGGAAGCGCGCGGCGAAGTTGATGGCGTGGTAGACAAGGTCGAAGTCTCGGTGCGCGCTTATGCCGAGCGCACGTCGCAGCGAAAACTCGATGGCGCGCTGAATGGCACGTCCGCCGTGCGGCACAAGCCGCATGGCGTGGTCGCGGTGATCAGCCCCTACAACATGCCCGCGCTGCTTCCCGCCGCGCAGATCATCCCCGCGCTGATTGCCGGCAATGTCGTGGTGTTCAAACCGTCGGAGAAGGCCCCCGCCACCGGTGATATGCTCACCCGCTGCTTCCACCGCGCCGGCATATCCGCCGCCGTGGTGCAGGTGCTGTTCGGCGGGCCAGAGCAAGGGCAGGCGCTGGCGATGCACGACGGGGTGGACGGCGTGCTGTTCACCGGCTCCGCCCATGCCGGGGTCTCGATCAATCGCAAGCTCGCGTCCAATCCGGGCAAGGTCGTCGCGCTCGAACTGGGCGGCAACAATCCGATCGTGGTGTGGGACACGCCCAAGATCGTCGATGCCGCCGCGATCGTGGTGCAATCGGCCTTCACCAGCGCGGGTCAGCGTTGTTCCTCCGCGCGGCGGCTGATCGTCAAATCGACCATGTACGACGCGGTGGTCACCGAAGTCCGCCGCCTCACCGAACGCCTGATCGTCGGCGCACCGTTCGATACGCCCACGCCCTTCATGGGCCCGGTGATCGATAACGCCGCCGCCGATGGCCTCACCGAAAGCTTTGTCTATCTCCTTTCCAACGGCGGCCGCGCGATCAAGCACATGGCCCGCCTGCGCGAGGATATGCCTTTCGTCAGCCCTGCGATCATCGACGTGACCAAGATCGACGAACGGCCTGATGTCGAGCTGTTCGGCCCGCTGCTGCAGGTCATCGGCGTGGATGATTTCGACGAAGCGATTGCCGAGGCGAACAACACGCGCTTCGGCCTCGTCGCCTCGCTGGTCGGGGGATCGCCGCAGGATTACAACCGCTTCTGGGCCAACATCCGCGCCGGCGTGGTCAACTGGAACCGCCCGACCATCGGCGAAAACGCCGCCGCACCTTTCGGGGGCACCGGCCTTTCCGGCAACAACCGACCGGGCGGCTACTACATGGCCGATTCGTGCGCCTATCCGGTCTCGTCCGCCGAAATGGAACAGCCGCGCGCGACGATTGGCGTGGGGCTCAGAGACACCTAGCTTTTCGGATCGGGCAGCGGCAGGGCCGGATCGGCAGGGCCAGCCGGAATGATCGCCAGATTGCGGCTGTTGGCCTGCGAAAGATCGGGATCGACCATCAGCTGGCCCTCGATCGCTGCAGTCATTACCGGATCGTGCGCGGGGCCTTCCTCGCCGCCGCGCGTGCGCGGTGCGTCGGCCGAACAGGCGGCCAGCGCGGCGATGAGGATCGCGGGCAAGGTGTGACGAAGGCGCATCCACGCGTCTCATGCACCGGCCATGGTTAACTCCGCGTCACCAGTGCCTGTTCAGGTCATGCCATTTTGATGCTTGGTCGTGCGCGCCGGGCCTGCCATGGCGCGCGCCATGACCACCTCATCCTCCCGCAACAACGGTGCTGTCGCCGCGATTGCGACCTACACCTTCTGGGGCGTCATGCCGATCTACTTCAAGCTGCTGGGCGAAGTGCCCGCACCAGAACTGCTGGCTTGGCGGATCGTGTGCAGCATGCCCATCTGCCTCGCGATCATCGCGCTGCAACGGCAAGGTCCCTCGCTCCTCGCCTCGCTGCGCAACCGGACGGTGGTGCTCAGGCTCGCCACCAGCGCGGCGCTCACCGCGACCAATTCGCTGATCTTCTTCATCGCGGTCGTCACCGGCCACGTTCTTGCGACCAGCCTCGGCTACTACATCATGCCGCTGATCAACGTGCTCATCGGCACGGTTTTCCTGCATGAGCGGTTGAGCCGGGTGCAATGGGCCGCAGTGGTGATCGCCGCCACCGGCATCGGCCTCCTCGCCTTCGGTGAACTGGATATGCTCACCGTCTCCCTGGCGCTGGGGGTGAGCTATGCGCTCTATGGCCTTGTCCGCAAGATCGTCCCTGCCGGCGCAGTCGAAGCGGTGACGATCGAGACCGGCGTGAGCCTGCTCCCCGCGCTCGCTGTCGTCGGCTGGTACGCCTGGACTGGCAGCGGGGCCGGCGGCGGGTCGAGCATGACCGCGAGTTGGGAGATGGCCGTCCTCCTCATGATCGGCGGCCTGTTCACGGCAATTCCGCTGCTGCTGTTCGGCTATGCCGCGCGGCGGCTGACGCTCTCGGCCATGGGCTTTGCGCAGTTCATCACGCCAAGCATCGGCTTCCTGCTGGGGCATTTCCTCTATGGCGAGCCGCTCGATAGCTCACGCGCGGGGTGCTTCATCCTGATCTGGATCGCGCTCGGCCTGTTCACCTGGGACATGATCCATCAGGCGCGGCTCAATTCACACACGAAAGCGCCAGCCTAGCGTCTCTCCAGCGTGAAAGGGCACGACCATCGTCTCGCCCACATCGATCTCGTCCGGGACGGTCACGGGCGCACGCTCCAGCGTCACCGTGCCTTCGTTCAGCGGCAGGCGGTAAAAGTGCGGTCCGTTTTCGCTGGCAAAGCCCTCGAACTTGTCGAGCGCGCCTTCTTCCTCGAACACCTTGATGTAGCTTTCGAGCGCGTAGGGCGCGTTGAAGATGCCCGCGCAGCCGCAGGCCGCTTCCTTGAGGTGCTTGGCATGCGGCGCGCTGTCGGTGCCGAGGAAGAACTGCGGGCTGCCGGAGGTTGCCGCCTTGCGCAGCGCCAGCCGGTGATGCTCGCGCTTCGCCACCGGCAGGCAATAAGCGTGCGGGCGAATGCCGCCCACCAGCATGGCGTTGCGGTTTATGTGGAGGTGCTGCGGGGTAATCGTCGCAGCGAGGTTTGCCCCCGCGCTCTCGACGAACTGCACCGCCTCGCTCGTCGTCACATGCTCGAACACCACGCGAAGGCCGGGCAGCGCCTTCACCAGCGGGATCAGCGTCCGCTCGATGAACACCGCCTCGCGGTCGAAGATATCGACATGATGGTCCGTAACCTCGCCGTGGATCAGCAGCGGCATGCCGATCTTTTCCATCCGCGCCAGCACGGGCATGATGTTCGCCACGTCGGTCACGCCATGCGCCGAACCCGTGGTCGCATGCGCCGGATAGAGCTTGGCGGCCACGAACACGCCCGCGCTGTGGCCGCGCTCGACTTCGTCCGGGTCGGTATGGTCGGTGAGATAGAGCGTCATCAGCGGGGTAAAATCCGTGCCCGCCGGCAGCGCGGCCATGATCCGGTCCCGATAAGCCGAAACGCCCGCCACATCGGTCATGGGCGGCGAGAGGTTGGGCATCACGATGGCGCGGGCGAACTGCCGCGCGGTGTGCGGGGCAACGCCCGCCAGCAGCGCGCCATCGCGCAAGTGGACATGCCAGTCATCGGGGCGGCGGATCGTGATCGAGCGAGGTTCAGTCATGCCCTTCCCCTTAAGCCGGAGCATGCCTATCTGTCACCTATGAGCGCACCCAGACTGACAACACGCACCTTGGTGCGCCTTTCCCCGCTGGACGAGAGCGAGGACGTTGCCGCCTTCCTTCAGGGCCTCGTGACCAATGACGTGAAGGGCCCCCTCCCCGTCTGGGCCGGGCTGCTGAGTCCGCAGGGCAAGGCGCTGTTCGACTTTATCGTCTGGGGCGATGGAGCGGACCTCCTGCTCGATTGCGAGGCTGCCGCAGCGCCTGCGCTCGCCAAGCGCCTCGCGCTCTACCGCCTGCGCCGGCGCATCGCGATTGCCGAGGATACCACGCTCGGCGTCTACTGGCAGGCCGATGGCGAACCGACCGATCCGCGCCTGCCCGAACTCGGCCACCGCTGGATCGCTCCGGTGAGCGCCGACGATACCGCCGCTGACGCAGCCTGGCTTGCCCACCGACTCACGCTGGGGGTGACCGAGGGTCTCGCCGAACTCGGCAGCGAGCAGACGCTCTGGCTCGAAACCAATGCCGCAGACCTCGCCGGCGTCAGCTTCACCAAGGGCTGCTATGTGGGTCAGGAAAACACCGCGCGGATGAACTGGCGGCAGAAGGTGAACCGGCGGCTGGTTGTCGTGCCGCTCGATCAGTCAGATCCCGCCCGCCAGCGCGCTGCCTATCCAGACCTCGGCCTCGCGGTCGATCACCGGCGCGTGGAGGATATCGCTCCTGAAGCCGCCCCCCGGTGGATGGACCTCAGCCCGCCTGCATGATCTGGCCGCTCTCGGCGATCGCCTTCTCGAGCATGGTTGCGGCATAGTCGCGCGCGGCGGTGCGCGGCAGCTCGAGCGCCTGGCTCAGCGGCCCGCCCATCTGCGCGTCCCCGAGCGCCATGAGCACAAGCGTCAGCGTGGTGCCGCGCATGGTGTCCGAGCCGAACTCGTTCAGTTCGATCACCAGATCGTGGATCACATCGACGATCGGATCGAGCGCATCCTCGTTGCCGGTGAGCAGCATCCATGAGGCGAGCGCACCTGCGCCCTCGCGGTCGAACGCGTCGAACGTGAGTTCGACCACATCGCGCGGGCTTCCGATGCCGGAACGGCTGGCAATCACCGCCTCGCGGATGCCCACGCAGATCGTCTCGGCGAGATGGCGCGCGAGTTCCTTCTGGAGGCCCGAGGCCGATCCGAAGTGGTGCAGCAGATTGGCATGGGTGCGCCCGATGCGGCCCGCAACGGCCTTCAGCGTTACCGCCTGCGGTCCCGTTTCGATCAACAGGGCCCGTGCAGCTTCAAGGGCGGCAATACGGCTTTCTTCGGGACTGAGACGCTTGCGAACTGACATTGTGTGGGCCGATTTCCCCCTTGCGGCGCGCAATTCCCCCCGCGCGCCGGAGTTCCAACGCCTAGAACTCCGGCGCGCCCAGAGCAAGAGCAGTCGGCAAGGAGCACAGGGTCAGGCCGCGCGTCGCATCGACTCCTGATCGTCACCGCCGCCGTCACCGTTGCCGGCCTCGCCGAGGTGGATCTGGTAGACCACGCTCGTCACCACCGAGCCGCGCCCTTCGCTGCGGCGGGGGCGGTGTTCGCCGGTGGGCACGAAGCCGAGCTTGCGCAGCACCCGGCCCGAGGCTGGATTGTCGAGGAAGTGGCTCGCCTCGATCCGGTCGTGCCCCAGCGCGCGCGCAATACTGAGCACCGCGCGTGCGGCTTCGGTGGCATAGCCGTGGCCCCACTGGTCGCGCGCGATCCAGTAGCCGAGCTCGACCGCGCCCTGCTCACCCGGCGCGATCCCGGCACAGCCGATGATCCGCGCGCCATCGGCGCTGGGCATGGTCACAAGAAAATCGGGATGGCGCGGGTCCTGCTGCCGACTCACGAACCAGCGCGCGTCGTCCGCCCGGTAGGGCCAGGGCGCGCGGGCGAGATTGCGCACAACCGCCGCATCGTCGATCGCGGCGTGCAGTTCGGCCCAGTCTTCGGGCCAGGCGGGGCGCAGGAACAGTCTTTCACTGCGAATGAACATGCCTTGTCTCCTCATCCGCCCCTCGATTTCCCTCGGCTGCTAACCAAAGGAAATGACAGGCATATTGCGTGTCGCCATGTCTCGCGCGGTTAATGCGCCAGATCGTGGCTTGGGTGAGGGAGACAAAGAAAAAGGGAGACGGGTTGGCCCCTCTCCCTCGTCAAGCCAGCTCTACCGAGCCGGCGGGGGCCATCCGTTGCGGATGGCCCGATCTGACCATCCGGTTATTCTGCGGCCTCGGCCATCATGTCCACCGAGACGTACTTGCGACCAAGCTTGCCCGAGTGGAAACGTACGCGGCCTTCGGCGAGCGCGAAAAGGGTGTGATCCTTGCCAATGCCGACATTGGCGCCCGGGTACACCTTCGTGCCGCGCTGGCGGATAATGATGTTGCCGCCGATCACGTGCTGATCGCCGAACTTCTTGACGCCGAGGCGGCGGCCTGCCGAATCGCGACCGTTGCGCGAAGAGCCGCCTGCTTTCTTATGTGCCATCTGAGCTTACTCCGGAATCTTGCGAGTCGCTGGACTCTGGTGTCGCGATCAGGCGACGCTGAGGATACGCAGCAGGGTCAGCTGCTGGCGGTGGCCGTTCTTCCGGCGATAGTTGTGCCGGCGGCGCTTCTTGAACACGACCACCTTCTCGGACTTCGCCTGCGCGATGATCTCGGCCGAAACGGTCACGCCCTTGGCATCCGCGAGCACGCCTTCGTTCCCCGCGAGAAGGACGTCGGTCAACGTGATCGTTTCACCGGCTTCACCCGCCAGCTTTTCGACCGCGATCTTGTCTCCGGCGGCAACCCGATACTGCTTGCCGCCCGTGCGCACGATTGCGAACATGGTTCCTGCTATCCGTTTCAAGTGTCTGGCCGCCCGATGGACCCGCAAAATGCGCACCATCAACCGGCATGGCCGAATCTCCGCACGATTGCGGAGGCCCGGAAAGAGTGGCGCGGTTAATCGAACGAGGGCCCCATGTCAACGCTGCAGGGAGGCGAATTGCGCGTCTGACACGCTGCAGGCCCTGCTTCCCCGCCCCGGCAAAAGCTTCTATGGCCCGGGTATGGCATTCCTGTCCATCCGTCTTGCCGCGCCGGCCCTCGCCCTTCTCGCGCTCAGCGCCTGCAATGCGGACCGCGCCCGCTTTCCCTCGCTGGCGATTCGCCCGGCGGAGCGCGCCTATGGCACCGGCCAGCCGGTGGAGCCCGCCGCAAGCCTGCCGCTGACCACCCAGCTTCCCGCCGGCGCCGATCTCCCCGCCAGCGTCGCCGCGCTGCGCGATGCGGCCCGCGCCGCTCACAGCCGCTTCCTCGAACGGCAGGGCGCCGCCAGCCGCCTGATCGCGGCGGCCAAGGGCGCCGTCCCCGGCACCGAAGCCTGGAGCAGCGCCGCCATCGCCCTCGCCAGCCTCACCTCGGCGCGCGGCGAGGGCATGGTTGCGCTCGCGGATCTCGACCGGCTGCTGATCGCCGCGACCGAAAAGGCGGCCACCGGCCCCGATGCCGATCTGAAGATCGTCGATCCCGCACACCGCGAAGTCGCAGGTCTCCTCGCCGAGGAAGACCGCGCGGTTGCCGCGCTGGGCGGCGCGCTCGGCGGTTAGCTTCCTACCAGCGCGCCAGATCGCGGTGGTCGTCGGGCCGGGGCTCGATCCAGCGCCAGCCGCGCGCGGTTTTCTCGCGTTTCCAGAACCAGCTCTGGCTCTTGAGGTGGTCCATCGCGAAATCGGCGGCGGCAAAGGCATCGCGGCGATGGCGCGCAGCGGCGGCAACCAGCACGATCGGATCGCCGGGGTGCATCACCCCGTAGCGGTGGATGACGAGCAGCCCATCGAGCGCCCAGCGTGCGCGGGTGGCGGCAGCGAGCGCCTCCATGCCGGGTAACGTCATCGCGGCGTAGTGCTTGAGCTCCAGCGCCTCGACCGCATTGGGGCCGCCTTCACAGCGGACCTGACCGAGGAAGCTGACGATGCCGCCCGCCTCAGGGTGCGCGGCGGTAAATGCGGCAAGCGCGTCCGTCGGCGAGAAGCCTTCGCCCAGGAGGCGGACCTCGGCCACCTCAGCCCCCGCTGACGGGCGGCAGGAAGGCGAGCTCATCGCCTTCGGCCAAAATCACGCCGCCGCCATCGCCGAGCAGCGCGCCGTTCAAGGCCATACGCACCCGCTCGCCCAGCAATTCGATGGCAAGCGCGGGATCGAGCGCAGCGAGCACTTGCTCGAGCGGACCGGGGTTCACTGCAAGCTCGCCCATGCCGGCGATGTCCTCCAGCCGGCCCAGGAACACCAGTCTTGCCGACATCCTAGCCGCCGGTCATCGACATGTGGCGCGCCAGCGCGGGCGCCGCGCCGGGGCGATCGATCACGAAGCCGTGGCGTTCGGGTTTCTCGCCCATCGCGCGGGCAAAGGCTTCATTGAGCGCTGCTTCGGGATGCTCGGAGCGCAGCGCGGCGCGCAAGTCCACTTTGCCTTCGCCGCCGAGGCACATGAAGAGCTGCCCGGTCGCGGTCACGCGCACGCGGTTGCAGCCCTCGCAGAAATTCCCGGTGAGCGGCGTGATGAAGCCCAGCCGCCCGCCCGTCTCGGCAATATCGACATAGCGTGCCGGCCCGCCGGTGCGCGCATCGCTCCCCGTCAGCGTCCAGCGCGATTCGAGATCGCGGCGCACCGCATCCAAAGGCAGATAGTGATCGAAGCGGTCGCCCTCGACCTCGCCGAGCGGCATGACCTCGATCAGCGTGACCGAATGGCCTTCACCGTGCGCCCAGGCGATGAGATCGGGCAGATCGTGCTCGTTGATGCCCTTGAGCGCCACGGCATTGAGCTTGATGCGGATGCCCGCCGCCTTGGCCGCAGCAATGCCTTCCAGCACTTGCGGCAGACTGTCGCGCCGGGTCAGCTCGGAAAACCTCGTGCGGTCCAGCGTATCGAGCGAGACGTTGATGCGCTTCACGCCTGCCGCGGCCAGATCATCGGCGAATTCGGCGAGCCGCGTGCCGTTGGTGGTCAGCGTCAGTTCGTCGAGGCTTCCGTCATCGATCTTGCGGCCGAGCGCGCGGACCAGCTGCATCATGTCGCGCCGCACCAGCGGCTCGCCGCCAGTGAGCCGGATCTTGCGCACCCCACGCGCGATGAAGGCCAGCGCCACCTCGTGCAGCTCTTCCAGCGTCAGCACCTCGGCGCGCGGCAGGAAGGTCATGCGTTCGGGCATGCAGTAGGAACAGCGCAAGTCGCAGCGGTCTGTCAGCGAGAGCCGCAGATAGGTGATGCGGCGCGCGAAGCGATCAATAAGCGGTGACGGGGTGCAACTCATGCTTCGAGGTATACGAAGTCTCGCGCAAAAGATTCAAGGTGCGCGCCCCCATCAACAAAAATAGTCTGTCCGGTGACGGCGCGCGCCTGCGCGAGGAACAGCACCGCCTCGGCGATCTCGCCCGGGCTGGCGAGTCGTTCGAGCGGCATCAGCGCGGTGAGGCGCAGCCATTGCTCCTCGGTATAGTCCGGCGTCGGCAGGGTGAGCCCCGGCGCCACGGCATTGACCCGCACGCGCGGCGCAAGACTGCGCGCCAGCGTGCGCACCGCGGCGTGCAGCGCCTGCTTGGATAGCGTGTAGCTCAGCTGATCGGGCACCGGATTGAGCACGCGCTGGTCGAGGATATGGACGACCGCCGCATCGCCCACAGCCAAGTCGGCAAGCGCGCGGGTGAGCAGCACCGGCGCGGCAAGGTTCACCGCCAAATGCTCCTCGAGCATCCCGGCGGTCACCGTGGCGACCGTATCCTCGCGAAACAGCGCTGCGCAATTGACCAGCAGCGTCGGTGCCCGCCCGGCCAGCGCCATGGCCTGAGCCGGCATCCGCGTAACGGCCTCGGCATCGGCAAGGTCCGCCGCGAGCGGATGGACAGCCGCGCCCAGCCGCGCGAGTTCGTCTGCAAAGCCCTGATCGAAAGTCGCGGCGCTATGCGCATGAAGCGCCAGATCCCAGCCCGCCACGGCCAGCGTGCGGGCAATCGCTGCACCGATGCGCCGCCATCCCCCGGTGACCAGCGCAAGCGGGCGGGCGGATGGCTCCGCCATCAATCGCGCCGGTGCCGGGTCAGCGTCATGCCGATCTCCTCGCCGCGCTCGCTGATCGCAAGCTTGACGATCTTGACCGTGACGCGCGTCACGCGGCTATCCTGCAGGAACAGCGTCTCGCAGATGTGGTCAGCCACCGATTCGATCAGCTGGAAATGCACGCCCTGCGGCAGGCCCTCGGTCGCCGCGTGCTTAAGGTCCATGTAGTTCTTGCTCGCCGTCAGCGGGCAATCGGGGGTGTAGCGGTCCTGCGCGGTGAGCGCGGCCGAAATCGAGATGCGCAGCGGCTGCGGCCGCCCGGTCTCCTCGGAATAGATCCCGGTGAGCACATCGCTTTCGATGTTGGCGACTTCAAGGATGAGGCTGTCGTTCACGGGCCGCGCCTCTGGCACCCCGCCGCCCCCTTGTCCAGTGCCGGTGGTCGCGATGCCCGCCCCAGATTTTCTTATGTTTCAGGATTGGACCAGCGCGCGAAGATTGCGGTGGGCAGGATGCGCCCGCTTTCACCTTCCTCGGCGAGCGCCAGTTCGCCGTGCTCGACTGTGCCCGGCAGCCCCGCCAGCGCCTCTGCCAGCAGCCCGCCAATAGCGAGCGAGGACATGCGCACGGCATAGACGGTGAGGAACAGGAACCGGCTCTGCGCATCCAGCAGCCGCGCGCAATCAGCGATCAGGGTCGGCAGGTTCTCCTCCAGCCGCCAGACTTCGCCATCCGGCCCGCGCCCGAACTTGGGCGGATCGAGGATGATCCCGTCATAGCGCTTGCCGCGCCGCACCTCGCGCGCCGCGAACTTCGCCGCATCGTCGACGATCCAGCGGACGGGCCTGTCTTCCAGCCCCGCCGCCGCCGCATTGGCCCGCGCCTGCGCGACCGCCTTCTTCGAGGCATCGACATGCGTCACCGGCCCGAAGCGCGAGAGCGCCATGGTGCCGACGCCGGTATAGCCGAACATGTTGAGCGTGGACGCATCCAGACGGCCGTCCAGTTGCTCGCCCATCCAGTCCCACACCGGCGCCATATCGGGAAAGAAGCCGAGGTGGCGAAACGGCGTGCACTGCGCGGTAAAGCCGATCCCGCGCCAATCGAGCGGCCAGCCTTCGCGCGGCACCGGCTTGGCATACGTCCAGCGCCCGCCGCCGTCCTCGTCGGACCCCGGCACGAATTCGCCATGCGCATCCCACACCGCCACGCGCGGTGCCCACAAGGCCTGCGGTTCCGGGCGGATGAAGCGATAGGGGCCGTAGCGTTCGAGCTTGCGCCCGTCGCCGCTGTCGATCAGGCCAAACTGGTCCCAGCCCGCCCCGACCATGAGCTTTGCCTGAAGATCGAGCTTGGCCACCTCAGCCGGCTCGGGGCGTGGCGCGCTCGGCAATCCACGCGGCGACGGTGTCATAGTCGCCCGGCAGGCGCGTATAGGCCTCCTCGCGCTCGAACAGATCGCCCACCCGCCCGGGCAGCGATGGCCGCACGCCGGTTGCGCGCTCCACGGCATCGCCGAACTTGGCCGGATGTGCCGTCGCCAGCGTTACCACCGGAACATCGGCAGGAAGCCCGGCGGCCACCCGCGCGGCATGCAGCCCGATCGCGGTATGCGGATCGAGCACTTCGTCGCAAGCCTCGTGCGCCCAGCGCATGGCCTTGGCCATTTCCACCTGATCCGCCCGCGCGCTGGTAAACAGCCCGGCCGCCGCCTGCCGCTGCGCATTGGTCAGCTGCATCGCCTTGGTCGTCTCGAACTGCTTCATCTGCGCCAGCAGAGCCGCGCCGTCGCGCCCGCCCGCATCGTAAAGCAGCCGTTCGAAGTTCGAGGAGACCTGGATATCCATCGAAGGGGCCGAGGTCGGCGTCACCGTCCCTGCAGAATAGTCGCCGTTCGACAGCGCGCGGTGGAGGATATCGTTGATGTTGGTCGCGACTATCAGCCGTTCGATGGGGAGGCCCATCTGCGCGGCGACATAGCCTGCAAACACATCGCCGAAATTGCCGGTCGGCACGCTGAAAGCGGCCTTGCGCTGCGGCGCGCCAAGCTGCAGCGCGGCGGCGAAGTAGTAGACCACTTGCGCCATCAGCCGCGCCCAGTTGATCGAATTGACCGCCGCGATGCCGAAGCGGCTGGTCATCGCATTGTCGTTGAACATGCGCTTCACCATCGCCTGCGCATCATCGAAGCTGCCGTCGATGGCGATGTTGTGCACGTTGGGCGCGAGCACCGTGGTCATCTGGCGGCGCTGCACATCGGAAACGCGGCCATGCGGGTGGATCATGAAGATATCCACTTTCGCGCGCCCCGCCACGGCATCGATCGCCGCCGAGCCGGTATCGCCGGACGTCGCGCCGACGATGGTCAGGTGATCGTCGCGGCGCCCGAGGAATTCCTCGAAGAGCAGGCCGAGCAGTTGCAGTGCCACGTCCTTGAATGCCAGCGTCGGCCCGTGGAACAGCTCGAGCAGCCACTGCCGCTCATCCAGCTGCACAAGCGGGGTGACGGCCGCGTGGGCAAACCGGCCATAGGCCTCGCGCGTCAGCTCCTGCAGTCGCTCGGGCGCAATGCAGTCGCCCACGAAGGGCTGCATGACCTTCGCGGCGAGCTCCGCGTAGGGCAGCCCGGCCATCGCGGCGATCTCGTCATGGGTGAACGTCGGCCAGCGCTCGGGCACGTAGAGCCCGCCGTCGGAGGCGAGGCCGGCGAGGGTCACGCCCTCGAAATCGAGCGAGGGCGCTTGGCCCCGGGTGCTGACGTACTTCATGGCCCCGCCGGTTAGCGGGCGGGGGCGCGGGGCGCAAGGATTTGGGGGTGGTGGGGCTGCGGATGCGGATTTGGCATCGTCCCGTTGGTCACGCCCCAACACTTCGTCATCCCCGCGAAGGCGGGGATCCAGAGCGGCTGCAGCACTTCCTCGCCCTAGATCCCCGCCTTCGCGGGGATGACGAAGGGTTGAGGGGCGGTGAGGTTCTGAGACCCCTCCCGTTCGTGTCGAGCGAAGTCGAGACACCGCGCGCGGCGTATGGTGTCTCGACTTCGCTCGACACGAACGGGTGTGATCAGCTTCCGCGCATCCGCTTCCTGAGCGCCAGCGCATAGATCACCAGCGCCACGCCCGCGAAGAGGAACCACTGCACCGCATAGGCGAGATGGTTGTTGGGAATGTCCCTGGGATCAGGCCTCGCGTTGGCGTCTAGCCCGGCCACCGGCGGATCGGCCACCAACCTTGGTCCGGGTGCGATCCAGCCCGTCACACGGCCGCCCTTCCAGACCGGCGTCGAAGGATCGCGCGACCAGCCTAGTACGACTGTTGCTGTCGAACCTTCCGGCGTCTGGCACTGCGCGGAATGCGCAAGGCCAGCTTCCCCCTTGGCATTGCGACCGGAGAGCGTCGTCATGCTGAGCACGATGTCGCAGTCAAGACGGCTGCGATGGTAATAGTTCATTTCGGCCAGCATCGGCGGAATGAGGAACGGCACTTCGCTGCCAGAGCTTTGCGCAGCCTGATACCGCGCCAGCATCGCATCCTTCTGCCCCAGCCGGTCAAGCTGCCAGAGGCCGAGATGAACCATGTAGGCGACCGCCAGCAGCACAATCAGCGTCGGCACAATCGGAATACGCTTCACGCCAAAACTCCCGCCGCGCGCAGCCGCGCTATCAGCAAGGCCGCCTTCATCAGCCGCAGCGTGCCGAAGATCACGCCGGGCACCACCACCACGATCAGCGCCAGCATCAGCCACAAAGGCGGGCGCACCAAATCATCGAGCTTCAACGCCCCCGCAATCAGCAGGAATGTCAGCGGCAGCAGCACGAAATAGAGCCCCCGCCCGCGCGGTTCATAATCCTCAAACACCAGACCGCAAGCCCGGCAGGACGGCGCAAAGGCTGCGGGCGCATCCCACAAGCTCCGCGCCCCGCAGCGGGGGCACAAACCGAAAAGGGCAGCGCGGGTAAGCCCGCCCTGCCCTTTCGTTGCTTGTTCGGTGCTGTCTGTCACCGGGAACCGATCACTCGATCGGCGCGCCCCAGCCGCCCCAAACGTAGATGGCGACGAAGAGGAACAGCCACACCACGTCGACGAAGTGCCAGTACCACGCGGCCGCTTCGAAGCCGAAGTGCTGGCGCGGCGTGAAGTGGCCCTTGTAGGCGCGCGCCTGGCACACCGCGAGGAAGATGGTGCCGACGATCACGTGGAAGCCGTGGAAGCCGGTCGCCATGTAGAACGCCGAGCCATAGGTGTTCTCGCCGAAGGGGAACGGCGCGTGCATGTACTCGTAGGCCTGGATCGAGCTGAACAGCAGGCCGAGCGCGATGGTCGCCCACAGGCCGGTCTTGAGGCCTTCGCGGTTGCCGTGGATCAGTTCGTGGTGCGCCCAGGTCAGCGTCGTGCCCGAGCAGAGCAGGATCAGCGTGTTGAGCAGCGGCAGGTCGAAGGGGTTCATCACCGCTTCGATGCCCTTGGGCGGCCACTTGCCGCCGACCACTTCCACCAACTGGTTGGGGAACAGCGAGAAATCGAAGAAAGCCCAGAACCAGCCGACGAAGAACATCACTTCCGAAGCGATGAACAGGATCATGCCATAGCGCTGGTGCAGCTGCACGACCGGGGTGTGATCACCCGCATGCGCTTCCTTGATCACCTTGCCCCACCACGAGAACATCGTGAGCGCGACGCCGAACACGCCGAGCCACAGCGCGATCTTGCCGCCGGGCATGCCG
>NZ_JAIXPP010000073.1 GCF_027486195.1 Novosphingobium sp.
AACAAGGCGCTCGACATGATGTGCGAGCGCGCCGTCAGCCGCGTGACCAAGGGCGAGCGGCTGGCCGACAAGCAGATGGTGCAGGAGCGCATCGCCGACAGCTACACCCAGATCACCCAGTTCCGCCTCCACGTGCTCTATGCCGCGTGGCTGCTGGATCAGGACAAGGGCTATACCCACCGCGTGCGCCGCGAGATTTCGGCGATCAAGGCGGCGATGCCGGGCGTGCTGCGCGATGTGGTCTACCGCGCGCTGCACCTCCACGGCTCGCTCGGCATGTCGAACGAAACGCCGCTGATGGACATGTGGCAGTACGTGCCGGAAATGGGGATCGTCGATGGACCGACCGAAGTCCACAAGGTCTCGGTTGCCAAGGACATCCTGCGCCGCGTCGATCCGGCGCCCGGCCAGTGGCCGACCTACTTCGTTCCCCATACGCGCGAGGCTGCGCTGGCGAAGTTTGCGCCCTATCTTGAAGAGGATGCCGAGTGATGGCGACAACGCTCGAACAGCGCCTTGATCTGCTGGAATCCAGGCTCGCGCTCCAAGACCTGACCTCCGACTATTGCCTCGGTTTCGACAAGCGCGACATGGGGCGCTTTCTCGCAATCTGGTGGCCGGACGCGGTGTGGGAAATTGGCCCACCGTTCGGCGATTTCGTGGGCCATGAAGGCGTAGTCCATGCGGTGGAGGACATTCTCTGGCCGGCGTGGAGGGATTCGACCCACTACACTACCAACTTGCGGGTGACGCCGGAGAGCGCTGACGTGATGACGGGCATCTGCGACGTCTATTGCATCGGCAACAGCATCGACGGCCAGGCACAGACGGTGGCGGCGACCTATCGTGACCGCTTCGAGCGGCGTGAGGGCGTGTGGAAGATCGCGCGGCGCAAGGTGACCATGCAGCATTTCAGCCCGCTGACGGGCATAACGCTTTCCGCACCGCAATAGCGGGCGGCGAATCTGGGAGAGAAACGATGGCGCGGTTCGATTGCGGCGAAGGCCGTTCGGTCTACTATGAACACCATCGCGGCGCCGGCATGCCGGTTGTCCTCATTCACGGCTGGGCGATGTCCGGCCGGCTTTGGGCGGGCACGGTCGAGACGCTCAAGGCAGCGGGCCATGCGGTGATCGTGGTCGATCACCGGGGCTGCGGCCAGTCCGACCGCGATTTCGATGATGTTTCGATTGCGGCCATCGCGGCCGATGTCGCCGGCATTGTGCGCCACTGCACGGAGAAGCCGGTCGTGATCAACGGTTGGTCGCTGGGCGGCGCGGTGGCGGTGGAAGCCGCCGGTCTTCTGGGCGCGGCCTGCGCGGGCGTGGTGCTGACCTGCGGCGCGGCGCCCCGGTTCATCAAATCGGACGATTTCCCTTATGGCGGTGAGCCGGGCTCACTCGAAGCGACGAAGGAAGCCCTCAGTGGCGACCGCGCGGCATTTTTCCGCGGGCTGGCGGGCGGCGTCTGCGCAAAGCCGGTGAGCGAAGCCATGGTCGACTGGATGTGGGCCGCCTTCATCGACAGCGGGCCGGGCGTGATCGAATCTCTGATGGATCTGGGCCGCGTGGACCAGCGCGCGGCGCTGAAGGCGCTGCCGGTGCCGTTGCTGTCCATCGTCGGCGGCGCGGACGCGATCCTCGATCCGGGCGTGGGCAAGGCAGCTGCGGAAATGGCGCCGCACGGTACGCTCGCGCTGATCGAGGGCTGCGGTCATGCGCCCTTCATCGAGGATGCCGAGGCGTACAACAGCGCGCTCCGCGATTTCCTGGCCAAGCTCTGACCTGAGGCGAGATGACTACGATGACGTCACTTGATCCGTTTTTCACGCCGTTTGACTGCAAGTCGCTGCATCTGGCCAACCGCTTCCTGATGGCGCCGATGTCGCGCTATTTCGCGCCGGGCGGCATTCTTTCGCAGGAATCGGCAGACTACTACCGCCGCCGCATCGAAGGCGGGGTGGCCGCCGTGATCACCGAGGGCGTGGCCGTCGACCGGCCCGGCGCTGTCGCAGCCGATACGGTGCCCGCCTTCCATGGCGAGGAAGGCCTTGCGGCCTGGGCGCGCGCCACCGCCGGTGTCCACCGCGCGGGCGGGGCGATGATCCCGCAGCTCTGGCATGTCGGCGGGTGCGAGGACTTCAACTGGCCGGATTCGCCCCATCCGCCGCTCGAAAGCCCCTCGGGCCTTGTCGGTCCCGACATTCCGGGCGGACGCGTGATGACCTCCAGCGATATCGACGAAGTGATCGCCTCCTTCGCGCGCGGCGCTCTCGAAGCGCAGCGGATCGGCTGCGATGCGGTCGAGCTGCATGGCGCACATGGCTACCTCTTCGACCAGTTCTTCTGGACGGCGACCAACAAGCGTGATGACCGCTACGGCGGCGATGACATTGCGCAGCGCGGGCGCTTTGCCGCCGATTGCGTCGCGGCGGTGCGCGCGGCGGTCGGGCCGGACTTCACGATCATCTTCCGCATTTCGCAGTGGAAGACCTACCAGTACGACGCCAAGATCGCGCGGGATCCGGGCGAGCTGGAGCGTTGGGTCGCGCCGCTCTCGGACGCCGGGGTGGATATCTTCCACTGCTCCGAACGGCGCTTCTGGGAAGCTGCCTTCCCCGAAGAGGATGATCGCAACCTTGCCGGGTGGACCAAGCACATCACTGCCAAGCCGACGATCACCGTTGGCTCGGTCGGGCTCGACCGCGATCTGATGGAAGACTTTGTTGCGGGCGAGTCCGTTCCGACGCTCAAGTCCATGGATGAACTGGTGCGGCGCTTCGAGCGCGGGGACTTCGATCTCGTCGCCGTGGGCCGCGCGCTGCTGGCCGATCCGAACTGGCTGCAGAAAGTGCGCGCCGGGGCGGTGGACCAGCTGAAGCCTTATTCGAAGGCCTGCATGGAAACACTCTACTGAACACGCAGGATTGCCCTGCAACACACTGATTTTGAACCTATCGCGGCTGCATGCGATGGCCGCAAGGAGAGGATGACCGATGACCACCACCACCATTGCCCCAGAGGCTGGGGCGGCTTCCGCAACCACCGGCGCCGACCGGCCGGACTTCGACGCCATTGCCATCGGTGCGGGCTTTGCCGGTATCGCCCTCATTCACTACTTGCGCGAGGCAGGGCTTTCGATCCGCGTGTTCGATCGCGCCTCGGACGTGGGCGGGACCTGGGCGTGGAACCGCTATCCGGGCGCGGCGACCGACAGTGAGAGCTACTACTACTGCCTGACCTTCTCGAAGGAGATCCTGCAGGAGTGGAAGTGGACCCAGCGCTATCCGGGCCGCGCCGAGACGCAGGCCTACATGCGCTACGTCGTCGACAAGTGCGACATGATGCCGCACATCCAGCTGAACACCGAAATTGCCGAGGCGCGCTATCTGGCGGACAAGGGCTGGTGGCAGGTCACGACCGCGACCGGGGAATCGTTTACCTGCAAATACTTCATCAGCGGAATGGGCATGATTTCTCAGCCCGAGATTCCCGCGCTCAAGGGCCTCGACAGCTTCAAGGGGCCGATCTTCCACTCCTCGCGCTGGCCGGAAGGGCTGGACTATGCCGGTAAGCGCGTTGGCGTCATCGGCGCAGGCGCGACATCGGTGCAGATGGTGCCCGAACTCGCCAAGACAGCCGCCGACGTGACGGTGTTCCAGCGCACGCCCAACTACATCCTCCCCGCCATGCAGCGCCCGATGACGCCGGAGTGGGAGAAGGAGATCAAGGACAACTACGACGCGATCATCGCCAAGTGCCGCAACCACGTGTTCGGCATGGCTTTCGACAGCCCGGTGGGGCGCAACGTGCTCGATGCGACCCCCGAGGAGCGCCAGCGTATCTTCGAGGAGAACTGGAACGGCAGCTTCCGCTGGGTGTTCGAGACCTTCGACGATCTGCTCGCCAGCCCGGAGGCCAACAAGCTCGCCGGTGATTTCATCACGAGCAAGATGAAGGCGCGGGTCAACGATCCCGAACTCGCCGACCTGCTCTGCCCGACCTATGACGACTACCCGCTCTTCGCCAAGCGGCCGCCGCTCGATCACGGCTATCTGGAAGCGTTCAACCGCGACAACGTGCACCTCGTCGATATCAAGAAGCGCGAGCCGCTGGTCGAAGTGACCGAAACCGGGGTGCGCACGACGGCGAAGGACTACGAGTTCGACATCATCGTGCTGGCGACAGGCTTCAAGGCCTATACAGGAGCGCTCGAAGCCTTCCCGATCATCGGCGCCAGCGGCGAGACGCTGAACGAGAAGTGGGGCACTGTTTCGGGCAGCATCATGGGCGTTTGCGTGGCGGACTTCCCCAACATGTTCATGGTCACCGGCCCGCAGGCGCCCTTCGCCAACCTGCCGACCTCGATCGAGCAGAACGTGATCTGGATCACCGCCTGCATCCGCAAGATGGAGCATGAGGGCCATGCCACGTTCTGGCCCAAGGCCGAGGCCGAGGCTGCCTGGACCAAGCAGACCGCCGACATCCACGCACAGACGCTGATGGCGCAGGGCGACAAGGTCAATTCGTGGATGATGGGCGCCAACCGTGCCGACAAGGGCGCGCGCGTGCTGATCTACTTCGGCGGCGCGAACTTCTATTACGACGCGATGGACCAGTCGGCAGCGGCAGGCTTTCCGGAGCTCGAGTTCCGCTGACCGGCAGCCTCACGGCGCGGCGCTGGCGTCCCCATGGTCGTCGGCGTCGATCCACACCACGTGGGAATCGATCTCGAGCTTGAGGATCGCGCGCAGCGCCGCCATCCGCGCGGCGATTTCCTCGCGCCGGGCGTCGCTGGCCTGGCGCTGGGCGAAGAGGACGTCGGCCAGATCGATGGCGCCGAGCTTGCCGCCAGCAATGGTGCGATCGGCCACGGCATCGGCTGCCTTTGCGGTTTGCGCCAGCGCCTGCCACCCCGCCAGCCGCGTTTCGGCAAGCGCGCGGTCTGCCGCCGCCATGGCCGCGACTGAGCGCTGCACCCCGGCAAGGTCCTGCGCGGCGGCGCGGGCATTGGCGGCTGCTTCCTCTGCCTGAAAGCGCCGGTAGCCGCCGCCGAGCGGCATCGTCGCGACGACGCCGAGCCCGCGTTCCATCCCCCCGCGCTCGCTGAAGGCGCGCACGCCAAAGGAAGGGTCGGCATGGCGCTCGGCGCGGGCGCGATCGGCGGCGAAGCCCTCGCGGTCGGCCATGGCCTGTGCCGCGCCGATTTCGTGGCTGCGCTCGATGACCAGCTTGGCCAGCGTATCGAAGCCGATCGACGGCTCGGCCGGCATTGTCGGCGCGGGGGGATCGGGGGGCAGGGGAATACTCGGGAACGTGGCGGCAAGGCGCGCGCGGGCCTCGGCGGCGCGGGCGAGGGCATCGGCGCGCTGGCCGCGTGCGCGCGAAAGGGCGGCGCGGGCCTGATCGACATCGAGCGCGGCGGCATCGCGCAGCGCCGCACGCCGCTCGACAGCCGCCAGCGCGCGTTCGAGATGGTTGATGTTGGCGGCGTCGCTTGCGGCCAGGGCGCCTGCCTCGACCCAATCGAACCATTGCTGCGAAAGGGCGAGTGCGGCCTGATGGCGGGCATCGGCCATCTGGTTCTGCGCGAAGCTCACGCCTGCTGCGCCGGTCTTGCGGTCGAGCCTGGCCTTGCCGGGAAGGCGGAAGGGCCGCGACACGGTCGCATCGAACTCGGCAAAGTTGCCCTCGCGGTCGACACTTCGGTTGAGGGCCGTGGCAGAAATCGAGACTTCCTGCGTGCCCCGCGCCAGCGCACCGGCCTGCGCGCGCGCGGCATCGATGCGAGCGGCAGCGGAAAGCACGCCGGGGTAGCTGTCGAGCGCTTCGCTGACGAGGGGCGCGGGGGGCAGGTCCGCCCGCTGGTCAAGCGGGGGCGCTGTCTGTGCAAGTGCCAGGCCGGGCAGGAGTAGTGCGGCAAAGAGGGTAAGGCGGATCATGCCACGCGCCCCCGTTCAAGCACCGGGCTGGTATACCAGCGCACCGCGCCGCTGCGCCGGATGCGGCCGAGCGCTGCGAGCGCTTCGGGAAGGTCCGCTTGCGCCAGCACGAGTTCGATGGCCCGCCGGTCCAGCCGCGCGGTGACACGCTCGGCGGTGGTTGCATCGGAAAAGTCCAGCCCGAGCACGGCTTCGGCCCGCACGTGGACAGGGGCCTTGAGCGCGCCGCGCAAGGCTTCGCCGATGGTTTCGGCATCAGCGGCGGCGCAGTGGAGCGTGAGCAGTACGTCAGCCATTGGCGCGTTCCTCGGGGCTTTCGCCGAAGCGTTCGAACAGGATCGGCAGCAGCACGAGCGTGAGCAGGGTCGAGCTGACCAGCCCGCCGATCACCACGATCGCGAGCGGCTGCTGGATCTCGGAGCCGGGGCCGGTGGCGAACAGCAGCGGCACGAGGCCGAAGGCGGTGATGCTCGCCGTCATCAGCACAGGGCGCAGGCGGCGTTCGGCACCGAGCCGGACTGCTTCGGCCATCGGCGTTCCTTCCGCGCGCAGCTGACGGAAGTACGAGACGAGAACGAGCCCGTTGAGCACCGCAATGCCAAGCAGCGCGATGAAGCCGACCGATGCGGGCACCGAAAGATACTGGCCCGCCGCCCATAGCGCGACAATGCCGCCGACCATCGCGAAGGGAATGTTGACGAGGATCAGCAGCGCCGCGCGCAGCGACCGCAATGTGGCGAGGAGCACGAAGAAAATGAGGAGCAGCGCGGCGGGGACCACCAGCGAAAGCCGCGCGGCCGCGCGCTGCTGGTTCTCGAACTGCCCGCCCCACACCACGCGGTATCCGGCAGGCATCGGCACCCTGGCTTGCACGGCGGCCTTGGCGTCCTCGACGTATCCGACAAGATCGCGGCCCGAGACGAAGGCCTGCACGAGGGCATAGCGCGAGCCGTTTTCGTGATCGATCTTCACCGGGCCTGCGACCGGGCGGACATGCGCAACATCGCTCAGCCGCACGGTCTGGCCATCCGCGCCGCGCAGCAGGGTATCGGCAAAAGCGGCGGGATTGGCCTGAACGCCATCGGCTCCGCGCAGCACGATGGGGATACGGCGGTTGCCTTCCGCGACGATCCCCGCGCGCACGCCTTCCAGCTGGCCGCGCAGGGTATCCTCGATCATATCGACCGAAACCCCCGCGCGCCCGGCGGCAAGGCGGTCGATATCGATCTGGAGATAGTCGACGCGGTCGTTGGCGACGGTCATCACTTCGGTCGCGCCGCGCGTTGCCTTGAGGATGGTCTCGACCTGGCCTGCCAGCTTGCCGAGCGTCGCGCCGTCAGGGCCGAAGATCTTGACCGCAAGATCCCCGCGCGAGCCGGTGAGCATTTCGGAAACGCGCATCTCGATCGGCTGGGTGAAGCTCGCGCCGATGCCCGGCAGCAGCGCCATGGCGTGGCGCATGTCCTCGATGATAGCTTCCTTGCTCCCGCGCCATTCGCTCTGCGGCTTCAGCGTGACGAACGTGTCGGTCTCGTTGAGGCCCATCGGATCGAGCCCGAGTTCGTCCGCGCCGACGCGCGAGATCACGCGGTCGACTTCGGGCACTTTCGCCTTGAGCAGGCGCTGCGCGGCAAGGTCTCCGGCGACAGAGTGGGGCAGGCCGATGGACGGGCTCTTGACCAACTGGACGATCACGCTGCCCTCGTCCATCTGCGGCATGAAGGTCTTGCCCACCGCGCCATAGGCGACGACTGCGGCGGCAAGGCCCAAACCGGCAGCGCCATAAACGAACTTCGGGCGGGCGAAGGCGGCGGCCAGCAGCGCGCGGTAGCGCGGCGTCAGCCAGCGCATGATCCACGGTTCGCCATGCGCGCCGGACTTGAGGCCGAGCGAGGCGAGCACGGGCACGAGCGTCAGCGCCAGCAGCAGCGCGGCGACGAGCGCAAAGATGATCGTCAGCGCGACAGGAGCGAAGAGCTTGCCTTCGAGGCCTTCGAGCGAGACCAGCGGCAGGAACACGAGCGCGATGATGAGGAGGCCGGCGGAGACGGGCACGATCACGTCGCTGGTCGCGCGGAACACATGGTGCAGGCGCGGGGATTGGTCCTCGCCGCGCGCCTGGCCGAGCCGCTCGACCACGTTTTCCACGACGACGACCGCGCCGTCGACCAGCATGCCGATGGCAATGGCTAGGCCGCCAAGGCTCATGAGATTGGCGGTGAGGCCCCAGCTGCGCATGAGGATGAAGCAGATCAGCGCCGCCATCGGCAAGGTGGTCGCCACGATCGCGGCGGCCCGCCAATCGCCAAGGAACACCACGAGCAGCACCACGACGAGGATGGTCGCTTCGAGCAACGCTTCCTCCACCGTGCCGACCGCGCGGTCGATCAGGTCGGAGCGGTCGTAGAAGGTGGTGATCTTCATGCCCGGCGGCAGGCTATGCTGCAGTTCGGCGAGGCGGGCCTTGACGCCGGTGACGACCTTTCGCGCATCCGCGCCGCGCAGGGCGATGACGAGGCCTTCGACCGTCTCGCCGCGTCCATCGGCGCTGACCGCGCCGTAGCGGGTGAGGCTGCCGTTGCTGACGCTAGCCACATCGCCCAGCCGCAGCACGCGGCCGCCCGGAGCGCGGAGCACTAGCGCGCGCAGATCATCGAGCGTGCGGATGGCGCCAACAGCGCGCACGATCAGCGCGTTCTCGCCATTGGCGAGGCGGCCCGCGCCGTCGTTGCGGTTGCCGCTTTCGACCGCAGCCTTCACATCGGCCATGGTCAGCCCCGCAGCGCCCAGCGCAAGCGGATCGGGGCGCACTTCGAAGGTGCGGACGTAGCCGCCCAGCGCGTTGACATCTGCCACGCCGGGGACGGTGCGCAGGGCCGGGCGGATCGTCCAGTCGAGCACAGTGCGCCGCGCTTCGAGGCTTTGCGGGCCATCGATGGTGAACATGAAGAGTTCGGACAGCGGCGTGGAAATCGGAGCAAGACCGCCGCTGACCCCGCCGGGAAGATCGCCCATCACACCTGCCAGCCGCTCGCTCACCTGCTGGCGTGCCCAGTAGATGTCGGTGCCGTCGATGAAGTCGATGGTGATATCGGCAATCGCATACTTGGCGGTGGCGCGCAGCACGCCCTGCTTGGGCAGCCCCAGCATTTCCTGTTCGATCGGTGCGAGGATGCGGGTCTCGACCTCGTCCGGCGTCATCCCGGGCGCCTTGAGGATGATCTTCACCTGGGTCGGCGCGATATCCGGATAGGCATCGATGGGCAGGTTGGCAAAAGTCCAGCCGCCGATCCCGGCGACCACCAACGCGGCGGCCAGCACGAGGAGGCGGTAGGACAGCGCCTTGGCGAGAAGTTCGCGGAGCATTCCGGCCGCGCGATCAGTTGGCGCCGGCGAGGGTGGCGAGCTCGCTCACCCCGCTCGCGGCGACGCGTTCGCCGGGGGCGAGGCCTTTGGTGATGACCGCGCTTTCGCCCGATTGGCCGCTTACCGTGACAGGCCGCACCCTGACACCGCCGCGCACGGCGACGAACACGATCTTGCCGCCATTGATCTCGCTCAGCGCCGCAACGGGAATGCGCACGGCGCCCGCGGGGGCGGGGCCTTCGATGCCGATCGCGGTGGCGCTGCCCGCTGTTGCGCTCCCGGCAGGAACCGTGGCGGTCACCGTGGCCGACCGGGTTGCGGGATCGAGCGACTGGCCGACCGCAGTCACTGTGCCGGAAACCGTGCCGATGCGCACGATCATGCCGGGTTTGACCGCCCCCAGCAGCCGCTCCGGCAGCTGCGCGGTCACTTGCAACGGGCCGCCGCCATCGATCACGAAAGGTGCCATGGCCGGATCAACCGCCTTGCCGGTCTCCGCGCTCATTGCGCTGATCCTGCCGCTGATCGGTGCGCTCAGGGTATAGCCCGCACCGCCCGCGCGTCCGCCCGGAACCAGCCCGATCAGCCGCGCCTGCTCGCCCACGTCGATGTCGCTTTGCCGCGCGAGCGAGACGGCTTCGTCAGCGCGGGCGGGGGCGATGATGCCTTCACGCGCAAGCTGGCCGAGCCGCGCTGCCTGCGCGCGAGTCACGCTCTGCCGCGCGCGGGCACGGGCGAGTTCGGCGGTGAGGCTCACCATGTCGCGGCTGGCAACGGTGGCGAGCGACTGGCCGGCGGCCACGTCCTGTCCGGCTACGACGAAGATACGCGTTATGACGCCGGGAAACTGCGCGGCGACAGCCACGCGCGCATTGGGCTGGGGCATGATCTGCGCCGGCAGTTCCGCCACCGGCATCGTCTGCGCGGAGGCAGCAACCGCCAGCGTGAGGCCCAGCGCGTGCATCTGTTCGGCGGTCAGCGGGATCATGCCGTCCTTCGCCGCTGCGGGCGCGGTATTGGCGGCGGGGGCGGCCGTTCCCGCTGCGTGCGAGGCCATCCACCACCAGCCCCCGCCAGCCAGCAGTACGGCGGCGGCGCCGCCAAGTATCCAGGAATTCTGCTTCATGGTGCGGGCCCTAGTGCGAAAAGCTGACGTCAGTCTGACGAGGCGGCGGGCGGAAACTGCAGCCGCAGTTCGCGCGCCGTCACGCTGGTTTCGAGCGTGCCTCCATGGGCGCGCATGATCCGCTCGACAATCGCGAGGCCAAGCCCTGCGCCATCGCGGCTGGCATGATCGGCGCGGCGGTGGCGCTGCGTGAGGGTCGCCAGCTGCTGGGCGGAGAGGCCCGGGCCTTCATCACGCACCGCGAGCATTCCGCCCGCGCCGGTGCGCACCGTGACGCAGCCTCCGGCAGGGCTCGCCCGCAGCGCGTTCTCGATCAGGTTGCGCAGTGCCGCGCCAATGGCCTCGCGCCGCCCGATGACCATGACCGGCGCATCCGCTTCGAGCGCAAGCCGCATCCCCCGGTCGAGCGCGATCGGCGCGAGCTGGGCGATCACGTCTCCCGCAACATCGCCGAGATCGACCGGCGTGGGCGCGATCTGTGCGGCGTGATCGGCGTCGATCTGGGCAAGCAGCATGAGCTGGTCGATCAGCCGCCGCATCCGCGCGACATCCCCGCGCATGCGTCCGGCATCGGGATGTTCAAGCCGGTCGAGCTCGAGCGAGAGCAACGTAAGCGGCGTGCGCAGTTCGTGTGCGATATCGGCGGCAAAGGCTTCGTGCAGCGCCGCCGCGCCATCTATCCGTCCGAGCACGCGGTTGATCGCATCGGCAAAGGCGCGCGCCTCGATCGGAAAATCGGTGGTATCCACGCGCACTCCGCGGGTTTCCCCGGCGCGCGCATCGATCTGCGCTGCGGCATCGATCAGCGGGCGCACCCCGCTCTTGATCGCCCAGCGCCCGGCCAGCGCCATCGGCAGGATCAGCACCGCCATCGGCAGCAGCACGTGTTCGCTCAGTTCATGGATCGCGCGGGCGAATGCATCGTGGTCGCCGAGATTGCTGAACGAGATGCGGTACTCGATGCCGATCACGATCAGCAGCAGCAGCGCGCCGAGCCCGCCCACCCAGGCGAGGCTCGCCGTCAGCCGCCGTACGATCGAGGGCGGCCGGCTCATGCGCCGCGCGCCCGCGCCATATAGCCTACGCCCCGGATCGTATGGAGTTCCAGCGCGGCCCCGGCCTCCTCAAGCTTGCGGCGCAGGCGCGAGATCGTGGCTTCCACCGCGTTCGGCGTGACGGCTTCGTCGAACGTGTACAGACTGTTTTCAATCACCGCCCGGCGCACGACCTGCCCTGCGCGGCGCAGCAGGAGTTCGATGAGGGCGGCCTCGCGGCGCGTCAGCTCCAGCGTGGTGCCGGCAACCGTCACACGCTGGCTGGCCGGATCGAATGCCAGGTTGCCGAGGGCAAGCACGGCATCCTGCCGCCCGCCGGGCCGCCGCAGCAGTGCGCGCAGGCGGGCGGCCAGTTCGCTCATCGCAAAGGGCTTGGGGAGATAGTCGTCCGCCCCGGCATCAAGTCCGCGTATGCGATCCTCCAGCGCATCGCGGGCGGTGAGCACGAGGATCGGCGGGCGCGGCCCATGCTGCGCGCGCATCCAGTCCACGCCGTCGCCATCAGGCAGGCCCAGATCGAGCACGATCCCATCGAACAGCGTGCCGGCCAGCGCATCCTCCGCCGCCGCCAGCGTATGGACCGCGTCGCAGACATGGCCCTGCGCGCCGAGGCCATCGGCGATCAGGCCAGCCAGCCGTTCGTTGTCCTCGATGATCAGAACCCGCGCCATGGCACCCTGCTTTCATCAGCCGGGGGGCAATAGCAAGCGAGCCTGACGGGAGGCTGACGGCATCGGGGGCAGTGCCCGTCTTCGCCGCGCACCTAACTTTCGGCTGGCAACCTGCATCCGCGCTCGCGGTATTGGGTGCTGACAAGAAACCGGCGCGAGACCTATACTCGCTGCCTAGGGAGCTGCAGAGACATGCGGTCTACGGGGGAAATGACTGCAGTGGCCAGATCGCGAAATCCGGGAAGACCGGCCACGGCCGGGACCGGCACTTCGGGGCAGGGCGAAAGTTCTGCTGCGTGGAGCGGGCCGAGCGCGCTGCTTGCCACCCGGATCGCACCGCCGCGCCTGCGGCTCAGCGATATCATCGCCCGCCAGCCGCTTGTCGCCAAGTTCGAACGCGCACTCGATGTGACGCTGACGGTCGTGACGGCGCCGGCGGGCTACGGCAAATCCACCGCTCTTGGCGAATGGTACCTCAAGCTGCGGGAGCGAGGGATCGCGGCGGCCTGGCTCACGGTCGATGATCTCGACAACGATCCCAACATGTTCGCGCACCATCTCGTCGCGACGATCGATCACAACATCCCGGCGCTGCGCGGCGCCCTGCACGGCGTGATCGAGCACCGCATGGACGTGGACTTGCGCATCACCTCGACCGCGATCGTCAATGCGATCGAAGCCACCGGCCAGCCGGTCGTCCTCATCATCGACGATCTGCACGAGGTGACGAACCCGGACGTGCTGCAGGTGATCAGCCTGCTCGCCAATGCGGGGAGTGGCTGCCTCCACCTTGTCGTCAGTTCGCGCAGCAAGCCGAGCATCCGGCTGGCGAAGCTGCGCGCGCTGGGGGAAAGCGCCGAGCTTTCCGCGCGGGATTTCCAGTTCGACCGGGAGGAAGTGCGCCGCTTCCTGATGCAGACATCGAGCGAGCCCTTCGACGAGGCATTCGTCGATCAGGTCTTCGAGCGGACCGAGGGCTGGGTGGTCGGCCTCAAGCTCGCCGCGCTGTCGTTCCGCCAGGACCAGCGGCCCCGCCTGCCGCAAATGACCTCGGCCACCAGTATCGGGGTCGAGGAGTTCCTGCGCGACGAAGTGCTGGCGCGCCTGCCGGCCGACATTGCCGCGTTCGCCCGCGATGTTGCGATCATCGGCGAGTTTTCAGCCGAACTTTGCGATGCGGCGCTGGGCCGCGAAGACAGCGTGCGCATGATCGACGAGCTGGAGGCACGGCAGCTCTTCATCAGCCGCGTGGGCCAGTCCGGGTGGTTCCGCTTCCACCGCCTGTTCAGCGACGCGATGATGGCGATCGGCGCGCGCACCGCTCCGGGCCGCGAGGCAGAATTGCACCGGGCGGCGGCGGAATGGTTCGAGCACAAGGGCTTTCCCGGCCGCGCGGCGCGCCATGCCTTCGCGACCGAGAACCCGGAGATTGCGGCAGACATCCTCTCGCGCGTGTCGACGGCGCTGGTCGAATCCGGGCGCGGCGCGACACTGGTGCGCTATGGCTCGAGCTTGCCGCAGGAACTGCTGGGCGACTATCCGGCGCTCCAGCTCGATCAGGTCTATTCGCTGACCCTGTCGTGGCACTTCAGCGAAGCGCGGCGGATTCTGCAAAGCGTGCGCGCCAATCTGACGAACGGCGCGCGCACCGCGAAGTGGCGCGACGCGGGGCTCGATGTCGATGAAGTGCTGCGCAAGCAGGTCTATTGCGAGATGCAGCTGGCCATCCTGCGCGACGAGATGGTGCCTGCCGAAGCGCTGGCCCGGCAATGGCTGGAGATGGAGGGCAAATACACCGCTTTCGACGACGCGGTGACGCAGACGTCGCTGATTTATGCGCAGCGCGAACAATTCGATTGCCGGTCGCTGGCCGCATCGAGCCGTGCCCGCGCCGTTTTCGTCGATTACGGCAACCGCTGGGGATCGATCTGGCACGATTGCATCATCGGTGCGGGTTATCTCCAGATCGGCCAGCTCGAACGCGCGCGGGCCATCTTTCAAGGCGCGTTCGACACCGCAACCGAGATCGTCGGGCGCACCAATCCGACCACGGCGATGCCCGCACTGCATCTTTCCGAAGTGCTCTACGAGAGCAACGATATCGACGGCGCGCGGGCGCTTACGGAGGAGTTCCTGCCGCTCGCCGGGCAGACCGGCCTCGTCGATCAGCTGGTTGCAGGATACCAGACGCGGGTGCGCATCGCGGCGCTGGATTCGGTCGGCGCGGCGCTGCGGGTGCTGGATGAGGGCGAGGAGATCGGCGTCGCGCGGGGCTTCGATCGGCTCAGCGCGTTTCTCGTCGCGCAGCGCCTGCAGTTGCTGGCCTCGGCGGGTGAGGTCGCCGACGTGCGCCGGATCGGGGCGCTGGGCAATCTGACCGGGGATATCGAACGCTTCGCACCCGCGCGCGGCATGACCACGGCAGCCGCGGCACGGGCCTTTGCCGCCGCCATCGTTGCCCAGATCGAGAACAACCTCTCGGCGGCGGAATCGCTGCTCGGGCGGTGGCTGCGGTTCCTTTCGGACCGGGGGTGCATCCGCCTTGGCGCGCGCTTCTGCATCCTGCTTGCCCAGGTCCAGATCGTGATGGGCGAATCCAAATCGGCACACCGCACCTTGCGCACCGGCTTGCAGTTCGGCGCCAAGGCGGGCCTGCTGCGCACTTTCCTCGACAGCAACGAGGCCGTGCGCGTGCAGCTCCAGCAGATGCGGCTCACTGCTGGCGGGGGCGACAGCGAGATCGTGCCCTATCTTGGCCAGTTGCAGCACCTCCTCAGCGGCAATAGCACGCTGGCCATCCCGGCGGTCGATATCGACGAACTGGGCGGCCAGTACGATTCGCTCAACGACCGCGAATCCGAACTGCTGCTGATGATCTCGATGGGGATGATGAACAGCCAGATTGCCGAGGAGACCGGCCTCACGCTTGGCACGGTCAAATGGTATCTCCAGCAGATCTACGCCAAGCTGGGCGTCAACCGCCGCTCGGAAGCGACTTTCAAGGCGCGCCAGCTCGGCCTGATCCGCTGATCATGCCATCGCAGGATAATCGGTGTAGCCCTGCTCCGGCGGCTGGCCGGGGATGCCATAGACGGTGCTGTAATCGGGCACCGCGAGCGCCGCACCGGCGCGGAGGCGCGCGGGCAGATCGGGGTTCGCGATAAAGGGCTGGCCGAAGGACACGAGGTCGGTACCGCCCTGATCAACCAGAGCCGCCGCGGTCTCTCCGGAAAATCCGCCATTGGCGATAAGCGTGCCGCCAAAGTGCCGCCGCGCGAAGGCGCAGGGGGCGGCGAGCAGCAGCTCAGGCTGATCGTCCCCAGCCAGCGGCTCCATCATGTGCAGGTAGGCCAGATCGGCATCACCTAGCAGCGCGAGGACCTCGGCGAAGGTCTCGGCAGTGCGGCTGTCATCCATGCCGTGCGCGCGGCTGGCGGGTGACAGCTTGACCCCGACATTGGCGCCGAAAGCCTGCTGCGCTGCCGCGACCACTTCGAGCAGGAAGCGCGCCCGGTTGCGCGCGGTGCCGCCATAGGCATCGATGCGGCGGTTGCTGCCATCGCGCAGGAACTGGTCGACGAGGTAGCCGAAGGCGCCGTGGATCTCGATCCCGTCGAATCCGGCCTGCCGCGCGCGGTCAGCCGCCTTGCCGAACGCGCGGGCAAGCCCCGCGACTTCCTCGATCGCCAGTTCGCGGGGGGTCGAGAGTGGCTGCTTGCCGAGCGGAGTGTGAAGCTCGCCCACGCCCGCAATCGCGCTCGGTGCCAGCGGGGCCTGCCCGCCGGGCATGAGCGAGGCGTGGGCAACCCGGCCTGAATGCCACAACTGCGCAAAGATCCTGCCCCCAGCCGCGTGGACCACATCGGTCACCTGCCGCCAGGCCTCGATGAAGTGGTCGGCATAGAGGCCCGGCGCGCCCATGTAGGCAGCGCTGGTGTCCGAGATCATGATGCATTCGGTAACGATGAGGCCCGCGCTGGCCCGCTGCGCGTAGTATTCCGCCATGATCGCATTGGGCATTGCATCGGGTGCGCGCAGCCGGGTCATCGGGGCCATGGCAATGCGGTTCGGCAAGGCGTGGGTGCCGAGCGTGACGGGGGTGAACAGCGCAGGGTAGTACACGGTGCCTCCTTCCGTGGTCGCGGCGTCAGATCGCGCAGTAGCCGCCATCGACAGCCACGTTGGCGCCGAGCATGAAGCTGGCCTCGTCCGAGAGCATCCATGCCGCCGCGCGCGCGAGTTCGAGCGGCGCGCCGAGTCGGCCGATCGGGTGCCGTGCCAGCAGGATGTCACGCAGGCCGTCATAGGCTGCCATCTGGCTGGTCATCATCGGGGTCTCGACCACGCCGGGGGAGAGCGCGTTTACCCGGATGCCCTGCGCTCCGTAATCGAGCGCTGCCCCGCGCGTCAGGCCGAGTACGCCCGCCTTGGCGCCGCAATAGGCCACCATGTTGTATTGGCCGAGTTCGGCAAGGCTCGAGGCATTGTTGACGATCGCGCCGCCGCCGCCCACCAGCATGGCAGGGATCTCGAAGCGCATGCAGTTCCACACGCCCTTGAGATTGGCGGCGATCACCGCATCGAAAGCGTCCTCCGGATAGTCTGCTGCGGGCACAAGCGGTCCGTCGATCCCGGCATTGTTGAACGCCCCATCAAGCCGGCCGAATTGGGACATGGCAAAGTCGACCATCGCCTTGCAATCATCCGCCAGCGCCACATCCACGCGGCAGGGAACCGCAGTCCCGCCCGCCGCCGCAATCTCCTGCACCGCCGCTTCGACCGCTGCCAGCGTGCGCCCTGCCGCGATCACCCGCGCGCCCTCGGCCGCAAAGTGCTGCGCGGCGGCAAGGCCGATCCCGCTGCCCGCGCCGGTCACGATGACCACTTTCCCGTTCAGTTGCCCTGCCATCGCGCGCTCTCCCCTTGCTTGCTTTGGCACCAGCGTAGCGCACCCGGCGCGCCGGGCACCTAACTTTCAGCGGGTGAATCCATCCCGGCCGCAGCCTAGCGCCGCTCTGGACAAAGCACGGGAGAGCAACATGACCGAGTTCGAAGTGATCGCCAGCGGCCTGCTGTTTCCGGAAGGGCCGATCGTGATGGCCGATGGCAGCGTGCTGTTCGTCGAGATCGCGCGCGGAACGCTCAGCCGCGCCTGGCCGGACGGAACGGTGGAGGTCGTGGCCGAAACCGGCGGCGGCCCCAATGGCGCGGCAATCGGCCCTGATGGCAAGGCCTATATTTGCAACAACGGCGGCTTCGAATGGCACGAAGTGAACGGCGCGCTGCTCCCCGGTCTAACCCCGCCGGACTACACCGGCGGCAGCATCCAGCGCGTCGATCTCGCCAATGGCGCGGTCGAGACGCTCTATACCCATTGCGGCGAAGTGCCGCTCAAGGGCCCCAACGACATCGTCTTCGATGCGCACGGCGGGTTCTGGTTCACCGACAACGGCAAGCGCTATGCCCGCCACGAGGATGTCGGCGCGGTCTACTACGCACGCTGCGACGGCTCCTACATCAGCGAGCAGGTCTATCCGTGCAGCCACGCCAATGGCATCGGCCTTTCGCCCGATGGGGGGACGCTATACGTCTCGGAAACGATGGTCGGCCGGGTCTGGCACTACAGGGTAACGGCGCCGGGCGTGGTCGAGGTTCCCGCCGGGCTGCTCAATCCCGATGCCCTGCTTTATGGCGCGCCCGGCTTTGAACTCTACGATTCCATGGCGATCGAAGCGAACGGCAATGTCTGCGTCGCCGCGCTGGCGACTGGCGGCATCCGGGTGATTTCGCCCGAGGGCCGGTCGGTCGATCTGGTCGAAACGGGCGATCCCGCCACCACCAACATCGCCTTTGGCGGCGAGGACATGCAGACGGCATGGATCACGCTTTCGGGCGCGGGGCAGCTTGTGAAGATGCGCTGGCCACGGCCGGGCCAGCGGCTCAATTTCAACGCCTGAGGCGCGCCGCGACCTCGTCGGCGATGGCGAGGCTTGCGGTCAGGCCCGGGGATTCGATGCCGAACAGGTTGACGAGCCCCGGCACGCCGTGGACGCCCGCGTCATCGATACGGAAGTCGGCGTCCGGCATGCCGGGTCCGGCGATCTTGGGGCGGATGCCGGTGTAGTCGGCATGGAACCGCTCGGCATCGAGTGCGGGATAGTAGGTGCGGATGGCCTCCACGAACCGGGCGAACCGGCTTTCATCGAAGCTGTAGTCGGCGGTTTCGGTCCAGCTCACATCCGGCCCGAACTTGGCCTGCCCGCCCATGTCGAGCGTGAGGTGGATGCCGAGGCCACCCGGCTCGGGCACGGGATAGACAAGGTGCGCAAACGGCGCGCGGCCGCTCAGGCGGAAGTAGTGGCCCTTGGCATAGTAGGCTTGCGGCACATGCTGCGGCGCAAGGCCGTCCAGCCGTGCGGCCAGCGCCGGGGCATGGAGCCCGGCGCAATTAACGACCGTCCGCGCGGTCAGTTCCATGGGCTCTACGCCGCCAACCCATAGCGAAATGCCTTCCTCACCGCAGACCCCGCCCTCGACTGGCGCACCCAGCACGACCATCCCGCCATGGGTCGCCAGATCGCCTTCCAGCGCGAGCATCAGTGCATGGCTGTCGATGATCCCGGTGGAGGGCGAGAAGAGCGCTTGGTGCCCGGTGATCGCCGGTTCGAGCCGGGCCAGATCCGCAGCAGTCAGCCATTCCAGATCGGTCACATCATTGGCGCAGGCATTCGCCCGGATCGCTTCGAGCCGGGCGACCTGCTTGGGCGCGGCTGCCACGATGATCTTGCCCAGCCGCCGATGGGGCACCCCCCGCTCGGCACAATAGGCATAGAGCCGCGCCTTGCCCTCGCGGCAGAGCCGGGCCTTGAGCGAGCCGGGCGGATAGTAGATGCCCGCGTGGATCACTTCGGAATTGCGGCTGCTCGTCTCGCTGCCGATCAGGCCCGCCCGTTCGAGCACCAGCACTTCGCGCCCCGCTGCTGCCAGCGCCGCGCCGCAGGCAAGGCCCACCACGCCCGCACCGATCACCACGCAATCGACGCGTTCGCTCATGCAGGCACTGCCCGGTCAGGCTGGCGTGAGGCGGTGCGGCTCATATCCGGGAGGATGTAGAGCACGGCTTGCGTGTGCGGCAAAGGGATCATCCCCTGCCGGTCTCGGCTTCGGTGGTCGCGCGGATCAGGCCGAAGCCGGTGATCCAGCTCGGCAATGCACGGTAGTAGCGCTGTTCAATGTGGCTGAGGCCGCGGCCATATTCGCCGAACGCAGCAAATGCGGCGATCCAGTTGCGGATCTCGCTTCCGCCGCGCCCGCCCATCGCGATCACCTCGGCGTCGCTCTGCCGGACAATGGCGGCAAGATCGCCTGCGGTGAACCGGTCCAGCAACCATGTGTCCCACGCCGGGTTCAGCGATTGCAGCGGCCCTTCGCCGCGCCCATGTTCGCGCCCGGCCGCGATCACGTTGGCGGTGCGGACGGCCAGCGCTTCCTCCGTCCAGGTGGTGCCCTCGATCATCCGGCGCTGCACTTCGGGCGGCGCGGAGACAAAGGTGGGCAGCGGCGGATCGTGCGAGAGCCCGCCTGAACCAAGGAAAAGCACCTTCAGATCGGGCCGTTCATCGCGCAAATAGACGCCGATGGCTCGGCCCAGCGCTTTGGAGCGCCGCAGCGGCGGGCGCAGATCGCCGCCGCAATTGGTGAAAACGGGGACGACCGGCACGCTGGCGGCATTGTCGAACAGCTTGTCGAGCGCCATGACGATCCCGTGGTCGAACAGAGCATCGTAGGACGTGGCGACATCCACACCGGCGCCGTGCAGATGGCTTACCAGCGCGCGCGCCACATCCTCGCGCACCGCCAGCGGCTTGGCCGTTGTGCCGAAGTCACCCAGTGTGCGGGCGCGTAACGCCACGAGGAAGGCCGGCATCAGCTTCAGCGAGAAGCCGCTGTTGTGATCGTTGCCGAACTTGATCACGAGATCGGGCGCGAAGTCCGCCACCGCGCGGCGGGCCTTGGCGATTTCGGCAGCAACTTCTGCGTCCTCCTCGGCGCTCAGCAGATCGGGAAAGTTCATGAGCCCGCCATGGCTCATGCACAGCACTTGAGCCGGCATCAGGCAGCCCCTTCGCCGCGTCCGCCCAGCAGGAATTGCAGCGAGAGCCGGTTGTACTCCTCCGGCTTCTCGTACTGCGGCCAGTGCCCGCAGTTCTGCATGACGGCGAATTCGGAAGCTGGAATCCAGCTCGCGATCTCGCGCCCGGTCTCGACCGAGGCGGTGGGGTCCTTGCTGGTCCAGATTACCAGCGTCGGCGCCTTGATGAGGCCCATGTTGGCAGGAGTCATCAGGTTGCGCCGCCGCGGTTCCTCCACTTGCAGGCACAGGATGCGGCGCATCGCTTCCTTCATCCCCGGCTGCGCATAGATCCGGGTGCGGCAGGCAACGAGATCGTCGGTTACGACGGATGGGTCGGCCATCAGCCATTCGAGCCGGGGCCGGGTGAGCGTTTCCGGATCCTCGACCGCGGCAAGGGTCATGTCATAGACGGTCTTCATCACCGCCGGGTTCATCGTCGCGCCGCCCATGGTGTTGAGCACGAGGCGGTCGACCCGGTCCGGATGGTGGATCGCGAACCACGCCGCGATCCAGCCCCCCATCGATTCGCCGCAGATCGATGCGCTGGCGAACCCCAGCGCATCGAGCGTGGCCGCAAGGTGTGCGGCGTAGTCCGGCATTTCGTAGGCCACGTCCGGCTTGTCGGTCCAGCCGTGGCCCAGATAGTCGATCAGCACCGTATCGAAATGCGCGGCATGGGCATGGAGATTGCGCAGGAACGCCTCGGCATGGCCGCCCGTCCCGTGGAGGAAGATCAGCTTGGGCGCAGAGCGATCCCCTGCGCGGATGAAGCGGGTCCGCACCCCGCCGGCGTCGAGATAGCCTTGCTCGAACGCCGAGCGGTGCACATCGCCCCAAAGACTGGCGTAGTCCATCTCAGGCTGCGGCCTTGCGGTGGATGTTCGGCCCGATCTTGTCGGTGAAGTTGGGCAGCACCTTGCGGGTCATCAGATCGAGGTGCTTCATCATCATCTTCTGCGGCAGCAACTCGTTGGGCGTGAACAGCCAGAGGTAATCGATCGGCATCGTCTTCAGCGCCGCTTCGAGCTGGCGGTTCACCGTATCGGGGCTGCCGCAGAACAGGATGCCGCGCTTGATGAATTCGGGGATGGTCGAGGGGATGTCGCGCCAGTCCTCGCCCTGCTTCGCCAGCACCGCGTTGAAGCCGAACTGCGCGAAGAAGTAGGTCCACTCGAACATCGCGAGTTCTGCAAACTCCATCGCCTCGGCATCGGTTTCGCCCACGATCATGTAGCGCGCGAAGCCCAGCTTCTCGCCGCGCCGCGTGCTGACGCCTGCCTTCTCCCAGCCGCGCTGCGCCGCATCGATCTGCTGCGAGACGATTTCGGGATCGCACATGATCCCGATCGGGATGAGGCCGTTGGAAGCCGCCGTCTCGATCGAGCTGTGGCTGACCGAGAAGGGCTCGAACATGATCGGCCGCTTGCGGTTGTACATCGCGGGCGCGACGCCGACTTCGACGAGGTTGCCATCGGCATCGAGGCTGCCCCCGCCCATCTCGCGGCTCATACGCTGGCCGGGCCAGGCGGTTTTCGGCGCCGGGATCGTCCAGAAATCGCCCTTGTGCGAGAACGTGTCGTTGTCCCAGGCCTTGAGGATGATCTCGAGGTGCTCGTAGAACAGCTTGCGGCGGTCATCGTCGTACTGCTTGGGATCGGTGATGTTGTCGGCCAGACTGTAGCGGTGCTGCGCCATGGTGTTGATCCAGCGCGTCTGCACTCCGCGCGCAAAGCCCGCAAAGGCTCGGCCCTGCGTCATCTGATCGAGCATGGTGACTTCGGCGGCGACGCGCAGCGGATCGTGCACCGGCAGCACATAGCCCAGCGCGCCGAAATTGAGGTGCTTGGTCTGATTGGCAAGGTAGAGCCCCAGCATGGAGGGGCTGTTCGACAGCGTCATGCCCTCGACCGAGAGGTGGTGCTCGGTAAAGCCCATGCCGAAATAGCCGTACTCGTCCATGAACTGGGCGATCTCGGTCAGGTCCTTCAGCATGCGCTGATAGAGATCGGTGCGCCGCCCGGCGAGGCCTTGCATGAGTTCTTCCCGTGAACCCACGGTCGGCGGGATGAAGAATGCGACTTCCATAGTGTTCTCCCAACATGGCGTTCTGCAGCAGCGGTCTGCGCTGCCCGGATCTGGCAGTCCTGATGCGGGAAGAGACGCCGGGGCGCGGCGAAAGCCACCTTTCTTTCGGCCAGAATCAGCGCGGTGCCGGTGCTGTCGGGCGCAAGGCCGCATCGCGCTCGGGGCGGAATCGGGCCGCGCAATTCGTCCGAAGGTGCAAGCTATCCAAAAGTAAGGTGAGCCGTTTCCGCGCCTGCGCCATCAAGAATCGTCGAATCGAGAAAAACAATCGAGGGAGAGCGCTGCCGTGACCATTCCATCCGCCAAGTCGCCAAGTAGCCATTGGCCGCTGCTCGCCGGAGCCGCAGTCGCCGGATTGGCTTTCCTGCCCGCCGCGCCAGCACTCGCGCAGCAGGCCGCCGATACGGCGCAGGCAAGCACGGGCAGTGCGCAAGGCGGGATCGAGGAAATCATCGTCACGGCCCGCAAGCGGCGCGAGAAGCTTCAGGAAGTGCCGATCGCCATTTCCGCGCTGACGGGGGCGCAGCTGCAGCGCCGCGACGTGCAGAGCGTGATGGACATGTCGTCGGTGGTCCCCAACTTTCAGGCGCCGCGTAACACCGTCTCGTTCTCCGCGCCGCAGTTCTACCTGCGCGGGGCGGGCCGCGCGAACAACAACTGGAACGCGGAAAACGCCGTCGCGGTGTTCGTCGACGATATCTACCTCCAGTCGACCGCCGCCGCCTATATCGACCAGATCGACTTCGAGCGGGTTGAAGTGCTGCGCGGGCCGCAGGGCACGCTCTATGGCCGCAACGCCACGGTCGGCGCGATCAAGTTCATCCCGCGCCGTCCCGATCTGACTGCGGTGCAGGCCTCGCTCACCGGCGCGGTCGGCAGCAACAACCGCGGCGATATCAAGGGCTACGTCTCCATTCCTCTGATTGCCGACAAACTGGCGATCAAGCTCGATGCCTACCTCACGCAGAACGACGGCTTCATGAAGCTGGTCGACAACGCCAACAAGGTCCTGAGCGACGACGTTTCGCGCACCAAGCACTATGGCGCGCGCTTTTCGAGCCTGTGGCAGGCCGGGCCGGGGGTCGAGTTCGAGCTCAATGTCGACGGATACAAGCAGGACGACGGCACCAATCTCTCGACCCCGATCGTGCCCGACAATCCCATGTCGCTGGCGCAGCTGCTCTCGAAAAGCGGCACATCGAATTTCCGTCCGCTCTATGGCCCCAATCGCGGTTCGTTCGAACCGCTCACCGCGCAGGGCGGTTTCCGCAAGTGGCCGGGCTCGCACTATGATGGCTACGGGATCGTCTTCAAGAGCAGCATTGAAACCGGGCTCGGTACGTTCAAGTCGATCAGCGGCTTTCGCAAGTACACCGGCGACTATGTCACCCAGCTCAGCGGGCGCAGCTCGCGCTCGACGATCTTTGGCGTCACCATCGGCAGCACGGTGGAGACGCACGAGGACTACAAGCAGTTCAGCCAGGAATTCCAGCTGACCGGCTCGATCGCGGAGACGTTCAAGTACACCGCCGGGCTCTACTACTTCAGCAACCAGTGGCACCAGCTGCAGTATGGCTCGACCATCGGCGTGCCGGTGGAGTTCTCGCCGGTCGCTCACCCCGGTTACACCGAGCGGTTTGGTGGTTCCTATCAGGACACCAACCTCGATTCGAAGAGCTATGCGGTCTACTTCGATGCGAGCTGGGAGCTGGTGAAGAACCTCTCGCTGATCGGCGGCGCGCGGCAGACCTGGGACAAGAAGAAGATCGCGTATGATTCCCGCTTCGAGGACAACCTGACCCGCTATCCCGGCTTCCCGGTCAACCCGGCACGCGACTTTTCGCGCTTCACCCCGCGGGTGGGCCTCAACTGGCAGGCGACCCCCGATATCCTGCTCTATGGAACCTATACCGAAGGCTACAAGGCGGGCAATCTCGAGGGAGACCGTGCAACAAGCCCCGGGCCGGCTTCGAACTACCTGGAACCTGAAACGGTCAAGACCTTCGAAGCGGGGATCAAGGCCGAATGGTTTGGCCGGACGCTGCGAACAAACCTCACGGCCTTCAGCAGCAAGTTCAAGAACCACGCCGACCTCATTTCGCCGCAGACGGTCGCGCTGTCCGACCAGCGCATCAACGGCCTCGAACTCGAGATCAACTGGTCCCCGGTGCGCGCACTACAATTCTACGGCAACCTCGGCCTGCTCGATGCGAAGTATACCCGCGCGGACCCAGCCCATCCGATCTTTGCGCCCGATTTCTATGGTTTCGCCCCCGGCCTCAACGCCAAGCCGGTGGCCGCGCCGGACTACAGCTTCAGCGTGGGCGCAACGTTCGAGCAGCCCATCGGCAATCTCGGCAGCCTGGCCCTGACCGGCTCTGTCGATGGCGTCGGCAAGCAGTTCAACGGCCTCGGCGTTGCCAACCTCGATTCCGAGATCGTGCCCGCCTATGCCGTCGCCAACACCAGCGTGACCTTCAAGACCGCGCATGACCGGGTGACGCTGACCGCCGGCCTCAACAACGTGTTCGACAAGACTTACTGGGTTACCGGCTTCTTCGGATCGGTGCCCGAATATGCCGGACGCAACTATGCCAACGGCCGCAACTGGTACGTGCGGCTGGGCTACCGGTTCTGACGCGGGGGCTCAAGGTTCGGTGGGTGAAGTCGTCCAGCCCAGCGCGGGGATCGTGATCGAGCGGCGGCCCGAAAGGTCGGTGCGCGCCACGATGATGTCGCGCTCTTCCATGTAGCTCAGCACCCGCCGCGCGCGCCCGAGCGAACTGGTGCCATAGACAAGCGCCAGTTCCTGATCGCTGGGGCAAGGGCGGCCCTCGCTGGCGGCGCGCGCGATGAGGAGGAAGGCGCCCAGCATGTCATCCGGCACGCGGCGGCCAGCTTCGAGTGCTGGCGCCCATTCGTCCTCCAGCCCTTCGAAAATGCCGGCGCGGGCGGCAGCCAGACGGCGGGTGAAGCTGGCGAGATCGAGCGGGGCCTGCCGCAGGCCGTGCATCCGGCAGCGAACCTGAAAGTCCTGAAACAGCACCGCGGTCGTCTTGCCGGTCGCTTCCTCGTCCGATCCGATCGCGCGCAGGGCGGCGACCATGATCGGTTCGGGTTCGACCGGTTCGAGCGGCTCTTCGGCTACCGGCGCGATCGGCATGCGCGCCAGTTCTTCGAGCACGAGCGTGGCCGGCTGGGGGCGCGGTGTCGGGGCCGGCGGGGGGAGGGGCGCTTCGTCGAGCCCTGCCAGCAGGAATTCGCGCATGTCGGGCGCGGGCGCATCGGGCAGCGGCACCAGCACCGGGCTGCTGCTGCGCGCAGATGTCTCGACCGGGCCGATCCGCAGCATCACCGGACGCCGCGCGATGGCGGGGCCAAGGCCGAGGAAGGTGCCGCGCGCCAGATCGCGGATGGATTCGGCCTGCCGTCGCTCCATGCCGAGCAGATCAGCGGCGCGCGCCATGTCGATATCGAGGAACGTGCGGCCCATCAGGAAGTTGCTCGCCTCTGCCGCCACGTTCTTGGAAAGCTTGGCGAGGCGCTGCGTGGCGATGATCCCGGCAAGCCCGCGTTTGCGCCCGCGCGACATGAGGTTGGTCATCGCGCCCAGTGAAGCGCGGCGGACTTCCTCGCTCACTTCCGCGCCGGCGGCAGGGGCAAAGATCTGCGCTTCATCAACCACCACGAGCGCGGGAAACCAGTGCTCGCGCGGGGCATCGAAGAGGCCGGAGAGAAACGCGGCGGCGCAGCGCATCTGCCCTTCCATCTCCAGCCCTTCAAGGCTGAGGACCACGGAAGTGCGGTGCTCCCGGCAGCGCCGCGCAAAGTGCGCGATCTCGCCAATGGAATAGTCGATCGCCTCTACCGAGACATGGCCATAGGGGCCGGACAACGTGACGAAATCGCCCTCGGGATCGATGATGACCTGCTGGACCTGCCCGGCACTCTTCTCCAGCAAGCGGCGCAGCAGATGCGACTTGCCCGAGCCGGAATTGCCCTGGACGAGCAGGCGGGTCGCCAGCAGCTCCTCCAGATCGACCAGTGCCGCACCCCCGGCACCATCGAATCCCATGTCTACCTTGAGTGTCATCACGCGCCGCATGGCCCGTTTGCGCCGCGCGGGGCAATACCCGTAAGCAGGCTTAGGCGGTGATAACGGCGCGCTGCCACATTGAACAGCTCCTGCCTCGGCAGCGAAGCTCGTAGAGCAAGGCGAAAGAGGGAGATTCGCGGCGTGAACAAGTCGGTCAGTCTGGGGCAGGCCCTGCGGCACGCGGTGCATATGCGCGGCGATGGCGTGGCTGTCATCGATGGTGCCAAGTCGTTCAGCTGGAATGCCTTTGCGGACCGCGTCGCGCGGTTGGCTGGAGCCTTCAAGGCGCTTGGCCTGACAACCGGCGGGCGTGTCGTCCTGCTTTCGCTCAACAGCCACCATTCGCTGGAATGCTTCTTCGCCGCGATCCATGCGGGTGGGGCGATCACTCCGCTCAACCACCGGCTGGCGCTATGCGAGCTGTGCGATCAAGTGGCGGACTGCAAGCCGGACGTGATCGTGCTGGGCGATGATTTCTGCGACCTTGGCGGCGATCTGCTGGCGGCGGCGGGCGGCGCTGTGCCGCTTCTCCACGCGGGAGAGGGCGATGCGCCCGCCGGAATGCGCAGCCTTGAAGGCCTTGTCGAGGAAACCGCACCCCTGCCCGATCAGGGGCGCGGCGGCGATGATCTTGCCGTCCTGATGTACACTAGCGGCACCACGAGCGCGGCGAAGGGCGTCATGCTGAGCCACGCCAACTTCGTCGCCAATACCGCGAACACCTACGGCGAACTCGGTTTCGGACCCGATATCGTCCATCTGCATCACGGCCCGCTGTTCCATGTCGCAGCCGCGGCCCGGGTGTTTTCGGTGACCCACGCTGCGGGCACCCACGTGTTGCTGCCGCGCTTTGTCGCGGGTGAAGTCATAGCGGCGATCGAGTGGACGGGCGTCACCCACGCCACATTCGTGCCGACAATGCTGCGCGCGATGCTCGACGATCCGGCGCTGATCGAAGCCGATCTCAGCTCGCTGCGCGTGCTTTCCTACGGGTCTGCACCAATGCCCGAAGCGCTGCTCAGGGAAATCATGGCGGCGCTGCCCCATGTCGGCTTTCTTCAGTCTTACGGCATGACCGAACTTTCGCCGGTGGTGACCATCCTCGATTGCTACGACCATCTGCCCGAGCGGTGGGCAAGCGGCCGCCTGCGGTCGGCGGGAAGGCCTGTGATGTTCGCCGAAGTGGGCATTGTCGATGCGCAGGACCGTCTGCTTCCGCCCGGGGAGGCCGGCGAGATCGTCGCACGCGGGTCGAACGTCATGCTGGGGTACTGGAACCAGCCCGAACGCACCGCAGAGGCACTGCGTGGCGGCTGGATGCACACCGGTGACATCGGCTACTTCGACGATGAGGGCTATCTCTTCGTGATCGACCGGCTGAAGGACATGATCATTTCCGGGGGCGAGAACGTCTACTCGCTCGAGGTCGAGAACGCGCTGTCCGCGCACCCGGCGGTTTCGCAATGCGCCGTATTCGGCCGCCCGCACGAGCACTGGGGTGAGGCGGTTCATGCCGTCGCGACCCTGAAGGCGGGCATGGCGGCGACGGAGCGCGAGCTTATCGACCACTGCCGGAACATCCTTGCGCACTACAAGTGCCCGCGCACACTGGAGATCCGCGACCAGCCGATGCCGCTCAGCGGCGCGAACAAGATTTCAAAGGCCGCGCTGAAGGAAGAACTGCGGGCCCGCGAGAGTGCAGGGACGGTGTGACCAGATTGGTCCCTAAAATGCGAGTTGCCGCGCAGCCCTCCCGGCGTCAGCCTCTGCCCAAAGCACAAGGGAAGAGGCGCGCCGGCAATCATGATCGATCCATACGTCTATGTCGTGATCGTCAGCGCGCTGGCGCTGCTGGCCTACTATTTCACGCTGCTGATGGCGGGGCTGGCGCGCGGGCGGTTCAAGATTGCGGTGCCCTCGCATAGCGGCCCCGAGGAATACGAGCGCTACGTCCGCGCGCATCAGAACACGCTGGAGCATCTCGTGCTGTTCCTGCCCGGCATGTGGCTCTTCGCCTATGTGGTGAGCCCGTATTGGGCCGCCGGGATCGGCGCGATCTGGCCCTTCATGCGGGTGCTTTATGCGCGCGGCTATCATCAGGCGGCCGAGAAGCGGCTGATCCCGCTCTATATCTCGATGCCGCCGATCTACACGTTCGTGCTCGGCTCGCTGATCGGCGGGATCGTACGCGTGGTTCAGGGAGGATAAGCCCATGCAGGCCGATTATGACATCGTGATCCGGGGCGGCACGATTGCCGACGGAAGCGGCGGCGATCTGATCGAGGGCGATCTCGCCATCGCGGGCGGGCGCATCGCTGCCATCGGCGCTTTCGGCGGGCGCGGCACAGAGGAAATCGACGCCAAAGGCCGGATCGTCACCCCCGGTTTCATCGACGTCCACACGCATTACGATGGCCAGTGCATCTGGGCCGAAGAGCTCTCGCCTTCCTCTGCGCACGGGGTGACTGCGGCAGTCATGGGCAATTGCGGCGTCGGCTTCGCGCCCTGCCGCAAGGCCGATCACGAAATGCTGATCAACGTGATGGAAGGCGTCGAGGATATCCCCGGCGTGGTGATGACCGAAGGGCTTGCGTGGGACTGGGAGACGTTCCCGGAGTATCTCGACAAGGTCGCTGCCGGAAAGCGCGATATCGATATCGCCGCCTACCTGCCGCATTCGCCCCTGCGCGTCTATGCAATGGGCGAGCGCGGTGCGGCGCGCGAACCGGCGACCGAGGCGGACCTTGCACTGATGCGGCACCTGACGGCCGAGGCGATGCGCGCAGGCGCGATCGGCTTTGCCACTTCGCGCCTCTCGATCCACAAGACCGCCGATGGCGGCGCGATCCCCACTTTCGATGCCGATATTGCCGAACTGGAAGCGATCACGCGCGGCATGGGGGATGTGGGGGCAGGCACGTTCCAGGTCGTGCTCGATGCCTTCGTCGGGTGGGACAAGGAATACCGCGTGATCGAGCGGGTGATTGCCGCCAGCGGACGGCCCGCCACGTTCACGCTCGCCTCCGGCAACGATGCGCCGCCGCGCTGGCGGCGGGTGCTCGAAAAGCTGGAGGCGACCAATGCGGCGGGCGGAGTGGCCCACGCTCAGGTCATGCCGCGTCCGATCGGCCTGATCGCGGGGCTGGAGCTCACGGTGCATCCCTTCGTGCTCTGCCCGAGCTGGTCGAAGATCGCGCACCTTTCGATTCCCGAACAAGTCGCCGCGATGCGCGATCCGGCCCTGCGCGAGGCCTTGCTGAGCGAGGACTTTGCCCCCGGGCACCCGTTCAACGCGCTGGCGCGCAACTGGCGCTGGCTGTTCCCGCTCGATAATCCGCCGGACTATGCCCCGCCTGCGCACATGAGCATGGCAGGGCAGGCCGCCGCGCGCGGCTGCACGCCGCAGGAGATCGCCTACGACCGGCTTCTGGAAACGAACGGTCTCGGCCTGTTCCTGGCCGCGCTGGGCAACTACGAGAACGCGACGCTGGACAGCGCGCACGAGATGCTGCGCCATCCCTATTGCGTTCCCGGCCTCGGCGATGGCGGCGCGCATTACGGCGCGATCTGCGATGCGAGCTATTCGACCTACCTGCTCACCCAGTTCGTGAAAGGCGCGGGGCCGCTCAAGCTGGAACTGGCCGATGCCGTCCACATGCTCACCCGCAAGGCGGCGCGGGCGGTCGGGCTTGATGATCGCGGCCTACTGAAGGTGGGCGCGCGGGCCGATTTGAACGTGATCGACCTCGACGGCCTCTCGCTGCATCTGCCCGAAGTCGTGCGCGATCTGCCTGCGGGCGGACGCCGCCTGCACCAGCGCGCGAACGGCTACGAAGCGACCATTGTGGTCGGTGAGGTTATCCGGCGCTTCGACCAATCGACCGGCGCGCGGCCGGGCAAGCTGATCCGCGGGGCGGGGTACCGGGCGGTGGCCTGAGCCAAACTCGTTTCGCCCCACAACTCCCTCGTCACCCCCGCGGAGGCGGGGGTCCAGGGCGGATAGTGCAGTGCCTGCAGCTCTGGATTCCCGCCTTCGCAGGAATGACGAAAGTTTGGGCTTGAGCGTTAGAAGATCGAGGTGCCCATCCCGCCATCGACGACCAGCGACTGGCCGGTGAGGAAGCTCGTCTGCGCGCTGCACAGCATGGCCACCAGCGCTCCCAGGTCTTCGGCATCGCCGAAGCGACCGGCGGGAATGCGCACCGCTTTCACGAAGGACGCGACTTCCTCGTCATAGGTGCGCCCGTTTGCCGCCGCGCGCGGGCTCATCATTTCCTCGATCCCGGGCGTGTGGTGCATCCCCGGCAGCACGGAATTGACCGTCACGTTGAAGCGGGCGAGCTCCTTGGAAATCGCATGGCAGTAGTTGGCGAGCGCCGCGCGCGGAGGGCCGGAAAGGACGCGCATTGCGGCCGGATACTTGGCCGCCCCGGTGCTGATGTTGACGATCCGGCCCCAGCGCCGCTCGACCATCGGCACTGAAACCGCCTTGATGTAGTCGATCGGGCTGAGCAGCGCGGTCGCGACGGAGCGTTCGAATTGCTCGCGCGAGACGTCGCGGAAATCGCCGGTGAAGGGCGGCGGGGCGCAGGTCGCGACGAGGATGTCGGGATCGGGGCAGGCAGCGAGGATCGCGGCACGGCCCTCGTCGCTGGCGTGGTCGGCTGCGATCGCGTGCACCTTGGCGCCAGTCTCGGCGGCAATGGCGGCGCAGGTTGCCTCCAGCCGCGCCTTGCCGCGCGCCGAAATGAACACTTCCACGCCTTCGCGCGCCAATGCCAGCGCGGCGCCGCGCCCCATCCCGGCGCTGCCGCCGTTGACCAGTGCCTTGCGGCCCGCAATTCCCAGATCCATCGTCAAATCCCCAAACGTTCGCTGCGTGGCATCCTGCCTCATGGCGGCTGCGTAAACTGGCGAATATGCGGGCGGACAGGCCCGCGCCGTCAGTGCATTACCGTGTCAAATGCGCCGCCGAAGGGGCAACAGGAAGGGATAACTATCATGCGTGACACGCCGGCATTCGAGGACATCCGTTACGACAGGCCCGCAGACCGCGTCGCCCGGATCACGCTGGCCCGGCCTGACAAGCACAACGCGCAGTCGCTGCGCATGCTCTACGAAATCAACGACGCGCTTGATATCGCGATGGACGATGACGAGGTGAACGTCGTGATCTTCGCGGCGGACGGCAAGAACTTCTCCTCCGGGCATGACCTGGGCGACCGCGACCGTATCGGTGATCTTCGCCCGCCGATCCTTGGCTTTGGCGGCTATCGTAGTCCGGGGCCGCAGGGCCACATGTCGCGCGAGCAGGAAATCTACCTCGGCTTCTGCTGGCGCTGGCGCAATCTGCCCAAGCCGATCATCGTGGCTGTGCAGGGCAAGGCGATTGCCGGCGGTCTCATGCTGATCTGGCCGTTCGACCTGATCATCGCCGCCGATGACACCGAATTCTCAGATCCGGTGGTGGCATTCGGCATGAACGGGCACGAATTCTTCGTCCACGCGTTCGAACTCGGCCACCGCAAGGCCAAGCAGATGCTGTTCACGGGCGAGCCGATCGGCGCGGTGGAGGCCAAGACGCTTGGCATGGTCAACGAAGTTGTGCCCCGCGCCGAGCTTGAGAGCTTCACGCTCAAGATGGCGGAAAAGATCGCCTCGCGCCCGGCTATCGGCCTTAAGACTGCCAAGATGAGCGTCAACCAGTCGATGGACGCACAGGGCATGTGGAACGCGATCCAGTCCGCCTTCAATCTCCACCAGTTCGGCCATGCCAACAATTTCGCGCTCTATGGCCAGCTTGTCGATCCGCAAGGGCTGGAGATCATCAAGCGCGAGGCGCGGGCGAGCCGGAAGGACTAAAGCTCGAAGACCAGCCGGCCGCCGGTTGCCAGCTTGTTGTGCGGAATGCGGGTGGGCGGCAGCGGCTGACCGTTGATGCGAACTGCGCGCAGCCTGTCGCCCGTGCCACAGCTTTCGATCACCAGCGGACGGCGGCCGGGAACCGAAATCGTTGCGCGGCGTACCAGCGGCACCCCGGCGACATAAGTGCCGCTCGAAGGATCCACCGGATAGAACCCGAGTACCGCGAAGATATACCATGCGCTCATCTGTCCGGCGTCTTCGTTACCCATGATCCCGGCCGGGACATCGCGATAGAAATCGTGCGCGATCCGAGCGATCAGGCGGTGGCCGGTCTCCGGGCTGTCGGTGAAGGCATAGAGCCAGGCGATGTGGTGGCTCGGCTCGTTACCGTGCGCATATTGGCCGATCATCGCTTCCTGGCCGAGGTATTCGGCGCCTTTCGTGGCGGGCAGGCCGAAGAAAAAGCGGTCGAGCATGGTCTTGAGCCCAGCCTTGCCGCCCCACGCCTCGATCAAACCGCGCGTATCATGCAGCGCCGGCGTCCACGTGTATTGCCAGGCGTTGGCTTCGGTGTAATCGCCCGGATTGTTGAGCGGCGATGTGGGCGCAAGTGGGTCGAACGGCGTGCGCCAGTGGCCCTTGCTGTCGCGCCCGCGGGCAAGGCGCGTTTCGGGATCGATCAACTGGCGCCAGCCTGCCGCGCGTGCATCGAAGCGGTGGGTGAGGACGGTCTCGCCCAGCATGGCTGCCATGCGCGCGGTCGCCGCATCGCCAATCCCGGCTTCGAGCGAGCGCGAAACCGCCTCGCCGGCTACGAGATCGAAGGGGTAGTAGCCGTAGCGGTCGTATATCGACCAGACCGAGAGGGAATCGTCGCCCGGATAGAGCGGTTTGGCATCGCGCGTGGAGGTCGCGACCATGGCCGCGAGCGCGCGTTTGCCATCGAACCCGCGAAAGCCCTTGGCCCAGGCATCGGCGATCACGGGCAGCGCCGGTTCGCCGATCATCGTGCCCGTCTCGCCGCCCCAGATCGGCCATTTCGGCAGCCGCCCAGCTGCATCGCAGTGATCGAGCAGGGTGCTCACGAAATCGTCGACGCGCTCGGGCACCAGCAGCGTGTAGAGCGGATTGGCCGCGCGGAAGCTGTCCCACAGCGAGAGCGTCGAATAGCGCAGGCCCTTTGTCACCTGCCGCAGCTTGCCATCCGGCCCGCGCCAGCGGCCATCAACGTCACTGACGACCGAAGGATGCAGGAACAGATGGTAGAGCGCGGTTGCCAGGATGCGCTGCTGCGGCGCGGGTGCATCGATGCGTACCCGGTCGAGCAGGGCGCTCCATTCGCTGCGGCTTTCAGTTGCGATAGCGTCGAAGTCCCACCCGCCGCGCTCGTCACGATTGCGCCGTGCGCCGGTCCGGTCGGTCGTCGAAAGCCCGATGCGCACCTGAAGGGTGGCGTCCTCGCCCAGATCGAAGCCCAGCAGATAGCGCGGCGCGGCGTCTCCGGCGCGCGGCGGCAGGGTTTCGACCTCGGCAATGGGCCGGTTGAACTGGGCCGACCACGCCACGTGCCGGGAGGTCCAGTTCTGCCGAAGGGCCTCGCCTTCAAAGCCATCGGCGCTGAAGGTATTGGCGACTGACTGCACCGGCTGACGGTCCGTCCTGAAGGTAAGGCCATGCTGCAGATCGACCAGCACCCACACCCGGCCGCTGCGCGCAAAGCGGTAGCGGTGGAAGGCGCTGCGCAAGCTGGAGGTCAGTTCCACCCGCACGCCGTTGTCCGCCAGCGTCACCGCGTAGTAGCCCGGTCGCGCAACTTCGCTGGCCTTGGCATAGCTGCTGGCAAGGTCTTCGCGCCGATCAAGGCAGGGTTGCAGCAGGACATCACCGAGTTCGGGAATGCCCGTCCCGCTCGCGCGGTTCTGTGAAAAGCCGAGAATGCGCGGCGCGCGGTACTGGTAGCCGGAGGTATACTCCCAGCCTGAGGCGGCGTTGTCAGGTCCGGGCTGGATCATGCCGAAGGGGCGGCTCGGGCCGGGAAAGGTGTGCCCGGTGCCGTCCGTACCGATGAAGGGATCGACAAGGCCCGCGCGGTCCTCCGCCGCCCGGCCCACGAGTGGCCATGCCCCCGCCGCTGCGGTCAGCGCCAGCATCTGGCGGCGATCGATCACGGCGCCGTGGTCCAGACAGTCGCGGAATAGGGCGGCGCTGCGAGGCGGCCTGCGTCGTTCCGCCGCGCCTCGCCATAGCGCCGCACCGCACCGCTTGGCAGCGGCAGGCTGGCGCTTTCGTCCGCACCGCCGAAGTTGAACAGCACCAGCGCCTTGCCCGCTTTTGCCCGCCGCTCGATCAGCACGAGGTTCTTCTCCTGCGCCACAACCCGCGTCTCGCCATGCCCCAGCGCCGGCCAGCGCGCCCGCAAGGCTGCCAGCTTCCGGTAGGTTTCGAGCAGCGAGCCCGGCCGCCCGGCCTGCTCCGCCACCGAGACCCCGTCGCCCGGACCGTTGCTGTCGGGCGTGTGATAGGCCTCGGGGTATTGGCGATACCAGGCCGCATTCTCCGCCGCCATCGGATCGGGCACCCAGCGGAAGGCCTGCCGCAGCGGAATGTCGCGCGCGTCGGCATTGGCGGGCTGGTCTCCCTTGGCGGCATAGTCATCGGTCTGCGTGCCCGACATGCCGATTTCCTGCCCGTAGTAGAGGCTCGGCACCCACCCCGTGAGCAGGGTGATCGCTGCGCCCAGCCGAAGGATCTCCGCCCGCCGCGCCGCACCATGGGCAAAGCGCGGCGTGTCGTGGTTCTCAACGAACACGAGCTGGCTCCGCCCCGCCGGCACGGCCGTGTTCGATCCTGCAATGGCTGCCGCGAACCCCGCCGCATCGAGCTTGCCTGCCGCGTGCCAGATCGGGAACGCGAAGACCCGGTCGACCTTGCCCTTGGCAAAGAACGCGGTGCCGTCGCCCCAATCGGCCTGCTCGGCAATGATCGTCAGCTTCGGATTGAGGCCGTGCAGCTTCGTGATGATCGGCGCCCAGAAACCGGCCAGGAGGTCTTTCAACACGCCCGCGTTGTCGAGATCGTCCATCATGTGGTCGATGCGAAAGCCGTCCACCCCGTCGGAAGGATCGCCGTCGCCATCAGGATCGGCCCAGCGGGCAAGGTAGCGCGCGAAGTAGCTCTGAACTTTGGGCTCGGCGAGATTGACGGTGAACACCTGCCGCTTCTGGCCCGGCCAGACGATGAAATCATTGGTTCCCAGCAAGGTCGGCACCGGCGTGGTGTTCGTGCCGTCGCGATAGAGCAGGAACTTGCCGTAAGCGCTCTCAGGGTGCCCGGCAGAAGCGGTGCGCCATTCATGCCGGTCTGAAACGTACTGGATTTCCTCGTCCAGCACGATCTTCATCCCCCGCGCATGTGCATCGCGCACCAGCGCCGCGAAATCCGCCATGGTGCCGAATTCGGGATCGATCCCCTCGAAATCGTCGGCAAAGTAGTTGTGGTAGAATTGCGAGGGATAGAGCGGCGTCAGCATCACCGTCGTCACCCCCAGCCGCTGCAGATAATCGAGCCGCTGGCGGATGCCGATGAGATCGCCCTGCCGGTCGCCATTGCTGTCGGCAAAGCTGCGCACGAAAATGTGGTAGACCATCTCCGGCGGTGGTGAGACGGGTCGTGCCTCGGCCGGCGCGGCAAGGGCCAGCAGGGCCGCGAGAGCGATGCCCCACTTCATCGAGCCAGTCCGCCATCGAACAGCACCGGATTGAGCGGCGAGGCGGCAGGATCGCCCGGCGCGAGCCCCGGTAGCCACTGTGCCAGATCGGTCCTCTGCATGGCATTGACCGGCTCGGCCACGGTCATCTCTGCATCGATGTAGATCATCGTCATCACTGAACGCGGCCTTTCGCTAAGGTTTGGCCCAGCGCGGTGGAAGGTCCAGCCGCCATGGAAGCTGACATCGCCCAGCGCATAGGCCGCGCGGTCTATCGGGTGCCCCTGAGCTTCCATTTCGGCGGTGATCCGCGCCTCGCTTTCGTCCGAAATCGGCAGATTGCGGCCGAGCTCGCTATGATGGCTCCCGGAATAGAACTCCAGCGGCCCCATTTCGAGCGGCACGGGCTGGAGCGGGATCCACGCGGTGATTGCCCGGTCGCTGGCGAGCGGCCAGTAATACTGGTCAGCATGCGCCGGGGTGATCCCGCCGGAGGGCTCCTTGTAAAGCGACTGGTCGTGATAGAGGCGCACGCCCTTCACGCCCATCAGTTGCGCCGCAACCCCGGCCAGCCGCTGCCCGAACACGAAGCGGCGTGCCAGCTCGGACGAGCGCCAGAGGTTCATCACTTGCAGAAACGCCTGATCATAGGTCTCGCGCTCTTCGAGCGGCTTGTCCTGCGTATTGAGCGCGAGCGTCAGCCGGGTGATTTCCTCGCCGTAGTGCCCCAGCGTCTCTGCATCGAGCAGGCCCGGCAGGCGCACGAAGCCCTCGCGCGCGTAGCGCTCGATCAGGTCGTGCGGGACAGCGTAGGGCAGATCGAGCATGGCAGGCGCGCTTTCCGTCTTGCAGGGGGGCGGTCCGGCACTGGACCGCTTGCCAGACTATACCTGTAGCGTTTCCTCCCACCATCCGGCACGATTGCGACAATTCCGGCGATAAGCTATCAATATCTTGTCATGCTGCCCGCACTGTCCGAACCTGTCGCCCTCCCGCCCGGACGTTCGGTTCGCCTTGAGCGGGTTCACCAGCCACGCGGCGCGCCGGTGCCCGACCGGTTCCTCCATTTCCACGGCCCTGCCGAACTCGTGTTCCTTGAGCAAGGCAGCGGCAGCTTCATCAGCGAAGCGGGCGAATGGCCGTTCTCGCCGGGCTCGGTCCTCTATGCCCCCGGCATGGCGATCCACGACTTTGCTTTTGCGCCCGGCGAACGCTGCTGGACGCTTGTTCAGTTCGATCCGCTCGCCGTCGATCCCGGTCTCCCCGCGCTCCCGCAAGTCGCCTGCGCGGCCACGCCCGGTTCGCTTGGCGCGCAGCGCATGGCGCTGCTGCTGGACTGGCTTGCGGGCAGCCTCGCGGACGATACCCCTGAAGCGCAGGTGCGCGTGATCCTCGAGGCCCTTGTGCTTGCGCTGAAGGACGCGTTCGGGGCGCATGGCGGGCGAGGCACCGGGCCAACGGCTGCCCTGTCCCCCTTTCGCCCGCTGCTCCAGCATTGGGAACGCTTTCCCGAAAAGCCTCTTGGGCTAACCCAAGCCGCTTCGCTCTGCGCGCTCTCGCCTTCCTACTTCTCGCGCCGGTTCACCAGCACCTTTGGCAGCGGGTTCGTCACCTACCAGACGCGCTTGCGCCTCCAGCAAGCCGCGCGGATGCTCGCAACCGGAGACCTGCCAGTCTCGCAGATCGGCTATCGCACCGGCTTCCAATCACACGCGTACTTCTCGCAGTGCTATCGTGCCGTTTTCGGCGTGAGCCCATCCACGCACCGCAAGATGCTGCTGGCTGGCAGGAGATCGAACGAGTAGGATCACCCGGAATACTTGGTTTTTCGACATGTGAGCCCAGGGCAGGATGGGGGCCGGGGCAAGCGGGCGCAAACGGGGCAGGGGCAGGCCAGTGACCGGATCGACGACAAAGACGCGCGTTCTCGATGCCCTGCTGCCTGGCGGCCGCAGCGCGGAGCCGGCGCGCTGGCAGCAACAGAAGAGCGCGCGCACGAGGCTGCGCATCGTTGAGGCGGCGATCGATTGCCTTGTCGAAGAGGGCTACTCCGGGCTCACCACGCAGGATGTGGTGGAGCGCACCGGCGTCTCGCGCGGGGCGATGCATCACCATTTTCCCACCCGCATGGACCTTGTTGGCGCTGTCGTCGAACACGTGTTCTTCGAACGCATGCGCCTGTTTCTCGAAGATTATCTTACGAAGATGCAGCATGCCTCGGAAAGCGAGCGGCTGGAGATCGCCACGGCAGCCCACTGGCGCAGCGTGCAGACCCGCGAATACTCCGCCTACCTCGAACTCGCCGTCGCCGCGCGCACGGACTTGGAACTCGATCAGTTCTTCGGCCCTGTCGCGCGCCGTTACGATGAGGTGTGGATTACCGAGATGATCGAGGCCTTCCCGCACTGGCGCGATCAGTGGGAACAGATGAAGCTGGCCAGCGACTTTGTGAACGTGCTGCACATGGGCCTGCTTCTGCAGCAGCCAGTATTCGGTGAAGCGCGTACGCGGCGGACCCAGCGACTTTCGAACGAAGTGCTGCGTCAGGTCTACGCCGGCATTCTGGTGGTCTGAAGCGCCGCTCAGCCCGGCATCACGGAACGGTGCTGCTCCACCCGGTAGACGCGCATGCGCGGCCGGTCGAACAGGCGCTCCTCGTCCTCGGTTATCTCGCGCCGTGTCTCGGGCTCGGCCAGCGCGGCAAAACATGCGGCCATCGCCGCCTCGTCGGCAAATTCGATCTCCATCGCCACGTCGAAGTCGTGCTCGATGTCGCTGCCATCCATCGGGTGAAGGTGCTTGCGTTCATAGCGGATCGCCCAGGGGCCGAGCACTTTCTCACCGATCAGGCGATGGTGGGTCTCGTAATAGGCGATGAAATCAGCCTTGCTCATGTCGGGGCGACGCTTGAGCAGAGTGAGGACGGTGACTGTCATGTGGGCCTCCCCTTCGATGGGGGCAGTCTATCCGATCGGCGGCACTGGTGCGGCTGGCGAATAGGTTAGGCCGGCGGCGCCGGGCTATCCGGCTGCGGGGGCAACCCGCTCGACCGGAACCTGAGCCTGCGCCAATGCCAGCGGCACCGGGCGGTGCGAGGCTATCAGCAGGCCGGCTCCCCTTGCATCCAGCCAGGCACGGAGCGCTGCGACAAGCGCGGCTTCGGTCGCGGAATCGAGGCCCTCGGTCGGCTCGTCGAGCAGCAGCCAGGGCCGATCCGCCAGCAGTGCCCGTGCCAGCGAGAGGCGTTTGCGCTCACCGCCAGAGAGAATGCCGCCATCCTCGCCCAGCATGGTATCGAGGCCCTGCGGCATGCGCTGGATCCGCTCCCACAGCTGCGCGGTGCGCAGCGCCTGCTCCATGGCCGCCGTGTCGATCCCCGGCCGCGCGAGGCGCAGGTTGTCGGCAACCGTGCCGGCGATCAGCATCGGCTCCTGCGGCGCAAGCGCGACCTGCTGGCAGATGGCCGCACCCGGCAGCGCCGCCACTGCAGTGCCGCCAAGGGTGAGGCTGTGTGCAGGGGCGCGCAGCCCCGCCAGTGCCTCGATCACCTGCGTCTTGCCCGATCCCGATGCCCCGGTCAGCGCAATGCGGCTGCCCGGCGCGAAGTCCGCCGTGTCAAGGCCCAGCGTGGCAGGCGCTGCGGCGACGGTCGGCTCGCTCTGCGGTGCAGGCAGGGCGAGCAGCACCCGCAGCCGTTCCGTGCCTTCGGCGACGGCGGCTTCCCGCGCGCTGGAGCGGGCGATGGCGGCAACCGCCTCGATACTCGCTGTCGCCGCCAGCATGGCGAGGGCGGTCAGCGGCGGCGAGGCTGCGCTGGAAAGCAGCGTCGTGGCGGCGGCCAGCGCGCTGGCGAGGATGAGCAACCCGCTGCTCGCCGCCTCGATCCGGGCCAGCTTGCGCTGTGCATCATCGAGCCGGTCGGCCTCGGCGACCAGCAGGGCGGTGACGCGGTCTGCCAATCCGTACGTGATGATCTCGTTGCGCGCTGCGGCGTAGTCTACCAGCATGCGCCGCAGCCGCGCGGTCGCCTCTGCCGCTTCGGCGGCCGGCGCGGCGCTCAGGCGGGGCGGCAACGCGGCGAGCGCGGTGAGCAAGAGTGCCAGGACGGCCACAAGCAGCAGCGCCGCCAGCCATCCCGCCAGCGCCACGGCACCAAGCCCGATCAGCATCGTGCCGAAGGCCGCCGGAATGCCGGGCCGCCGCACGACAAGATCTTCCAGCGCTGCGATATCGCCGATCAGCCGAGCGCTCGCATCCCCGCTGGCGAGGTCCGGTGCGCTGCGGCCTTCGGCATGGGCGAGCCGGGCAAACAGAGTGCTGCGCAGGCCCGCCAGCGCATGGAGCGCGGCCTCGTGGCTCCACAGCCGCTCGCCATAGCGCGCGGCGGTGCGCACCACTGCCAATCCGCGGATCGCGGCGCTGGGGATCAGGTAGTTGAACCCCGCGATGGCCATCGCGCCGCTTGCCCCCGCGAGCGCGGCAGCGGTGAGGAACCAGCCCGAAAGCGCCAGCAGCACAAGGCCGCCGACTCCGGCTGCGAACGCCGCCACAAAGCCGAGCACGATGCGGCTCCTGACGCGCGGCGGGAGCGGAAGAGGAAAGCGCACCGTGATCACAGCGCGATCACCTGATCGGCGGCGGCGGCAAGGCGCTCGTCATGCGTGGCGACAATCACCGCGCGCTTCTGCGCTTCTGCCACCAGCAGCGCGATGATGCGTTCGGCGCTGGCCGTGTCGAGGTCCGCCGTCGGCTCGTCGGCAAGCAGCAGCGCGCGGTCTGCGATCAGCGCGCGGGCAAGGCCGAGCCGCCGCCGCTCGCCGCCCGAAAGCCAAGCGCCGTGGTGATCGATCGCGGTGGCAAGGCCATCCGCCCGGCGCGCGAGCAGGGCATCCAGCCCGACTGCGCGCGCGGCTTCCGCTACGTCCGTTGCGGCAGCATCGGGCCGGCCGAGCAGCAGGTTGTCGTCCAGCGTCGTTGGCAGCAGCAGTGGCACTTGCCCGGCCCATGCGATGGCCTCTGCCGGCAGGGTTGCGAGCATGCCCTCGCTGGGCGCGACCTGCCCGGCAATCGCGGCGAGGAGGCTGGTCTTGCCGCTGCCGGTCGGCCCGGTCACGCAGACAAGGCCGCGCGCCCCCAGTTCGAAGCTGATCGGGCCGATGCGGTGGCCGGGCCAGGCGACGACCACGTCGCGTAGCGCGACTTGGCTGGATGCGGCGGGGCGGGGCACGGGTTCGGGAACCTCCTCCAGCGCCTTCTCGGCTGCTTCGCCCAGTTGCTTCTCGTGGTACGCGGCAGCGAGGCGGCGCATCGGCAGGTAGAATTCGGGCGCCATCACCAGCACGAAGAACGCCGCGCGGTAATCGAGCTGTTCGGGCGGGGTGAACGGCAGCAGGCCGAGCAGGCTGAACCCGCAATAGACCGCAACCAAAGCCACGCTCAGCGCGGCGAAGAATTCGAGCACCGCGCTTGAAAGGAAAGCCGCGCGCAGGACCGCGATGGTGCGCTCCGCCACATCCTGCGCGGCGCCGCCGGCCTGGCGGGCGATGCGGTCTTCCGCAGCGAAATGCCGGATGATCGGCAGGTGCCGGATGCGGTCGACATAGAGCGCGGACAGTGCAGTGATTGCCGCCATCTGCCGGTCCGCCGCCTGCCGCGCGGCGCCGCCGGCGAGGATCATGCCGATCACGAAGGGGATCAGCGTGAGAAACAGGATCAGCGCGGCCACCCGGCTCTGCAACGCGACCACGAGTACGACGAGCACGGGGGCAAGCGTGGCGGACTTGCGCACTGGATCGAACCGCGCGGCCCGCGCCTGTTCGGCGGCGACATGGTCGATCCCCAGCGTCGCGGTAGCGCCGAGCGCAGGCGCAGAGGGTCCGGCGATCGCGAGCAGCCGGGGAAACAGCTCTCCGCGCCGCAGGCGGGCCAGCGCGCGGCCTGCATCGAATCCGATGACCTGCGCGCCGTACTGGCTGGCAAGCCGCAGCAGGCCGCCGAGCAACATGAGCGCGGCACCGGCGGCGATGCCCGCCGTGCCTTGCAGCTGCGCTTCGAGCGCACTTGCCGCGCCCCATGCGAAGACGCTCGCCCCGATGATATCGGATGTCCAGGCGAAGCCTGCCGCTTTGGCTATCCTCATGATTTGGATTCGTTTATTTGGATGAAGGCGGCAGCAACAGACTCGGGATCGCTGCCATGCCGCAGCCGCGAAAGGGCACATGCGATGGATATGGCAGTGGTGGAACTATCCCGGCTGCAGTTCGCATTGACCGCGCTGTACCATTTCCTGTTCGTGCCGCTCACGCTCGGCTTGTCGTTCATTCTGGTCATCATGGAAAGTGTCTATGTGATGACCGACCGCCCGATTTGGCGGGATATCACCCGTTTCTGGGCCAAGCTGTTCGGGATCAACTTCGTTCTCGGCGTGGCGACGGGCCTTACCATGGAGTTCGAGTTCGGCACCAACTGGTCCTACTACTCGCACTATGTGGGCGACATTTTCGGCGCGCCGCTGGCGATCGAGGGGCTGATGGCCTTCTTCCTCGAGGCGACCTTCGTGGGGCTGATGTTCTTCGGCTGGGACAAGCTGAGCGCTCGCCAGCACCTTTTCACCACCTTCATGGTCGCACTCGGCTCGAACCTTTCGGCGCTGTGGATCCTCATTGCCAACGGCTGGATGCAGCACCCGGTGGGCGCCGAATTCAATCCGGTCACGATGCGCATGGAAGTGACGAACTTTTACGAGGTGGTGTTCAATCCGGTCGCGCAGGCCAAGTTCGTTCACACGGTGAGCGCGGGCTATGTAACGGCGAGCATGTTCGTGCTGGGTGTTTCCGCCTGGTATCTCCTCAAGGGACGGCATCTGGAACTCGCCAAGCGCAGCTTTGCGGTGGCGGCCGCGTTCGGGCTTGCTTCGGCGCTGTCGGTCGTCGTGCTGGGCGACGAGAGCGGCTATACGCTGACCGACAACCAGAAGATGAAGCTCGCGGCGGTGGAAGCTGAATGGCACACCGAGCCGGCACCGGCGGGCATCGCCGTGTTCGGGCTGCCTTCGAACACCGGGCGCGAGACGCTGTTCGAGATCAAGATCCCCTACGTGCTCGGCATTATCGGCACGCGCAGCCTGACCGGGCAGGTCGAGGGCATCTACCCGCTGGTTGCGCATGCGCGCACGCGCATCGAGCACGGGCTGATTGCTTATGACGCGGTGGAAAAGCTCAAGACCAACCCCAAGGACCTTGCTGCGCGCGCGCAGTTCGAAAGCGCCAAGGCCGATCTTGGTTATGCGATGCTGCTGAAGCGCTTTGTCGCCGATCCGCGCAAAGCGGACCGCGGCGCGCTCGACAAGGCGGCATGGTCGACCGTGCCCAACGTGCCCGCGCTGTTCTGGCTGTTTCGCGGCATGGCGGGGCTGGGTTTCCTCTTCATCGGGTTCTTTGCGACCGCGCTGGTGCTTGCCAATACCCGCCGCTTCGATGCGAAGTGGTTCTTGCGCGCGGCGGTCGTAATGATCCCGCTGCCGTGGATCGCCATCGAACTGGGTTGGATGGTGGCCGAGATCGGACGCCAGCCCTGGGCGGTCGATGGTGTGCTGCCGACCTTCCTCGGAGCATCGAGCCTGACTACCGGGCAGATATGGACGACGATCGCGGGCTTCACCCTGCTTTACAGCGTGCTGGCCGTGATCGAGGTTAGGCTCATGCTCGCAGCGATCCGCAAGGGGCCGGAAGGATACACGCCGTGGCAGCCCCGCCGCGATCCGGTGCCCCCGCCCGGAGCGCCGAGCCCCTATCACAGCGTTCCGGCCGAATGAAGGAGAGCCGCGATGGCGCTGCCGCTTGATTACGAGACACTGCGGCTGATCTGGTGGGTGCTGATCGGGGTGCTGCTGATCGGCTTTGCCCTGACCGACGGATTCGATCTTGGCGCGATGGCGCTGCTGCCGTTCGTTGCGCGCAACGATCTTGAGCGGCGGATGGTGATCAATACTGTCAGCGCGACGTGGGAAGGCAACCAGGTGTGGTTCATTCTCGGTGGCGGAGCGATCTTCGCGGCCTGGCCCTATGTCTATGCGGTGAGTTTCTCGGGATTCTACCTCGCCATGTTTCTCGTGCTGGCGGCGCTGATCTTGCGACCGGTGGGCTTCAAGTACCGCTCCAAGCATTCCGATCCGGCGTGGCGCGCACGGTGGGATTGGGCGCTGTTCACCGGCGGGCTGGTGCCTGCGCTCGTCTTCGGTGTGGCGGTGGGCAACGTGCTGCTGGGCGCGCCGTTCCGGCTCGATAGCGACCTGCGCACGTTCTACGAGGGCTCGCTGCTGGGCCTGTTCACCCCGTTCAGCCTGCTTGCCGGGCTGCTTTCGGTGGCGATGCTGGTGATGCACGGCGCAGGCTGGCTGGCGATGAAGCTGGAGCCCGGGCCGGTGCAGTTCCGCGCGCGGCGGTATGGCGCGGTGGCGGCCGGTGCGGCGTTCGTGCTGTTTGCGGCAGGCGGCGCCTATGTCGCCTGGGGCGGTCTTGGCTTCCGTGTGGCAGATATGGTCGATACGGGTGGGCCATCCAATCCGCATCTGGCCCGCGCGGTGGCGGTGCCGGGTGGGTGGCTTGCCAACTTTGCGGACCATCACTGGATGATGGCCGCACCGGTTCTCGGCCTTTTCGGTCCGTTCGTGGCGCTGGCCGGGCTGCGCATGCGGCGCGATGCCTTGGCTTTTTGCGGGTCGTCGCTCGCAGTCATGGGCATAATCGCCACTGTCGGCCTTTCGATGTTCCCGTTCATCCTGCCCAGTTCCATCGACCCCGCTTCCAGCCTCACGGTGTGGAACGCCTCTTCCAGCCACCTCACGCTGTTCATCATGCTGGTGGTGGTGCTCGTCTTCCTGCCGATCGTGCTGGCCTATACCACCTGGGCCTACCGCGTGATGTTCGGCCGGGTGGGCGCCGAGGAAGTCCGCCTCAATCCCGATATGTACTGATAGGAACAAGCCGCATGTGGTATTTTGCCTGGATCCTCGGCCTTGGCCTTGCCGTAAGCGTCGCAATCCTCAATGGCATCTGGCACGAGTTCCATTCGGACCCGGCCGGTGACAGGACCGTGCAGGACTGAACTGCGGGCGAGACGGGGGTAGGGGTGATGAAGCGGCGCATTGCCGTCATTTCGGCTGCGGCGAGCGGCATCGGCCTCGCCATTGCCGAAGCGCTCTGCGCCGATGGCTGGCTGGTCTATGCGGGGGATCAGGATGCGGCAGCGGTTGCGGCGCTTGGTCCTGAGCACGATGGCCTCGCCGCGATGGTCTGCGATGTCAGCGATGCCGCATCGGTCGAGCGGTTCTACGCGTGGGTGGAAGGCGATCTGCTGGCGCGCGGGGCTGCGGGGATCGATCTTCTTGTCAACAACGCCGGGATTGCCGGGCCAACGGCACGGTTCGAGGACCAGCCTGTCGATGCGTGGAACGCCACCATCGGCGTCAACCTCAATGGCATGTTCCTGATGACGCGCCGCGCGATTCCACTGCTGCGCCAGCGCGCGCCGGGCTCCGCCATCATCACCATGAGTTCGACTGCGGGCCTGTTCGGCTGCCCGCTGCGGGGGCCTTATGTGGCCAGCAAGTGGGCGCTGATCGGGCTGACCAAGACGCTCGCGATGGAACTCGGCCCCGAAGGCATCCGCGTCAACGCGATCTGCCCAGGCAGTGTCGAGGGCCCCCGCATCGACCGCGTGATAGCCGCCGACGCGGCAGAGCGCGGCCTGACGATCGCCGAGGTCGAGCATGAGTACAAGCGGCAGACCTCGCTGCGCGCTTTCGCCACGCGCGAGGATGTGACCGCGATGGTGCAGTATCTGATCTCGCCCGCTGGGGCGCGGATTTCCGGCCAGCCGATCGCAATCGACGGCCATACCGAAAGCCTGTCGCTGGATATGGAGGCCTGATGCGCGCTGTCTGGTACGAGAAAACGGGGCCTGCTGCCGAAGTGTTGCGGCTGGGCGATATCGAGACGCCGCAGCCGGGACCGGGCGAAGTGCGGGTGCGTCTGCATGCCTCGGGCGTCAATCCGTCCGATGTGAAATCGCGCTCCGGCGTGCGGGGGCCGATCGCCTTCCCGCGCGTCATTCCCCATTCCGATGGTGCGGGTGAGATCGAGGCTGTCGGAGAGGGTGTATCGGCGGCGCGGATCGGGACGCGGGTCTGGGTGTGGAATGCGGCTTATCGGCGGTCCTTTGGCACTTGCGCCGAGTTCGTTTGCCTTCCGGAAGGGCAGGCCGTTCCCTTGCCGCAGGGCACTAGTTTCGAGGCAGGCGCATGCCTTGGCATTCCGGGCTCGACCGCATGCCATGCCGTGTTCGCCGATGGTGACGTCACCGGGCAGACCGTGCTGGTGACGGGCGGCGCGGGCGCGGTGGGGCACTATGCCATCCAGCTTGCGCGCTGGGGCGGCGCGCGCGTGATCGCGACGGTCAGCGGGCCTGAAAAGGCGGCGGCGGCCGCAGCAGCGGGCGCGCATGCGGTGATCAACTACCGCGACGGCGATGTCGCGGCGGCGATCCTTGCCGCCAACGCGGGGCGTCCGGTCGACCGCGTGGTCGAAGTGGAGTTCGGCGGCAATTTGCCAGTAACCTCGGCGGTGATCGGTGATGGCGGAGTGATCGCGGCTTATGGCTCGATGGCCGATGCCGAGCCGAAGCTGCCTTTCTATCCGCTGATGTTCCGCCATGTGACGCTGCGGATGCTGCTGGTCTATCTGCTTTCCGCGAAGGAGCGGGCGGCGACCGTCGCGAGATTGACCGCCGCGCTGGAAGCTGGCGCGTTGCAGCACGCGATTGCGGCCACATTCGATCTCACCGAAAGCGCCAGAGCGCACGCAGTCGTCGAATCCGGTCGACTGATCGGGAACAGCGTAATCACGATTGGCTGAGTTTCGCGATTGACGGATGGGCAGCCTTTCGCCCATCCCCTACACGATCGCACGCGCGAACCGATGCACGCGAAAGCCGGGGGTGAGACAGGATAATGGCGGCCGAAGAGCAGCAGTTCGAACAATTCGCCGGCCATCCCAAGGGTGTCTACTACCTCGCCTTCACCGAAATGTGGGAGCGCTTCTCGTTCTACGGGATGTCCGCGCTGCTCACGCTCTACATGGTGAAGGAACTGCTTCCGCTCCATGCCGACAAGGTGCTCGGGCTTGCCGCACTGCGCCATGGGCTCAGTTTCAACGGGCCGATGAGCGATGTCGCCTTCGCCTCGATCATCTACGGCTGGTACGCGGGGCTGGTCTATTTCACGCCCATCATCGGCGGCTGGGTGGCCGACCGGGTACTGGGCCCCAAGCGGACCGTGCTGCTTGGCGTGCTGCTGATGGCCGCCGGGCACGCGGCGATGTCGTTCTACGAGAGCTTCGTCTTCGCTCTGCTGCTGCTGATACTCGGATCGGGCTTCCTGAAGGGCAATATCTCGGCGCAAGTCGGCACGCTCTATCCGCGCGAGGATGAATCGCGCCGCTCACAGGGCTACACGATCTTCGCGACCGGCATCAACATCGGCGCGGCCAGCGGTCCGGTGACGACCGGCCTCGTTGCAGCGATCTGGGGCTTTCATGCCGGCTTCGCGGTGGCGGCAGTGCTCATGCTGGTGGCCATGGTCGGTTACATCCTCGGCCAGCGCCATCTGCCCGATCCCAAGCCGCCAAAATCGAGCTCAGGGGCGACCGCGCGCGAGAAAGCACCGCCGCTCACGCCGGCCGAGCGTCGCCGGGTGGCGGTGCTGATTTTCGTTATCGCGCTGACCTTTCCCGCCGAGATCACCTATCCGATGGTGTGGAGCATCGGCATCCTGTGGGTCGACCAGTGGGTCAATCTCGCGACCCCGCTCGGCACTGTGCCTTCGAGCTGGTTCGCCGGCATGGATTCGTTCGGATCGATCCTTGCCGCGCCGATCCTCGTGGCGCTGTGGAGCTGGCAGGCCAAACGCGGACAGGAACCGGCCAACGTGACCAAGCAGGGCATCGGCACGGCCATCGTTGCGTTTGCCGCGCTGCTCTTCGCGTTTTCCAACCTTGGCGTGACGCAGGAGCACGGCGTAGGTGCGTTCTGGGCCGTTGCGGGCTGGCTGATCATGGGGCTGGGCTGGATGTACTACTGGCCCACCACGATGGCGATCGTGAGCAAGGCGGCACCTCCGCGGGTCGCCTCGACGCTGATGGGGGTTGCCTTCCTTTCGCCTTTCGCCGCGCACGTTACGGCGGGGTGGGTTGGCAGTTACTTCGATACGATGAGCCCCTCCGCATTCTGGACCCTGGATGCCTCCATCGGCGTGGTTGGCGCGGCGGTGATCCTGCTTTTGCGCAAGCCACTGATCCGCGAGCTTGACGGCGCGCCGGAACCTGCGCGCTGATGGACGCGGCCGAGTGGCAGGCGCGGGTTGACCTTGCCGCGAGCCACCGGCTGGCGGTGCACTACGGCTATCACGAGGGTATCGACAACCACTTCACCCTGCTGGTGTCGGGCTACACCGACCGTTTCTTCCTCGCGCCATTCGGCCTGCACTGGTCGGAGATCCGGGCCTCCGATTTCCTCGTTGTGGATTTTGAGGGCAACAAGCTGGCGGGGAAGGGGCCGGTAGAGGACACCGCCTTCCATATCCACGCGCCGCTGCACGCGGCCCGGCCCGATGTGCGCTGCGTGATGCACACGCATATGCCCTATGCGACAGCGCTCAGCCTGCTGGAAGAGCCCGAACTCCTGATGGCCAGCCAGAATGCGATCGGTTTTGCCGGGCTTATAGCAGTTTGTGATTATGCTGGGCTGGCGCTGGACAGCGGCGAGGGCCGGCGCATGGCGGCGGCACTGGGGGACAAGGCGGTGCTGCTGCTGCGCAATCATGGCGTGGTGACGACAGGCAGCAGTGTCGCCGAAGCCTTCAACACGCTCTATTTCTTCGAGCGCGCAGCAATGACCCAGATTCTCGCGCAATCGAGCGGGCAGCGGCTGCGGCTGGTGGACGAACCGGTGCTGGGGACCACGGTCGAGCAATACACCAGCTCCGCCCAGGTCGAAGGGCTGGACCGCATCGAGCTGCACTTCGCGGCACTGAAGCGCATGCTGGACCGGCAGGGTTCAGACTATGCCCAGTGAGGCAGGCGCGCGCCGCATAACCGCACCACTCGTGCTCGTTGGCCTGATGGCGACGAGCCTGTTCATCAACTACATCGACCGCGGCAATCTCGCCACGGGCGCGACGCAGATCCGCGCCGACCTGAACCTCAGTGCGACTGCATATGGCGCGCTCGCGGCAGGGTTCTACTTTGCCTATGCCTTCTGCCAGCTGCCGGCCGGCGCTCTGTCAGATCGGCTCGGCGGCAAGCTGGTGCTGGGGCTGGGCGCATTGCTGTGGTCGGTTTCCACGCTGATGACGGGCTTCGTGCAAGGCTTCTATGGCCTGTTCGTGCTGCGCCTGATGCTGGGCATGGGCGAGAGCGTGGCCTTCACCACCACCTCGAAGATCATCGCCAGCAATGTGCCGAAGGCGCAGATGGGGCTGGCCAACGGGCTGATCGGCTTCGGCTACCTTGTCGGCCCGGCGGTGGGCACACTGCTAGGCGGGTTCATGATGGCCCGCTGGGGCTGGCGCGCCACGTTCCTGATTTTCGGCGCGGTCTCGCTGCTGTGGCTCATCCCGTGGAGCCGGGTGCGAATTCATGAGGCGAAACCGGCTGAAACGCCCGGCCAGCCGCGGGTGACCATGCGTCAGATCCTCTCGCGCCGGGCACTGTGGGGCGCTTCGCTGGGGCACTTTGCGGGCAACTGGAACTGGTATTTCATCCTCGGCTACCTGCCGATGTACCTTGAGATGCAGCGCGGCTTTTCCAAGGAGCACATGGCGACGGTCGTCTCGAGCGCCTATCTCGTCAACGCGCTGGCCGCGCTGTTGGCGGGCTGGGCGTTCGACAAGCTGATCCAGCGCGGCTGGTCGCCCTCGTTCACGCTCAAGCTGCCGCTGGCGGCGGCGCATCTGGCGGGGCTTGGCTGCATGCTGGCCATGCCGTTCATGCCGATCGGGACCTGTATCGCGCTGCTGTTCGTCTACGAGATCTTCCTCGGGTTCTCGTCGCCCGCCTATTTCATGATCCCGCAGATCATGGGCGGCCCCGCTGCCGCTGCACGCTGGGTGGGTGTGCAGAACATGATGGGCAACATGCCCGGCATCATCGGTGTGTTCTTTGCGGGCGTGCTGATCGACGCGGGCGGCGGCTCTTACGGCACAGCGTTCCTGCTGGCGGGGCTGGTCAACGTACTTGGCCTGATTGGCTGGCTGGCCATCCTGCCGCGCGTTGCTCCGGTCGATTGGGACGCGGCCTAGAGCAGATTCCGATCCGATTGCCTCGGACCGGCTGCTCCAGGCATTTGTTTTACCGCGTTTTCCGAGCCAGCAGGTGATTCCACCTGCTTCGAAAACGCTCTAGCGGCCCTTCCACTCCGGCGCGCGGCCTTCGGCAAAGGCGCGCGGACCTTCAAGCGCATCGTCCGATTGCAGCATGGCCTGGTAAGATGGGATCGCGCCGCTGCGCATCAGCTTGTAGCCCGCTTCCACCTCCATACCGGCGGTATCGCGAAGGACATCGCGCGCCGCCGTGATGGCGAGCGGGGCGGAGCGGGCGATGATCGTCGCCAGTTCGAGCGCGGCTTCGATCAGCGCGTCGCCCGGCACGACGCGGCTGGCAAGGCCCAGCGCTGCGGCCTCGTCCGCATCCATCCGCCGCCCGGTCAGGATCATCTCGCGCGCGATCCGCTCCGGGATTGTCTTGGGCAGGCGCAGCAGGCCGCCGGAATCGGGAAGCATGCCGAGTTGCGCTTCGGGCAGCCAGAACTTCGCGGTCTCGCTCGCCACGATCAGGTCAGCCGCCAGCGCCAGCTCGAACCCGCCGCCGACCGCAAGGCCATTGACCGCCGCAATCACCGGCTTGGTGAGGCTGAAGTATTCGGTGAGCCCAGCAAAGCCGCCGGGGCCATGATCGGCATCGACTGCCTCACCATCATTGGCGGCGCCGAGGTCCCAACCGGCGGAAAAGAAACGCCCGGTGCCAGTGACGATCCCCACACGCAGGCCGGGATCGTCGTTCAGCGCCTTGAACGCAGCGTAAAGTTCGAGGCTGGTGGCCACGTCGATGGCATTGGCCTTGGGCCGGTCGAGCGTGATGATCAGGATGCCGTCACGCCGGTCGAGCTTTACTGCGGTCATGGCTGAGCATCCCTCATCCTGATAAGTGCGTCCACCGCAACGGCACCGCTTTGCAGCGCAAGCAGCGGATTGACGTCCATTTCTTCCAGGCGGTCCGCATGGTCCATGGCCCATGCGGCGATCCGGGCGATGGCATCGACCAGCGCCGGCATGTCGCAGCCGGGCTTGCCGCGATAGCCTGTCAGCAGCTTGTGAAGCGGCAGGCCGGCTAGCGCATCCTCGATATCGGCGCTGCTGGCAGGAAGGAGGACCTGCGCTGTCTGACGCAGTAGCTCGACGAAAATGCCGCCAGCGCCGATGGTGAGAAACAAGCCGAACTGCGGATCGCGGCCAACGCCCACAATCAGTTCAGCCACTGGACCGCCTACCATTTCCTCGATCAGGAATTCGTCCGAGAGTCCTGCCATGCCATCTGCGGCAGCAAGGATCGCCTCGCGGCTGGTGAGGCCGAGCGCGACACCGCCCACTTCGGTCTTGTGGGCAAGATCGGCACCTACCGCTTTGAGAACAAGCGGGAAAGGCGCAGCCAATGCAGCTTCGGCAAGGTCCGCTCGGCTGAGCACGCGCCCGCGCGGCACGGGTACGCCGACGGCAGCGAGCGCGGCCTTGCTGCGCGCTTCGTCCCACATCCTGGCATCGCCTGCGCCCGGCAGGGGCTGTTCGGCAAGCGCGGCGGGGGCAGGGCGCGCCCACGCCTCGCCGATAGCAGCGGCAGCGGCGATGGAGCGCAGCGCTTCGGCAAGACCAGCGGCGGGGAGGATGCCATCGGCCAGGAGCGCGGCGGCGACGGGTTCGGGCATTGTTTCGGCAAGGCTGCTCGCTACGATGCGCACCGTGCCTTGCCGTGCCGGGTGCGCACGCGACGCGGCGCGGAAGGCGGCGAGGGTCACGTCCCAATCGGCAGCCGTGCAGCGATCGGCGCGGGGGAAATCGAGGATCAGCAGTGAGGCTTCGAACCCCGCACCCATCATCGCACCGAAGCAGGCCGTCTGCGCCGCTTCGTCGCCCCAGATATAGGTGTGGTAATCGAGCGGATTGGCGACATGGACGCGCGGGCCGAGGACTTCTTCCAGCGCGGCCTGCGTGGCGGCGGGAAAGTCCGGCGTCTCCAGCCCGGCGGCCTCGGCCAGATCGGCGGTGAGCGAGGCTTCGCCGCCCGAACAGCTGGCACTGGTGATCAGCCGCCCGCGCAAGGGGCCCGCGACATGCAGCAGCTTGAGCGTTTCGAGGAAGGTGGCAGGATCGTGCGCGCGGGCGATCCCGTAGCGCACGAACAGCGCATCGCACAGCGCATCGGCCCCGGCGAGCGAACTGGTGTGCGACATGGTGAGCGCCGCGCCCTTGGCTGAAGCGCCCGTCTTGAGCGCGACGATGGGCACGCCCGCCGCGCGCGCGGCAAGGCAGGCTTCGGAGAAGCGCGCGGGCCGCCCGAGGCCTTCGAGATGGAGACCGATGGCGCTCACCCGCTCATCTGCGATCAGGGCTTCGATGAGGTCGGCCGGGGTCACATCGGCGCAATTGCCGACCGAGATGACATAGCCGATGGGCAATCCGCGCGCCTGCATGGTGAGATTGAGCGCGAGGTTGCCGCTCTGGCTGACGATGGCGACGCCCCTTTGACCATCTGGGCCACAGTCAATGGGCAGGCAGCCGTGCTGGTCGGGCCAGAGCGCCACGCGGTCAAACAGGTTGAGCATGCCGTAGCAATTGGGGCCGATAAGCGGCACGCCCTGCGCGGCGGCGAGCAACGCGGCCTGCCGTTCACGGCCTTCCTCACCGCTTTCGGCAAAGTCTGCGGCGTAGCAGATAGCGCCGCCAGCCCCTGCCAGCTCCCCTGCCAGCGCGATGGTGGCTGGCGCGGGGGCGGCGATGAACACCGCGTCCGGCGCCTCTGGCAGCGCCGCCATTTCGGCAAAGCTCGGCAAGCCGCCCATCTCCGCGCGTTTCGGGTTTACCGGCCAGATCGGCCCGGCAAAGTCCAGCGCACGGCATTGGCGCACGGCTTCCTCAGCCGCCTTGCCGCCGACAATCGCCAGACTGCGCGGGCGCAGCAGGCGCGAAAGTCTATCCGAAGTCATGCCTCCAGCGGGCGCAGCAGCGCGCGGCTGATGATGTGGCGCTGAATCTCGCTGGTGCCGTCCCAGATGCGCTCCACGCGGGCGTCGCGCCAGAAGCGTTCGATGGGGAGCTCATCCATCAGGCCCATGCCGCCGAAGATCTGGAGCGCGTTGTCGGTCACGCGCGCGAGTGCCTCGGAGGCGAAGAGCTTGGCCATGGCCGCGTCGGTATCGGTCATGGTGCCCTGATCGTCCTTCCACGCGGCGCGGAAGGTGAGGAGTTCGGCGGCCTCCAACTCGGTCTTCATGTCCGCCAGCTTGAAGCCGGTGCCTTGAAACTTGCCGATGGCTTGCCCGAACTGCTTGCGGGTTGCGGCCCACTGGGTCGCCATTTCGAGCACGCGTTGGCCGCGCCCGACCGAGGTGGTGGCAACCTGAAGGCGCGTGGAGCCCAGCCACTGCCCCATCAGCTCGAACCCCTTGTCGAGCTCACCCAGGAGGCTGGAGGCGGGCACGCGGCAATCCTCGAAGATGAGCTCGCACTGGTGATAGCCCCGGTGCGAGACGCATTTGGGCCCGCGCCGCCGGGTAAGGCCGGGCGTGTCGAAATCGACGAGGAAGCAGCTGATCGTCTTCTTGCCGCCAGCCTCTCCGGTCGCAGCGCAGAGGATCACGAAATCGGCGACATCGGCATGGCTGATGAAGTGCTTGGAGCCGTTGATCACGAAGTCATCACCGTCGGCCCTCGCAAAGGTGCGCATCGAGCGGACGTCGGAGCCGGCGTCGGGCTCGGTCATGGCAAGGCAATCGTGGCGTTCGCCCCGGATCGTGGGGAGGAGGTATTCCTCGATCTGGCTGCCCTCGCACCCGCGCAGGATGTTGCTGGGCCGCGCGATCATCATCTGCAGGCCGTAGCTGGCGCGGCCCAGTTCGCGCTCCATCAGCGTCGTATCGAAAGTGCCGAGCCCGCCGCCGCCGAGTTCCGCGGGCATGTTGACCGCAAAGAGCCCGAGCGCCTGCGACTTGGCGCGGATTTCGGCGGCAAGATCGTCCGGCACGCTGTCGGTCTCTTCGACCATCTTCTCGTGCGGATAAAGCTCGGTCTCCACAAAGCGGCGGACCGTTTCGACCAGCATCTGCTGTTCGGAGGAAAGTTCGAAATGCATCACGTCTTGTCCCGTCTGATACCTATGGAGCGGCCGACTTGCGCGGGGCGCTCCAGCCTGGCGTGCGCGGTGAGCACGGCATGCACCCGCGCGTGAAGCTCGGGCGGGATGGGGGCGGAGCGCCCCGCTGTCATGTCGACATGCACCAGCATTTGTTCGCCGGTCGCCAGCAGTTCGCCTGTCTCACCGTGGTGCATGGTGTGGAAGATGTGGAGGCGCTTGTCGTCCGCGTCGATCAGTTGCAGCGCCAGATCGAGCGGATCGCCGAGGTGCGCTTCGGCGAGGTTGAAGATCATCGTCTGCACGGTGAACAGCGAATGGCCGCCAGCGCGATAGGCCTCGTCGATGCCGATCTTGCGGAAGAAGGCGTCCGATTGATCTCCGAAAACAAGGAGATAGCACGATTCGCTCATGTGCCCGTTGTAATCGACCCATTCGTGCGGGACGGTGGGGCGGATCAGGCGCAGCGGGGCTGGAATGGCCTCGCCGGGCTGGAAGGGCTCGGCTGCCACGCCTTCGAGCGGGGTGGTGAGGCCGTGGGTCTTGTCATCACTTATGGGCGGCATGGTCCGGCTTCCTTGGGGCGGTCTTGCGGCCCTGCCAAGCGCAAATGCCGAGCGTGTCGCCCTGTGGCAGCGCGGCAGGTTCGACAAGGCCGGGCAGCAGCCGGGCGCGTCCCTGCGCGCAGACCAGCGTCTTGCCGCTATGACCCGAAACATCGAGCAGGAGTTGATCCCAGTGGCGGTACTGAACATCGTGGCCTTCGCCCGGATAGCGGCGGAAGGTGACTTTTCCCGCGACTTTTTCGGCCCAGAATTCGCCTTGCGCGGGCGGGACCAGCTTGTCTGCCTCGCCGTAGTAGAAGAACGCGGGGGCCGGAAAGGCCGTTACAGGCGCGGGGGCCTTGCAGAAGCTGCGGTACTCGCGGGATACCGCGCGCGCGTCGCCGCGCTGTCCCGCGATGAAATAGGCGTGGGCGCCTTCATCCGCCGCGCGGTCGATAAAGCCGGGGACTCTGGCCGCGACACCATCCGGCGGCATGGCCCAGAATTCGCGCGGAGCACCGACCTGCTTTGCCAGCATGCCCTCCAGCGCGGCGGGATCGGCGGTGCAGACCGGGCTGTCCGCCGGTGCGGAGGCGATGGCCGCGAGCATGTGCCACGAGGTGATCCGCTCCGGCATGGCCGCGGCGATGTGTCCGGCATAGGCCCCGCCGCCGGAGATCGCGACAAGCGCGAACTTGCCGATGCCAAGTTGGCCGAGGACTTGCTGCACCTCGCTGGTGTAGTCGGCGAAGGTCCACACCGGGTCATAGCCAGTGTCGCCAAGGCCATTGCGCTCGACAGCCACGATCCGCACCTTGAGGCGGCGGCGCAGGGTATCGAGGAAGGCGACCAGTTCGGGCGCACGGGCGCTGGTTCCCACACCGCCGATGAACAGCATCGGGCGCCAGCCCGCCTCGCCGGTATCGGTGTAATGGACCGTCCGGCCCTCGCGGGTCTTGAAGCTCTCTACAGGAGTGCCGATCGGATCGAACCGGTCTGGAAAAGCGATGGGCTTTGCGGTAGCCGGAGCGGCCAGCACGATCAAAAGCAGCGCCAGGATGCCGCGGATCACCGCACCGGCTCCGTTTCCAGATTGCGGTCGAGTTCGGGGATCATCGCCAGCTCTCTGGTCAGATCGAGATTGCGGCAGAGCAGGAGGTAGACGGCGGCCGAGACAGGCAGGCCCACCAGCATCGACACATCCGCCCCGCCCAGCGCGCGCGCCACCGGGCCGACAAAGAGCTCGGTCTTGAAGAACGGGATCATCGCCACGAACCCCACCGCATAGGCGGTGAGCCCGCGCCAGTTCCAGCGGCCGTAGATGCCGTCGGCCATGAACATGGCGCGGATCGAATAGTGGCCTTTCCGCACGAAGAAGAAGTCCGCCAGGTTGATCGCGGTCCACGGCGTGAAGAGGTAGACGAGCACCCCGAGGAATGCCTCGAACCCGTGCAGCACGTTGCCGCCCATGCCGAGCGAGAGCGACAGCGAGGCGATGAGGCAGACGACGAGCGCGGCAAGGCGGGCAGGCGCGCCGAGCGGGATGGGCTTCACGCTGTCGATCACGCTGAGCAGGGTGAGCGAGGAGCCGTAGAGATTGAGCGAGGTGATCGTGATCAGGCCGAAGAAGCTGGCAGCGAGCATGAACAGGCCGAAGCCGCCGAACATCGCGTCCGCACTGCGGCGAAGCGCCACGACGATGTCGGGATCGGTAAAGGTTGCCCCGGCGAAGGCTCCCACCAGCATCATCCATGTGCCGCCGATAAAGGCGCCGCAGAAGGTCCACAGGAAGGCGGACTTGATGCCGACTTCGCGCGGGAGATAGCGCGAATAGTCCGAAACGTAGATCGACCAGCTGAGCTGATAGCCCGCCGCCGCGAAGAACTGGACGAGGAACAGCGTGGGCTTGAATTCCCTGGGCTTCAGCAGCGCGCCAAGATCGAAGGCGGTGAAGAAGCCGACCGTATAAACCGCCAGCGCTGCCAGCATGATGTAGGCGAGCACGCGCTGGGTGCTGTGGATCACGTCATAGCCGATCCCCGCCACCAGCGCCGCCACCAACCCGAAACCGATGATCGCGGGCGCCTCCGGCAGGCCGACGAGCTCTTTCAGGGTGCTGGCCGCCAGCGATTGGTTGAGCGCGTTGAAGCCAATGTAGGTGAACAGCGCCACGATCCACACCAGCAGCGCGCCGATATAGCCGAACTGGGGGCGTGACTGGATCATCTGCGGCAGGCCGAGGTGCGGCCCTTGCGTGCAGTGCAGCGCCATCAGCACCGTGCCCAGCGCGCAGCCACCAATCACCGCAAGGCTCGACCAGAACAGGTCCAGCCCGCCCACCACGCTGATCGCGCCCGTGGCTAACGTGGCAAGGTGAGCATCGCCCATGAACCACACTGGCCACAGGTGATGCACCTTGCCGCGCCGTTCGGCGAGGGGGATGTAATCGATCGAGCGGCTTTCAACCAAGGCCATGCGGTCTGCGTCTCCCCCTAGTGCGCGCGGCTAGCCCGGCATCCTGATCTGGCGGCCCACGCTATCGGACGGCGGCAGGTGCGCCTGCCCCGCCACGAGCACTGCGGCAGCCGCGCGCATCGCATCGGGCGCAGGAGCCGACTTTTCAGCTGCTGCGTCGACATGGACGAGCATGTGTTCGGCGGTCGCGATCACGGCTTCCTCGGCCCCGCGCACCATTTCGTGGAACAGGTGGAGCCGCTTGCCATCGCAGGCCAGCACGCGGGTGCGCACCTCAACCGCATCGCCTAGCCGTGCCTGGCCGAGGTGGCGGATATGCGTTTCGACCGTGTACCACGAATGGCCCGCCGCGACGTAGTCCGCGCCCGCGCCGATGGCGGCGAGGACGACATCGGTGCCGTCTCCGAACAGCTTGAGGTAGCAGTATTCGGTGAGGTGCTCGTTGTAGTCGATCCATTCGGGCTGGACGGCGCACGCGATGGTGAGCATCTGCCCGTCATCTCGGATCGAGCCAATTGCCGGGGCCGCGCTCTTGCCGGTCGCAACAAGCCGCGCCCGGTGCGCGCGGGCGACCTGACCCGAGGCGAAATCGTTGCGTTCCAGCGCGTGGGTGAGGTCGACAAGGCAATCGTCGCGCAGCTTCTCATAAGTGCGCAGGTCGATGCCGCCCGCCTGCTCGTCGGACTGCCGGGAAATCGTGTCAATCAGCTCGTCAGTTAGCTTGGGGCCGATCAGCTTGGTCCAGGGCCATTCCATCGAAGGGCCGAACTGGTGGAGGAAGTGGCGCATGCCGTCTTCTCCGCCCGCCAGCCGGTAGACGAGAAACGTGCCCATGAACGACCAACGCATGCCTGCGCCAAAGCGCACGGCGTCGTCGATCTCGGAGGCGGTCGCGATGCCGTCGTTGATCAGCCACAGCGCCTCGCGCCAGACGGCCTCCAGCAGGCGGTCAGCGATGAAGCCGTCGATTTCCTTGCGGACGTGAAGGACCTTCATGCCGATCCGCGTGTAAACCGCGGCGGCGATGTCCCTGGTCTGCTGGCTGGTCTGGTCCCCGCCGCAAATCTCGACGAGCGGCAGAAGGTAGACCGGATTGAACGGATGGCCGACCACCAGCCGGTCAGGCCGCGCCATGCCCGATTGCAGCTTGGTGGGGAGCAGTCCCGAGGTGGATGAGCCGATCACCGCATGGGCAGGCATCGCCGCGTCCATTTCCGCCAGTAGACGGATCTTGAGATCCTCGCGCTCTGGCAGGCTTTCCTGAATGAAATCGGCCTCGCGCACCGCGTCCTGAAGGCTCGCTGCGAAGGTGACGGTGCCTTCGGCGGGTAGCGCATTGCCGAACAGGCGGGTGAGCGCGCGGCGCGCATTGGCGATCACCGCCGTGGTCTTGCGCTCGATCTCGGGATCGGGGTCGTAGATCGAAACATCGATGCCGTTGAGCACGAAGCGGGCGGCCCAACCGGCACCGATCACGCCGCCGCCGACGATGCCGACCCGGTTGATCTCTGGGCGAATGTCAGGGGTCATCGTTGGTCCCTCAGCGCTTCTGCAGCTTGAGCTTTGTGCGCACTTCGGCGGGCGTCAGGATCCGCGCGCCCATGCCGGTCAGGATCTGCACTGCGCGCTCGGTGAGCTGGCCGTTTGTGGCAAGCTGCCCGCGCCCGAGATAGAGGTTGTCCTCCAGCCCCACACGCACGTTGCCGCCCGCAAGCGCTGCCATAGCGACGAATGGCAGCTGGTTGCGCCCGATGGAAAAGCCGCTGAACACCGCGCCCGGCGGTAGCTGGTGGACCATCGCCATCGTAGTGAGCGGATCGTCCGGCGCGCCATAGGGGATGCCCATGCACAGCTGGATCATCACCGGATCATCGAGCAGCCCATCACGGATCAGCTCCTTTACGAACACGAGGTGCCCGGTATCGAACACTTCGAGTTCGGGCCGCACGCCAAGGCGCTGCACTTCGGCAGCCATCGTGCGCAGCATGCCGGGCGTGTTGGTCATCACATAATCGGCTTCGGCAAAGTTCATCGTGCCGCAATCGAGCGTGCAGATCTCGGGCAGCAGTTCCTGCACATGGAGCAGCCGCTCCATCGGGCCGACCATGTCGGTGCCGGCTTCATCAAGCGGGAAGGGATTTTCGCCCGGTCCGAACACGATATCGCCGCCCATACCGGCGGTGAGGTTGATCACCACGTCAGTGTCGGACGCACGGATGCGTTCGACCACTTCGCGGTAGAGCGCCACATCGCGGCTGCCCTTGCCGAATCCTGGGCCGGTTTCGGGATCGCGGACGTGAATGTGCGCGATCGCGGCACCTGCCTTCGCTGCCTCGATCGCTGCATCGGCGATCTGCGCGGGGGTGATGGGCAGGCCCGGATGCTTGTCGGCGGTGCTGCCCGAGCCGGTCACGGCGCAGGTGATGAAGGTCTCGAAATTCATGGGGCTCCCTCTTTCATCCCTGCGCGCGACCTTAGTGGCGGCGCACCGGATTGGAATGCCGAAATAGGCATAGCTGCAAACAAGTGAGGAATGCCGCGCCCGATCAGTTGCCGCGATACGTGGAGTAGCCGAAGGGGCTGACGGCGACCGGCACGTGATAGTGCGCCCCTGCATCGGTGACGCTGAAGGTGATCACGATTTCCGGAAAGAACGGCGCGGAGGGCCCGGCAGCATAGCGGGTCATGTCGAACTGCAGCCGATAGGTGCCGGGGATGAAACTCTCGCTCGGGCCGAAGCTGCGCACGCGTCCGTTGGCATCGGTGCTGGCCTCTGCAACCTTGGTCCACGCCCCGGCGGCATCGCGCCGCGCCAGCGTGACCGGAACATTGGCGCCGCCGTTTCCTCGCGCCAGATCGAGGATGTGGGTGGAGATTTCGGCGGCGGAGGCGGGCGAGGCGCCAAACGTGGTGGCGACCAGCAGGATCGGGGCGAGGCGCTTCATGATGGTGTTCCAGTCCTTTCGCATCTCAAACTCGCAGCAGGCGCGCGATTGCGCTGAGGAGGTCGCGGGTAAAGGCCTTGGCGGCAGCGGCTTCGGTCACCGCGTTGAAGGCGTGGATCGCGCCGGGGTAGGAGTGAAGCTCCACCGGGACGCCCGCCTTCACCAGACGCAGCGCGTAATCCAGGTCCTCGTCGAGGAACAGGTCGAGGCTGCCGGTGCCGATCCATGTTGGCGGGAGGCCTGCAAGGTCTTCGGCGAGCGAAGGCGAAAACCAGCCCTTGTGCGCATCGTCAGCGGCGTATTCCCCGCGCAGGGCTTCCCAGCCGAAGCGGTTGTGCGCGCGGGTCCAGACGAATTCGCCGGTGGTCGGGTTGCCATAAGGGCAGGGATCGCTGCCGGTGCGGTGATCGAGCATCGGATAGGTGAGGATCTGCGCGGCGAGCGCCGGGCCGCCAAGATCGCGCGCCATGAGCGCGGTCGCCGCCGCAAGCCCGCCGCCAGCGCTTTCCCCGGTGATGCCGATGCGCGCGGCATCGATGCCGAGTTCGTCGGCGCTGGAAGCCAGCCACTTGAGCGCGGCGTAGCAATCCTGCTGCGGGGCGGGAAAGGGGTGCTCGGGCGCAAGGCGGTATTCGACCGAGGCGACAGGAATGCCAAGCGCTGCCGCGATGCCTGACGGACCCTGCTGCATCGAGCGCGCGGAGCCGATGACCATGCCGCCACCGTGGACATGAAGCAGGGCAGCGCGGCCTTTCGTTCCGGGAGCCGGATCGTACCAATAGACCTCCAGCGGACCGCCTTCGCCCTCGATCACCTTGACCTCCGCTGCGATGGGCGGCACGCCGACGAAGGCGAAGCGGCCTTCGGATTCGATGCGGATGGTGGGCAGAGCCTCGCGCGTGAAGGCATTGTCGGGCAGCAGATCGATCAGCGGCAGGAGTTCCGGATCGACCAGATGGCGGGTGTTCATGCAGGCATCCTCGTACGGTTGGCTTTGCGCTCTCACCCTCTTCATTGCGGGGCGGCTGGCACTCGGCAAGGGCAAACTGCAGGTGCAAGGCGCCCTCGCGTTTCGCACCGTGGCGCAGCGCATCGCGGCGGTTGTTTTTGCGCGGGCCGGGGCGCACAACCGGCATGTGGCCGGGAGGCGCCACGTTCGGGAGAGACCATGACGACCGTTCGCGAGGCGACTTTCGCCCTGCTTGAAGCCTATGGAATGACGACGATCTTCGGCAATCCGGGATCGACCGAGTTGCCGATGTTCCGCGATTTTCCGGAGCATTTCCGCTACGTGCTGGGTCTGCAGGAATCCGTCGTGCTCGCGATGGCCGATGGCTATGCACAGGCCACTCGCAACGCAGCGCTGGTCAATCTGCACAGCTCGGCTGGCACCGGGCACGCGCTCGGCAATCTCTTCACCGCCTACAAGAACCAGACGCCGCTGGTGGTGACCGCCGGCCAGCAGGCGCGCTCGATCCTGCCCTACGAGCCGTTCCTCTTCGCCCAGCAGGCGACCGAGTTTCCCAAGCCGTTCGTGAAGTGGGCCTGCGAGCCGGCGCGGGCGGAAGACGTGCCCGCCGCGATCGCGCGGGCCTATCATGTCGCGATGGAGCCGCCATGGGGCCCCACGTTCGTCTCGGTGCCCATCGACGATTGGGATCAGCCCTGCGAGCCGATCCCGGCGCGCCGCATGTTCGCGCGCAATCCCGGCGATCCGGCAGCGCTCGCGGAAGTGGCGGCAGCGCTGGCGAAGGCCGCGAGCCCGGTTATCGTGGTGGGTGCGGGGGCCGGACGTGACGGGGCTTGGGATCAGGTCATCGCGCTCGCCGAGCGCCACGGTGCGGGCGTCTGGGTCGCACCGCTAGCCTCGCAGTGCAGCTTTCCCGAAAACCACCCGCTGTTTCGGGGCTTCCTGACCGCCGGGCGCGAGGCGATCGTCGAGAGCCTTGCCGGGCACGATCTGATCCTCGTGCTGGGGGGGCCGATGTCGCTCTATCATGTCGAGGGGTTTGGGCCGCATGTGCCGGAGGGCGCAAGCCTCTGGTTAATTGGTGATAATTCGGTCCATGCGGCGTGGCTGCCCGATGGCAATGCCGTGGTGGCCAATTGCCGGCTTGCGCTGGATACGCTGCTCGCCGCCGCCGCGCCGGTGCGGCGCGATGTGCTGCCGCCGACTGCGCCGCTGCCGAGGCTGGATGGCAGCGTGATGACCGATGCCTACGTGCTGCAACAGATCGCAGCGCTGCGCCCTGCGGGCTCGATCATCGTGGAGGAAGCCGCGTCCAGTCGTGGCGCGATGCACGAACGCCTGCCGATCACCGAACCTGACACGTTCTACACAACGGCCAGCGGCGGTCTCGGCTACGGCCTCCCCGCCGCAATCGGCACCGCACTTGCACGCCGCGGCGACAAGGTCGTCGCGGTGCTGGGTGACGGCGCCAGCATGTACGCGATCCAGGGCCTTCATGCCGCGGCGCAGTTGGGCACGCCGGTCAGCTTCGTGATCATCAAGAACGGGCGCTACGAGGCGCTCCACAGCTTCGGCCGCAAGTTCGGCATGCAATCGCTGCCGGGTACGCAGCTGCCGCATCTCGATTTCTGCGCGCTAGCGCAGGCGCAGGGCGTGGCAGCGCGGCGGGCGGAAACGGCGGCGGCACTCGACGAGGCGCTGGCGTGGTCGTTTGCCGCCGATGTCCCGACCCTCGTGGAGGCCGTCGTCGACTAATTGAGGGAGAGTGCCATGTCAGTGCCGAGCGGAGCGTTCATTCAGGTCTGCCACGTGGTGGACAACCTCGAGGCCGCCTGCGCGCGCTACAACAAGCTCTTCGGCATGGGGCCGTTTATCGGGGGCGGGCAGGGCGTGCTTTCGGACCATGTCTATCGCGGTGCGCCGGCAGAGCCGATCCGCATCCGCGGCGTGTTCGTGCAGAGCGGTGACCTCAATATCGAACTCGTGGAGCTCGTTTCCACCGGCCCGAGCGCGTTCCATGACATGTATCCGAATGGTCAGCAGGGCATCCACCACATGGCGATGTTCTGCGAGGACTACGAGGGCACGCGCGACCGCTATGTCGCGGCGGGGATGCCGGTGGCGAGCGAGTTCGTGGTCAGCTTCGGCGCGAAGATCTGCTACATCGATGCGCGCACCACGATGGGACACATGATCGAACTCTATCCCGAGAGCGAGATCATTCGCGGGATGTATGCAAGGGCCCGCCATGAGTCCGAAAACTGGGACGGCAAGCAGCTGATCATCCCCTGGTAGGGCCGCCAGTCGTCATTCCTGCCAGCAGCCTTCGGCCAGAAAGCGCGTCATGCGGGCCTCGTCGGCGCTGACATCCAGCCCCTGCACGCGCAGCCAATCGTCGCTGAATAGCGTGGAGGCATAGCGCTCCCCGGAATCGCACAGGATCGAGACGATAGCCCCGTCCTCGCCGCGCGCCGCCATCTCGCCCGCGAGACGCGCGCAGGCGACAAGGTTGGTGCCGGTAGAACCGCCGACCCGCCGCCCGAGATGGCGGGAGAGCGCGCGGGCCGCGCCAATCGAGGCGCTGTCGCTGACCACTTCCGCACGGTCGATCACGCTAGGTACGAACGAGGCTTCGACACGCGGGCGGCCAATGCCCTCGATATGGCAAGGCTCGCCGCTGCCCGCGTGTCGCGTGCGGTCGTACCAGTGGCGGTGGAAGGCGGACGATTCCGGATCGGCAAGGCACAGGCGCGAGGGGTGGCGATAGTAGCGCAGGAAGCGGCCGATGGTGGCCGAAGTGCCGCCGGTCCCCGCGCCGCAGACGATCCAGGTCGGCACGGGATGTGGTTCGCGGCGCATCTGCGTGAAGATGCTCTCGGCAATGTTGTTGTTGCCGCGCCAGTCGGTTGCGCGTTCGGCAAAGGTGAACTGGTCCATGTGGTGTCCGCCGCATTCGGCGGCGATGCGGGAGGCGACCGCGTGGACGGTGCCGGGATCGGTGACGGGATGGCAGGTGCCGCCCAGCGCTTCGATCGCCGCGATCTTCTCGCGCGCCGTCCGCTCGGGGATCACCGCCACGAAGGGCAGGCCAAGCATGCGCGCGAAATAGGCTTCGGACACCGCAGTCGAACCCGATGAAGCCTCCACCACCGTCGTTTCCGGCCCGATCCATCCGCTGCACAGCGCGTGGAGGAACAGCGAGCGGGCGAGCCGGTGCTTTAGGCTGCCGGTCGGGTGGCTGCTCTCGTCCTTGAGGTAGATCGCAATGCCCGGCAGTGCGGCAAGCGGCACCGGGAGCAGGTGCGTATCGGCAGATCGCGCATAATCGGCCTCAATGCGGCCGATCGCCCAGTGGACCCAGGATTGATGGGCCGACGGCTGATCCTGCCGCGCTTTGGGCATGGTTTGCGGGGCGTGCATTCTCGTTCCTTCTGCCAGTTCCAGCGCGGGCTGGCTTGGGCGAGGGACCTTAGGCGAGGGGTGGGGGCGGCTCAAGGCCGGTGGCGGCTTTCCATGCCGCGCGCAATGTTTCCGGATCGCCCGCGCCGAAGACATGGCGGTCTGGCCGCACGAGCACAGCATCGGTGCGATGCCTGTCGAGCCAGTTTCCCAGCTTTTCGGCAAAGGGGGCGAGGGCTTCTCCAGCAAGCTCGCTGCGGCTTATCAGCCAGGCGCCAGGGCCAAGGCGGTCATCCAGTTTCGCCCCGTCGCGCGCGATGGACTGCGGGAAGTAGCGGCCAGCCCCCGGGCTGTCCGCAAGGATTGCGCCTGCCGAAATCGGCGGATAATCGGGCGGCGTGGTGGGCAGCTTGCCCAGCGCACGGCCGATGCGCATCTTCGTGTCGCGCAGGAAGGCGCCCCAGCGACTGGTGGTGCAGACCATGCGGCCCATCATGATCGCCATCGCGATCGTCGCGCGCAGGTTGGGTTCGCGCTCGGGCTGGTAGCTGTCCAGCAGGCTTTCCGGCGCACCGTCCTTGATCACCGCGGCGAGCTTCCACGCGAGATTGGCGGCATCGCGCAGGCCCGAACACATGCCCTGTCCGGCAAACGGCGGGGTCTGATGCGCGGCATCGCCGGCCAGGCAGACGCGGCCTTTGCGCCAGACGCGGGCAATGCGGGCGCGGAAGGTATAGACCGCCTTGCGCTCGATGCGCACCGCACCTTCGACATTCCACGGCTTCATCAGCCCCGCAATGAAGGCATCCTCGCTCACCTGTTCGGGCGTCTCGCCCGGCAGGATCATGAATTCCCAGCGATGCCGCCCTTCGCCCATCAGCACGCAAGTCGTCGGGCGCTTGGGATCGCAGATCTGAAGATTGGCCGTGGGCAGGCGCGAGGGATCGTCGACGAGCACATCGACCACCAGCCAGGGTTCCTCGAAATCGAGATCGTCGAAGGCGATGCCCATGGCCTTGCGCACCGGCGAGCGCGCGCCGTCCGCGCCGATCAGCCAGCGCGTGCGGATCGTGCGCAGGCCGTCAGGTGTGGCGATCTCAGCCGTTACGCCCTCGGCATCCTCGGCAAAGGCGCCGAGCTCCCAACCGCCGTGCAGCGCCGCTTCGGGACAGGTGGCGAGGCTGGAGCGCAGCGCCCGCTCGACCGAGGGCTGGTGGATCATGTTGGCACCCGGCCAGCCGCCGGGGCCGGTCCGGTCGGAGCCTTCCAAACACAGCAGAACCTCGCCGCGCGCATTGCGGAATTCATAGCGCGCGGCGCGGCGGCAGGTGGCCATGACCGCCTCTGCTGCCCCCGCCTCCTGCAGGATACGCATGCCTTCGTGATCGATGTGCGCGGCGCGGGGGAGGGGATAGATGTCGCCGGCCTTCTCCGCGACGATCACCCTCACGCCGCGCTGTGCGAGGAGGATCGCCAGCACGACGCCGGTCGGCCCGCCGCCGGCAATCAGGACGTCGCAATCAAAGGCCATGGCCTTACCCTTCCGCGATCATCGTGCCTTCGATGTGGCCGAGACCGTCGATCTCGCAGCGCACGACATCGCCCGCCTGCAGGAACCGGCGCGGGTCCATCGCGGCTCCGACACCGCCGGGCGTGCCGGTGAAGAGGCAGTCGCCGGGCTCCAGCGTCATGCCGACGGAGAGGTGCTCGACTTGCTGCCAGATGTTGAAAACGAGGTGTGACGTATTGGAATCCTGCCGCTTTTCACCATTCACAAAGCAGCGCAGGCCGAGCGCGTGGGGATCGCCCACTTCATCGGCGGTGACGATCCACGGGCCCATCGGGGCGTGGGTGTCAAAACTCTTGCCCAGCGACCATTGCGGCGAGGCGTGCTGCCACATGCGTTCGGTCACATCGTTGCCGACGCAGTAGCCGAAGATCGCGGCAGAGGCGTCAGCGGCGGACACATGCTTGCCGCCCTTGCCGATCACCGCGACGAGCTCGACTTCATAGTCGGTGGTCATCTGGTCCTTGGTGATCTCGATCCCGGCATAGGGGGCATTTACGCTGGTCTGTGCCTTGGTGAACCACACCTGCCGTTCCGGTGTCTTCATATTGGATTCAGCAATATGGTCAGCATAGTTGAGGCCGATTGCGAAGATTTTGCCCGGCCGCTGGACTGGTGCTTCGAGCGTTACATCGGCCAGCGGAATGCCGCCCCCTGCAGCTGCCTTTACGGCCAGATCGTCCTTCACTGCATCCCAATCGCGGATCAGGTCGATCATCGTTCCGTCGATGCCGGTGTCGATGATCTTGTCGTCAACAACGATCCCGGTGCGGGTATGGCCGTCGGCGGTAAATGTGGCGAGCTTCATGTGGGGGTTCCTTCGGGTTTGCGGCGGAAAAGGCGAGCCAGGCGCAGGCGCAGCGCCATGAGGAAGCCGACGAGGCCGGCCGGCGGGGCAAGGCGGCCAGCCTGCATGGGATGGGGCGAACCCCACTGTACTGCAAGCAGCGCCTGAAAAGTCTGCTTCTGCGGCGGATCGGCGGCGGTGAAAAGGTCTCCGTCGGTCCAGTGCTCAAGCTCGTTGCCGAACGGATCGAGCCAGTAATCGAAGATCTGGCTGCCCATGATGTGGCGGCCCACGCCCCATGCGGGCTTGCGGCCCGCCGCCTTGAGGTGCTGGTGGCCGAGCATGAGGTCATCGAGATTGGCGACTTCGAAAGCAGCGTGAAGCAGGCCCGGCGGGCCGGGCAGTTCGGCGAGGAAGAGCGTGTGGTGATCGCTGGGCACATCGCCGCGATCGCAGCGCAGGAAGGCGCCCAGAGGGACGCCTTTTGCGGCTTCCACCTCGTCCGAAGTGATCAGGCCGAAGCGCGCCTTGTACCACGCCTCCGATGAGCGGAAATCGCGGACGCGCAGGACGGCATGGCCGATGCGCTGGATATGGGCCGGCGCGTTCCTGAGCCGCAAAGGCGCGCGAAGGCGAGGCTTGGCCGCCGCCGTGTTGCGCGGCGGATCGGTGAGGGGCGGTGCGGGGGCGCGGACATCCTGTCCGGCAACGACTTCGACCCGGTGGCCGTCCGGATCGACCAGCCGAACGACATGGCCGCCGCCGGGCTCCTCCAGCGTCTCGACAGGCACCCCTTCGGCGCTCGCAAGCGTTTCCAGATCGGCGAGCGAGGCAGCACGCAGGCCCACGGCGAGGAAGCGCGCCTCACCGGGCTCGGTCACATGGACGAAGGCCCGGCCATCGCAGCCGCGCCCATAAAGCCGTCCGCCTTCCTCGAAAGTCTCGAAGCCGAAGTCATTCAGAAAGCCGCGCATCATGGTGAGATCGGGCGCGGCGAAGCGGACATGTGCAACGTCCACTATTCTGATGATCGGCGCGATCACCGGCATGGCGTTCTCTCCCGGCTGGCTCGCGCATGGGCTCCACGCGAGTCGCAGTTGACTATATGGTCAAATAACTTGCTTTTGACCATATAGTCAAGTATACAGGGGCATGGCATCGCATCCCGCCCCTTCGCCCCCAACGCTGTCCCCCAGGGCCGCGCGCACCCGCAGCGCGCTGATCGCCGCCGGCTTTGAACTGCTGGCCGAAAAGCCGATCGATGCAATACCGATCGACGAAGTCGTGGCGCGGGCAGGCGTGGCAAAGGGAAGCTTCTTCAACCACTTTGCGGACAAAGCTGCCTTCGCTTCTGCGATTGGCGACGAGGTTCGGCTTGAACTTGAGGGGCGCATCACTGCGGCCAATGACGGCATTGCTGATCCGCTCGTCCGGATTGGCGGCGGCATGCGCACCGGCGCGATCTTCGCATTGGCCGAGCCCAAGCGCACGATCGTGCTGCTGCGCAGCCACGCGAACTCGACCCTCAGCAGCCACCCGCTCAATCGCGGACTGGCGGGCGACATGGCTGCGGCCATCGCTGGCGGACTGGTGCGCGAAGAGGCCCGGGAGGGCGGGGTGCTCTATTGGCTGGGCCTGTGTCAGGTGCTGATGGCGAACCTGGTGGAGCAGCAGCCCAGCCCTGAAGCCGCGCGCAGGGCGCTCGGCGCGATGCTGGTTCTGGGGCTCACCGGGCTCGGGGCGACACCGGAGCGCGCCAGGGAGATTGCCGAGGCGGCCTGCCGGGGGCTCTAGGCGGGCTCGGCTTTGGCCACATCGCGCAGCACAACGGTCAGGTGCACCTTCAGCACCTCCGCCGGATCGGCATTGGCAAGCCCGCGTGCCATATCGAGCGGGGCATGCCAGTAGTCACCCGCAGCGACCGGATAGGTTTCATCACCCAAGGTCGCGAGGCCGCGACCCGAGATGACGTAGTAGAATTCCTCGTAGGCGCCGGTGCCGTTGCGATCATCGGCATAGTGGACATGGCTGCCTTCGGCCGCGCCGGGTGGAATTTCCAGGATCAGGAAGCGCGTCGGCGCACCCTTGCCATCAAAACGGAAGTGGCGGACGATGACGCTGCCGGGGCCGCCGCGCATGTGTTCCAGCGTTTCGCGGGCCTCACGGTCGCTCTCGATCGGACTTGCCGGCATGCCTACATCGAACCGAGCTTCATGAAGAACGACCAGCGGTCCTGGCGCAGTTCGTCTGCGTTCAGCGAGGTGAGGTCCTGCAGTTCGGCCCGCAGCGCGGTGCCGAGGCGCTTGATCGTTTCGGCATGGTTGCGGTGTGCGCCGCCGACCGGTTCGTAGATGACGCGGTGGATCACGCCGAGTTGCATGAGATCGGGCGCGGTCATCTTCATGGCCTCGGCCGCATCGGGGGCGCGATCATTGCCGCGCCACAGGATTGAGGCGCAGCCTTCGGGCGAGATGACCGAATAGACCGAATGTTCGAGCATCAGCACTCGGTTGGCCGAGGCGAGCGCGACTGCGCCGCCCGAGCCGCCTTCACCGACGATCACGGCAACCAGCGGCACGCCGATTTCAAGGCATTTCTCGGTGCTGCGCGCGATGGCCTCGGCCTGCCCGCGCGCTTCCGCATCGACGCCGGGGAAGGCGCCGGGGGTATCGACCAGCGTGATGACTGGCAGGCCGAAGCGGTCGGCAATTTCCATCAGGCGGATCGCCTTGCGATAGCCTTCGGGCCGGGCCATGCCGAAATTGTGCCTGAGGCGCGTGGCGGTGTCCTCGCCCTTGGCATGGCCGATGACCATGACTGCGCGCCCGCCAAGCCGCGCGAAGCCGCCGATGATGGCCTGATCATTGCCATAAAGCCGGTCGCCGCCCAGCGGCAGGAATTCCTCGAACAGGCCCTGCATATAGTGGATGAAGTGCGGCCGGGAGGGATGGCGCGCCACTTGCGTGCGCTGCCAGGGCGTCAGGCGTGCGTAGAGATCGGCGAGCTGGCGATGCGCCCGCTCGTCGAGCATCAAGGCTTCCGCCTCGCCGCTTCCGCTCTCGCGCAGCGCAGCAGCGCGCTTCGCGAGAGCTTCGATCGGCTTTTCGAACGACAGGTATTCCATCAAACCGTCCCGGTCACACTGTCATCGACATCCCGCGATAGATGCGCGCACGATAGCGTGAATCCTCGGCATCGGGGAGGGGGGTGCCGACAAGCAGCACGGCGCGGGCAAACCGGCGGACCTCTTCGATATGCTCGTCAAGGTCGCGCGGTTCTTCCGAGCGAACGCGGCGGGTGAGGTTGATCTGGTTGACCGGCGCGCCGTGGACCAGACGCTCGTTCTCCACCGCAAGCGTGGCGGTGAACGAGTGCAGCGTCGTCTTGATGAAGTTTGCGAGCGCGAAGGCCGGGCTCTTGTCACCCATCGGCACGTCGGGCGAGACGAGGACGAGCTGGCAATCATCATAGAGCGAGGCCTTGCGGGCGACGCGGAAATGATTGGTCAGATTGTCGCCCACCAGCCCTCGGAATTCCTCCGGCGTGAGCAGCGCATCGGTCGCGAACAGCCGGTTCGGCAGCGGCTGCATGGGGGTCGAGACGATCGTGGTGGGATGGCCCCACTGGCGGAGGGCCTCGTCCATCGCAGCCTCGATGCCGCCGTCCAGCCCGACGTATTCAAGCGGCGGGTTCTCGATATCGTCGAGCTGGTCCTTGAGCGCAATGAACGCGCCTTCGGTGCCAGTCATCATCACCACGCGCGCGACATGGCAATCGGCGATGAACTGGCGCGCCGTCTCGGCGAGGTAGTCGGTGAGGTGCTCACCGATCATCCACACGGTGCGGCCGCGCATCTGATCGAGCCGTTCCTGCTTCGGGCTGCCGAACAGCTCGCGTTCGGTGGTCGAACGCTCGACGCTGAGGCCGCCCGAAGGCATGAACGTTTCGCCCGAGACGGCGCGGTCGGCGAGGAAGAACACCGTCGCCTGCGCCACGTCGGTCTCGGTCGGCATCTTGCCGAGGAAGAGCTGCGAGAGCACGCCGGTGCCGACCTTCTTGGCCTCGACCGCGATCTTGTCGCCGGGGAGGAAGGGCTCGTCTTCCGGCGGCGTCTTGAGCAGCCAATCGCGGTTTGCCTCAGGCGTATCGGGCCGCTCGCCCCATTCCGGTGAATCGAGGAAGTAGCCGGCCCCGCGCAGGCGCGAGACGAGCTTGGCGGCGATATCCGGCGTCATCAGATACCGGTCCCAGGTGCACACACCGTCGCCCTCGCGCGCGCAGGCCAGCGCCAGCTCGCGGATTTCGCGCGGATTGTTGGTATCGTGCGACATGCGCACGGTATCGTTGCGCGCGAGGCGGCTGAGCAGCGCCTCGACCCGCACCCCGCGCCGGAGCGACTTGACCGCAGCCGCATGGATCGCGTTGAGGCGCTTGTTGGCGAGGATCAGCTTGCCGCGCCGCTCGAACAGGCCCGGCTTGCCGCCGGTGCCCGCCAGACGGTCGCCGTCGACAGGGCCGGGCGCAATCGCGTTGAACTGCACTTCGGGCCCGAGGTAGCGCGCCATCGATTCCACCATCGCGCGCTGGCCGGACTTGGAGGCGGCATAGTCTGCGCGGTTGGGATAGGCGACCGCGAGGTACTTCTCGCCGCCGAAGTAGGACGAGACGTTGAGCACGTAGCCCGACCCCTGCGCCTTCATGATCGGCACGACGTGGTGCATCAGCGTGAAGTTCGAGATGAGGTTGGCGTCGAGCGTGTAGTTCCACGCGTCGAGGCTCATGTCGACGACCATCTCTTCCGCGCCCGCAACGCCGGCGTTGTTGATCAGATAGTCGATCCGCCCGAAGGCCTTGATCGTGGCGTCGACGGCTGCCTTGAGGCTGTCGAGATTGCTGACGTCCATCCCCGCCATGGTCTGCACGCGGCGCTCGACGCCTGCGAAGCCGATATCCTCCAGCTCGCTGACGATGCGCGCGCGGGCGACTGCAAGCTCGCTCTCGCGGCGCGCCACCATCATGACCTTGCCGCCTGCGAGCGCGAGGAGCCGTGCGACCTGGCCGCCGATGCCCGCCGAACCGCCGGTGATCAGCGCCACCTTGCCGAGGTGCAGGCCGGTGATGTTCTCGCTGAAGCCCGCCATCGCCTTGCGCGCGCCCGTTGCCTCACCGATGCTGCGCGGCACGTAGAGCGTGACTTCGGCGATCTTGCTTTCCTTGATCAGCACGCGCGCGGCGTGCCCGGCGGCAAAGCGCGTGTTCTCGCTTTCCGCATTGGAGAAGCGCACGATCTGGTTGCCCCATTCGCCTTGACGGCGGCGGCCATGGGCGACGTCGATCTCGCTCTCATCGCGCCAGATGCGGATCAGCTGCTCGATCGCGGCGCGCAGCACGTTGCCGTAGACGTTGTCCTTGCCGTCACTGGCGTTCGACATGAAGATGAAGCGCGGCGGCTGCAGCAGCGAGCCATGGCGCTTCCAATAGCGGCTGAGCGTGCGGGCGAGCGCCATCGCGCCGACGAGTTCGACATCCATGAAGGTGTCGATCATGTCGTCCTCGGCATCGACCAGACGGCCGCCGAATTCACCCGGGCCGAACACCGGCATGAAGATTGCGCCGGTGATTGGCGTGTTGTTCTCGGTGTAGGCGGCAAGCGCGGCCTCGATCGTGGCGGGCTCGGTACGGTTGAAGCGCACGATGGTGAGCGCGTCCCCTATGCCTTCCGCCTTGGCGCGGGCCTGCGCAATGGCGACGTCGGCCTGGCGCGGCACGCCGAGCAGCACATTGGTGCCGCAATTGATCTGGATCCTGGCGATCTCGAGCGCCTCTTCCCAGCCTTCACCGGCGGCGATGAGGATCGCAAGGCCTGCGCCGTCCATCGAGCGCATGGTGGGGCGCGCGAGGTAGGTCGAGCGCTCTTCCTTGCGCACGGTCATGCCGTGGGTCACTTCGAAATCGTGCCCGTTGTAGGCGGAGGATTCGTCGCTGCCGAGGAACACGCAGGTCGAGGCGATGTCGTCCGGCACCGGGAAGGTCTTGGCCTTGGGCGCGCCGCCGGTGCTGCGCTCCAGCGACATCATGTCGAAGAAAGTGTTCGCCGTGGTGCCCTGTTCGTCGCCGCGCATGGTGTCCATCGCGGCGAAGACGGTGCGGATCCGCTCGCTTTCGATGGGGCCGGGGAACACGAGATTGACGCGGATGCCGCGTGGGCCAAGTTCAAGCGAAAGCTCGCGCGACCACGCATTCATCGCCGCCTTGGGGACGACATAGGCCGCGCGCGCATAGTAGGGCGTGCGCGAGAAGATCGTCGAGACGTTGATGATCGAGCCGCCCTCGGGCATCGCCGCAGCAACCGTGCGGGCAAGGTTCCACGCGACACCGAAGATGTTGCGCATCGCGGCGGGGACGGTTTCTGTATCGGTCGAGCCGCGCTTCTGGAGGGCGGCAAGCTCCTCCTCGTCAAACGGAAGCTGCTCGATCGGCTGCTTGGGGCCAGCCGAACCTGCATTGTTGACGAGGATGTCGATGCGGCCGAACCGCTTGACGACATCGGCCAAGCCATCACGCACGGACTGCGGATTGCCGCCATCGAGAATGACCGTGGCAAGGCGTGTGGCATCGACGCCGCTGGCCGCACGCATCGCTTCAGCGGCAGCTTCGAGGCGCGCCGCAGTGCGGCCAGTCATGACGACGGTGGCGCCCTCGGCGAGGTAGTGGCGCACGATATAGCCGCCGAGATTGCCGGCAGCGCCGGTCACAAGTGCGATCTTGCCTGCCAGCCTGCCAGAGGCGAATTGCGCTGCGAGCGGCGCGGTGGCGATAGTCTTTGCCTTGGCCATGTCACTCTCCTGAAGAATGCGCGCGAAGTGCTGCGCCGGTTTGAGGTGGTACTAGGCCTGGGGAGGGCAGCTGGAAGGTGTGCGCCGCGCTAGCGCGGTGCGATCGTTCGTTGTCTTCGGCTATGCATTGCCGCCTTCCGCTTCCCGGACGGCCCAGGCTTCGAGCAGCGCGTCGCGGCTGCGCAGGCCCATGGCGGGGAGGGCGTGGTTGACGACATAGGTCGCACCAGAGTGGCGGTTGTCCCACATCGACTGGTGGGCTTCGGGCAGGCCGTCCCACCCGACAACCTCGGGCTCGGTGACTTCGAGCAGCCCTGCCGCGATCATGTCGTTCATGCGCGCAACCTCGAAGGCATTGCAGAGGTGCGTGCCGAGGATCGACGCGGTGGGCATGAGGATCTTGCGCTGGCGGGTCCAGACCTGCGGCGCATAGAACGTGAAGCGGCTGCCGGTGAGGTCTTCAGCGAAGACGACCCGTCCGGTGAAGGGCTTCACCAGCGAGGTCGAGACGCCGAGCGTGTCCTGTCCGGTGCGTTCGAAAACCAGATCGGGCGCGCCGCGCGGGTTATCGGGCGAGCGCAGGATCTTGCCGATGGCCGAGCCGAACGGCTTCATCACGCGGTCCTGATAATCGCGCACCGCCGCCTTGAAGACCTCGATATCGACCTTGGCATCGGGCAGGCGCGGCATCGTGTCGGGCCAAAGGAAATTGTCCCCCTCGCGCCGACGGATGCTTTCCAGGCTGACGATGCCTTCGATGGCATCTTCAAGGCCGAGCGAGCCGAGGAATTCGCGCTGGCCGTCGGTGGTGGTGGCGACGACGCTGCGCGCGTTGAAGCGGCGCGCGGCTTCGATGATTTCGAGGCCCATGTCATCAAGCAGCGCGTCGGAGCCGGGACCGTAGTAGATCAGCACCGCTTCGCCGCCGCGCAGAGCGGCACGGCGCAGCATCTCTTCGGGGCTCGCCTTGCCGGGCTTGCCCATGAAGCTGAAGTGATAGCCCGAGGACGCGCCGTAGAAGGCCAGCGTGCCGTTTTCCGCCAGAAGCTGGAAGCTTCGAGGGAACGCCGTCTCGCCGGCATGGCTGACGACGTAATCCGCCAGCTTGCCGCCGTTGAGCGCCTTGTATTCCTCGACCAATGATGCACCGGCGGATTCCCAGGCGCGCGCGGCCTCGGCGTCTTCTGGCACCGTGGTGTAGAGATCGGCGAAGCGCGGATCCTTGCGGTTGATCGCGCCAACTGCACCTTGCTGGCCGGTGATGAACGCGGCGCGGTCAGGGCTGGAGACGAGGCCCGTCACCTGCAGGCCGGTGCGCACGGAGGAGCGCAGGGCATCGAGCCCGGTGCCGGTGGCGGCGCCTTCGACAAAGAGCGTGCGGCCGGGTGCGATCTGCAGCGTGGTGAACAGGCAGCGCGAGATCGTGCCGAGGTTGAGCACATAGCTCCCCGCCTGCTCCAGCGTCAGGTTTGGCGGGACCTTGTGCATCTGCGGCGCCTGCACCGTCAGGAACTGCGCGTGGCTGCCCGTTTCGGTCTCGTAGCCCTGGATCGAGAAATCCGCGTACATCGGATCGTTGCCGACCGCGGGCGAGAGCAGATCGTTGGTGCCGGAATAGACGGTGACGAGATCGCCGACCTTCACGCGGCCTTCCGAGCGCGTCTCGCTGCCGAGCGCGGCGACGAGCGCAATGCCGCCCGAGCCGGTGATCTGGACGTCTTCCTCGTGGCTATCGAACGGCGAGACGGGAATGCCCGTTAGCGCCCAGATATCGTTGAAGTTGACCTCGCTGGTCAGCATGTAGAGCAGCGCTTCGTTGGGCGCAGGCTCGGGCACCTTGACGATCAGCTCGCGCTCGTGAGTCGACGGCGGGCCGAAGCGCGGGGCGCCGGTATCGGGATCGCGGGCGATGCCGAAAGCATACTGGTACGGGGGGATTGCGGTGACGCCGGGATAGAATGGCGCACCGACAGGCAGCAGATCGCCACCCGCTTCCAGCTCTGCCGCGCGGGTCTCATGCTCGGCGTCGATCCACACGCCGTCGCGCCGCACCGGGAGCGGGGGCGCCACCTTGTCCATGAACTGGCGGATGCCGGTCTTGCCGCCTTCGGGATCGATGATCGCTTCGGCGAACAGTGCTGCCTCACGGGCGAGACCAGCGGACATGCCGGAGGCAAGGCCGGTGCGCACCGCATCGAGCGCGCGGGCACCCGCTGTGCCGCGTCCTGCCCAATCGAGCTGGCGCAGGATGCGCTGCAGGAAATCGTCCTCAAGCACGGTATCGAGATCGACAGTGGAGGGCTTCTCCCACAGCACGGTCGCTTCCTCGCGCGCGGCGAAGGCTTTGCCCAGCGGGCTTTCCGCCCCGCGCTTCACCCATTCACGCACCATGGCGTGGGCTTCGGCAAGCGCATCGCGGTGGCCTTCGGCCAGCGCATCGACGAGACCAATCTCCTGCGCCTGCGCAGCATCGATGCTGCGCCCGCCGAGGATGAGATCGAGCGCATCGCGTACGCCGGTTGCACTGTGGCGGTCTGCCAAGAGGCGCGGCAGGCGCTGCGTGCCGCCATAGCCCGGCAGAAGGCGCAGGCGGATTTCGGGCTGGCCGAAACGCGCGGTGGTTTCGGCCACGCGGACGTGGCACGCCAGCGCGAACTCCATTCCGCCACCGAGCGCGACGCCCTGAACCGCTGCGATGCATGGCTTGCCCATCATCTCGATCTTGCGGAAGGCGAGTTGCGCGTTGTTGGGCAGGACCAGCGCTTCGTCGTGGCTGTGGATTTCCTCCAGCATCTGCCGGATATCCGCGCCCGCGACGAACGAGGATGTGCCCTCGCCGGTGAAGACGACCGCGACGACATCGTCCTTGCGGCTGAGGTGCTCGACCACGATCACCAGTTCGTCGATCGCGCGTTCGTTGAGCGCGTTGACCGGCGCGTTGGTAACGGTGACGGTGGCGACGCGCTTGCCGGGGGCTACTGCATTGTATTGGATGAGGAAGTAGCGGTAGCGTTCGAACAGCGATTGCTCTTCCGAAAGGCGCTGCTGGCGCTGCCACGCGTCAATCGCGGTCTTGAGCTCGGTCAGGCTTTCCGGGTTGCGCAAGGTGGTGACGTCACCCAGTTCGCCGCCTTCGACCAGCGCGCGGACCATGCGGCGCATGTATTTGCCCGAACGCGTTTCGGGGAACTGGCTGACTTCGATGAAATCGGCCGGTACCGCGACGGCGCCCTTTTCGGTGCGGACGAGATTGAACAGGCGCTGGCGGTCTTCCTCGGTGAGCTTGCGCCCCGCCACGGGGACGACGAAGGCGAGCGGGGTCAGCCCCTTCTCGCGGTGCGGCGCGCCGACGACGAGGACGTTGCCGACCGGTGAATTGGGATCGAGCGCCTTGTCGCGCAGCACGGCGCCTTCGATTTCCTCGGTCCCCATGCGGTGGCCCGAAACGTTGATGACGTCATCCGAGCGGCCATGGAACGAGAACGAGCCATCATCATGCGCGATGGCGAAATCGCCCTGGGTATAGGCCCACGCACCCTGCCAGCGGCTCCAGTAGCCGGATTCCCAGCGTCCGGCATCGCCCTTCCAGTCGCCTTGAACGGTGCCGTCCTTGACGTTGAAGTTCAGAGCATCGCCCCAGATCGTGCGGGCCAGATAGGGATAGGGGGCGGCGATGACGATCTCGCCCTTTTCGCCCGGTTCGGCGCGTCGCCAGGCGACACCTTCACTGCCGGAGCGGGTAAACGGGCTCTTGCCGGGCGTGGCGGCTTCGTCTTCCACCCAGACTTCGCCAACGATCCACGGCAGCGGGAAGGCGTGGGCATCGGCCTTGAGCGGGAAATCGGCGTTGCCGTAGAAATGCGTCCAGGCAATGCCGCCGTGCTCGGTCGCCCAGTAGCTGTTGATGTACTGCCGGGTCACGTTCTCCATGCCGAAGGCCTGCACGGAGGGACTGGTTGGCTCGGCGCAGAAGGTCGCGACACGAAGCGCGCTCATGTCATAGCGCTGCACATCCGCGAGGTTCGACGGATCGGACATGATCGACTTGAGGAAGGTGACGCCCGCCTTGAAGATCGTGATCTTGTGGCGCTCGATCATCGAGGCGAAGCGGCCCGCATGCGGGAACACGGGCGAACCTTCGGAAACGACCGTGGTGACGCGCGACAGAAGCGAGGCGGAGATCTGGTAGCTCTGTCCGGTGATCCAGCCCGGATCGGCGACCACGAACATCGTGTCACCCGGGCGCGCATCGAAGGCGACCCGCATCGATTCCGCGATGCCGGCGGTGTAGCCGCCGTGAACGTGGACGATGCCCTTGGGCTTTCCGGTGGAGCCCGAGGTGTAGATGAAGAACAGCGGATATTCGGAATCGACCGGAAGCGGCTTCGAGCTGGCCCAGATCGCCCGGACAAACTCTCCGTCAGGCAGCGCCATCAGCGCATCTTCGCTTGCGACATTGGCCTTTTCGAGGATGGTTTCGAGCGCTGCGTCGGTGAGTTCGTGGCTCCACCGATCGCGCTCGGTGCGCCAGACGATATCGGGCTGCGCGGTGTGGCGCACCACGATCACGGTATCGACGCGCGGCGGCAGGGTGACGAGGCTGGAGGCGATGGCAAGGCGCACGCGCGCGGCATCGCTGGCGCCGATGCGGCCGGATTCGCCGAGCTTGATGAGCGCACGGCCAACGCCGCGCATGACATCGGAGCGCTCGACGGTGACTTCGCCCGCCAGCGTTTCCGCAACGGTATCGGTGATGACGGCAGCGTCCGCCGCATCAAGGCCGAGGTCGGTGGCGGCGAGAACGGCAAGCGCGGTGCTCACCGGCACATAGTTGTCGAGCGCCGGGTCGGTATAGGCCGTCTTGAAGGCGGCAACCTGCGCGTTGCGGTAGCTGCCGTCAGACGTCACGATGACGCGCGCACCGGCGTCGGCAATGCGGTCCGACAGGGTCTTGTCGCTGAAGCCGCCGAAAACGGCTGTGTAGACGATGCCCAGCCGCTTGGCCGCCTCGGTCCAGAAGATCTGCGGCACGATGCTCGGCATGTTGAGCGCGATGCGATCGCCCGCCTTGAGGCCGAGGCCCTCCAAGGCGATGGCGCACTTGGCAACTTCAAGCAGCAGGCGCTTGCGGCTGACAGTGAAGGTATCGACCGGCGCGCCGCGCCCGCCGTCCGCCGCCATGTCCCAGCGGTCGCCCTCGAAGATCAGCGCGGCTTCGGCGCCGTGTCCCGAAAGGACATGGCGGTCGATCTCGTTGAACGCAGCATTGGTGCGCGCGCCGGTAAACCAGCGCCAGTGGGGCGGGGTGCTGTCGTCAAACGCCCTGGTCCAGGGCGCGAAGGTTGCCGGGAGTTCGGGGGTAACGGGCGCGCCGGTGGCGGCATCCCATCCGGCCCAGGTGCCCGCATCGTCCTTGGTGAGCCACGCGCCGTCAGGCCCGCAATTGGCAACGAACCAGTGGATGCGCCGCGCGGCGATATCGCCGTGGAATGCGCCGGGATCGGCGAGCGCAGCAGCGCGCATGGCTTCCCAATCCGCGCGAGTACGCACCGGATTGATTTCGGCCTGCGGGGCCTTCTCGATAACTTGGCCCTCGGTCATGACCGAATCGCCTCTCCCTTTTTGGTGTTGAAGCGACAGGGAGCCTCAACATCGCAGTCTTGGCAATATCATCACGCGGGCGCGCACGAATGCGCAAGAAACAACGAAAATCTGGACTGAATGCGAAATATCGTTTGTTTCTCGCACCATGTCCGAAACAGAGGCGTTGAGCATGCTGGTTCGCTGGAACAGCAATTAAATATCCAAATGGGTTAATTGCTGGAGGTCGAGACAAGCCCTCCGATAAGGGTTATCCACAGGATAAGTGGCGCAATTTTTTCCCGAATGTAACTTTCCGTTATCCCTTTCCCGACCCGCTCACTCCGACCGTCACGCACCGAAATCGTAGATTGCGGTTAGAAATGGTCCTCGGGAAATGCCCCTTGGGGCATGTGCGACGAACCGGGCGAATTACGCCGTCTGTTGCAGCATAGACGCACATTTGCGCGGTTTCAGCGGGCGGAAAGTCCGAGCTCAGCTTCCATCATGCGGCGCATCTCGAACTTCTGCGCCTTGCCCGTGACAGTCATCGCGAAGCTTTCGACCACGCGGACATGGCGAGGGACCTTGTAGTGCGCGATGCGGCCGCGGCAGTGGCCGAGGATGTCGTCCGGCCCCAGCGCGGCGCCGGCGCGGGCGATCACCCAGGCGCAGACTTCCTCGCCGTACTTCTCGTCGCTCACGCCGAAGACCTGCGCGTCGGCTACATGCGGGTGGGTGAGGAGGAACTCCTCGATCTCACGCGGGTAGATGTTCTCACCGCCGCGAATGATCATGTCCTTGATGCGGCCGGTGATGCGCACATAACCTTGGGCGTCCATCGTGGCGAGATCGCCCGAATGCATCCAGCCATCGGCGTCGATTGCCTCGGCGGTCTTGGCCGGATCGTCCCAGTAGCCGAGCATGACGGCATAGCCGCGCGAGCAGTATTCGCCCTGCTCGCCGATCGGCAGGGTCTGCCCATCCGGCCCGACGATCTTCGCTTCGGCATGGGGATGGACCCGCCCGACAGTGCCGACGCGCTCTTCCAGCGGATCGTTGCGAGCGGTCTGCGTGGTCAGCGGGCTCGTTTCGGTCATGCCGTAACCGATGGTGACTTCGCGCATGCAGAGCCGGTCGATCACCTGCCGCATCACCGTTACGGGGCAGGGGGAGCCTGCCATGATGCCGGTGCGCAGGGTGGAGACATCGGTCGTATCCAGCGCAGGCTGGCCGAGCACCGCGATGAACATTGTCGGCACGCCATAAAGCGCGGTGCAGCCCTCGGCTTCCACGGCCTGCAGAACAGCCGCCGGATCAAACGCCTCACCGGGATAGACCATCGCCGCGCCGCTGGTCAGCGCCGCCATATTGCCCAGCACCATGCCGAAACAGTGGTAGAGCGGCACCGGAATGCAGATGCGGTCCGCCTCCGTCAGCGCGATGGTCTGCGCGGTGAAGTAGCCGTTATTGAGGGTGTTGCGGTGGGTGAGCGTGGCGCCCTTGGGAAAACCGGTCGTGCCGCTCGTGAACTGGATATTGATCGCGTCATCAGCACCCAGGCCAGCGCCCGCTGCGGCAAGCTCGTCTGCATCGGCTGTTGTGTCGAGCGTATCCCACGGCAGGAAACCTTCATGCGCGTCTGCGCCGATGGTCACGATATGCCGCAGATGGGGCAGCTTGGCCGGGCCGATCTCACGCAGCATCGCAAGGTAGTCGCTGGTCTTGAAGCGCACCGCGGTGACGAGCAGGCTGCAGCCGACCTTGTTGAGCGCGTATTCGATTTCGTTGACCCGGTAGGCCGGGTTGATCGTGACGAGGATCGCCCCGATCCGCGCGGTGGCAAACTGGATCACCGTCCATTCCGCGCAGTTGGGTGCCCAGATGCCGACACGGTCTCCCGCCGTGACCCCGAGCCGTAGCAGCCCCGTCGCGACGCGGTCTACCGCCGCATCGAGCTCGCTCCAGGTCCAGCGCAGTCCCTGATGGCGCGATACAAGGGCCAGGCCATCGGCCCAGCGCTCCGCCGCGTGGCGCAGCGCCGTGCCGATGGTGGTATCGAGCAGGGGTACCTCGGTCGGCCCCTTGGCATAGGACAAACCGTGCACGCCCGCAGTACTCAGAACTTAACGCCTGCGGTTACGCCGTACATCCGCGGATTGCCGATGTGGTTGTAATCGAGCCCGAAGCCGGTGAGATCGATGCGCGAGGTGAAGTAGAACTTGTTGCCCAGATTGCGCGCCCAGGCCGAGAGGCTGTAGCGCCCGTCGTTGCTGTTCCAATCGATGTGGCCGCCGAAGAGCGCGTAGGATTCCTGGCGCAGGCGCGGGATGTTGATGTTCTCGAAGAACTGGCTCGCCTGATAGGCCACTTCGGGGTGGACCGAGAACGCGCCGAAGCCGCCCTGTACCACGGTCCAGTCGAAGCTCGCGTTGAAGGTCAGCGAAGGCGCATTGGAGAGTCGGTTACCGGAGACGTTGATGCCGCTGACGATGCCTTCCTTGATCTTCGTCGAAAGCAGGCCAAGCCCGCCGTGGAAGGTGAAGGTATCGCTGGGCCGCACGGTCAGCTCGGCCTCGGCGCCGTAGAGCTCGGACTTGGGAATGTTGAGCAGCTGCTGCGAGGCATCGGCCGGGTTCACGTTGATGAACTGCTGGTTCTTGTAGGTGTAGTAGAACGCAGCCATGTTGAGCGTGATGCGGCGATCCCAGAACTGGGTCTTTGCACCGGCCTCGAACGCGGTGACCTGTTCAGCCTTGGCGACGCCGAGTTCGGTCGGCGTGAAGAAGGCCTGGGCATTGAAGCTGGGCGCACGGTAGCCGCGACTGACGCTGGCGTAGAGCAGATCGCCGCTCGCCAGCTTGTAATCCAGCCCGATCTTGCCCGAGAGGTTGTTCTGTTTGAAGCGCAAGTTCGAGAGCGGGATGAGGTTCGCGACGAAGCTGTCGTCAACGCCCAGCGCATCGGACGAGAAGCCGGTCTGCTCACCATCGTCGTGGGTATAGCGCAGGCCGCCGCGCACGGTCAGTGCATCGGTGAGCTTGTACTTGAGATCGGTGTAGAGCGCGAAGCTCTTCTTGACCTGATCGAACTGGTTGCGGACCTTGCAGGCCACCGGCAGGCCCGCAGCGCAATCCGCCGCGTTGATCACGCCGTCCTCGTTCACGTCGGTATCGTTGAACACCTCAAGCGTGGTCTGGTTGTAGACCTTCTCGCGGTTGAAATAGGCGCCGAGGATGAAATCGAACGGCCCGCCGGTATTGCTGGTCAGGCGCAGGTCCTGCGCAAACTGGCTGGCCCGGTCGAAGTAGGGCACTTCAAGGTTTCTGGCGGTGATGCCGTCGGTGTCTTCCTTGAAGAACAGCGAGCCCTTGTCATAGCTGGTGATGCTGGTGACGGCGAGCGTATCCGAAACATCGTAGTTCACGGTGAGCGCCACCGAGGTGGTCACCGCGCGGCGCTTGTCACGCACGTTGGAGGCGATCTGGAACTGGCCGAGGCCGGGGCGGTTGACCGCTTCGGGTTGGGCGTAAATCCCGTAGTTCTGCGGGTTCTGGAAGCTGTGCGAGGCGCGCAGGGTAATCTTCACCCGGTCGCTCGGCTCCAGCTTGAGCGTGCCGCGCAGGCCCCATTCATCGGTGCTGGCGAGATCGGGAAAGCCGGGGTTGACGTTCTTGAACCAGCCATCCGCCTTGGCATACGTGCCCGCGATGCGCAGTGCGGCCTTCTCGCCCAGTGCCACGTTGACCGCGCCGTTGAGATCGACGCGGTTGTAGTTGCCGTAGCCAGCATTGAAATAGCCGCTGGTTTCGCCGAGCTTGGCATCGCGGCTGATCAGGTTGACCGCACCGCCGGTGGTGTTCTTGCCGTAGAGCGTGCCCTGCGGCCCGCGCAGCACCTCGACGCGCTCGATATCGTAGAGCGCGATGCCGAGGAACGCGAAGTTGCCCTAGTAGACTTCGTCGTAATAGGTCGCGACCGGGCTCGACTGGTTGAGGCTGAAGTCCGACATCGAGACGCCGCGCAGCGCGAAGATCGGGGTGTTGTCACCCACGGTCGAGGTCAGCTGGAGGTTGGCGACCTTGTTGACGAGGCTGTCTACGCTGGTGATGCGCGACTTGGACAGCGCTTCGCCGCCGATTGCCGAAACCGAAATCGGCACGGACTGCAGGTTTTCCGAACGCTTGGCGGCGGTCACGACGATTTCGCCGGAGTCTTGCGCCTCGGTACCGGTCGTCGCCTGTGCTGCCTGCTGAGCGTAGGCGGGTTGCACCGCCAGCATCAACGCCATCGGCGCGGCCAGCGCGGCGCTGGAAAGAAATACAGTCCTCATGGGTTTTCCCTCGCTTCTTTTCAAACTTCGCTGATTATTGTGATTGATGCTCATGCGTCTTGGCAAAACCGGCCACCAGACGCGCTCTCATGGCGGCGCGTTCCAGGCGGAGCGGGTTTTGGCGCAGGCGCCCGATTTCCTCGGCCGTGTAGGGCTGGAAATTCTGCGGCACATGCGCCGGATCGAACCGGAACAAGGTCCAGTTGACGAGATTGGCCAGGCGGTCATCGGGCAGATCGACCGTGGCGACACCCGGCACGCGGCCGATGAATTCGCGCCCGCCCGGCACGCTGAGGAAGCGCGCGACAATGCCGCGCATCGGCGGGTTCGAATGGTCATCGCCGCCACCATCCGGGCGATGGCAACCCTGGCACTTGAGCTGATAGTCGGTGCGGGCCTGATAGGCATCGCGCACGCCGGGAATGGCCGCCTCATCCGCTTTCACTGCCGCGCTTGCCGCCAATCCAAGGCCAAGCGGAAGGCCTGCGAGAAGGGCAAGGCGGCCGAGCTTCATTGGCCGCCCGCAGCGGCGTGGAGCTTGCCGACATCTTGCGCGGAAAGCGAAGCGCCGCCCGCCCGGATTGTCGCCACTTCGGCTTCGGCGAAAGGCCTGAAGGCGGGTCCGGTCTTGGCAATCTCGGTACCGACATGGTTGAGCACCGCCGCCACCGAGGCATCATCGAGCGTCGCCTGCGCGGGCATCACCCCGGCATAGGGCTTGCCGCCGACCTTGATCGGGCCGCTGACCCCGCGCGTGACGACGAGTGCGAGATAGCGGCGCCCGGCATCGCTTGATGCCATGACGCGGAAGTCCTCGCCAAGCGGCGGGAAGACGCCGGGCACGCCTGCACCGGTCTTGGTGTGGCAAGCTGCGCACCGGCCATAGATCGCCGCGCCATCTGCAGCCGCGTGGACCGGCAGCGTCAGGCCGGCGAGGGCCGCAGCGCCGCCAGCGACGAGGGCGAGGGCGGCCGCGCGCTTCACTTGGCCGCCGGTAGCGCTACGCCGATGACCGCCGCCACCGAGCAATTGTAGACCGAGCTCTCCGAGCCGAGGCACCAGTTGTAATCGTTGTTCGATTGCGGCCGGACCTGCGGGCGATCACCTTCGTTGCGGTTGCACAGGCACTGCCCGCAAGAGGAGGTGCCGCAGCAATCGTTGTAGCTGATGACATAGGCGCGGCCATCGGCTGGGTTGGTGCAGGTGCCGATCCAGGTGATGGGCGACATTTCGGTGCCCGGCGGGCAGGTGTTGACCGAGCCGCCGCAGCATGAGCAGAGGAACCCGTCGATGGCGCAGTAGCGCCAGTAATCGCAAGACGACTGATCGCCCGGATCCTGCTCCAGCCCGGAGACAACGGCAGGCCGGGCAGCGCCCGCGCCGTGTGCGCCGTGCGGCGCTTCCGGGGCCGGGGTTGCCGCGCGGGCAACGGGCAGGAGCGGGATGGAGGCCGCGCCGGTCATCCCCGCGCCCAGAAAGGCGAGCAGCGAACGGCGCGAGGTGCCACGGGCAATCCCGCGCGCGAGGTTTTCAGTGAGCTTGTCGAAACGCGCCATGGGTCAGGCCTCCTGATGGTTGTGCGCCTGGCGGCGAGAGAGAAATTCCTGGATCGAGGCGACGCCCCGTTCCTTTGCCTCGAACAGGCTTTCCAGATGTTCGCGGCTATTGATGAGGCCGAGCGAGGCGACGCGGCCTTCCTCGTCGAGAAGCACGGCATAGGGCAACTTGGAAACGCCAAACGCGCGGCCCAGCGCTTCGGACAGAACCATCGGCAGTGCCTCCAGCCCGTGTTCGCGCGCCATCGCGAGATAGCCGGACTTGCTGCCGTCGCCCGCCAACACGATATCGAGCCAGCCAGCCTCGGCGCGCGCGGCGCTCCTCACCACGGGGAGCAGCGATTTGCACATCGGGCAATCGGGCGAGGCGAAGAACAGAAGCTGACTGCGACCATCGCGCGTCCCGCCGATGGCAACGCCTGCGCCGTTCACGTCTGCCAGCGTCATCGGTGTGGCCTTTTCGCCCAGCGCAACCTTCTGGTGCAGCGTAAGCGCGCCGGCCGGGGCGATGCGTTCGTGGAGGATGCCGACCTGACGCGCGAGCGCGGCGATCAGCAGGGCTTGGCCGATGACCGCCGCCCACAGGAGGATCTGACTTGTCAGCATCAGGCTGCTTTCCATTGCGGCGCCGGGATCGCGAGAAGTTCGCTGGCGCCAAGGTAGAGTGCAAGGAGCCCGGCCGCCGCGAACGGGGCATCGAGCGTGAGCGGCGCGTCCGGAAACAGGGCAACGCCTGCGGCCAGCAGCGCGAGACCGCCCGCGCGCAGCACTTGCGCCGTGCTGACGGGCTTGGGGCGCGCAGCAAGATCGCACCCGCAATCGAGCGTTTCGCCGCGGCGGCGGGCAAGGGCGAGGGCATATGTGCCCCAGACCAGCGCCGCGATGACCGCGCCGGCAAGGCGCAGCGGCGCAGCCAGCAGGCAGGCGGCGGCCACAAGTTCCAGCGTCCCGGCAAGCACCAGCAGCAGCTGACCCGGCACCGCGCCGACGCCAACGAGCCGCGCGGTCGCCTCAGCCAGCCGATCACGGGCCAGAACCTTGTGCAAGGCCGAGGCCGCGAGCAGGCCCGCGCAGAAGAGGACCAATGCGGCCATCAGGGCACCTGGATCACGATCGGATTGGCCGCGACGGTGGCCCCAAGCGTGCGCACGAAGGCGCCCGTTGCCGCATCATAGATGTCGATCGCACCGCCGGCCTGTGCGACCACGAGATGCGGTGTCGCCTCACGCGTCACGGCAATGGCGACAGACTGGCCCTTCAGCGCAATGCGCATGGTGCGGGCCTTCTTGGCTGGATCGACCACCCACACTTCGCTGCCGCCGTCCTTGTGGCTGCCTTCCTTGCCGTAGGGGCTCATCAGCACATAGAGCTTGCCCGCGGCATCGGCGTTGATGACCTGCCAGCCGCCGGGACGCCATTCCGGCGATCCGCCATCGGCTGTGCCGACGCTGAAGCTGCCGGGGAGGGGCTTGGCGACGGTGCCCGAAAGATCGAAGCCCTGGATCATGCCATGAAAGCTGACGAACCACGCTGTCGTGCCGACCATGGCCGGGGTGCCGAACAGCGCCTGGTTGTCGATATCCTGCACCTTGGGCACCGACTTCGACGAAGCGGCCGCGCCATTGGCATCGAGCGCCACGCTGAAAAGCGAGCCATCGGCGCAGAGGCTGGTAAAACCGCGCTCACCGGTGGGATAAATCTGCGAACAGCCGGGCAGATCGATCTCGCCCAGCACCTTGCGCGCGGCCAGATCGACCACGGTGACGGACTGGGCCGGCGTGAAGTTGGCCACGAGTGCCCATTTGCCGCCGTTGGTCAGCTGGAACAGGTGCGGATAAGTAACCGATTGCTGGCGCTTGCCGCCGGGCAGCACGATCTCGCCCTTGGGCTGCAGCGTCGAGGCATCCCAGATGGTGATCGCGTCCGTGCGCTCACCGCGTGTCAGGCGGGTGTAGAACGTCTCGGCGGTGTAGAGTTCGCCGCGATCCTTCGCGATGAGGAAGTTGGCAAACTGCGACGCGCGGACGAGGCCCTTGAGCGGCTGGACCGTATCGGCCGTATCAACCACCGCGATGCGGCCATCGATGATCGCGTTGAAGTGGAAATCGTGGATCGTGACCCAGCTTTGCGGCCATGTGGCGGGCAGCTTTGCGACGCTGGGGAGGGTTTCTTCGGCCAGTGGCTGCGGGAAACGGTTTTCGGCCGCCATGACGGGTGAGGCCAGAACAGCGGAGAGGCACAGCGCAGATGCGAAAACGGGTGCGATCAATCGCATTCTATTTCCCTTTCGAAACGGGCGGACCCCGCTTTCCCGTCCGCAAAATGGCCCAACCAGCATAAAATTGTCAACTGTCCTAAATTGGACGATGGACATAAATTCAACCTGGGTTAGGATGTTCAAATGGCACTTCGCCATGCCGGAGACTGATATGGACGGTATCCCGAAGCTGGTGACCGACCTGATGATGCCCGATCGCGACGGCGGATATGCCAAGGGGTATGAGACCCGCGAACTCATCCTGCGCACCTCGCTGCATATCCTGATCGAAGAGGGTTACCGCGCCATGTCGATGCGCCGGATCGCGGCGGCTTGCGGCATGCGCCTCGGCAATCTCACCTATCACTACCCGACGCGCGAGGATCTCGTGCGCGAATTGCTCAATGCGGTGATCAGCAGTTACGAGGTCGAGTTCGGCGCGATTGTCCATGCCCCCGGCCTTGCACCGGAAGAACGCCTCACGCGTCTGTGCAGTCTCATCATCGAGGATATCGGCAGCAAGAAGACGACGCGCCTGTTTCCCGAGCTCTGGGCGCTCGCGAACCACGATGCCTTCGTCTACGAACGCGTCCACGAACTCTATGACCGCGCCCGCGCGCCACTGGTCGAAATCATCGCGGAAATGCGCCCCGATCTGCCGGAAGTGGCGCGTCTTGACCTTGCGCTGTTCATCTCCGCCTCCATGGAGGGGCTTACCGTTTTCGCCGGGTATCAGATGCCGTTTGCGCAGCGGATGCCGGCGGTGGAGCATATCGCGGTCCGCTCCTTCATCGATATCGTGCGCAGCTTCAACCCGGCCTAGGCGACGCTGCCTTCGAGGATCTGCAGCGTCTTGAGGTCCGAGTGGAAATCGAGCGCATAATCGCCGCCCTCGCGCCCGATCCCAGAGATGCCGATGCCGCCGAATGGCGCGGTAAGATCGCGCACCAGGAAGGTGTTCACCCACACCGTGCCCCCGCGCACGGCCCGGCCAACGCGCTGGGCACGCTCTTCGCTGCCGGTGTAGACTATGCCGGAGAGGCCATAGGCGGTCGAATTGGCTAGCATCACACCTTCGGCTTCGTCCTTGAACGTCTGGAAGGTCAGGACGGGGCCGAAGACTTCGCTCTGGACGACTTCGCTCTGGTTGTCCTTCGGCACGATCAGCGTCGGCTCGATCCAGTTCGCGCCCTCCTTCCAGCGTTTGCCGCCGCGCACGATGGTATCGCCCGCCGCCCGGGCGCGGTCGATGAAGCCGAGGACGCGCTCCGCGTGGACGGGATGGATCAGCGCAGACATCGTGGTCGCGGGATCGCGGCTGTCGCCCATCACATGCGCGTCGGTGTAGGCGTGGAATTTCGCGAGGAATTCGTCCTTCACGCTGTCCTCGACGATGATGCGCGTGCCGGCCATGCAGACCTGCCCGCTGTCATCGAACTGGCCCGCCGCCTTCTTTGCCGCAGCATCGATATCGGCGTCCGCGAACACGAGCAGCGGCGATTTGCCCCCAAGCTCAGCGGTGAAGGGCACGATGTTCTCTGCCGCCGCCTTGCCGATCACCCGCGCAGTCGGCACGGAGCCGGTAAAACTGATGCGCTTGATGCGCGGATCGGACGTCAGCGCATTGCCAAGCTCCGCGCCAAGGCCCTGCACGATGTTGAACACGCCCGCTGGAAAGCCCGCTTCCGCGATCAGGTCACCGAGGATCGAGGCCGAGAGCGGCGACCAGTCAGCGGGCTTGAGGATCACCGTATTACCAGCGGCGAGCGCAGGCGCGCATTTCCACGTTGAAAGCATGAATGGCGCGTTCCACGGCGTGATGATCAGCGCCGGGCCAGCAGGCATCCGGATCACCCGGTTGAGCGTGCCGCGCGAGGACCAGACTCGTTCTTCGTGATCGGTCGCCAGATCGGCATAGTTGCGGAAATTCGTCGCGCCGCGCAGGATCACCCGCAGGCGCAGGCTTTCGAGCAGCATCCCCATGTCGAGGCATTCGACCGTGGCCAGCTTTTCGACATTGGCCTCGATCAGGTCCGCCAGCCGGTGCAGATATGCGCCCCGTTCAGCCGCAGTCAGTGCTGCCCAGGCTGGAAATGCTGCGCTCGCTGCTTCTGCAGCAAGGACCGCCGTCTGCGCATCGCCGCGCGCCATATCGGCCAGCTTGCGGTCCCACTCGAACGGACAGCGCGTCTCGAACGTTTCGGGCGAGCTGACCCGCTTGCCGCCGATAAAATGGTCGGGCGAGACGGCAAAGCCGCCGATATCGATGCGTTCGCGCATGGCGCTTCCCGTCAGATGTAGTGGAGGTAGTAGGCGAGCTGTTCCTCGGCCGACTTGCCTTCGAGAATGCGCACTTCCTCGCGTTTGATGGCGATGAAGTTGTCGACCAGATCCTGCCCGATCGCGCCGGAAAGCACCGTGTCCGCCTCCAGCGCATCGAGCGCGGCACCGAGATCGTGCGGGGTGTGGCGATCGGTGCTGATCGTCTCCAGCCCGTCGTTCACTTCCTCCGGCGGCAGTTCGTAGCCGTTGTCGAGACCGAGCAGACCTGCCTGCAGCATCGCGGCCATTGCGAAATAGGGGCTGGCGGCGCAGTCTGCCATGCGGTGCTCGATGCGCGCGGCAGGGCCGGTCTCGGCCGAGACGCGCACGGTCACGCTGCGGTGATCGATGCCCCAGTTGGCCCAATAGCCGGAAAGGCTGGCAGGCTGGAGTCTTGCATAGCTCTGGGTGAGCGGCGCCATGATCGCGGACAGAGCCTCGTGGTGCTGCAGCATTCCGGCGATCGCGCCCTGCATCGTGGGCGAAAGCGTGCCGCTCGCCACATCGTTCGCAAAGGCATTGCTGCCGTCCGCCTGGGTGAAACTGAGGTTGAAATGCAGCCCGCTGCCGCTCTTTTCGGCGAAGGGCTTGGGTAGGAACGAGAGCAGGTAGCCGCGCTTGTAAAGCACCTCGCGCGCCATCTGGCGGAAGAGGAAGGCATCGTCCGCCGCCTTCATCGCATCGGCATAGCGCAGGGTAAGCTCGAACTGCGGCGCATCGAATTCGGCATTGATGGATTCGATGGGGATGCCGCAGGCCGCCGCCGTCGCCCAGACTTCCTCGATCAGGCCAGCCGGATCGGCGAACGGGCCGGTGCCGTAAACGAACCCGCCCGGCGTGTCATAGGGCACCCACGAGCCGTCCGGCGCGCGCTGGAAGACATAGGCTTCCATCTCGATGCCCACCATCGGATCAAGTCCGCGCGCCCGCCACGCCTCGATCGCGCGGGCGAGCGCAGAACGACCGCACAGCGCGAACGGCTCGCCCTTGAAGCGCAGCGCGCCCAGCGCGATCTGCGTATTTGCCTCCCACGAGGGGCGCATTTCCGCGGGATCGAAGGTCACTTCCATATCGGGCAGACCTGTCAGCAGCCCGCCGCCCGGTGCTGCGACCAGCGCCTTGTCATAGGTCACCGCAAAGGTGCCGACGCACATGCGCGCATGGCCCTTGGCCGCCTCGCTCATCGGCACATATTTGCCGCGCGCGAGATTGAGCTGGTCGGCGAAGAGAATCCGGCATCTTTCGAAGGCTTTGGGTTCGAAGCTCTCGGCGCGCACCTGCTGCGGTTCGATCTTGGACATGCGGTTCATCTCTCTCCCCTTCAGCGCGCTTTTACGCGTACCGGCAGATGCTTTATGCCGTGAATGAAATTGCTGCGCAAAAAGGCATGATCGCGCACTTGTTCGATGGCGGTCAGGCGCTTGGCCAGTTCCTGCATGACGATAGCGACTTCAAGCTTGGCAAGCCACATGCCGAGGCAGATATGCGGGCCGCCCTGGCCGAACGAGAGGAACGGATTGCGCTCCCGGCTCAGGTCGATGCGATAGGGATCGGCAATCGCCATCTCGTCGCGGTTGCCGGAAATGAACCACAGCAGCACCTTGTCGCCTTCGTGCACCTGTTTGTCATGGAAGGTGAAATCGCGGGTCGCGGTGCGGCGGAAATGGGTTGTGGGCGAGGCATAGCGGATCATTTCGTCCGCCGCCGCTTCCCAGCTGTGAAATTCCCCGCGCTGCAACTGGCCGAGCAGCGCCGGATCATTCGCCAGTGCATGGATCGTGGCGGAGATCGAGTAGCGCGTCGTGTCGTTCCCCGCCGCCACCAGCAGGCAGAAGAAATTCCGGAACTCGTCGCGCGACATTTGCGCGCCGCTGTTGGTCGGCTCGCGCACCAGATTGAGCACGCCGATCTGTTCGCCCGCATCCATGCGGTCGAGCAGTTTGTTGGCATAGTCGAACAAGTCCATCGCCGCCGGCGAGCGGAACGGGAGCATGCGGTAGGCATCGCTATCGAGCTGGTCGACGACGAAATCGGTATAGTCCGGATCCGCATTGGAAATCAGCGCATCGCCCTTTTCGACGAGCCACGGGCCGTCTTCCTGCGGCACGCCCATGATCTGCGCCAGCATCTGCATGGGCAAGCGCCGCGCGATGCGGTCGACCGCGTCGAACTCGCCTTCCTCAAGCGCGACATCGAGCAGTTCGGTCACGATCTTGCGGATCTGGTCCTCGAACTGGGCAACGGTGCCTTTGGCAAAGGCCTTGGAAACGAGCGCGCGAAAGCCCCGGTGATGCGGCGCATCGGTTTCCTGAAAGGTCTTGCGCGCCTCGACTTCCTCCATGGTCTGGTCTTCCATGCGGATCCCGCGCGCTGAGGAGAGGAGATCGGCCTGCCGGTTGAGCTCGAGCAGATCGGCATGGCGCGTTACTGACCAGAAGCCCGTCTCGCCACTCGTCATTTCAGACCACGCCATCGGCACTTCGCGGCGCATCCGCGCGAAGGTTTCGAAAGGGGCGCCGTCGTTGAAGGCATCGAGCGAGGACAGATCGACGTGCGCGTCAGCCTGGCGCGAGAATGCAAATGGCATGGGAACCTCTCCTGTTCGATTGCCGTGCTAGTCCCACCTTGGGCCGAGGGACTTGGCATAACCGGACAGAGTGCGCTGTGTCCGGCTTGGGGGCCTTCTTGTCCGCGCGCAGCGGGCCTATTGAGCGCTCATCACAGCACAAGGAACCGCAACATGGGTGAGATCATCGGAGCAGGGCTCGTTGCACACGCGCCGACCATCATGATGTCCGAGGCGGACCGCTACGAGCTCAACGAGGGCAAGGAAATCAGCCTCGTGCCCGGATTGCGGCGGCTGAAGAGCGAAGTGCTTGATGTGCTGAAGCCCGATGTAATCGTGCTGTTCGATACGCACTGGTTCACCATCGTGGAGTTCTGCATCGCCGCGCACGCGCGCCGGACGGGGCTCTTCACATCGGACGAACTGCCGCGCGGCATGAAGCAGATTCCCTACGATATTCCGGGCTGCCCCGAACTCGCCGCCGCAATGGCGCAGCGCGCGACCGAGCACGGGGTGCGTACCACGGCGAACGATGACCCCTACCTCCCGATGCACTATCCCACGGTCAATCTCTCGACCTTCCTGCAAGGCGAGGAAAAGTGGATTTCGGTGAGCCACGCCTATTCGGCTGAGCCGCACAATTTCCTCGGCGTCGGCGCAGGGATCGGGCAGGCGATCCGCGAATCCGACAAGCGCGTGGTGCTCATTGCCAGCGGCTCGATGAGCCACCGCTTCTGGCCCTTCGACCAGATCGCGCAGCACGAAGCCTCCGATCCCATCCACATTTCCTCGCCCGTGGCGCGCGAGGCGGATCTTGAGCGGTTGCGCTGGTTTGCCGAGGGCAATCACGCTGCAGTGATTGACACGATGCCCGACTACCTCCGCCACGCGCCTGAGGCGCGCTTCGGTCACTACCTGATGATGGCGGCGGCCTGCGGCGGGCACGAATGGAAGGCCAGGGGCCGGCAGTTTTCGGACTATGAGAACGCGACCGGGACCAGCCAGGTGCATGTTTGGTTTGATATGTAGGGTTTGGTTCCGGAGCGTTTCGGGTTCAAGAAGAAGGCGTTTCGCGCAGAGACGCGGAGGCACGCAGAGGGCGCGAAGAGGGTGTGATTGGGGCACCGCCGCGTAGCGGCTCTGGGCATGGCGATTCTGGACGAGCGCCTGCGGCGCAGCAGGACGTCTCTGCGCCCTCTGCTCGCCTTTGCGTCTCTGCGAGAAACCTGAATGCAGTGCGGCTGTTGGATTTGGCGGCGCGGCGGTGGGCTGTTCGGGCAATGGGGAGTGATCGCGCGACCGGTGCGGCACCTGCACAGGTGCTGCGGGAGGGGCGTCGTATTCCGCCGGGTGCGAGTGGCCGGACTGCGGAAGAGGTCCGGCGCAGCCATTTGTGTCGATCATGGCCCGGGACCGGGGTAGCGGCTCGCAGGCGTGCCGGTCTTTGCTCGCGTCCGGCAGAAGCGGGACGGGAGCCATGATCCTGTGCTGGCGCGGTAAGTGCCTGGCCAAGGACTTTGGGGAAACCGCCCCACCTTGAACCCGCAGCCCGCACCGGTCGCGTTGGCCTGTTACGGCCAAAGGAGCGAGGGCGAGGCCGGCCAAGCCTGCTCCCGATCTGGGCGGGGCGTATAACCTATATGGTTCATTTTGTCAAGGGTTGTGTGCCTCCGGGATCGCGGCGCACCTCCACACACCTTCGTCATTCCCGCGAAGGCGGGAATCCAGAGCTCCAAACGCCGCGCTTGCCGCTCTGGATTCCCGCCTTCGCGGGAATGACGAAGGTTTGTATGCTAGCGGATTGGTCGATTAAAGCACCTTCGCCTCGATCCAGGCGAGGATTTCCGCGCGGCGGGTGCGGTTGTCCAACACATCCTCGTCAACGCCAAGCTGCCATGCGAGACCGGAATTTGCCGGATCGGCCGCTAGCGTTGCCAGCTTCTCGCGGTAGGTCACCAGTTCAGCCATATCGGCAAAGAACCCCTGCGCGACCATGTCTTCGGCGTAGAGCGTGTAGAGCTGCACGAGCTGCCCGAGATCGAACTCGGGGTGATACTGCACCGCCCAGACTTCGCTGTTGGCCAGCGGGATCACCGCCGCTTGAATTTCGCTGTGCGCATTGGAAGCGAGCAGCGTCGCGGTTTCGGGCAGGCGGATCACTTCGTCATAATGGATGCAGGGCGCGTCGAACACAGGGGCCTTGCCCTTAAACATCGGGTGCGCGCGGCCAGCCTCGTTCAGCAGGATCTTGCGCGCAAAACCCACTTCGCGGCCCTTGGGGTTGAAGGCGACTTCGCCGCCCGCCGCGACCGCCGCGATCTGCAAGCCCCAGCACGAACCAAAGATGGGCAGGCCCGCCTCCGCCGCCTCGATCAGCAGCGCGATCTGGTTGGTCACCGCAAACTCTGCATCATAGGCATGGAGTGCCGAGCCGGTGACGACAAAGCCCGCATAGTCGGACCACGTGCGCCCACCGGGGATCGTCTCGCCTTCATCCGCGCCGTTCAGCACGTCGAGTGCAATATCGGGGTAATGCGCGGCAATCGCCTCGATATAGATCTCGCTCGAGGTGCGCACGCCGAGTTCATGGGCGCGGGCGCGCTTGGGCGCGGTGTTGCCTTCAAGCAGCAGCAGTCGGGTCATGGTCTGTCCTGAAAATCAGTGCGCCGTGCCGGCCAGGTTCGTCCGGAACGCTTGCGGGGAAATCCCGCTCCAGCGGTGGAAAGCGCGGGTGAAATTGCTGTGCTCGGCATAGCCCAGCCTTAGCGCGATCTGCGCGATCGACAAATCGGGGCGTACGCGAAATTCGAACACGGCCTGCCGCATCCGGCATTCATCGAGCACCTGCTGGAACGAACTCCCCTGCTCGGTCAGCTTGCGGCGCAAGGTGCGGCTCGACATTCCCATCTCGCGGGCAAAGCGTTCCTGCTCGATGGCGCAGGAATTGAGATCGCGCAGCACCATCTGGCTCAGCCGGTCGACCAGCGGGGTCTCGCGCCGCTTGGCGACGATCGAGCGGGTGAGCTGGCGCACATCCGCCACCGGCGGATTGGCCTGCGCCGGAAGTGCGAGGTCGAGCAGCGCGGCGGGAAAGCGGATCTGATTGGTATCCGCGCCGAAGGTGCAGGGCGCGCAGACCACCTTGCCGATATCGCCGCGCATCTCGTGGCTTTCCGCCTCGAATGCGAACTCGATCTTGTCCCAGTGCCCGCCCAAGTGGCCATGGAGCCCGCGCTTCAGGATCTGGCTGACGATCCCCAGCGTGAACATCGCATCATGGTGGCGCGGCCAGATATCGGGATCGAGGATACGGTAGCTGACCGAGGCCATGTCGTCCTCAAGCCCCAGGCGGATATCCGTGCAGTCCTGCAACAGCGAAAAGTAGTCCACCAGCCGCCGCAGGGCCGAACCCACGCGGCCTGCCGAGTTGATCGCATCGCCCAGCGGTCCGAGCGCGGCGAGATCGTAGTTGCCCCCGGCCAGCCACGGGATCGCCACATCGCGGGTGCGGGCGACAACGGCTTCCGAGAAGCGGACAAATTCCGCCAGCGGCATGGATTCTGGCTGCAGCTCATCCGCCAGCGGGCCATCGCCCAGCACGGGCGCGGCGGCGCGGTCTTCCAGAAAGCTCTCCCAGCCGTTCATTGCGGCGGCGCGTACGGTCGCTGGTGCCATGCTGTCTCCCCGGGGGCACGCGTAGGCGTGTTCTTGTGCTGCGAGGCTAAGCGATTCGCAGCTTAGGGATATTGATCCAAATCATCAAATCATGATCCAAATAATCGTGGGCTTGGGCATGGACGCGGCGGCCGGAATGTCCGATCCTGCCAAGCGGGCGCGCCCCTGCCATGCAAGGGCACCGGGGATAGACGGGGAGACAAACGGCAGATGGCGAACGCAACGCCCGCGCGGCGCGACATTGACGTCAATGGCTGGCCGGCGATCCTCTGCGCGGTGATCCTCGGCACGATCGGCGTGCTCTCGTTCATCATCCAGCCGGGCGTGGTGCAAGGCTATGTCACGCAGCTTCATGTGGACGAGGCGACTGCGGTCAACCTCGCGGGCGTCGAGATGCTGGGGGTCGCGCTGGCGACGATTTTCATGGCGGTGTGGGGCACGCGGATCAACTGGCGCTGGGTTGTGGCGGCGGGACTTGTCGTTGCAGCACTCGGCAACTTTGCCTCGCTCGGTGCCCCGCAGGGCGGCCCCTTCGAGATTGCGCGCTTTGTCACAGGGCTCGGCGAGGGGACGATCACCTCGATCAGCTTCACTTTTGTCGGCGTGACCATTCGCGCCGAACGCAACCTCGCGCTCTATCTCACGTTGCTGCTCACCTATGGCGCGTTTGGGCTGTGGTATCTCCCGGAATTCCTGGGCAGCCATGGCCTTGACGGCATGTTCATCGGTTTCGCGGTGCTCTCGCTGGCTTCGCTCGCTACTCTGCCGTTCCTGCCGCACGCCTATTCGCCCGAGGAAATGGTCAATCCCGAAGCCCGCCAACTGGCGACGCCGATGCTGGTCGTCGCACTGGCCGGGGTGCTGGCTTACAACATCGCGCAAGGGATCGCCTGGGCGGTCCTGTTCCTCGTCGGCATCGGCGCAGGGCTGGCCGAGCAGTCTGTCGCAGACGCGCTGTTCCTCTCGCAGATCCTCGCCGTTGGCGGCGCGCTCGCTTCGGTGTTCCTCGCGGGGCGCATCAGCCGCAATGGTGCCATCGCGTTCGGCATCCTTGCTGGTGCGGCGAGCATCACGCTGCTGATCGGCAAGCCCACGCTGATGCTCTTCGTGGTCGGTGTGTGCGGTTTCAACGTGCTGTGGAACTTCGTGCTGCCGTTCATCCTTGGCCGCGTCTGCGATTTCGATGAAAGCGGGCGGATGATGTCGTTCGCGATCATGATGCAGATGATCGGCCTCGGCGGCGGGCCGCTGATCGCGGCGCAGCTGCTTGATGGCAGCGGCTACCGCTCGGCAGAATTGCTTTGCGTGGCGCTGTTCATCGTAAGCTATGCACTGTTGCTGGTTCCCATTCGCAAGCATCAGGCGCTATCCGCGCTTCCAACCTGATTCCGTTTCAAGAGGAGCTCATGCGTGTTTGAAACCGTGCCCGAAGGCACCGGCCTTGCTGTCCATAACCCGGCGACCGGCGCGCTGATCGCCACCGTGCGCGACTATGCACCCGCCGAGATCGCCGCGATCATCGATGCCGCCGATGCCGCACGCCCCGCCTGGGCAGCCGAAACAGCCAAGGCCCGCGCAGCCGTGCTGCGCCGCTGGTACGGCCTCATCATGGAACGGCAGGAGGAACTCGCCGCGCTCATCACCGCCGAATGCGGCAAGCCGCTCGCCGAAGCGCGCGGCGAGGTGGCCTACGGCGCTTCGTTCATCGAGTGGTTCGCCGAAGAAGCCAAGCGCGCCTATGGCGAAACGGTGCCAACCTTCGCGGCGGGCAAGCGCGTCCTCACCATCAAGCAGCCGGTTGGCACTTGCGCCGCGATCACGCCGTGGAACTTCCCCATCGCGATGATCACCCGCAAGGTTGGCCCGGCGCTCGCCGCGGGCTGCTCGATCGTGGTCAAGCCCGCCGAGGCGACGCCGCTGTCTGCCCTCGCGCTGGAAACACTGGCGCGCGAGGCAGGGGTGCCCGCAGACCTGTTCCGCGTTACCCCCTCCAACGATCCGGCGGGCGTCGGCACCTTGTTCTGCCGGCATCCCAAAGTGCGCAAACTGAGCTTCACCGGCTCGACCCGCGTCGGCAAGATCCTGATGGCGCAGGCGGCGGAAAACGTCACCCGGCTCAGCCTCGAACTCGGCGGCAATGCGCCGTTCATCGTGTTCGATGATGCGGATCTCGATGCCGCCGCGGATGGCCTGATGGCCTCCAAGTTCCGCAACGCCGGGCAAACTTGCGTCTGCGCCAACCGCGTGCTGGTGCAGGACGGCGTCTACGATGCCTTTGTCGAGAAGGTGCGCGCGAAGGTCGCCGCGCTGGTTGTCGGCGATGGTGCGGCCCCCGGCACGACCATTGGCCCGCTGATCAATGCGGCCGCAGTGGACAAGGTCGAAAGCCTTGTCGCCGACGCGCTGGCGAGCGGCGCCACCGCGCTGATGGGCGGCAACCGCTCGAACGCCGGACCCGGCTTTTTCGAGCCGACGCTCCTCTCCGGCGTGCGCGGCGACATGGCGATTGCCAGCTCCGAAATCTTCGGCCCCGTGGTGCCGCTGATCCGCTTCGCCGATGAGGATGACGCCGTTCGCCGAGCGAACGACACACCCTTTGGTCTCGCCGCCTACTTCTTCGCGCGCGATCTGGGCCGCGTCTGGCGCGTGATGGAAGCGCTCGAATACGGCATGGTCGGCGTGAACGACGGCATCATCTCGACCGAAGTTGCGCCGTTCGGCGGCATCAAGCAGTCCGGCCTTGGCCGCGAAGGTTCGCGCCATGGCCTCGATGAATATCTCGAACTCAAATACTGCCTCATGGGGGGAATTGGCCGATGACCAGCAATCAGGACCTCTGGGCCCGCCGCGAAGCCGCCGTGCCGCGCGGGGTCTCCTCGATCCACTCGCGCTTCTTCGAGCGCGGCGTGAATGCCGAAGCGTTTGACGCAGACGGCAACCGCTATATCGACTTCGCGACCGGCATCGCGGTGTGCAACACCGGCCATTCCGACCCGCGCATTGTCGATGCGGTGAAGCGCCAGCTTGACCAGTTCTCGCACTGCTCGTTTCAGGTGACGCCGTACGAGAGCTACATTTCGCTGGCCGAGCAGCTCAACGCGGCGGCGCCCATCGAAGGCCCGGTCAAGACGATTTTCCTGACCACCGGCGCGGAAGCGCTGGAAAACGCTGTGAAGATCGCGCGGATGGCAACAGGACGGCGCGGCATCATCACCTTCCAGGGCGGCTATCACGGCCGCACGCTGCTCACGCTGGCGATGACCGGCAAGGTGCTTCCCTACAAGGCCGGGTTCGGCCCGCTGCCCGGTGATGTGTTCCACACCCGCTTCCCGATCCCCTACCACGGCTTTGACGAAAAGCAGGCCGTAGCCGCGCTCGAAGCGCTGTTCGCCTCGACGATCGAGCCCGCCGCAGTCGCCGCCATCGTGCTCGAGCCGGTGCTGGGCGAGGGCGGGTTCTACACCGCCTCCTACGCTTTCTTCCGCGCCCTGCGCGATATCTGCGACAAGCACGGCATCCTCCTGATTGCCGACGAGGTCCAGTCGGGCTTCGCGCGCACAGGCCGCCTCTTCGCGATGGACTGGGTGCGTGAGGCGACCGGCGTGACGCCCGATATCATGACCATCGCCAAGGCCATGGCGGGCGGCTTCCCGATTTCGGGCGTGATGGGCCGCGCCGATATCATGGACGCACCCGATGCCGGCGGCCTCGGCGGCACCTATGGCGGCTCGCCGCTCGGCTGCGTGGCGGGGCTGGAAGTGCTCAAGATCATCGCCGAGGATGGGCTTTGCGAACGCGCGGTCACCATCGGCAACACGATCAAGGGCACCCTTCGCGCGCTGCAGCAGGGCGGCATGCGCGTGATCGGCGATGTGCGCGGCCCCGGCGCGATGATCGCAATGGAGCTTGTCCACGATGGCGATCCGGACCGGCCCAATCCTGAGCTGACCAAGGCTATCGTCCAGGAAGGCGCGAAGGACGGGCTGCTGCTGCTCTCCTGCGGGATGCGCGGCAACGTCGTGCGCTTCCTGCCGGCACTGACCATGCCCGATGATCTGCTGAACGAAGCCATGGACCGGCTGAGCGGACTGATGCGTCGCGTGGCTGGATAACCAGATTGGAAATAGGGACTGTCCCTATTTTTGCGCCGCGCCCTCTCCCTTTCGGTAGCGTCCCGGTGGAACGCCGAAATGGCGGGCGAAGGCGCGGGTGAAGCTCGCGCTTTCGGCAAAGCCAACGTCGAGCGCGATCATGCTGACATTGCGGCGGCTGTTGCGCAGCAGGCGTGCGGCGGTTTCCATGCGGTGTTCATGCACCAGCTTGCGCCAGCCTGTGCCCTCAGCGGTCAGGCGGCGGTGCAAGGTGGGCACGGAAAGGTCCAGCCGCCGGGCCGCTTCGGCAAGGTCGGGCGGTGCATCGAGCGGTGCCTGCTCGATCATCGCGCGGACCTGTTCCGACAGCGATGCCGCCGTCCCGCGACCGGCCAACCGTTGGAGATGTTCCTCGAGGATCGGATGGAGGCTCGGGCTCAGCACCCGGCCGCGTGCATCGAGATAGCGCCCATCCATCGCAATCGCGTTGCAGTCCTGCTCGAAGAACACGTCGCAGCCGAAGAAGTCGCGGTAGCGCGCGTAGTCTCCCACCCGTTCGTGCTCGAAGCGAACCTCGCGCAGCTCGATCTCGCCGCCGGTGAATTGCCGCGCAAGGCTGACCATCGCGCCTATCGAGTATTCTGCATCCTGCCGCCGCCGCGTGAGCGATTGATCGAGCACGCCGTAGGAGAACGTGGCCCAGCCGCCTTCATCAGCGAACTGGTTCCGGCTTGCTTGCTGCATGGTTGCAAGGTGGCGGGTAAAGCTGGTGAACGCGGTGCGCAGGTCTGGCGCGCTGAGGAACAGGAAGCTGAGCGGACCGAGGCTGTCCGATCCCGAAAGCCGCCCGGCATGCAGCCCGAAGTGCGGGTTCCGCACCAGTTCCGCCGCGTCCTCGAAGAACGAGACGAAGCTTGCCAGCGGGATCAGCCCGTCCGGATCTTCCAGCACCTCACGCGTCACGCCGATGCGCGCCAGCAGTCCCGCCGCCGAATGGCCGGTCAGCTCGACACAATTGGCCACGTGGCGCAGAAACTGCGCGGCGATCTGGGGTTCGGCCATGCGACCTAGCCTATCAGCAGCGACCGTGCAGGCAAGGCGCGGCTACTTCTTGTCGAGCGCGGACTCATAGAACGCCGCGCCCTGGCCGCCCGCCGCGCGCTTGCCGCGGAATTCCCAGTCACCGCCCATCGCGGTGGAGATCACTTCCTCGGACTCGGTCGGCTGCGCGCCGCAATCGTCGCGGATCGGGGTGGGGCCATGGACGATGGTGTTGGTGAGTTTGCCGAGCCCTTCGACTTCCACTTCCACCACATCACCCGGCTGCACCGGCCGGCTGTTGGCAGGCGTGCCCGAAAGCAGCACGTCGCCCGGCTCCAGCGTGATCGTGCGGGCAATATCCGCGACGAGGTAGTGCATGTCCCACTCCATCTCGCTGGTATTGCCGTCCTGCCGGACTTCGCCGTTGACGATGGTGCGGATCTGCTTGTTCCGGAAATCCCAGCCCGTCACGAGGCCGGGGCCGATCGGGCAGAGCGTGTCCGATCCCTTCACCCGCAGCATCGAGCCGGCGTCGGTATCGCGGAAATCGTGGAGGCCGTAGTCGTTGGCGACCGAGTAGCCGAGGATGTAGTCGGCGGCCTCATCCGGCGAGATGTTGCGGCAGCTCTTGCCGATGACAATGGCGATTTCGCCTTCGTAGTTGAGGTACTTGCAGCGTTCTGGGCGCACGACTGCGCCCTTGTGGGTGTTGAGCGCGGTCAGCGGCTTCTGGAAGTAGGTCGGCGCGGCGGGGAGCTTGGTGATGAACTCCTTGACCCGGCTGATGTAGTTCAGATGGACGCAGATGATCTTGCTCGGGTTGCAGGGCGCCAGATGTACTGCTTCATCGACGCCAATGCTGCGCCCGTCCTTGGTGACAAGCTCGTCGCCGTGGCGGGTGGTCAGGATGGGATAGCCATCGAGCAGGATGCGGCGGTATTCGGTGGTCATCGTGAGGCCCTCGTTTCCATTTGTGATAAGCCTTAGCGTCCTCACGCGCCACAGGCATTGGCCGCTGCGGCCAAGCTTGGCGGGGCGGGGGCGCTAGAAGCAGGTGACAGCATCGAGACGAGGTAATGATGAGCGACCTGAAGGGCCTGTTCTATCCCCGCACGCCGAGCGGCAAGGCGAGCATCGTACCGCCGGTGCCGTGGCACTATTCGGGCGAGCTCATCACGCTGGAATACCGCACTGACCCTGCGAAGATTGCGGCGCTGCTGCCCGAGGGCTTCACGCTGGCCGACGAAGATCCCGGCGCGGTCGCGGCGATCTGGGCGGATTGGCAATCGACCTCCGACGATCCCTTGCAGATCCTTGATCCGGTGCGGGTGCAGTACAAGGAGATGTTCATCGTGGTGCGGTGCCAGTTCCAGGGCAAGACCTGGTCGCGCTGCGTCTATATCTGGGTGGACAAGGAATTCGCGATGCTGCGCGGCCAGCATCAGGGGTATCCGAAGAAGCTCGGCTCGATCCAGATGAGCCGCCCGGTCTACGTCGGCAAGGCTGGCCCGCGCCTGCAGCCGGGCGGCACGTTCGGCGTGACGCTGGCGGCGTTCGACCGGCGGCTGGCCGAGGGGCGCTTCACCATCACCGAGGCGGCGGAAAAGCCCGGCTTCGTCAACGGCCTGCCAATGGTCCACAACCGCTGGATGCCCGCGATCGAGACCGACGGCACCCAGAGCCTCGACGAAGTGGTCACCATGTCGAGCTACGACGTGGACTTCGGCCGCTGCTTCAAGGGCGATTTCGATCTCACGTACTTCGATTCCCCGGTCGAGGAATTGCTCGATATCGCGCCGCAGGAGAAGATCGCCGGGTACTGGCACGAAGTCGGCGTTTCGTGGCGGGCAGGCACCACGCTTGCGCGGAACAACCTCGTCTGATCACCGGACTACCGCACCACCCTTCATCACCAGCTTGATGCGGGCAAGCGCGGAAAGATCGCGCGTCGGGTCGCCCTCAACAGCAATCAGATCGGCGAGCAGGCCGAGCTTGACCGCACCGCGGTCGGTAAGGTGGAAGGCCTGCGCATTGCCCGAGGTGGCGGCGATGAGGACGGCGGCGGGGCTCATCCCGGCGGCGGCCATCGAGGTCATTTCGCGCACGTTCTCGCCGTGGGCAAAGACGCCGACATCGCCGCCCATGCAGATCGGAACCCCGGCAGCGAGCGCGGTGCGGAAGGCGGTACGGCCCTCGGCGACGCCGGCGGGCGGGTGTTCGGGATCGGTCCAGCCGCGATAGCGCGCGATGGCCTCCCCGGCGGCGAGCGTGGGGCAAAAGGCGATGCGCTTGGCGGCCATGGCCTTGAACACGGCGGGCGTGCCTTCATCGCCGTGCTCGATGGTATCGACCCCGGCATTGATGGCGCGGCGCATGCCTTCCGCCGTTACGGCATGGACCGCGACCGTGCGGCCCGCATCGTGCGCGGCGGCGGTGGCGGCATCCATTTCGGCCTGGCTGAAAGTGGGCAGGCTCGGCTCGCCCGGGCGGTAGTGGTAATCGGCATAGAGCTTCACGACGTCTGCGCCCGCCGCGATCTGATTGCGGACGGCGCGGACAACGCCCTCCACACCGCTCGCTTCCTCGGCGCCCTGCGGGACGGCGACGCCGGGTTCGAAGCCCTTGGGGCCATAGGCGCCCTGCGCGACAATGGCGCGGGTGGCGACGAGGAGGCGGGGGCCGGGGGTGAGGCCGCCGTCGATCGCCTTCCTGAGGCCGACATCGGCATAGCCCGCGCCTTCAGTGCCAAGATCGCGCTCCGTGGTGAAGCCAGCGCGCAGCGTGGTTTCGGCGGCCTTGGCGGCGCGGATGGTGCGCAGGGCGAGGGACTCGTGGAGGACCTGATCGTCCCACGGCGTCTCGTTGTAGGGGTGGAGGAACAAGTGGCCGTGGCCCTCGATCAGGCCGGGCATGAGGGTCTGGCCGGGGAGGTCCACGGTGGCGGTGCCCGGCGGCACGGTGAGGTTGGGGCCGACGGCGGCGATCCTGTCGCCCTCAACCAGCACCTGCCAGCCGAGATGGGGCGCGGGATCGGTGCCATCGAACACAGCTGCGGGGCGGAGCAGGGTGCGCTGCGGTTCGGCAGCGCCTGCGGCGGCGGGGAGGGCGAGGACAAGCGCGAGCGCGGTGGTGAGATGGGCCTTCATGCGCGGTGCGCTCCGTTTGAATTCAGGTCAGGTTGACACAGTTGACACAGTCCAGAGGAGAAACTCGCGGGGGCTTTTCCGGCGGGGGCGCTGGCGGCCGGCGGGGCCGAGCGGGTGACGGAATTGCAGGGGTTTCTGATCATGCGGGGAGTGTATCGCAGAGCGATGCTGTAGGACAGGGGCGCTGGGCAGGCTTTGCTGTCCTGCCCATTGCGGTGCGGTCGGCTTTGCGGTGTTTCGTGGCAAATGCTGCCGTTCTGTAAGCGACCCCATTGCGGACATCGCGTGAGGTGGTAGCCTCACATGATGAGACTGTTCCTCTTCGTCGTATCGCTGCTGCCCATTGATGCGACCGCCGCGTCGGTGGTCGCGGCCTTGAGGGTTGAGGCAGATGCATCAGCATTTACGGTACAGGTCACGGAAGGACTTACCGGTGGCTACCAGATTGCGATTGATTGCACTGAAAACTGCGCAAAGGCGATTCACTATCGCGAGACAACCGGTGATGCGCCCCTAGGGCTGTTTTCTCGTGATCAGAACGGCTTAGTGTTCTCCATCTGGTCCGGAGGATCAGCCTATCGCGTGATGGTTTGGTCGGTGGCTGGGACCAGCGTGCAGAAAGTTGTCGAACTATCCAGCCGGGGTAGACCCAACTTTCTGTCCGACGCAAATGGTCGGCCAGTGATCGAAATCTTTGAAGGCGACAGCGGCATCGCTCCGCCGCACCGGGTACGTTGGACCTTTATCAAGGGTCACTTCATTCGCTCTGCCGCGAAGGTCAACTAACCACCAGAACACCCCAACCCTCGTCATTCCCGCGAAGGCGGGAATCCAGAGCGGCATGGCGCACCGGAACGATAAGCGGGTTCAAGCTGAAACGTGGGAACTGGATTCCCGCCTTCGCGGGAATGACGAAAACGAAAAGTTGGACCGCCAGCTTCCCGCCAAATGCTGCCATCTGCGTTCCCTAAGGCACTCCCCGTTAGCTGTCATTGCACCGGAACCACGGATGGCCCGGCACGGCCATTGGGGGGAGGGGCGCGAATGCGAAAGCCAAGCTCCGTGTCAAGCACGGGGCGATGGGGAGGGATGACGTGGGGGGAGGTCTGGACTTCCGCCCTTAGTGCCTGTGGACCGCACCTTGAAGCGGGGTGACAAATTCCGCGGGGGCGGTTAGCTGATCGAGGTGACCGTACTAGAACTCCAGAAGCCCGCCGAATCCCTTATCGAGCGCACTGCCGCTGCGCCGATTGATCCGCGGCAGCTCGCGCGCGATTTGCAGGCCTTCCGCGATCCGGTCCCCATACGCAGCGGGTGGGAACTGGCGATCACGCTGGTGCCGTTCATGGCCTTGTTTGCGCTGATCGCGATTGCGGTGAAAGCGGGCTATTGGCTGGCACTGGCGGCGACTCCGCTGGCCGGGCTGTTTCTGCTGCGGCTGTTCATCATCCAGCATGATTGCGGGCACGGTGCCTTCTTGCGCAACCGCACCAGCAATGACTGGATCGGTCGCGCGCTGGGCGTGTTGACCTTTACGCCCTATGATTGCTGGCGGCGCTCGCATGCGCTGCACCACGCTGGCACCGGCAATCTCGAGGCACGCGGGTTCGGCGATGTGGATATGCTGACGGTGCGCGAGTATCGGGAGCGTAGCTGGCTGGGACGGTTCGCGTATCGGCTCTATCGTCATCCGGCGGTGCTGCTGGGACTGGGGCCAGCCTATCTGTTCCTGCTGCGCCACCGGTTGCCGATCGGCCTGATGAACGAAGGCTGGACTTATTGGGTGAGCGCCATGGCCACCAATGCGGTGACCGCGCTGGTGCTGGCCTTGCCGCTCTATTTTTTCGGGTTTGGTGTGACGGCGCTGGTGTTCTTCCCTGTGCTGCTGTGTGCGGCATCGCTGGGGGTCTGGCTGTTTTACGTGCAGCATCAGTTCGAGGACGCGTACTGGAAGCAGCGGGCGGACTGGTCGTTCTACGATGCTGCATTGCTGGGCAGTTCGTACCTTGAATTGCCACGCATTCTTGGCTGGTTCACGGGGCATATCGGGATCCACCATGTCCATCATCTATCGAGCCAGATCCCCTTCTATCGCTTGCCTGAAGTGCTGAAACAGCATCCGGCCTTGCGCGATCTGAACCGGTTCAACGCGCTGCAGGCGTGCGGAACATTGCGGCTGGCGCTGTGGGACGAGGACCGGCGCGGGATGGTTTCGTTTCGCGAGGCGGCGGGCTCTGTGTGATCCGCGGGCGCTGCGCGGCTGCCCACCCCAGACCCCTCCCGCAGGCGGGAGGGGCTTTTTCGTACTAGCGCTGCTTAAGGAAGCGGCCCGTCCGGCAGGCCGAGCGCGGCGCGGTCTGCGGTCGCGCCGGCAAGGTCTATGCCAGCAAGGGCCGCGCGGGCCTGCGCATCAAGGAGGCGGACGCGGGCGTCGGTTGCAGCCTCTTCACGCATGTTGAGCAGGAAGAAGTCGCTCGCGCCGAGATCGAAGCGGCGGCGTTCGGCGGCGGCGAGGTCGTCGGCGAGGCGGGCTTCATCATCTGCAAGGCGGGCGGTCTTGGCGGCACCATCGACGGCGATGCCGATGCCCTTGACTTCGACCGCGATCTGTTCGCGCACGAGCTGCTGGCGGGTGCGCAGGCCATCGATTTCGGCGCGGGCCTCGGCGATCTTGCCCTTGGCGCTGCGGCGCTGGAGCGGGACGGTGAGGCGCACGCCGACGATGGCTTCCTCGCCATCGCGGGATTTGCCGCCGGGGCCGGTCCTGCCCAGATCGTAGGACAGCTCGCCGCGCAGATCGAGCCGCGGTTTCAGCTCGTTTTCGGCGAGCGCGAGCTTGAGTTCGGACTGGGCGAGGCGGGCGCTGATGGTCTGGACGTCGGGGCGGTCAATCGGCTGGCCGGGGCGGGTGGGGCGGAAGCCGGGGAGGCTGGCGGGCAGGCGTTCGGGGCCGGCGAGGATGCGCTCGCCATTCTCGTCACGGTAGAAGAACGAGAGCGCGTTGGCGGCGGCGCCGAATTCCTGTTCGGACCGGACGACGAGCGCGCGGCGGCGGACGATGTTGGTGTCGGCCTCGGTGAGGAGGATGGCAGGGCGCGCGCCGAGCTGGACCTGACGGGCGATGCCGGCGCGGCGCTGTTCGGCGAGATCGAGGAGGGCCTGATAGGCCTTGAGGCGCAGGCCGGCGGCGACCCAGTTCTGATAATTGGCGGCGGCGCGCGCCTGGACGCCGATCGCGACCATCTCGCGTTCGAGGCGCGCGGCATCGATATCGCGTGCGGCCATGGCAATGCGGCCGCGGCGCTCGTCGATCGCGCGGTCGCGCAGGAGGGAGAACAGGCCGCCGATCTTCAGTTCGCCAAGGCGGTCGGTATAGGCCTTGTCTTCGTAGATCGGGAAGGTGCCGCTGCTGACGCGGTAGCCGCCGTAGATCGAGCCGCCGTTGTCCGTGAGGGGTCTGGTGGCCTTTCCTTCGAGATACGAGCCTGAGTAGTAGCCGAGGACGCGGCTTCCGGCATCGACATCGAACACGGTGTCGAACGCGCCTTCGGCGGAAAGCGCGCGGCCTTCCGCCTGGCGGACGCGGGCCATCGCCTCAACGATCTGGGGTGCCTGCGCGGCGGAGCTCGCCAGGATTTCGCCCAGCGTGAGGGGACCGGACGCGGGGCTCGCCGCCGGTGCCGGATCGGCGGGCAGCTGCGCGGCGAGCGGCCATGCGCAGCCGAGCGCGAGCGCGGCGAGGACAGGTCGGATCAGGCGCATGTTAGCGGGGTCCCGTCACTTGGGCTTGCCCGCCTTGCGCACGGTGGCGTCGTCGTCCTTCGAGACGCTGTCTCCATCGCCGCCCTTGGCATCCTTGCCGCTGATCGAGGCCTTGATGTCCTTGCTGAATTCAAGCGGGAAATCGTTGAGCTGACGCCACAGTTCGTAGCCGACGGAGACGGTTTCCATCTGGATCCAGCCGCGCACCTTGGCGCCGAGCTTGGTGAAGCGCAGGTCGGGCCAGGGGCGCTGGCCGGGCGCGGGATCGATGAGGACGCGGAACAGGCCGCCCGAGCCGGAGGTGGGATCGACGGCGCGCACGCGGCCATCGAAGATGCCCTGCGCGACCGAGGGCCAGCCGCTGAACTGGATGGCCGGCCAGCCTTCGAATTCGAGGCGGACCTGCTGGCCGGGGCGCACCAGCGCGATATCGCGGCCATCGATGTAGAGCGCGACGGCGCGGGTCGCGGTTTCGGGGGCGATTGTGGCGAGCACCGAGCCGGGCGAGACGACGCCGCCGCTGAGGCCGGCGTTGACGGTCTGCACGCGGCCGGCGCGCGGCGCACGCACGAGCTGGCTGGACTGGCGGGCCAGCTGCACGTCGATGCGCTGGAGCTTGGCGCGCGATTCTGCGAGCTTGGCGCCGCCTTCGGCGACCTTGATCTGCGCGAGTTCGACATCGCGCCGGGCGATCAGGCCTTCGCGGAACAGCGCTTGCGCACGGTTCACATCGAGCATGGCGGTGGCGCGCGACTGGGTGACCGAGCCGATTTCCGCTTCGATCTGCGCGCGTTCGGCGGCGAGGCGGGTGAGGTAATCAGGATCGAGATCGACCACGCGGGCGATGGGCTGCCCGGCTGCGACCAGTTCGCCGTCCTTGACGTACCATTCGGTGATGCGCCCGCTGACGAGCGCGGAGACGTCTGCCGAGCGGTCATCGGGATTGAGCGCGACGACGAGGCCGTCGCCATTGGCGGTCTGCACCCAGGGCACGAAGGCCATGACCAGCGCGGCGGCGGTGATCGCGAGAGCGACCATCCACGCGGTGATGACCACCACGCGCGGCGCCTTCATGCGGGCGAGCGTGGGGAAATGTTCGATGTGTTCAAGCCGATAGGGCACGTGCGGCCTCCCGTTCTTTCACATGGGCCTGCAGTTCGGCGGCGGAGGCAAAGCGGAGCTGTTCCTGCTTGCCGAGCCAGAGCCAGCCATCGAGCGCTAACGAGCCGGGGCGGGAGGTGCACAGCATCACGGTGGTGCCGGCGGCCTTGAGCCGTTCGAGTACGCCGAACAGCTGCGCGGGCGGCATGACATCGAACACCGGCGCGAGCACGAGCACCTTGGGGCAGGCAAGCAGCGCGTTGGCGAGCTTGAGCTCCATTACCTCGCCCACGGTGAGCGGCCAGCCCGAATTGGCAAGCGGCGTGTCGAGTCCATCGGGCAGGCTGGCGATGCGTTCGCTGAGGCCGACCGCATCGAGCGCATCGAGGATGCTCTCCGAGGTTGCATCGGAGATCGCGAGATTGAGGTACTCGCGGATGGTGACCTCGACGATCGTCGGCCGGTCAAGCACGATGATTTCGGAGCGCAACATGTACATGTTGAGCCCGCCGAGATCCGAGCCGCCGACAGTGACAAGGCCGTGATCGGGCGCGACATGGCGCTTGAGAAGCATCGAAAGCGTGCGCTCCACCCCGGCTTCGGGCACGGTGACGACGCGCTCGCCGGCGTGAAGCGAGAAGTTGAGGTGCGTTTCGCCGAGCTTGACGTCGCGCAGCGCAATCGCGCCGTCGCGCGGGCCCTGGGTGCTGGGGATCGGCAGCTTTTCCTGCGTGATGCCATAGAGCAGCGAGAGTTCCTCGCAGCTGGCGACGAGATCGTAGAAGGTATCGAGGTACCAGCCGAGCTGGCCGACGCCGTAGAACACGCTGGAGAGGATGAGCTCGGCGCCGACGAGCTGGCCGATGGTGAGCTCGCCCGCGAGGATCAGGTTGCCGCCCAGCGCAAGGAGCGCGGCCGAGGCGGTGGCGTAGAGCGTGAAGAACGCCAGCGTCTGCGCAAAGCTGTAGCGGAAGTAGCCCTTGTGCTTGGCGATGTAGTTGGCGGTCATCGCCTCCGACCGGTCCATCGCGAAGCCGACATGGCGGCTCGACTTGTAGAAGCCGTTGGAGCCGCCGACGCTTTCGAGCCAGCGCGCGGTATCGTGCTTGGCGTGGCTCAAGGCGACCGCGCTAGTCATCGAGCCGCGTGACCACAGCAGCCAGATCACGAGGAGCGCGAGCAGCAGCACCACGTTGAAGGCGAGGAAGAACGGGTGATAGAAGCTGGTGACGATCAGGCCGACCGCCGATTGCAGCACGATGGTGAAGCCGCCGATCAGCAGGCTCGGCACCGATTTCTGCACGACGGTGAGATCGAAGAAGCGGTTGAACAGGTCTGCCCGCCGCGCATCGCCGAAGAAGGGATCGCGCGCATGAACCGCGCGAATGGTGATCTCGGCGACGATGCGGGCAAACAGGCGCCGCTCGAACAGCGTCATGATGTAGACGCGCAGCGCCGAAAGCATCGCGACGACGAAGAGGAGTGTGAAGAGGAGGACAGCGAGCGTCCACAACTGTGCTGGCAGTGCGGTGTAGGCGACGCTGTTGATGAGCAGCTGAACTGAAATGGGCGTGGCGAGCGACAGCAAGCCGATGGCTATGCCGTATACCGCTGCCAATCGCAGATAGCCGGCATCTGGCCCGATGATTTCGGCCAGCCAGCGTATTGCATCGCGCAGTTCGACCCGCGTTGGTGCAGCCATGAAATTCCCTGAGAGCTCTGATTTTCCGAAACGGTAATGCCTGTCTAAGCCATTGTGCACCGCAGCGCCAATTACAACTCTTGTCTGGAGACTATAACCTGTGGTTATGGTCCTCAATGACCACCATCCGCCAGTTGCAGTATCTCGTCGCGCTTGCCGACGAAGGCTCGTTCGCCGAGGCCGCGCGGATCAGCCACGTTTCGCAGCCGGCGCTGAGCCAGCAGGTCAAGGCGCTGGAGGAGCGGCTGGGGGTGCGGCTGCTTGACCGGTCCACCACCGGCGCGATCCTGACGCCGATCGGGCGGAGCATCGTTTCCAAGGCGCGCGGGATCCTGGGCGAAGTGCGCGGGATCGAGGAACTGGCGCGCAGCGCCGCGACGGGCCTCACCGGCACCTTGCGCCTGGGGACGACGCCGACGCTGGGGCCCTATCTGCTCTCGCCGATCATCGCCGACCTCCACCGCGCGGCACCGGGCCTCAGGCTCTATGTGCGCGAGGGGATTCCCGACGAGCAGGCGCTGCAGGTCTCGCGCGGGGAGCTTGACGTGATGCTGGGGCCGCTGCCGATCCGGGGCGACGATCTCGAGATCGAGCCCTTGTTCCGTGAGCCGCTCGATCTGGTGGCGGCAGTGGACAGCCCGCTGGCGCGCGGTCCGGTGGAGTCTTCGGCACTGGCGGGGCAAGTGCTGCTATCGCTTGATACGCGGCATCACCTGCACCGCGAAACGCGCGAGATTGCCGAGACCCATGGCATGGCGCTGAGCCCGGACTACGAAGGCACGAGCCTTGATAGCTTGCACATGATGGCGGCCTCGGGCCTTGGCCTCACGGTGCTGCCGCGGCTCTATTTGCAGAGCGACGTGGGCGGACTTTCGGGGCTGAGCGTCGTCGAAGTGGAAGGCTGGAAGGCGCACCGGTCGGTGGCGCTGGCCTGGCGGCGCGGCACGAGCATGGAAGCGGCGTTTCGCGTGATTGCGGAACATGTGCAGCGCTCGGCCCGCCGGATGCTGGAGCGGGAACTGGGTTGAGCCGCTCTGGATTCCCGCCTGCGCGGGAATGACGAAGATCAGGGGGCGGTGCTTGCGGCCTGCCAGCCGCCGCCGAGGGCCTTGAACACGCTGATCTGGGCGTCGGCGCGGTCCGCTTCGGCCTGGGCGAGCGCGGCGCGGGTCTGGGCGCGCTGGCGTTCGGCGTCGAGGAGTTGCAGGAAGCTGTCCGCGCCGTAGTCGAAGCGGGTGCGCGAAAGGCGGGCGGCATCGCTGCTGGCGATCATTGCGCGGCGCAGCGCATCTTCGCGGGCTGTGGCCCCGCCGGCGCGGGCGAGGGCCTGTTCGGCTTCCTTGAGCGCGTTGAGAACAGCGGCGTCGAAGCGGGCGAGCGAGCCTTGCGCGGTCGCTTCGCTCTGCCGGACGCGGGCGCGCGCGGCGCCGTTCAGCGGGAAGTTCCAGCTGATCAGCGGGCCGACGGAATAGCCGACCGAGCCTGAATTGCCGAGATTGCTGAAGCGCGTGGCGCCGAGCGAGACGCTGCCGAGCAAGCTGATCGAGGGATAGAGCGCGGCGGTGGCGACGCCGATGCGCGCGGTATCGGCGGCCAGCGTGCGTTCGGCCTGGCGCACATCCGGGCGGCGCGCGAGGAGGGCCTGACCATCGCCGACGGGGAGCGGTTCGCTCGCTGCGGGCACGGTGCGGCACTTGGCCGCCGCGCTGCCCAGGATCGCGGCGGGGGGATCGCCGGTGAGGACTGCGAGCGCATAAAGTGCGGAACGGCGCTCGGCTTCGAACACGGGCACCTGCGCGCGGGCCTGCTCGACAAGGACGGTGGCCTGATCGACTTCGCTGCGCTTGCCTCTGCCGGCGGAAAGGCGGCGTTCGGTGAGTTCGAGCGTGCGGGCCTGAAGCGCCTCGGTCTCGCGCGCGACGTCGGCCTGTTCGCCGAAACCGCAGGCCGACGCATAGGCGCGCGCCGTTTCAGCGGCGACGGCAACGCGCGCGGCATCGACGGCAGCCTGCGCGGAAGCCGCATCGGCGCGCGCGGCTTCGATCGAACGGCTCACCCCGCCGAAGAGATCGGCTTCGTAGGACGCATCGAAGCCTACCGTGAAGAAATCGTTGGTGATCGCGCGGCCGAAGGCGGGGATGACCTGGCGGCTATGGCTGTATTGCGCGCTGGTGGTCGAGGTGGGCAGGCGCGCGGCCCCCGCTTCGGAGAGCGCTGCGCGGGCGCGCTGGAGATTGGCGGCGGCGACGCGCAGATCGGTGTTCTTTGCCAGCGCCTGCGTGACGAGCCGGTCGAGCTCCGGATCCTTGAACAACTGCCACCACTGGTCCGGCAGCGGCGAGGGCGTGACCGTGCCGTTTTCGAGCGCTTCGGTGAGGCGCACTTGTTCCGGCGGCAGCGCGGCGGGGCGCTTGTAGTCTGGCCCCACGGCGCAGGCAGCAACGAGAAGCGCAGGGATCAGCGCGGCGAGACGCTTCATGCCTCGCTCTCCGGAGCGGCTGGAAGCTCGTCAACTGGCTTGGGCTTGCGGCGCAGCATGGCGCCGACCCGTTCGCCGAAATTGCGGCTGATGATGTAGAACGACGGCGTGAAGAGGAGGCCGAAGCCGGTCACCCCGATCATCCCGAAGAACACCGCGATGCCGAGTGCCTGGCGCATTTCCGCGCCGGGGCCTGTGGCGATGACAAGCGGCAGGGTGCCGAGGATGAAGGCGATCGAGGTCATCAGGATCGGGCGCAGGCGCTGGTGCGCGGCGCGTTCGGCGGCGGCGCGGGCCTCAAGACCATCATCCTCGCCCTGCCGCGCGAATTCGACGATGAGGATCGCGTTCTTGGCGGCGAGGCCGATCAGCACGACGAGGCCGATCTGGGTGAGGATGTTGTTGTCACGCCCCATCAGGCCGACGCCGACGATGGCAGCGAGCAGGCACATCGGCACGATCAGGATCACCGCCAGCGGCAGCACGAGGCTTTCATACTGCGCGGCGAGCAGGAGGAACACAAAGATCACCGCGAGGCCGAAGACGAGGCTGCCGGTGTTGCCCGCCTGCTGCTGCTGGAAGGCAAGTTCGGTCCATTCATAGGTGAACCCGGCGGGCAAGTTGGCCTTAGCTAGCTTGTCCATGGTGGTGAGCGACTGGCCCGAGGAGAAGCCGCGCGTGGTATCGCCCTGCAATTCGGCGGCGGGATAGAGGTTGAACCGCACGACGCGGTAGGGGCCGCTATCGTTCTTGAGCGTCATTACCGCAGCGAGCGGCACCATCGTGCCCGAGGCCGAGCGGGTCTTGAGCCGCAGGATATCGCCGATATCGTCGCGGTAGGGCGCGTCTGCCTCCGCCGTCACGCGGAAGGTGCGGCCGAGGAAGTTGAAGTCGTTGACGTAAGTGCTGCCCAGATAAGTGCCGAGCGTGGAGAACACGCGCTCGACCGGCACGCCGATCTGCTCGGCGCGCTCGCGGTCGATGTCTGCCTTGAGGCGCGGGGTCTTGGTGTTGAAGGTGGTGAAGACCGAATTGAGCCCGGGTTCCTGATTGGCGGCCATCATCATCTTGAAGGCGGCACCTTCGAGCGCGGCGTAGCCTGCGCCCGAGCGGTCCTCGATCATCATCTTGAAGCCGCCGCCGGTGCCGATGCCGCGCACCGGGGGCGGCGGGACGACGAGAACATTGCCCGCGGTGATCGCGCCATAGGCCTTGCGCAGTTCGTTCGCGACCTGATCCGACGAGGCGGTGCGGTGGTCGAAATCCTTGAGCGTGATAAAGATCGCGCCTGCGTTCGGCGCGGTGGTGAAGGTCGCGCCGTCGAAGCCGGCAAACGCGATGGTGGTCTTCACCGCCGGATTTTCGCGCGCGATCTTGGCGGCCGCTTGTACGATCTCGTCGGTGCGCTGGAGCGAGGCACCCGGCGGCAGCTGGACGACGCCGATCAGGTAGCTCTGGTCCTGCGCGGGGATGAATCCGGTCGGCGTTGCATAGAAGCGCCAGCCGGCGATGGCGAGGAGCAGCACATAGGCGATGCCGATCATGCCAAGCGCGCGCACCAGCCGCGCGGTCAGCTTGCCGTAGCGCACCGACAGGCGTTCGAAGCCGTTGTTGAAGCCGCGAGCAAAGCGAACCGGCAGGCCGCGCCAGCCTGCCGGGGGTGCGGTTTCCTCGTGGCTCTTGGGCTTGAGGATCAGCGCGGCGAGCGCCGGCGAAAGGGTGAGCGAGACGAACGCGGAAATCGCGGTGGCGCTGACGATGGTGAGCGCAAACTGCTTGTAGAACGCGCCCGAGATGCCGGGGATGAAGGCGGTGGGGATGAACACGCCGCACAGCACCAGCGCAATGGCGATGAGGGCGCCGGAAACCTCGTCCATCGTCTTGTGCGCGGCGGCGCGGGGGGCGAGGCCTTCTTCCATCAGGCGCTCGATGTTCTCGACCACGACGATGGCGTCGTCGACGACGATGCCGATGGCGAGAACGAGGCCGAACAGCGAGAGGTTGTTGAGCGAAAAGCCGAAGGCGGCCATCGCTGCGAAGCTGCCGACCAGCGAGACCGGGATCGCGATGATCGGGATGATCGAGGCGCGCCAGCTCTGCAGGAACACCAGCACGACCAGCGCGACGAGCACGATCGCCTCGAACAGTGTTTCCTCCACTGCGGCGATCGAGGCGCTGATGTATTCGGTCGGGTGGTAGGGAATGGAGTAGATCAGGCCGGGCGGGAAGGCCTTCGACAGCGCTTCCATTTCCGCCTCGACCGCAGCGGCTGTCTTGAGCGCGTTGGAGCCGGGGAGCTGGGTGACGGCGACGCCGATCGACGGGTAGTTGTCGCGATAGGCGTTGGTGCCGTAATCCTGCGCGCCGAGCTCGATGCGGGCGATATCACTCAGGCGGGTAAGGCGGCCATCATCAGAGCGCTTGATGATGATATCGCCGAACTCTTCGGTCGTTGTGAGGCGTCCGGTGGTCTGGATGCCGAGCTGGAAGGCGGTGCCGCCCTGGTTGAAGGGCGGCTGGCCGACCGAGCCGGCGGCGACCTGCGCGTTCTGGGCGCGGATCGCGGCGATGATCTCGTCCACCGTGAGATTGCGGCTGGCGGCGGCATCGGGATCGATCCACACGCGCATGTTGTAATCGCGCCCGCCGATGATGCGCACGCCGCCCACGCCGGGCACGCGGCTCAGCCGGTCGACCACCTGCAGGGTTGCATAGTTGGCGACATATTGCTGGCTGAGCGACTTGTCCGGCGAATAGAGGTTCATCACCATGAGCAGGTCGGGCGAGTTCTTGCGCACCGTCACGCCGATCTGGCGGACTTCCTCGGGCAGGCGTGGCTCTGCCGTGGCGACGCGGTTCTGCACCAGCACCTGCGCCTGATCGACATTGGTGCCAGCCTTGAAGGTGACGGTGATCGAGACATTGCCGTCGCCCGTGGAGGACGACTGCATGTAGATCATGTTCTCGACGCCGTTGATCGATTCCTCGAGCGGGGCGGCGATGGTTTCGGCCAGGGTTTCGGCGGTTGCGCCGGGGTAGTTGGCCGAGACGACGACGGTGGGCGGGGCGATTTCCGGATACTGGCCGACAGGCAGCGAGGGATAGGCGATCGCCCCGATGATGACGATCAGGATCGACAGCACCGCCGCGAAGATCGGCCGGTCGATAAAGAAATGCGGCAGGCGCATTACTTGGCCGTTGCCTCGGCCGCAGCAGGTGCCTTGATGGCATTGGAAGCAGGCGAATCCGCCGCCGCGCGGGGCTTCAGCGGGATGACCTTGGCATCGACGTCCATGCCCGGCTGGAGCCGCGCGAGGCCATCGAGAATGACCTTCTCGCTGGGCGCCAGGCCTGTCTTGATCACGCGCAGGCCTTCGACGAGCGGGCCGGTTTCGACGTTGCGCTGGACGGTCTTGCCATCCTTGCCGACGACATAGACGAAGCGGCGGGTCTGGTCGGTTACGATGGATTCATCGGGCACCAGCAGCGCGCTGTAGGTGCCCGAACCAAGCAGGCGGGCGCGGCCGAACATGCCGGGGACGAGGAAGCCGGTGGGATTGTCGACTTCGGCAAAGGCGCGGATCGTGCCCGAATTGCGGTCGATCGCGTTGTCGACGAACTTCATCAACCCGTGCCAGCGATAGTTCGTTTCATCCGCAAGCTTGATGTCGACCGGATTGGGGGCATAGCGCGAGGATTCGCGCTCGCCCGATTGGGCCTGGCGTACATATTTGAGGTAGAAGGTTTCCGCGCCTTCGAACGCGAAGCGGATCGGATTGACGGTGACGACGCGGGTCAGCACCGTCTGCCCGGCGGCAACGTAGGTGCCGATCGAAACGCGCTTGTCCGAGATGCGGCCGCTGATCGGCGAGCGGATCGTGGTGAAGGACAGATCGAGCGACTTCGCCTCAAGGTTGGCGCGGGCCGCCCCGGCTGCGGCCACGGCGCTGCGCAGATTGGCTTCCTTGGTCTCGAACTCCTCGCGGCTGATCGCCTGCGCATCGACGAGTTTCTGCGCGCGGGCCAGCTCGGTGCGGGCATTGGTGACGAGCGCCTGCGCCTTGGCGAGATCGGCGCGGGCCTGCTGCGCGGCGGCGCGATAGGGGCGCGGATCGATCGTGAAGAGCACCTGGCCCTTGGACACCTCAACGCCTTCGCGGAAGTTCACGCTATCGACCGCGCCGGAGATACGCGGACGGATCTCCACATCCTGGACCGCCTCGAACCGGCCTACATAGTCATCCCAGTCCACGACCTGACGCTTGAGCGGCACGGCAACCGAGACATGGGGCTTGGGCGGCGGAGGCGGGGCTGAGGGGGAGCAGGCGGCGAGCGCCGCAGTTGCGAAAAGCGGGGGGAGGATGATTCGGCGCACGCCTTCAAAGTATGGGCATGCCGGTTACAGCGCAACCGTTGCTGCGGTGCAGTGAGGGCCCCCCAGCGGTTGGAGCAATTCCGACATACTTGGGGAGGGGCCGTGTTGCCAGTGGCGCAGGCTGAAATCCGTTGCTAAAAGCGACCTATTGCGACACGCAACGCAGTGATTGCTTCCAGGGGAGTGGTAAATCGTGGCTATCGAGGCAAAGGTTAACGGAAAGCCGGTCAGCTTCGCGGTCGAGCCGGATACGCCGCTGCTTTGGGCCATCCGCGAGGAGCTGGGGATGACCGGCACCAAGTTCGGGTGCGGGATCGCAGCCTGCGGTGCATGCAGCGTGCATGTTGACGGCGAAATCACCCGATCGTGCAGCGTGCCCGTAAGCGATGTGGCCGGAAAATCGATTACCACGATCGAGGGCCTCTCCGGGGCAGAGGGCACGTTGACGGCCTTGCAGCAGGCGTGGACCGCGCATCAGGTGCCGCAGTGCGGGTACTGCCAATCGGGCCAGATCATGGCAGCGGCCGCGCTGCTGGCGAAGACGCCCAAGCCCACCGACGCCGATATCGATGCGGCGATGACCAATATCTGCCGCTGCGGGACCTATCCCCGCATCCGCGCGGCGATCCACGATGTGGCCGGCACGGCAGCGGCTCCGGCCCCTGCTGCCACGCCCGCGACCACCCCCGCAACCCCCGCCTGAGGAGCAAGCACATGGGCATGATCCGCAGAACATTCCTGATTGGCGGCGCGGCACTGGTTGGCGGCGGCATCTTCGCAGTCCAGTATGGCGACAGCTCGGCCAAGTCGCAGGCCGCCAAGCTGACCGACGGCACTGGTGGACACAATTTCGGCACCTGGCTGCGCATCGGCGAGGACGACACCGTCACCATCTATTCGCCGCACACCGATATCGGGCAGGGCTCGAACACCGGCCTTGCGCAGATGCTGGCCGAGGAGCTGGATGCTGATTGGAGCAAGCTCTCGGTCGTCTCGGCACCGGCGGAAGCGGCTTTTGCCAATGCCGTGCTGGGCAAGGGCTTCCTTTCCGAAATGAGCGGCTATCCCGGCATCATCGGCGCGATGCCGATGTCGCTGCTGGGCATGGTCGCGCGCCAGCTCAACCTGCAGATCACCGGCGGCTCTTCGGCGCTGCGCTTCACCGGGCAGCAGGGGCTGCGCGTGCTCGGCGCGGGCACGCGTCAGGCGCTGATCGAGACGGCAGCGGGGCGCATGGGCGTTCCGGCTGGCGAGCTGACGACGGCGGACGGCAAGGTGCTCCACGCCAAGTCCGGCAAGTCGCTGCGTTATGGCGAACTGGCGGCGGAGGCGGCGACGCGGAGTCTTTCCACCAAGGTGGCGCTGAAGGACCCCAAAGACTTCAAGCACATGGGCAAGTCGGTCCCGCGCTTCGACATTCCGGCCAAGGTCAACGGCACCGCGCAATACGGCATGGACGTGGTGAAGCCCGGCATGCGGGTGGCGACGGTCATCGCCGCGCCGGTGCGCGGCGGCAAGCTGCTCTCGGTCGATCCGGCACCGGCCATGGCGGTTGGCGGCGTCGAGAAGGTGATCAGCCTTGAAAGCGCCGTCGTGGTGGTTGCCAAGGGCTACTGGCAGGCGCTGAAAGGCGCCCGCGCGCTGGCGCCCAAGTTCAGCGACGGCGGCAACGGGCTCATCACCACGGCCACGATCTTCGCCGAGCAGGACAAGCTGCGCGCCGAGGGCAAGCCGACCAAGACCGCAGGCGAAGGCGATGTCGATGCCGCGCTCAAGGCTGACGGCGTGAAACTGCTCGATGCCGACTACAAGATGCCCTTCCTCCACCACGCGATGATGGAGCCCTTTGCGCTGACGGCGCACTACAGGGACGGGCACCTCGATCTGTGGGGCGGGATGCAGGACCCGCTGGGCGCAAAGGCGGCAGCGGCCACCGCGGCGGGCCTCGGCGCGGACAAGGTGACGTTCCATCCTATGCTGATCGGTGGCAGTTTCGGCCGCCGTCTGCCGATGTACATGGAGATCGTCGATCAGGTGGCGCGGGTTGCCATGCAGGTGCCGTTCCCGGTCAAGCTGATCTGGTCGCGCGAGGAGGAAGTGTCGCAAGGCGCATACCGTCCGCAAAGCTCGGCGAAGCTGACTGCAGCGCTCGGGGCCGATGGCAGGATCACGGCGTGGCGCAACGATTTCGCCCAGCCAGAGGATGGCCTGCGCGAAGTGCCGTTCTTCTATGATGTGCCGGCTGTGGCGCGGCGGCACTTTAAGCAGGTCTCGAACCAGACCGTCGGCGCATGGCGTTCGGTCAACGCCACGCAGCACGGTTTCACGACCGAGAGCTTCATGGACGAGCTTGCGCATCTGGCGGGCGCCGATCCGGTGGAATTCCGCCTCAAGCACTTGAAGCCCGGGCGGCATCGGACGGTGCTGGAGGAAGTGGCCAAGCGCAGCGGCTGGGGTTCCCCGCTCGAACCGGGCCGCGCACGCGGTGTGGCGGTGGTCGAATGCTTCAACACGATCGTCGGCCAGGTGATCGAGGCCTCGCTGGCCGAGGACGGCACACCCAAGGTGCACAAGGCCTTTGCCGTGGTCGATTGCGGCACGGTGGTGAACCCGGTGGCGGCCGAAGGGCAGATCCTTGGCGGGCTGGTGATGGGGCTTTCGTCCGGCATCGGTGAGGCGATCACCGTCGACAAGGGCGCGGTGCAACAGAGCAACTTCAGCGACTATGAAGTGCTCAAGCTGGCCAATGCGCCGACGGTCGACGTGCACTTCATCAGCAGCGGCGCGGAAATGGGCGGGATCGGCGAGCCGGGCCTGCCACCCGCAACGCCAGCGCTGGCCAACGCGCTGTTTGCGCTGACGGGCAAGCGCGTGCGCAGTCTGCCGATCAGGGATCAGGCGAAGGCTTGAGGGGACGGTTAGCGGGACCCCGGCGCAAGTCCGGGTGTGCCGCTCCCTCCGTTCGTCATTCCCGCGAAGGCGGGAATCCAGGGCGGTTGGCGCTATGGTATGCCGCTCTGGATTCCCGCCTTCGCGGGAATGACGAGGGTGGGGAGGTTGTCCCTCACGGCGCGATTTTCACCTTGCGATCGGGCGTGTTCCAGCCTCGGATCGCAATGCTGGCGGGCTTGGCGCTGGCTGGCACCCGCACTGTGATCATGCGTGCTTCGCCGGGCATCAGCGAAACGTAGTTGTCCTCGAAATAGGCGGGCAGAACGCGCGCCCCGGACTTGTCGAGGACGGTGAGCTTGATCGCGAGCGCGGGGGTCTTGCCGGTGTTGGCGAGGGTGAGCATCAGCGGTCGGTCGGCGCCTTGCTGCTGGCCCGACTGCGCTTTCATGCTGATGGCGGCAGCGGGCATTGAGCCGAGTTCGCGATAGGCGGACGGATCGCGCCCCCGCCAGTAGAGGTTGCGGCTGAGGACGGCGCCCTTCGCATCGATCAGTTCGAGCGCGACGAGGACCATGCCGCCCTTGTCCATCAGCGGGGCAAGATCGACCGTGCCTGCGGGTGTGGCGGCGTTGGCGGGCGCCGCAAGTGTCTGCTCTTTCTGCAGCAAGGTGCGGCCCGCTAGATCGGTGACGCGCACTTTGGCAGTGAGGTCCGGCAGATCGCCTCGCGTGGTATTGATCACCATGAGCTGGTTGTCCGGCAGATTGATCTGCACATGCACCGGCTCGGCCCCGGCGCGGGCGCCGTAGTAAGCAGCGTGGGTGTCCATATCTGAGCTGTAGAGCTGCCAGGCGTTTGACGGCCACGAGGGGTGCGTCATCCAGAACAGGCGGCCGGAGTTCTTCGTCCAGAGGTGGCCGACGAAGCCCTCCATCATCGCCTTGTGCGTTTCGAGGTTCATCATCTGCGCCTTGCGCTCGAAGTCGGCGAGGCTGGTTGCTGGGCCGAACATCTGGGCCAGCGTATCCATGAACGTGCGCGTGTCGCCGTTCCCGCTGAAGTGCCAGTCGTGGTAGGCCATCGTATCGCCGAGCGGCCAGCGGTCGGCGGCAGGGACGCTGGCCTCGATCGCTTCGCGCGTGGCGAGCGACGGCGTGCCGGTCTCGACCGAGAAGCCTGAGGCGAGATCGGTGAAATAGCCTTGGGGCGGGCGGTAATTGTAGGGGCCGGAGCCCTGCAGGTTCACGACGTTGGACGAGCCGGTGTACCAGCGCGTGCCATCGAGCTTCGTGACCAGCGCATCGAGGCCTTCGTTGAGCGCGGGGTAGGGCACGCCCTCGTTGCGGCCGAACCAGACCACGATGCTCGGGTGATTGCGATAGCGCGCGATGGTGTCTGCCGCGTTGGCGAGGAAGAGCTGGGGGTCCTCGGGCTCGATCTGGAAATCCTGCGTGGACTGCCAGAAGTCGTTGAGGATCATCATGCCGTTCTCGTCGGCTAGGTCGTAGAACGCAGGCTCGGTGTTGTTGCCCATCCAGTTGCGGATCACGTTCATGTGGGCCTCCCGCTCAAGACGGAAATAGGGTTCGAGTTCGGCGCGGCCGAAGCGCTTCATCGCATCGTCCATGCCCCAGCTGCCACCGCGCACGGCGATGCGGACGCCGTTGACGCGCAAGGTGAGGTGCGGGAGCGCGATGGAGGGCGGGACGGGGCGGACTGCGGGGGACTTTTCCCCCGCTGGCGTCAGGCTTTGCGCCCAGCCTAGCGGGGTTTGCTTGATGGCGGCGTGACGGACGTCGATCAGCGGGAGTTCGCCGGGTTTGGCATCGGTGGGATCGACTTCGACGCGGTTCAGGCGGCCATCGCTGCCGAACAGCGAGAGTTCGTAGCTGATTTCGCGGATGCCGAAGCGAAGGGTTCGGGTGTCTGACGGCGCGCTGTTGGCGGCGGCGCTGATGGACAGACTGTAGAGTGCGGGATCGCCGTAGCCGTTGGGCCACCACAGGCGCGGGTTCGCGATGTGAAGTGCGGGGTCGGTCCGGGGCGAGAAGGTGACGGTGGTTTCGCCGGGGGCGGCGGTGAGCGCGCGAGTGAGAGTGATCTCGCCGATTTTGGCGGTGACGGTGAGCGGGACGGACTGGCTGGCCGTGTTGGTGAGGGGCACCGTGATCGTGATGTCTGCGCTATCGGTGCGCGGCAAGGGCAGGTCGGTGATGACATGGGGATCGCCGAGGCGCACCGGGCCGGTGGCTTCCAGCGTGACGCCCTGCCAGAGGCCGGTGTTGCGATCGCGGATGCCAGGGATCCAGTCCCAGCCTTCGGTGGCGACAAACGTCGGCCCGTCGATGGCGAGCTGGCCACCGTTTTCACCGACGCCGCCTTTGACGGACTGTTCATGCGGAATGCCGGGGTGCGGCGGGGGGCTGACGCGCACTGCGACGACGTTTTCGCCTACTGCGGGCGTGAAGGTAAAACGGCCGCGGGAGAACGCGCCTTTGGTTGAGCCTTGCCGCGCGCCGTTGATCCAGACTTCCGCGGCGTAGTTGATGCCGTCGAAGCGCAGGGCGAGGGCCTTGCCAGCGGCTTCCGCAGGGACCGTGAAGCTGGTGCGATACCAGTAGTCCTGCCGGGCGAGGCTTTCGGGAATCGCGAGGTTGTTGAGGCCGTAATAGGGGTCAGGATAGATCCCGCGGTCGACCATGGTGGCGAGAACAGTGCCGGGGACGCGGGCGGCGAGCCAATTGGCGGTATCGACGCCTTGGCGGGACAGGGCGGCACCGTCAGCCGGGCCGAGATCGGGGGCGGGGATCAGTTTCCAGCCATTGACCTGCCACTGGCTTGGGGCGGTGGGGGCGAGTGCGGGCAGGGGTGTGATGGGCACGGCGCGCGGGGCGCCGGGCGGCGTCTTGGCATGTGGGAGCAGCCAGGGGTCCTGCTGCTCGGTGAGGCCGATATTGGCCTTGCGCTGGAACGGCCAGCCGACCCCGACATCGCGGAACTGGATGGTGGCGAAATCCGGACGGGCGGCGAAAAGCGCGGCGGGATCGCCGAGCGCGTCATCGATTTGCGCGGCGGCGAGTGCTCCGGCGAAGTGCGGCTTGCCGGGCAGCGGCGGGGCAATGGCGATGCGGGGATCGGCGGCGGGGCTGGCGGCGGTTTGCTGGCCAGCGGGTTTGCCGTCGATGAAGAGGCGTGCCGTCTTGCCGTCATAAGTGGCAGTGAGCTGGCTCCAGCGTCCAGCGGGGAGGGGGGCGGCGGCGGCCAGCAGGGTTTGGTCCAGCCGCAGGGCCGGGCGGCCATCGACGAGGACGAGGGCGCGGCGGCCCTGCTCGATCAGGGTGACTTCGCCGGGCTGGATGCGGCTGGGCTGAACCCATGCGGACAGCGTGAAGGCGGCGCCCGCTGCGAGGATCGGGCTGGCAGCGGGGAGTTCGCGCTCGATCCCGATGCCGCCTTCGAGGATGCGGACATTGTAGGGGCCGCCGTTGTCAGGCACTTCGGCGCAGAGCGGCGTTGCGTTGAGGACGCTCGCTGCAAGGAGGAGCGGCGCCAGATGGCGCTGGGATCTCGGCATGGTATGTCTCTCTCCCCGTACCCGAGCGTTCTTGCCCGGACATCTGACAACGCAATCAATTTAGCACGTCATCCATAAATTAAAATGCATAATAGATGCATTATTTAGGCACCGACTTGCACCCGGCGAGGATATCGCCCTTCGTGCCCAGCGTCACGCTGGCAAGACCGAACGAGAGCGAGCCGCGCGTGGTGAGTACGAGGGGGCTTGAGACGGTCTGGCTCGCCGATCCCGCCGGAAGCAGGCACTTCAGCGGGACGGCGAAGGTCTGCCATGTGCCGAGGGGCATGGCGGCGAGTTCGGGCAGCGCCACCGGCGCACCGCAGGGGCCGCTGGCGCAATGCGCGGACAGGGTGACCGGCGCGCCGGGCCGGGCATCGAGCCGCAGGTTGATCAGCAGCAGGACATCTCCGTTGGTTTCTCGCGCAAGATCCTGCGGCGTGGCGGCTTCGAGCGCGATGGTGGCGGGCTGCGACCCGGCGGCGAGCGTGATGCGGCGTGCGCCTTCCTGCACATCCTTGTCGATTGCGGTGATGGTCAGGCGGCCTCCCGGCGTGGCGGCGGGGACCGGGCCGACGGTGTGCGGCGCGGCGGCGGGATCGGTCAGCACTAGCGACCAGCCGGGCGCGGCCTGACCGCGCTGGAGAAAGACGCCGGGCAGAGCTTCCGGCGCGACGCCGGGATCTTCGGGCAAGGCCGTCCATGGTGCGGGTCCGCCGGCCATCGACAGGCCGTAGCCATAGGCGAAGAGCGGATCATCGCCGGTGCGCGCGGTGCGCGGCCATGCGGTGGGGAGGCGGCCGGTGAAGTCCGCGCCATCCTTTGCATAGAGCACATCGGCGACGCCGCCGCCTTCCGATCCCGGCAACCAGGCGACGACGAAGGCATCGGCGGCGTTAAGTTCCGGGTTCACGAACAAGGGCCTGCCGGTGAGCATGACCGCGACGACGGGGATGCCTTGCGCTTTCAGAGCCTTCATCGTGGCGAGTGGGCCGGTGAGATCGCTGCGCAGCTGGAGCGAGCGGATATCGCCCTGAAACTCGGCATAGGGCGTTTCGCCGAAGACCACGATGGCGGCATCGGGCTTTTGGGTGAAGCGGCCATCGGGCGCGAGCTGCGCGCTGCCGCCGGAAGCTTCGGCCGCCGCCTTGAGGCCCTCCCACAGCGTCGTCGCGCCGGGGAACTGGTCGCGCGTCAGGCCGGTGCCCTGCCAGGTGATCGTCCAGCCGCCGGACTGGCGCGCAACATCATCTGCACCATCGCCCGCGACAAGCAGACGCGCGCCATGCTTCAGCGGAAGGACGCCGGTGTTCTTGAGCAGGACCAGCGACTTGCGCACGGCTTCGCGGGCGATGGCGCGGTGCTCGGCGCTGCCGAGGAGGTTCCACTGGCCCGCCAAAGGCCGAGTGGAAGGCGCCCCCATCTCAAACAGGCCGAGGCGCAGTTTGACGCGCAGGATGCGGCTGACGGCGTCGTCCAGCCGGGCCATCGGCACAGTGCCGTCCTGGACCTGTTTCAGCAGGCTGCCATAGAGCGGCTTCCAGCTATCGGGCGCCATGTACATGTCGACCCCGGCGAGGAGTGCCTGCGGGCAGCTTGCATTGGTGCAGCCGGGGATCTGGCCGTGCGCGTTCCAATCGGTGACGACGAAGCCGCCGAAGCCGAGGCGGTCCTTGAGCACATCGGTGACGAGGCCCTTGTTGCCGGCGATCTTGACCCCGTTCCAGCTGGAGAAGCTGGTCATCACCGTTGCGACGCCGTTTTCGATCGCTGGAAGATAGGGCGCGCCATGGACGAGGCGAAGGGTGGTCTCGTCGATCTGCGCATCGCCCTGATCGTGGCCGTCCTTCGTCGCGCCATCGGCTAGGAAGTGCTTGGTGCTGGCGATGACGTGGGGGCCTGCGAGCACGCGGCCTGTCGTCGGCGGGCCCTGCAAGCCGCGCACCATCCGGCCGACATAGCTGGCGACGAGCGCGGGATCGGACGAATAGCCTTCGTAGGCGCGGCCCCAGCGCCAATCCTGCGGCACGGTGACGGTGGGGGCGAAGGTCCATTCCTGCCCGGTGACGCGGATTTCGGCGGCGGTGGCGGCGCCGATCTTCTCGATCAGATCGGGATCGCGCATCGCGCCCAGGCCGACATTGTGGGGGAACAGCGTGGCGCCAATGATGTTGGAATGGCCGTGGACAGCATCGGTGCCCCAGATCACGGGAATCGCCGGGCAGCCGGGGCGGCCGCGAATCGAGGCGGCGTAGAACTTGTCAGCGAACTTCAGCCATTCCGAGGCGGGCGCGAGGTCGTTGCCGCCCGGCCCCGAATTGCCGCCATTGAGCACCGAGCCGAGATTGTAGCGCGCCACGTCCTCCGGCGTGAGGCTCGCGATATCGCCCTGGATCACTTGCCCGACTTTGCAGGCGGCATCCATCTGCTTGAGAAGCGACGCGATTTTCAGCTCGTCCGCGTCCGTGACGACCTTGGGCCAGGCGATTCGCGGCCATTGCTCCGGATGGACGCTGGCGGCCGAGTCGCTCGCGGCAACGGAGGGCGCTGCAAGGAGTGCGGCCGGCGTGAGACAGGCCGCGATGGCTACCGCCCAGGCTGTCGCTGCAATGTGGCCGTTCCGGTGCGAAATCCGCTTCATTCCTTGGCTTTCCTCTCCGTTGCCCGGGTCTCGTGAACCTTCTCGGGGCAATATAATAATACATTATGATGACGTAATGTGAATGACAACGTTGACAATACGGCGAAGATGATCGTATTTCAACCATGCCACACGCCTCCGGCCAAATCCGCACTGCGGGTAGCCGGATAATCAGAAAGGCGGCAGCACCCCGTTCAAAGCGGGGGCTGCCGCTCAACTTGCAAGGGGAGAGACCATGTCTGATCGCATCGCACGTCCAAGGGCCGTGCTGTCTAAGAAGGGGCTTATGGGCGCCGCGTCGATCATGGCGCTGCTGGTTGCGGGCAATGCCGCCGCGCAGGCTGCGCAAGGTTCGGGGCCGCAGCAGGCCGATACCGCTGCAGCAGATGAGGGCGCCGCGCCGATCGTCGTCACCGGCTTCCGCCAGTCGCTGGCCGCTGCGCTTGATGCCAAGCGCAATTCCAACCTCATCATCGAATCGGTGAGCGCCGAGGACATCGGCAAGTTCCCCGACCAGAACATAACCGAATCGCTGCAGCGCTTGCCGGGCATCCAGATCGACCGCGAGAACGGGCAGGGCACCAAGGTGCGCATCCGCGGCCTCGAGCAGAACCTGACCGTGCTCAACAACGAGCTCTTCGTGACGGGCCAGGAAGTGTTCAAGGTGGGCGAGGGCAACTTCACTCGCACCGACAGCCTTGAAAGCGTGCCTTCCGAACTGATCGGCGGCGTCGAGGTGTTCAAGTCGCCCAATGCCTCGCTGCTGGAAGGCGGCCTGGGCGGTATCGTCAATCTCAAGACGCGCAATCCACTCGATCTCAAGAACGGCCTGACCGTGGCGGGCAACGCGCGGCTCAACAAGGCCAATGGCATCGATGGCTGGAAGCCGACCGGCGCGGTCGTCGCGAGCTACAACTTCAACGACAAGTTCGGCATCATCGTCTCCGGCAGCTACAGCAAGACCAACGGCCACTACGACATTCTGGGCGGCGAGAACCGCGGCAACTGGGCCTTCGGCGCGGGCCGCCGCGATACGGCGACGGTGCCGACCAACTACTACGCGCCCGAATACCGCTATGTGACGGACCGCGACCAGTATCGCACGCGCTGGGGCGTTTCGGTGGGCCTCGCCTATCGCCCGACCGATACGCTGAGCATGGACCTCCAGTACTTCCACTCCGATCTCAAGGTGGACACGCGCGAGGGTTCGGTGAAATTCCCGTTCGGTCAGGGCGAATCGCTTGGCCTGCTGCCGGGCTACAAGATCAACAGCAATGGCGTGCTGGAAAGCGGCACCATCCGTGCGCAGTCGGCCGAGGCCATCTCGGTGGTGGACGAGTCGAGCATCAAGTCTGACAACCTGCAGTTCGGCACCAAGTTCGACAACGGCTCGAACTTCCGTGCCAATGTCGAGGCGACTTACTCGACCGGCAGCCTCTTCCGCGACGTTGCCAACAACGACGTGCGCTTCACCAAGTATACGGTGCGGCAGGGTGCGGTGGGCGGACCGCTGCAGGACGGCGTGGCGCTCAATAGCGCGGCGCCTGCAACATTCGACTTCACGTACAGCAACGGCGCTTTCCCCAAGTTCGGCATCGCGCCGGGCAGCCCGCAGGATCTGTTCAGCAACCCGGCCAATGGCTTCTTCAAGTCGCACTGGGCCTTCGGGGACCGCTCAAAGATCAAGGGGCACTCGATCCGCACCGACCTTGCCTGGGATGTCGATCCTTCGGAAAAGGGCAAGATCACGCTGAGCGCGGGCTTCCGCTATGGCCAGCGCACGGTTGATTTCACCTCGGGCCGCTATCTGGCGGACTATTCAGGCAAGGGCGAGATCGACGCGACCAAGATCCCGCTGGCCGAGCGCGATCCCACCTTCAACTACAACTACACGCCTTATGGCTACTTCCAGGACGGCGCGATCGGCTACAAGATCTGCGACCTGCCGGAAGCGAACAAGCCCGCCGCCTTCGCCGGGTGCAGCCGCTTCGGCAATTCGCCCGCGCTGATCACGCCCTATGACACGTTCACAAGCAATGCGGGCCGGGTCGAGACCTTGGTCAATCCCAACGTGCCGGGCGGCAAGGTGCTGATCCAGAACCGCGCGCAGATGGTCAATGCGCTCAAGTGGATCCAGAACCTCTATCCGTCCACGCCGTTCAGCTTCTTCGAGGATCCGCTTCAGACCTTCTTCGTGAAGGAGGAGACCAAGACCGGCTATGTCATGGCCGATATCGGCGGCAAGGATGATAGCTTCCACGTCAACGTTGGCCTGCGCATCGTCAACACCCAGCTGAAGGTGGACCAGAACCAGGGCACCGCGAACCCGACTTACTGGGGCACCGACAGCTGGAACGGCGTGGTGAAGGACTTCGACACATCGAGTGTTCAGCGGTCCTACACCGACTTCCTGCCGAGCGTGAACGTGGTGGTCGATGCGGCGCAGGACATCAAGGTGCGTGCCTCGGCAGCTCGCGTGACCTCGCGCCAGCCGCTGTTCGATCTGGGCCGGGGCTTTGCCACCGACTTCACCCGCGATGCGGCGACCGACAAGTTCCTGTTCACCAGCGGCAGCCGCGGCAACGCCACGCTCGATCCGTTCCGGGCCTACCAGTTCGATCTCGGCGTTGAATACTACTTCGGCCGGCAGGGGCTGCTTTCGGCGGGCGTGTTCTGGAAGGAAGTGGACAGCTTCGTCGTGACGCAGACCGTGCCGGTCTTCGTGAGCGACCAGGCAGGCGGGCGTGTCGGCCCGGTGTCGCAGCCGGTCAACGGCAAGGGCGGCCGGGTCAAGGGATTCGAACTGGCGGCACAATATGCCTTCCCGTTCGGCCTTGGCTTCACCGCGAACTACACCTTCTCTGACACGAGCACCGAGTTCAGCAATGACTTCGAGACGGGGCTGCCGCTGCCGGGCGTTTCGAAGCACTCGTTCAACGGGCAGGTCTATTTCGAGAAGCACGGGTTCGCGGCGCGCGCCTCCTACTCGTGGCGCTCGAAATCGTACCTCGGCAATTTCGGCTTCGGTGATGGCGGCGTGACGCGCACGCTGGGCATCTACCAGAAGCCCTATGGCCAGCTCGACGGGCAGATTTCCTATCAGGTGACGCCGAACTTCAACGTGTTCCTCGAAGGCATCAACCTGAACAAGGAAAACACCAAGACCTACCTGCAGTTCCCCGAGCTGCCGTTCCGGTATGAATCGGGCTCGCGCCGGATCTTCGCCGGTGTGAAGTTCAACTTCTGACCTTAGCTCCACCTCCCTCGGAGCCTCTTGGGGGGAGGGCCTTTGCGGGCCTTCCCCCCTTTCTTGTGAGGCGCATTCCAGGGAGATATTGTGTTGCGGCCGGATGACCGCCAGCATCGGACCGGACCTATGATGACCCCTGAACCCTTGCGCTCGATCCTGATCGTCGGCGGCGGCACGGCGGGCTGGTCTGCGGCAGCGCTGCTTTCCGCCGTGCTCGCGCCGACTGGCTGCAAGATCACGCTGATTGAATCGAGCGACGTGCCCACTGTCGGCGTGGGTGAGGCGACGATCCCGCCGGTGTTCGAGTTTCTGGCGAACTGCGGCGTGGATGAGATTGATTTCATTCGCCATTGCCAAGCGACGTTCAAGCTGGCGATCCGCTTTGATGACTGGCTGGAGCGGGGCCATTCCTACTGGCATCCCTTCGGCAATCTGGGCGTGACGATCAACCAGCGGCCGTTTCACCACTACTGGTGGAAGAACAAGGCGGCGGGGCACGGCGAAAGCTTTGCCGATCTGTGCCCTGCGATTGCCTTGGCGGAAGACGGGAAGTTCGCATTCCCGCCGCCGGACGGAAGCTATCCCGGCGGGGCGCTCAACTATGCGCTGCATTTCGATGCAGGGCTGGTGGCGCAATATCTGCACCGGCATGCCGCCGCGCGCGGGGTGGAGCATATCGATGCGCGGATCGCGGGCTGCGAACTGGCGGATGATGGCGCGATTGCAGCGGTCAGGCTTGAGGACGGGCGGCGGATCGCGGCCGATTTCTTCATCGATTGCTCAGGGTTTCGCGGGCTGCTGATCGAGGACGCGCTCCACGCAGGCTACGAGGACTGGACGAAATGGCTGCCGTGCGACCGCGCGGTGGCGATGCCGACTGCCACCGTGGGGCCGCCCGCGCCCTACACGATCTCTGCCGCGCACGAGGCGGGCTGGCGCTGGCGCATTCCGCTGCAGTCGCGCGTGGGCAACGGTTATGTCTATTCGAGCCGATTTATCGGCGATGACGCGGCGGCGGATACGCTGCGCTGTGCGGCCTTGGGTGAGGCGCTGGCGGAGCCGCGGTTCCTGCGGTTCACGGCGGGGCACCGCAAGGCGATGTGGGTGAAGAACTGCCTTGCTGTCGGGCTTTCGAGCGGGTTTCTGGAACCGCTGGAATCGACGAGCATTCATCTGATTCACACCGCGCTGAACCGGCTGCTGGACTACTTCCCGGACCGGCACTGCGATCCCGCGCTGGCGACGGCGTACAACCGCGAGGCGGCGGACGAATATGCGCATATCCGCGATTTCCTGCTGCTGCATTACGTGCCCAACCGGCGGCATGGCGAGCCGTTCTGGGACGAGATCCGCGCCAATCCGCTTCCCGATACGCTGGCGGCAAAGCTTGACCTTTTCCGCCGCACCGGCCGCATCGTTTCGCGGCGGCGCGAGCTGTTTGCTGATATCAGCTGGTTCTTTGTCGCGGCAGGCATGGGGATCGTGCCCGAAGCGCTCGATCCGCTGGCCGATGCGGCGCCGTTTGACGAGGTGCGGCGGGTGATCGGGCAGATCAGCGACGTGATGGGACGCTATCGCAAGGCCGCGCCGACGCATGGGGACATGCTGGCACGCCTGCTCGATCCCGCGCTCAAAGGACGGCCCAATTTCCAGCAAACCTGGGGCGGGGCATGATTGCTGGCCTCGAACTGGGCGGCACCAAGTGCGTGGCCACGCTGGCGCGGGGGCGCGAGGTGATCGATCAGCGCCGGGTGCCGACGCGCGATGCAGGCGCGACGGTTGGCGATCTCACCGCGATCCTCGATGAATGGGTGGCCGCGCATGAAGTCGAGGCCATCGGCGTCGCCGCCTTCGGGCCGATCAGTACCGACCGGGCGGCACCTGACTTCGGCACGTTCCTCGCCACGCCCAAACCGGGCTGGCAGGGCTTCAGCCTCGCGGCGCATTTGCGGGACCGATACGGCCTGCCGGTCGGGCTCGACAGTGATGTGAATGGCGCGGCCCTGGCGGAAGGGCGCTGGGGCGGCGCGGTTGGTATGGCGAATCATGCCTACGTGACCGTGGGCACCGGGGTCGGCGTGGGGCTCGTGGTGGGCGGCCGGACCATGGCGGGCCGCGCACACAGTGAAATGGGGCACATTTTTGTCGACCGTATGCCGGGGGACGATGCGCCCGGGATATGCCCCTTTCACGGGGGCTGCGTGGAAGGATTGATCGCAGGACCAGCACTTGCTGCGCGGGCGGGGGTGCCGGGCGAGGCACTGGACGAATTGCATCCGATATGGAATCCATTCGTCCATGTTCTTGCACGGCTCGTCCATACCATCGTGTTGACCGGGGCACCCGAGCGCGTGGCACTGGGCGGTGGAGTCCTGACAAGCCGGCCCGAACTGGTGGCGCGGGTCGATACTGCCGTGCGGGAAAGCCTGAGCGGCTATGCGCAGGCTTCGTTCGGCGTGGGGGCGCCGGTGCTCGGTGATCAGGCGGGGCCACTGGGCGCGCTGGCGATCGCGCTCGATGTGCTGGAGGGCGGTACGGCGTGAATTTGGGGCTGACGCGCAGCGGCTATCGCGGCGCGACGATCGAGGATGCAGGCGCGCACAACACCCGGATCGTGCTGCGCGCCATCCGCGCGCAGGGCACGCTGACCAAGGCGGAACTGGCGCGGCAGACAGGGCTGGCGCATCCCACCGTCACCAATATCACCCGCCGCCTGATGGAGCGCGGCCTGCTGCGCACCGCCGGCATGCAGCGCGGCGGACGCGGGCAGCCGGCGACGCGGCTGGTGATCAATGCCGAGGGCGCGCATGCCATCGGGCTCAATGTCGACCGCGATCACATCACGATGGTGCTGGCGGATTTCGCCGGAACGGTAAAAGCGCGGCTCGATCAGGAAATCGCCTTTGCGCTGCCCGAGCAGGTGCGCAGCTTCTATCGCCGCAATCTCGACAAGCTGCTGGCGATGGCGGGTGTGCGCGCAGCGGCGATCACCGGGATCGGGCTTGCGTTGCCCGATGGCCTCGGCGTGATCGATCTGCCGGGCATGCCGGGGGACTATGCGCAGTGGTCTGCCACCAATCTCGAGGCCTTGTTTGCCGAACCGCTGGGCCGGCCGATCTTCATCGAGAACGATGCGGCCGCGGCGGCCATCGGCGAGATGCAATTCGGGCGCGGGCAGAAGGAGGCGAGCTTCTTCTACATCCTCATCAGCTATGGCCTTGGCGGCGGGCTGGTGGTGGGCGGGCAATATGATCGCGGTGCGGACGGGCGCAGCGGCGAGATCGGCTTCATGAGCGTGCCGGGCGAAGGTGGGGCCATGGTACCGCTGCAGTCGATCGTTTCGATTGCCGGCCTAAACCGGCGGCTGCAACAGGCTGACCGATCGCCCTTTGCGCATGGCGAGGCGATTTCGGGCGATGCGGCTCTGCAGCGGATCCATGATGAGTGGATCGAGGAATGCGCTCGCGCGCTGGTGCAGCCGCTGGTGGCGGTGAACCTGCTGATCAATCCGGGCGTGGTGCTGGTGGGCGGGCGCCTGCCGATGCCGCTGCTCGAACGGCTCACGCAGCGCACCAATCTCCTGTTGCGCAGCGGCGGGCGCGATGCCCCCGCAATTGCCCCGGTGATGGCGGCGGCGCTGGCAGAGGATGCCTCTGCGGTGGGTGCGGCGCTGCTGTCGTTCGACGATCTGGCGCTGGCGGTGGAGGCGGGCTAGCCGGACCCCAGGTCAACCAACTTCGTCATTCCCGCGAAGGCGGGAATCCAGAGGGGCCTGCGCGGTGTGTGCGGCTCTGGCCCCCCGCCTTCGCGGGGGTGACGAAAAGGGATGATTGCGGTTGTCCTATCCCGCGCGCGGCGGGGCGGTGCTGCGGCGGATCAGGAGTTCGTGAGCGAGGTGGATGTCGCCGCCTTCGGGTTCGCCCTTCAGCACATGGAGCAGCATGTCCATCGCCTTGTAGGCCATGTCTTCCACCGGCTGGCGGATCGTGGTGAGCGGGGGCCAGACTACGCGCGAAATGTCGGAATCGTCGAAGCCGACGACCGAGAGGTCTTCCGGCACATGCAGCCCGCATTCGCGCGCGGCGGCGACGGTGGCGGCGGCCATGTCGTCGTTCTGGGCGAGGATCGCGGTGGGCGGCGGATCGAGCGCGAGCAGGCGGCGCGCGGCAGCGAGGCCGGAATCGAAGGTGAACAGGCCGGATTCGATCAGTTCCGGGTGCAGCGTGAGGCCCGCCTTGGCGAGCGCCTGCATGGTGCCGACGAGGCGCGCATCGGATGCGGCGTGGCTGGGATCGCCCTTGATCACGCCGATGCGGCGGTGGCCGAGCGCGACGAGATGTTCGGCGGCTTCCTGCGCGGCGGCGACATCGTCCATCGCGACCGAGGGGCCATTGCCAAGCAGGCGGGTGGGCGAGATGCGCGCAAACGGCATGCCCACTTCGCGCAGTTCGGCCATCAGTCCGGCGTGGTCCGAGGCGGGAGGGGCAAGCAGCACGGCATCAAGCGCGGCGGAACGCAGCAGCGCGATGATCTCATCCTCGCGCTCGGTGACGGATTCGACCGGCAGCACGACAAGGCGGAAGCGCTCGCCGTGGAGGCGTTCGAGCGCGCCTTTCTGCAGTTCGACGACGTAGCTGGGGCTCGGCTTTTCGTAGACGAGGCCGATCAGGTAGGAGCGGCTGCGGACAAGGCCCTGGGCCGAGACATTGGGGTGATAGCGCAGCGTGCGCATAGCCTCGCGCACGCGGGTTTTCACCGCTTCGGTGACATGCGGCTCGTTGTTGACAACGCGGCTGACGGTTTTGGCCGAAACTTCTGCCATGCGCGCAACATCGACAATGGTGGCCCGTTTGGGTCTGCTCATGGGTATCGGGCCGCCTCGGTGGGTCTGCGAAAAATCTTCGCTGATCCTACACCGGGGCGGCCCGGAAATGCTAGGCCTTCACGACTTCGCTGTCGATCATGCCGAAGGGCGCGCGGCCCGAACTGCCCACCGCCGTCATCCGCACGGTATCGCCGAAGGCCATGAACGGCGTTTGCGGCGCGCCGTGGGCGATGATCTCGATCGCGCGGATTTCCGATATGCAGCTGGAGCCGACTTCGGCGTAGTTGGCGTTGGAGACGGTGCCCGAGCCGATCACCGTTCCGGCAACAAGATCGCGGGTAAGCGCGGCATGGGCGACGAGTTCGTGGAAGCCGAAGGCCATCGGGGCACCGTTGGCCCGGCCGACTTCGCTGCCATTCCAGTCGATGATGAGATCGAGACCGACGCGCCCGTCCTTCCATGCCTCGCCGAGTTCATCGGGCGTGACGGCGAAGGGGGCCATCGAGCAGGCCGGCTTGGCCTGAATCCAGCCGAAGCCGGTCTTCATTTCGATGGGGGCGATGGCACGCAGCGACCAATCATTGATCTGCACGATCAGCCGGATGTGCTTCATCGCTTCTGCGGCGCTGGTGCCCATCGGCACGGCATCGACCACCACGCCGAACTCGCCTTCGAAATCGATGCCGTGTTCGATGGCGGGGAAGGGGACGGGATCAGCAGGGCCGTAGAACCGGTCGGACAGGCCCTGGTACATGAGCGGGCGGTCCCCTTCGTGGGGATCGTGCTTGAAGGCTACGGCCATGAGATCGCCGTGCGTGGTGAAGGCCGAGCCATCGAGCCACTGCCAGGTGCGCGGGAGCGGCGCGGCGAAGGTCACGTCGTCGGTCGGCTCGCCATCGCCGGCGTTGAGGCGGGCTTCGGCTTCCTTGAGCCTCGCTTCGGTCGAGGGCCAGTCCTCCATCGCGCCGAGGAGATGGCCGCCGACGCGCAGCGCACGCTCCCCGTCCGCCGAGACGAGCGCCAGCGCGCCATCGGGCGTGCCGTCGCGCAGAGTGGCTAGCCTCATGCCTTGAGCTCCGGCGCGAATTCGCCGTCGATCAGCACGAAGACGATGCGGCAATTCTTGTCGGAGCGGTTGGCCCAGCCGTGGTTGGTGCCGCGCTGGATCACGATATCGCCCGGATAGACGGTGGTTTCGCCCTCATCCATGATCAGCACGAGTTCGCCTTCGATGACAATGCCGTAGTCGATGGTTTCGGTGCGGTGCATCAGCGCGTGGCGCGCGCCTGCCTTGGCGGCGTTGGAGGCATGGCCGGCGCCGATTTCGGCGAAGTGCGCAGCAGCTTCCTCGGGCGTCATGGTGCGGATGCCCTCGCCTTCGGGCGGAATGTCGAGCACGCGGATGCGGGTGCCGTTTTTCGGCGGAGCGAGGACCACACCGGCTTCGGCGGGTTCGCCCGAGGCTGCGTCGATGGGTGCGGGGGTGGCCTGCGTGTTCCAGACTTCGTGGAACATCGGCCCGATCGCGCCGCCGACTTGCTGGACGCGGGGCGGGGCGCCGTCTTCCTGGATGATCGCGCGACCTTCCGCATCGTGGCCGGTGACAATGCGGCGCACAGGTTTGACGTCCATATAATCTCCCGCGATGGTTATCTATCTGTTTGACAGATGGGTTTAGTTCACTTCGGATCAACAATGCCTATGAAGCGGCGGCAGGTCAATCCGCTGCTGGCTTGCGCTCGGTCGCGAACAGAGTGGAGGGCAAGCGCGAGACGGCGAGCACCGCAATCGAGAGGAGCGCTGCGACCATGATCGCGCCGGGGACCAGACCGGCGAGCCGCGCCGCCGCGTCATGTCCGGCAACCGCGAAGTAGGCCGAGCCGACCAAGGCGATGCCGAGTGCGCCGCCAAGCTGCTGCGCGGTGCGCATCGTCGCGCTGGCGGTGCCGGCGTGGGTGCGCGGAACTTCGGAGACGACGATGGGGCCTAGCGGGCCGGAGAGCGTGCCGAAGCCGATCCCGGCGAGCGCGAGGGTGGCGATGAGCAGCGGCCCGCCTTCAACCCGCGCATGGATCAGCGCGAGGGTGCTGACGATGCCAGCCGCCATCAGCATGCCGCCCGCCATGGGCAGGAGGCGCCCGAGCTTTGGCAGCAGACGTGGGACAAGCAGGGCAACTGCCACCATCACGCCGAGGCCGAAAGGAATGTGGATCAGCGCCGTCTTCAGCGGGGTTAGCGCAAGGCCCTGCTGCAACGCGACGGCGAAGATCATCAGGAAGCCGACCGAGCTGCTGTTGAACGCCATCGCGGCGATCACGCCCCAGCGGAAGGTGGGTAGGGCAAAGAGCGAGGGTTCGATCATGGCCGGAAGCCCGGCTGCGCGGCGGGCGACGGAGCGGTGCCAGCCAAGGCCCACGGCGCTGATACCGCCGAACAGGATCGCGGCTGCGGGCGCCAGACCCAGATCGTCGTGCGCCTGGATCAGGGCGAGGAGGATCAGGCCGAAGCCTGCGGCGAAGAGCGCGGCGCCGGGAAGATCGATGGCGAGGCCTTTGTGTTCCTCACCCGTGCGGGGGAGCGTCACGCGGCCCATGGCGAGCGCGAAGAGGCCGACCGGCAGGTTGATCAGGAAGATCAGCCGCCAGCCGAGGCCGAAGAGGTTGAGCTCGATCAGGAAGCCGCCGATGATCGGGCCGATGATCGCGGCAAGGCCGATGATCATGCCGAAGAAAGCGAGGCGGCGCACCCGTTCGAGCGGGGTGTAGAGCAGCTGGACGATGGCCATGGTCTGCGGCCCCATCATCGCGCCCGCCCCGCCCTGAAGGACGCGCGCGAGGACCAGCACGCCCGGCGTCGGGGCAAGGCCGCAAAGCGCGGAGGCGGCGACGAAGCCCGCCACGCCGCCGAGGAACAGGGTGCGGTGGCCGAACGTATCGCCCAGCCTTCCGCCAAGCAGCAGGAGCGAGCCGAGCGTGAGCAGGTAGCCCGCGACGATCCACTGCATCGCGGGGGGAGAGGCGCCGAGCCCGTCGCGAATGGCGGGCAGCGCGGTGTTGACGATGGTCGTGTCGGCCACTTCCAGCACCACGGCGGTGAGCACGGTGAAAAAGGCCAGCGCCCGCTGGCGATCATCGAGTTCATGCGGCAGCTTGCTGCCTGAGGCCGCAGCCGGTGCTGCCTGTTGCGCTGTCATTCGCGGTTGTCCGATGTCCCGTGCGCCTGCTCATGGCGGTTATTGGTGCCGACCGGGATCAGCCGGTCAAATTAAAATCTTGCTTCTATTATGACCACGTCTCGCCTATGGTCAAGCGCAGCACGCAGGGTATCACGGGAATGACAGCCCGCCTGTGGGACAAAAATTGTTTGGGGAGAATATCTTGGCAAACACATCGACGGCCGCGCGCACCGCCGGGCCACAAGCAGGTCTGGCGCAGGGGCTGACGGTCATCATCGCAGGCTTCCTGCCGATTCTGGCCATTGTCACGATGTTTCCGGCGATCCCCGCGATCATCGGCCACTTCGCGCCGACCGATCCGACCGCGCCGACCAAGGTGCCCTCGATGGTGACCGCGCCCGGACTGACGATTGCGCTGGTCGCGCTGTTTGCCGGGCTGATGGTCGACCGGTTCGGGCGGCGGACGCTGCTGCTGGTCTCGACCTTCTTCTACGGCCTGATCGGCGCGGCGCCGTTCTTCCTCGAAAACCTCGATACGATCTATGCCTCGCGCCTGCTGCTGGGGCTGTGCGAAGCGGTGATCCTCACCACGGTGAACACGCTGATCGCCGATTACTGGCCCGATGAAGGCCGCCGCAAGTGGCTGGCGCTGCAGGGGCTGGTGGGGCCGGCGCTTTCGTCGGTGATGATCTTTTTTGCCGGCACGATGACGGCGTGGCGGTGGAACGGCATCTTCCTGCTCTATCTTCTAGCGGTGCCGATCTGGGCGGCGATGGTGCGCTGGATGTTCGAGCCTTCGAGCGACGCGACAGTGCGCATGATGCTGGGGATGGACGAAAAGGATACGCAAGGGTTCCCGTGGCGCGCCATGCTCGGGATCGCGGGCCTCACGCTGTTTTCCTCGGCGATCTATTATGTGTTCATCGTCAATGGCGCGACCGTCTGGCAGGAGCTGGGCGTGACCGATCCGCAGAGCATCGGCCAGATCACTGCGCTGCCCACGCTGTTCATTCTGGCGGGCGCGAGCCTGTTCTGGTGGCTGGGCGCGCGCGGGGTCGGCTCGCCAGTGCTGATCGCGATCTTCCTGAGCTTCCTTGGCGCGGGGCTCGCGGTGATGGGGCTGGCGCATGACTGGAAGGGCATGATCCTGGGCATGGCGCTGCAGCAGACGGGCGCGGGCATGGCGATCCCGACGCTGATCGCCTGGGCGCAAAGCCAGCTGCCCTTTGCACACCGCGGGCGCGGCATGGGGATCTGGACCGCGACGTTCTTCTTCGGCCAGTTCTCCTCGCCGCTGCTGGTGAGTGTGCTGCGCGGCGCGGTCGGCACGATGCAGGGCGCGTTTCTTGTTGCGGGGATTGTCAGCGCGGTGGGGGCGGCGCTTCTGCTGGTGGTGCTCTCGGGTTCGGGGCGGAAAGCGGCGGCCTGACGTTCAGGCCGCCGCTCCCCCCTCCGCATTGCGCCGCTGCATCAGCGCGCGGCGGGCGCGGATGGCGCCGGCGTCGGTCTTGAGGATGGCGGGGCGCGCGTCCCAGAAGTCCTGTGCCCCCAGCGCGCGCTGGGCGGCCTCGATCATTGGCTCGTCTTCTTCGACGAACACGCGGCGCGCCATTTCGGCGGCCTGCGGGTTGTCCTCGTGATCGTAGAAGTAGTGCGAAGACGTTTCCGTCTCGGGCGTGATGATATGCGGGTTCACCATTGGCGGCAGGATCAGATCGGCGCGCTGCGTGCCTGCGCGGGCCAGGCCGACGGTGAGCGCCATGGCGGCGGGCGCGTGCCAGCGCATGTGGAGCCACTGGTCGATCTTCTGGCCCGGCTCCAGCATCGGCTTGGACCATTCGGGCGCTTGCGCGTCGGTCATGTCCCAGTTGTTCCAGATGGCGCCATCCTCGTCCTGGCGCACGGTCTGTTCCCCGTGGAAGATCGAGCCGTTGACGCCGAAGGTCTCGATATGGAGGAACTCGGCGTGGGTGAGGTCCATCAGGTTGTCGGTGATGAGCTCGTAGTTGCCCTCGATCCGCAGACAGCCGCGATGCATGCCGCGATCCGCGTCAAGGAAGCTGAAATCGGGGATCTTTGAAGGGTCGGCCAGTGCGGGATCGCCGGGCCAGAACCAAAGGCCGCGATGCTTCTCGACGATCGGCATGGCCGGCGCGCTGACATGCGCGGGTGGACCATCGGGGAAGGGTGAGTGAACGCAAGTGCCCGTGCCATCGAAGCCGAGGCCGTGGTAGCGGCATTGCACCGTATCGCCCACGCGCTTGCCCATCGAGAGCGGCACGAAGCGGTGCGGGCAGCGGTCGGCGATCATCGCGTGTGTGCCATCACCGTTGCGCCAGATCAGCCACGGCTTGCCGAGCAGGGTGCGCGAGAACAGGGTGTCGCCCGCGATTTCGTCGGCCCACGCAGCCATGTACCAGACGTTCTTCACATACCTTGTCATAGGGCACTCGATTTGAGCAGCGAGACAGCGTGGGCGGCGGCGCGGGCGGTGAGCGCCATATAGGTGAGCGAGGGGTTCTGGCAGGCCGAGGAGCTCATCTGCGCGCCATCGGTGACGAACAGGTTGGCCACGTCGTGCGACTGGCTCCACTTGTTGAGCACGGAAGTCGCCGGGTCATTGCCCATGCGCGCGCCGCCCATTTCGTGGATCGCGGTGCCGCCGGGACCGGGGCGGTCGAAGCCGAACATCACATGGCCGCCCGCTTTGGTCAGCATTTCAGCAGCATCGGCCTTGGCCTGCGCCAGCGCGGCATTTTCTTCTGCGCCGAACGCGAAATCGATGTGCAGCTGGGGGATACCGTTGGGGTCCACTTTCGTCCGGTCGAGCGTGAGGCGGTTGGTAGCGCGCGGCACGCAATCGGCGAAGCCGACAAGGACCATGCGCCACGGGCCGGGTTTGCGCAGACTGTTCTTGTAGTCCGCGCCGATCCCGGCTTCGCGCTTGCCGGCGGTCCATGTCGATTGCAGCGCACCGCCCTGAAACGAGAAACCGCGCGTGTGGCCCACGCCGTCCATGGTTTCCATGTTGCGGTAACGCGGGATGACTGCACCGGTCGGGCGGTTGCCGAAGCTGGTCCATGCCTCGAAGCCGGGCATGATCGCGGCGGCGGAGAGCGTGTTGGCGTGGTCCATGATGTGGGTGCCGAGCACGCCGCTGCTGTTCGCAAGCCCGCCGGGCATGGCCTCACTGGCCGAGTTCAGCAGGAGATGGACCGAATTGAAGGCCCCTGCATTGAGGAAGATCAGGCGCGCGGTGGCCTGATGCCGGGTCTTGGTCTTGCTGTCGATCCAGCGCACGCCGGTGACTTTGCGGGTCTTGGGATCGTAGTCCACGTGTTCGACAGCGGCATCGGTGATCAGCGTGAGGTTGCCGGTGGCTTGGGCTGCCGGAAGCGTGCTCGATTGCGTGGAGAAATAAGCGCCGTAGGAGCAGCCGCGCGCGCAGATCGAGCGGCTTTGGCACAGGCCCCGGCCGTCCTTTTCAGCGGTGAGATTGGCCGTGCGGCCGATGGTGAGGCGGCGTTCGGGCCATTGCGCCATGATCCGCTCGCGCACCGCCTGTTCGACGACATTGAGCGCGAAGGGCGGCTGGAACTTGCCATCGGGTAGCTGCGGCAGGCCTTCCGCCGCGCCTGAGACGCCAATGAACTCTTCGACCTTGTCGTACCACGGGGCGATGTCGGCATAGCGGATCGGCCAGTCGGTGCCGTGGCCGTCGCGCTTGTTGGCGCCGAAATCGTAGTCCGACCAGCGATAGCACTGGCGGCCCCAGGTGAGCGAACGCCCGCCGAGCTGGTAGCTGCGGAACCAGGTGAAGGCGGTGTCCGCGCCGGTCTGGTAGGGGTTTTGCGCGTCGTTGACGAAGTGGCCTTGCGTGAATTCGGTAAAGTGGCGGTTGAGGCGCTGCACCGCATATTCGCGGGCGTAGAGATCGGCATCGCCTTCGCCGCGGAAAGGCATGTCCCACGGGGCCTTGACCTCGGTCTCGTAGTCCACCTGATGCTCGATCTTGCGGCCGCGCTCGAGGAGAAGGACCTTGAGGCCCGCCTCGGTCAATTCCTTGGCCGCCCAGCCGCCGGTGATGCCGGAGCCGACGACGATTGCGTCAAAGTTCATGCTCTCGTCCATCAGCCGAAGTCCACCGCTGTCCAGTCGCTTGAATAGGCGCGTGTTTCCGCCGTGACGGGCACCTTGGGATCGAACCGTCCGGGGACCAGTTCGTAGTTCAGTTCCTTCGATCCGCCGACTTCGCTGGTGTAGTAGCCGGTGAGGATCAGGCCCTTGATCGCGCGCCATGGGGCGGCGCTTGCGTCTCCCTTGAAGGCGGCGGCATCGAGTGCGGCGAGCGCATCGTGGCGGCGGACGGGGGGCAGGGTGAGCCACTTGGGGCCGAGCTTTGCCTCCAGCCATGCGGCGTGATCGAGGCTGCCATCTGCGCGCACGAAGGGCGCTAAGGCAGGGTTTGCTGCGGGCGGACGGCGCGTGCCTTCGAGGCCGTGGGCGAGCGCGACGAGGACGAAATCGCCCGTGCCGACTGCGCCCGCGCCGGGGGTGTCGGTGGCAGGGATCACGTGATCGGCGACCATGCGCATGAACTTGCGGCGGCGGGGGGAGGGCGCGTCCTTGGGATCAAGTTTGCCCAGAACTGCCGCGCCGCCGGGCACTGCGGCCTGCAACGCAACGAGGGCGGCGGCGCCAAGAAAGCTGCGGCGGCTCCAGCCAGTCATTCGGCGATGCCCATGATGCGGCGGTTGAGTGCGCGGTCGGCGCCACCTGCGGCGAAATCATCGAAGGCGTGTTCGGTGACCGTGATGATGTGCTTTGCGATGAAGGGCGCGCCTTCTGCTGCGCCGACTTCGGGGTGTTTCAGCGCGCATTCCCATTCGAGCACGGCCCAGCCGGCGAAATCATTGGCTGCCATCTTGGAAAAGATGCCGCCGAAATCGACTTGCCCGTCACCCAGCGAGCGGAAGCGGCCTGGGCGATCCACCCAGCCCTGATAGCCGCCATAGACACCGCTGCGGCCATTGGGGCGGAACTCGGCATCCTTCACGTGGAAGCACTTGATCCGCTCATGATAGATATCGATGAACTGGAGGTAATCGAGGCACTGCAGCACGAAGTGGCTGGGATCATAGAGAATATTGGCGCGCGGGTGATTGCCGACGGCTTCGAGGAAGCGCTCGAAAGTGACGCCGTCATGCAGGTCCTCGCCGGGGTGGATCTCGTAGGCGGCATCGACGCCGTTGTCCTCGAACACATCGAGGATTGGCTTCCAGCGGCGGGCGAGCTCGGCAAAGGCATCCTCGACAAGGCCAGCGGGCCGCGCGGGCCAAGGGTAGAAATAGGGCCAAGCGAGCGCGCCGGAGAACGTCGCGTGGGCAGTGAGACCAAGGCGGCGGCTGGCGACGGCGGCGTTCTTGACTTGCCTGACCGCCCATTCCTGCCGTGCGGCGGGCTTGCCGTGGAGTTCGGCGGGCGCGAAGCCATCGAACTGCGCGTCGAACGCGGGGTGGACGGCGACGAGCTGGCCTTGGAGATGGGTCGAAAGCTCGGTGATCGCTAGGCCCTTGTCCGCCAGCATGCCGGTCACTTCGTCGCAATAGGTCTGGCTTTCCGCCGCCTTGGTCAGGTCGAACAGCCGCGCGTCCCAGCTGGGGATCTGGATGCCCTTGTAGCCGAGGGCGGCGGCCCAGTCGGCGATGGCCTCGAGGCTGTTGAAGGGGGCAGCATCGCCTGCGAACTGCGCGAGGAAGATGCCGGGGCCTTTGATGGTCTTCATGGAAAGGTTCCTCAGACGGAAAGCGGCGTCCAACCGGCGCCATTGGTTCTTGCGGCGGCGCTGGCGCGGACGGCGGTGTCGATGAAAGCCATCGAACGCAGCCCCTCGGCCGCGCCGGGCAGCAGCGGGGCGCTGCCGCCGCGCAGCACTTCGGCGAAATCGCGGTAGAGGTTGGCGAAGGCTTCGAGATAGCCCTCCGGGTGGCCGCCCGGCGTGCGGGTGCGGCGCGCGGCATCGGGGCCGAGCAGGCCGGTGCCCGCGCGTATCATCTCGCTGCGGCCATCGAGGTGGTGGAGCGTAAGCGTGTTCGGCTCCTCCTGCCGCCACACGAGGCCGCCCTTTTCGCCATAGACGCGGATGCGCAGGCCATTGAGTTCGCCGACTTCGATCTGGCTGGCGAGAAGCACGCCGCGCGCACCGTTTTCGAAACGTAGGAGTACGGAGCAATCATCATCAAGCTGGCGGCCCGGCACGACCGCGCCGAGATCGGCGAGGAGTTCGGTGACATGGAGGCCGGTGACGAACTCGGCGAGCTGGAATGCATGGACGCCGATATCGCCGATGCAGCCACCAGCTCCGGCGCGCGCGGGATCGACGCGCCATTCGGCCTGCTTGCCCTCCGCCGGGCTGGCGAGCCAGCCTTGGGGATATTCGACGACGACCTTGCGCACGGTGCCAAGCGCGCCTGCGGCAATCCGCGCGCGGGCTTCGCGGACCAGTGGATAGCCGGAATAGGTATAGGTGAGGGCGAAGGGGAGCCCTGCTTCGGCGACCGCGACGGCCAGTTCGCGCGCTTCATCCAGTGTCGCGGTCATCGGCTTGTCGCTGATCACGGGAAACCCGGCGGCGAGCGCGGCGCGGGCCGAGGGGAGATGATCGTGGTTGGGCGTGACCACCGCGACGAACTGCGCGCCGTCCACCCGCGCGCGTTCGGCGGCGAGCATTTCGGCGAGGCTCCCATAAGCGCGGGCGGGATCGATGCCATAGGCGATGCCCCCGGCACGGCTGCGTGCGGGATCGCCAGAGAATACCCCGGCGACCAGTTCGATCTCGCGGTCCAGTTCTGCCGCGATCCTGTGCACGGGGCCGATAAAGGCACCCGGGCCGCCGCCGATCATGGCCATGCGCAGCCGACTCAAGACTGTTTCTCCCCGTCTATTTGTAATGGTGGTTCTAATTTGTTAGAGATCAGTTTTCAAGCGTTGGATAGAACATCAGAAGGGAGAACGTGTCGATGGGTGGCTTCGAGGTGGATCGGCGTTCGCTATTCGCGCTGGGCGGGGCGGCTATGACGGGAGCGGCCTTGCCGGTGGGTGTTGACGCTGCCGTTCCGGGGCGCAAGGCCAAGACCGCGCCGCGGTGGGGACGGGGCATCGAGGGGCAACGCAAGGCGGATCTGGGCAATGGCTGGTTTCGCAATCCGGTGCTCGCGGGTGATTATCCCGATCCTTCCATCCTCAAGGACGGGGAGGATTACTACCTAACGCATTCAAGCTTCGATGCCGCGCCGGGCCTGCTTGTCTGGCATTCGCGCGATCTGGTGAACTGGGTGCCGGTGGGGCCCGCGCTGGCGCATCCAGCGGCAATCGGCTTTGCGGTCGATCTGGTGAAGCACGCCGGGCGCTATTTCATCTACATCCCCTTCATCCCCGCGCCGTGGTCCGACAAGGTGAAGGATGCGCCGCAGATCTGGGTGATCCACGCGGACAAGATCACCGGGCCGTGGAGCGAGCCGATCGACCTTGGCATTCGCGGCTATATCGATCCGGGGCATGTCGTGGGCGAGGACGGCAAGCGCTATCTGTTCCTTTCTGGCGTGGCGCGGGTGCAGCTGACGGATGACGGGCTTTCGGCGGTGGGTCCGGTCAGCCAAGCGTTCGATGGCTGGAAGTATCCCGACGAATGGGTGACCGAGGCCTATGCGCTGGAGGGGCCAAAGCTGATGCGGCGGGGGGACTGGTTCTACCTCGTGACGGCAGTGGGCGGCACGAGCGGGCCGCCGACGGGGCATATGGTGACAGTCGCGCGGTCGAAGTCGGTTCAAGGGCCGTGGGAGAATTGCCCGCACAATCCGATCATCCGCACGAAGGACGCGAGCGAGGCCTGGTGGTCGCGCGGGCATGCCACGGCGGTCGAGGGGCCGGGCGGGCAGTGGTACTTCGTCTACCATGGCTACGAGAACGGCTATCGCACGCTGGGGCGGCAAACCTTGCTGGAGCCCTTTGCGTGGACGGCGGATGGCTGGCCCCGCGCGCTGGGCGGCGATCTTTCGCGCGCGCTGCCGATGCCGGGGGGACGGTCAGGCGCGCCGCATGGGATGGCGCGGTCAGATGCCTTTGCGGCTTCATCGCTGGGGACGCGATGGACAGCCTATGGCGCATCGCCGGACGAGGCGGCGCGGATCGCCATGGGCGGCGGGAAGCTGATGCTGCCGGGCAAGGGCGCCGGACCGGGCGATGGCAGCGTGCTGACACAGATGGTGGGCGACCGTGCCTACGAGATCAGCGTGACGGTGGAACTGGAAGGTGAAGGCGAGGCGGGCCTGCTGCTGTTCTACAACCGGCGGCTGTTTCTGGGCATGGGCGTCACCGGCTCCGGCATGACGAGCTATCGTGGCGGCATGCCGATGTATTGGCGCGAGCCAGCGCCGGCAGCGCGCGCCTTGCACCTCAGGATCGTCAACGAGCGGCAGATCGTGACGTTCTTCTACAGCACCGATGGCGAGCACTGGACGCGCCATGGCGTTCGCTCGGAAGTCTCGGGCTACAACGCCAACACGATGGACGATCTGGCCAGCCTGCGGCCCGCGCTGTTCGCTTCGGGCAAGGGGCAGGGGGTGTTCCGGGACTTTCGCTATCGCGCGCTGGACTAGGCGTTCAGAGGCCGATGTCGGGGAGGCCTGCTGCATCGAAGTGCAGGGCGAAGCCGGCATCCTGCGCGTGGCGCGCGATGCGGATGTGGTGCGGGCCTGGTAGCATCTCCCAGCCCTGCTCGCCCCAGATCATGAAGCGGCGGCGGGTCAGCGGGATCGTCACGAGCGCAGCATGGCCGGGTTCGACCTGGACTTTGGCAAAGCCGATCAAGGTCGGCTCCGGGACATCCCGGTAGACCTGCACCACTTCGGCACCAGCGCGGGAGGAGAGGTTGGTGAGGGTGATCGACACGCCCTCCGCGGTGATGGCCGGATGTGACCATTCGAAGCGCGCGTAGCCTTGCCCGGCGCCCAGCGTGTGGCGCGCGGACTTGCCTGCTGCGATCACGCCGCGATAGCCGATGCGCGTGCCGTCGCTATAGGGCAGCGCGCCATCGTGCTGGGGCTGGAGGTCATAGCCGGGATAGTCCCCTTCGGCTTGCGCGATGGTGACGGGCATGCGGCCGCCGGGTTCGCGGTCTCCGGCCAGTACGTCCGCGAGCGCAGCGGCGAAGCCTTCGCCGGGATACCATGTGGCAAGATGCGCAGCGGCGGCGTCTTCCCACGAAGCATCGTAGGCGTGGCCGACATTGGTGACCACGGCGACGCGGGAATTGGCGGCGGTGACGCGGGCGATAAGGTCCAGTTGGCCGGGGGCGAGGTGGGTGCCTGCGCGGTCCTTGCTTTCGACCGAGCTGTCCGAGGTTTCGCCGACGATGAGGACGACCGCATCGGCTGCGCGCGCGGCGGCTTCCGCGGCGGCGAGCAGCTCCTCACCGCTGCCGGGCGCGCGGATGCCGTACCACAGGCCGTGGACGCGCGCGGCGGCGAAGGTGAATTCTACCGTGACGGTGACGCACTGGCCTTCGGCGAGATCGACCGGGGCGCTGGCGCTGTCACCCGCCTTGAGCACGCCCATGGTATCGCCCGGGGGGCATTCGGTGGTGGCAAGCACTTCGCGGCCATCGACCAGCATCCGCGAAACGCCTGTGGCGCCGAGGTGGAAGCGGTGCGTGCCGGATTTCTCGGCAGTGAAGCGCCCCGAGGCGCGGATCGAACCGCCTGCGGAGAAGCGGGCCTGATCGTGCATCCCCGCGAACCAGACGAGCGAATTGGTATCGCGCGTCTCGCGGGTGAGCGGCTCGCCGCTGCAATCGGTGCTGGCGAAGTATTCGAGGCTCATGCCGCTTGTGCAGCCGTCACCGATATCGTGCGCGGGTGCGACGGGCATGAACGGCAGGCGCGGGGCCGGATCGACGCCGGGTTCGAAGACCACCTTGCAGTGTGCGCCGAAGCGGGCGCGGATCGCCTCGATGGGGGACGCAAGGTCAGGGCGCACCGAGATCTTGGCGAACGTGCCGCCCTGAAAGCAGGGCGCGGCGGCATTGGGGCCGATGACCGCAAGCGTCTTGAGGCGGGCCGGATCGAGCGGAAGGAGCGCGCCGTGGTTTTTCAGGAGGACCATGCCTGCGGCGGCGGCTTCCTCAAGCAGCGCGGTGACGGTTTCTTCGGCGAGGGGTTTGGACTTTGCGCCGGTCACGCGCCTGGCGGCGTTTGCAACGCGGGCGGCGGCGTCCTGCACGCGGGCTTCGGTCAGCGTCCCTTCGGCAACCGCACCAGCGGCCTTGGCGCCGAGGAACCGGGCGGGACCGGGCATTTCGAGATCGAGCCCGGCGGCGAGTGTCGGCGCGGTGGAATGAGTGCCGAACCAATCGGACATGATCACGCCTTCATAGCCCCATTCACCCTTCACGACTTCGGTGAGGACGTGGTGCTGCTCGGCGCAGTAGCTGCCGTTGACGCGGTTGTAGGCAGCCAGCATCCCGGCGCAGCCCGCGCGCGCGGCGAATTCGAAGGGGAGCAGGTAGACTTCGCGCAAGGTGCGTTCGTCGACCACAACGTTCATCGTGTCGCGCGCGGTTTCGCTGTCGTTGCAGACGAGGTGCTTGGCGCAGGAGCCGGTGCCGGTGGATTGCAGGCCACCGATCCAGGCCGCACCGAGTACGCCGGCGAGGAGCGGGTCTTCGGAGAAGTATTCGAACGCGCGCCCCGCGAGCGGGCTGCGGGCGAGGTTGATGTTCGGGGCGAGCACCATGTCTATCCCGCGCCCGACTGCTTCCTGCCCGACCAGTGTGCCGATGCGGCGGGCAAGGTCGACATCCCAGCTTGCCCCCAGCGCCGTGGCGCAGGGAGAAAGCCGGGCGATATCGCGTTCATCGACCTTGCCGCTGGCAATGCCCATCGGCCCGTCGCTCATGGTGAACGACGGGATGCCGGCTTCGGGCACGGCGGGCGTTGCCCACATCGCTGCACCCGCCGTGAGCAGGGCGGCCTGATCGAGAGTAAGCTGTGTCACGCGCTCAGGCGGCCAGCGCCAGAACCTTGGTGTCCTTCGTGGTGGGCACGAAGGGCAGGTAGGACACGCGCATGCGGACGGCGAATTCGATCTTGTGATCGCCTTCCGGGAGCCCGCCCGCCTTCATCGCGATGATCTTGGCCTTTTCGCCGAAGTTCCAGCGGTCGTCGTAGACCGTTTCCATCTGATCGAGCGTGTAGGTCTTGCCGCGCACGTGGAAGCGCACGTCGGCGCGGGGGATGAGGTCTCCGTCGACGGTGATCTGGATATCCTCGATCATCGAAAGGCCGAGCCCGCGGTAGTAGGGGAGGCGGCCGTAGAAGGCGAAGCCCTTGTCGGAAGTTTCGAGGCTGCCCTCGACGATCATCTTGTTGTCCATCATGGCACTGGATCCTTTCAGGCTGCAGCGCGAAGCTGGGGGGCGGGCTCGCCGAGGAGCGAAGCCAGCATGACCTGCTGGCGGCGAACCTGCTCGACGCTGTCGGGCTCCATGAAGTCCTCGATCCAGCGGTTGCCTTCGTATTCGGAGCAGATGTAGCCCTCGTAGCCGCCCTGCTGCAGGACCTTCACGATCTCGTCGTAGGGGATCGAGGGTTCCACATAGTCTGCGGTCATCTCGTAGAACTTGCCGTGCACGTTGTGGATGCGCGGCATGTAATCGAGCATCCGCTTGGGCTCGAACGCGGCGTTGTGGCGCAGTGTTTCCGCCATGCCGATGGCGGGGCCGACGCCGCCCATCTGCTGGACGTTGAGGATGACGTATTCCGAAAGAACGCGGTCGGCGTAGGCTTTCTCGATGTAGTCGGCGATATTCTGCGGCACGCCGATGCGAAGGAACTTTTCCTTCCACACCGGCGGGAAGGCGTGGAGGAACATGCCCATGTCGGGCAGGAAGCCCAGCGCGTCCGAGCCCGATTTCTCGAAGGCTTCGGCGTGGCGGATGATCCATGGGTGATCGAAGTGCAGCGGTGCGTGAACCTCGATGAGGATCTTGATACCCTTTTCTTCGGCATAAGGCGCGGCGGCGACGAGCACTTCGGGCGCGATCGAGACGAGCGCGCGGATGTACTTCATGCCGAGGCGGGCGCCGAATTCGATGTCCTTGCGCACACTCGCGACTTGCTCTTCGAAAGGCATTTCGCGGCCCTTGTAGCGCTTGTAATCGAGCATGAAATCGTGGCTGACGGGCACGCAATCGTACTTGGCGATGAGTTGGTGCCACTCGGCAACCGCAGCATCCTCGACGCCGACTTCGGGCCAGCCCCAGAAGGTCTGCTCGCCGATGATCTCGATGCCCTTGGCGCCCATTTCGGCGCAAGTGCGGATGCAGTCTTCAAGGGTCATCTTGCCCTGAAAGGTCTCGTTCTGAAAGCTGTACAGGCTTACGCCGCGCTGGATCGGCATCGTGCTGTCTCCCCTGGGGCAGCTGCCAAAGCGCTGCCTTGATTGTGTTCCGGAACCGCGTGGCTGCCTGCGATTCCCGTGAAAATATTAGAACGCTAATTCTATTAATAGCCCTCCGAAGTCAAGGGGCCAAAGCGCCAAGGCGGTCGCGCCATGCCCCGTCCATCGGCCAGAACCAGACGACTGCGGCCTGCAACGCGAGCAGCCCGCCCGCGACGAGGAAGTAGGCGCTGCGGATATCGGCGCGGGCGGTCTCGCTCACCGCGTCTGGCTGATAGCCCGCCCAGGCGAGGACAAAGGCGCCGAGCGCGCTGCCGAGCGCCATGCCGACCTTGGTCGAGGTGCTGATGCCTGAGGAGAGCAGCCCTTCATGGCGCACGCCGAACAGCACCTGATGATAGTCTGCTGTGGCAGCGGCCATCGAGAAGATCCCGGTGATCGTGATCGAGGTGACGATGGAAAAGGCAAAATAGGGGAAGAGCAGCGGCGGCACGGCGATGCCGCCGAGCTGCCAGTCCGCCGCGTGATCCAGCCCGGCCATCGCGGCAAGGAGCGCTAGCGCGAGCACGACAGCGCCGATGCAGCCCTTGCGGATGCCGGTGCGCGCAAGGATCGGCGGCGCGATGAAAGCGGCGAGGAGCAGCCCGCCCGAGACCATCGGCAGCATGACCGGGATCAGCCAGGGCTTCTGCACCACGTCCTTGGCGTAGAAGATCGTGAGGCCGAGCATCGCGCCGAAGCGGATGAAATAGAGGAGGCAGAAGCCGAAGCAGACAGCCCACGCGCGGTTGCGCAGCATCTGGCCGATGGCGGGCAGCGCGCGGAAGGCGGATGCTGGCGCTTCGTCGGCAATGCGTTCGCGGCAATTGCGGAACAGCATGGCCAGCGCGAAGAGCGAGGAGGTGCCGAACAGCAGCGTTACGGCGAAGAAGCCGCGCGTCTCGTTTCCGCCGCCTAGCGCGCCGACCAGCGGCATTGTTGCGGCAGTCCCAAGGATCACGCCGACCGAAGTCCCGATCGAGCGCCAGCCGCCGAGGCGCAGGCGGTCCGCCGGATTGTCCGTCATCATCGGCATGAGCGCGGTATAGGGGATCGAGCCGAGGCTCATGATGATCCCGAGCGCCTTGAAGGTGAGGAACGCGTAGACGAGCTGCGCGCCCTGGCTCCAGTGCGGCACGCTGAAAGTGGCGATGAAGACCGCGACGTAAGGCACCGCAGTGAATAGGAAATATGGTCTGGTTCTGCCCCAGCGGCTGCGCGTCTTGTCTACCGCAATCCCGACCAGCGGATCGATCACCGCATCGAGCAACCGCGCGACGAGGAAGATCGTCCCCACCGCCGCCGCCGGAAGCCCGACGACGGTGGTGTAGTAGTAGAGCAGGAACGCGCCCGCCATGTTGTAGGCCAGGCTGTAGCCGAAGTCGCCGAAGCCGTAGCTCGCCCGCTCGGCGAGCGAGAGCCGGTCAGACACCGAGCGCCGTCCGGCTGGCCGCGAGCGAGGCCGCCGCGTCCAGCGTCGGCCTGTACTCGAGGCCGAATGCGCCGGTATAGCCAAGATCGCGCAGGGTACTGACCGCGGCCGGCCAGTCGATGGTGCCGGTGCCGGGCTCGTTTCGGCCGGGGCTATCGGCCACCTGCACATGCTCGACGAGGTGGATGCGGCCTGCGAGCACTTCGCGCATGTCTTCGCCCATCACGTGGCTGTGATAGACATCGTAGAGCAGCTTGAGGCGCGGACTGCCCACGGCTTCGACGATATCGAGCGCGAGGGTCGTATCGACGAGATACATGCCGGGGTGTTCGACACGGTCGTTGAGCGGTTCGAGCACGAGGGTGACTTCGGCGGCTTCGGCGAGGTCAGCGGCGCGGCGCAGGACCTTCACGGCCTCGGCCTTGTGCTCTTCGGGCGAAACGCCTTCGCGGGTAAAGCCCGAGGCCACGATCAACGGCGGGGAGCCGACGGTTTTTGCCGCGGCCAGCGTATCGGCGACAGCTTGCAGCATTTCCTCATGCTGCGCGGGATCGACGATCGAGCGGCGCGGATCGACGCAGAAGCCGGTGAGCGTGACGCCGGTTTCATCGAGCGCGGCGGCGAGGCCAGCCATATCCTTGTCGCGCCAGAGGTGGAATTCGGCGTGTGAGAGACCGGCGGCCTTCGCGGCGCGGACCCGGTCTGCAAGTGTGTCATTACCTTCGGCAAACTGCCATTCGATGCAGGCGGACAAATCCATGTCCGGTCTCCTTTTTCGATCGGCTGGCTGCCGGTTGTAAGGGGGCGGTCGCCAACCGCCCCCTCATAGGTACGTGCTTAGTACTTCACGCTCAGGCGGATGCCATAGGTGCGCGGCGCGCCGAACTGCCAGTTGAACACATCGTCCGGGCCGGCTGAAACGAAGCTGCCGTAGGTCAGCGGGCGGTTGTTCTCGACATTCTTCACGAAGCCGATGACCGAGTACATCTTGTTCGCCGACTGGTATTCGAGGCTGAAGTCGCTCTGCGTGAAAGCGCTCTGCGTGCCATCGCGGTAGTTGTAGAAGTCGGTGAAGTACGACGACTTGAAGGTCGTGTCCGCACGCGCCGTCAGGCTGCCCGCACCGCCCAGCTGGAAGGTGTGATCGATCCCGGCGGTGATGATGAACCGGGGCGAGAAGGCCGGACGATTGCCCGCGAAGTTGGGCTGCTGCACGCCCGGCGTGGTCGGATCGAGATCGCCAACGCCATTGATCGCACCCGTGGTGTCGAACACGTTGAACTGGGCGAGCAGTTCCTTGTACTCGGCATTGAGGTAGTTGATCGAGCTGTGGAAGTTGGTGTTGTCGTCCAGCTGGATGCTGCCCGATGCCTCGATACCCCAGATCTTGGCCTTGCCCGCGTTGAACGTCTGGCCGCCCACGGTGGTATCCAGCAGCACCGAAACCTGCAGGTCCTTGTAGTCGTAGTAGAACGCGCCAAGGTTGAACTGGTGCTGGCGGTGATCGCCGAAGGTCTGCTTCCAGCCGCCTTCGAAGGCGGTGTTGGTCTCGGGCCGGTAGGTGCCGACAGCATCGAAGCCGCCGCCCTTGAACCCGGTCGAGGCCTTGACGTAGACCAGCGTGTCCGAACTGGGCTTGAAGTTCAGCCCGGCGAGCCAGGTGACCTTGTTGTCCTTGCTGCCGAGCGGCAGCTTCTGCGCGTTGATCGCGTTGAGGTCCTTGCGGCCCGGGCCTGCACCCAGCAGGGTGAAGTTGGGTCCGGTGGGATCGAACGTGACACCATCGGCCTTGAACTTCGCGAACGGCGTGCCGTTGATGTAGAGGGCATCGCGCTTGTTGTCGGTGTAGCGCAGGCCGCCGACCGCGGTCAGCTTGTCACCCAGCGGCACTTCGACCTGCCCGAACAATGACTTGCTGTCGCTGGAGATCTTGCGGCCGAAGTACGACAAGTAAGTGCCTGCCGGCGGCGCGATCGGGCCGAGGAAGAAGCCGTTCTCGCGGTCCTGCTTCTCCTTGAAGTAGAATCCGCCGATCTGGTAGATGATCCCGCCGATCTTGCCGTTGAGGCGCAGTTCGTGGCTCTGCGTGTCGGCCTCGTCCTGGAACGCGAACGACTGGTAGATCACCGGCAGGGTGAGGCGGTTCTTGGGATCGCCCGAGAAGCTGCGATAGCCGCCGATGTAGGTCAGCGTGGCAGCATCGCTGAATTCATAGGCAATGCGCCCGCGCACGGCCCAGGTATCCTGCTCGACCCGCCCGATGCCATAGAGCGGCGCGGCATATTCGTTGCGATCGATCTTTGACAGCAGGTTGGTGTTGCTGGGCACGCACAAGGCCTGCGGATAGGCCGGGGCAACGCGGGTGAAGCCGTTGCCGCAGGCCCCGCCGCTCGGTCCGTTGCCTGCGCCGTTGAGATCGGCCACCGCAAAGATGCCCGGGCTGAAGCGGCGCTTGGCATATTCGCCCGCCAGATTGATCGACAGCGCGGAGGAGGGATCAAGCCGCAGCGAGACACGGCCGCCATAGGCGTTGTTGTCGTCCGAACGGCCCGCGGCATAGGCCGGGAACACGAAGAAGCCGCCGCCGGCCGGGTGCTTGTTGTAGCCATCGCGGTCTTCATAGAAGCCCGAAACGCGGACCGCCGCCATGCTGCCCAGCGGCACATCGACGCCGGCATCGGCGCGCACGGCATTGTAGTTGCCATAGCTGACCGTGGCGTCGCCGCCGAACTCGCGGCCCGGCTTGCGGGTGATGAAGTTGATCGCGCCGCCGGTCGAGTTGCGGCCATAGAGCGTGCCCTGGGGGCCGCGCAGCACTTCGACGCGCTCCATGTCGAACAGCGACATGCCCATCACGTTCGGGCGGTTGATGTACTCGCCGTCGATGTTGATGACGACCGAGGTATCCTGCGCTTCGTCGTTCGAGGTGGTGCCCACGCCGCGCACGGTGACCTTGACCGTGCCCTGATCCTGATTGAGCTGGACGACCGGCGCGATCTTGTCGATGTCGTTGAGGGTGGAGAAGCCGACCTTCTTCAGTTCGTCACCGCTGATCACGTTGATCGCGATCGGCACGTCGTTGATCTTCTGCGAACGGTTCTGCGCCGTGACGACGATTTCTGCGGTGCTGGCTGAGTCTGTATCGGCCTGCGGTGCCTGCTGGGCATGCGCCGGAGCGGCCATGGCGATGATGGCGCAGGTGGCGAACAGACTTGTACCTTGAATGATGTTGCGCATGATCCCTCCCGTTATGCACCCTGCTTGAGCCGGGGTGTCTGGTTTGCGATATTCAACAAAGAGCCCATGTTCGAAATTCGGGCGGCCAATCCAGCGGGCCTTTCATGCGGTGCAGCATGGATCGGGCCGGAACTGGAATGGCGAATAAGAATGTCCTGCCTGATTGGTTCCATTAAGTGAAATAGTATGTTTTCATCAATCAGCATCCACGAAATTGATGCATTATCCCATCGGCGTCGTGATCAGGCCAGTGCCGGCATGACCTTGCGCGAAAGCAGGTCCAGCGTCTGGTTGCCCAGCCGCAGGCGTTCCTCGGTCAGCGGTCCGGTGGTCGTGCCGCACAGCACATTGCCTATGCCGAGCTCCTTGTAGGGCTGCAGGTGTTCGATGACCGTTTCGGGCGAGCCATAGAGGCACCATGTGCCGATCCAGTCCTCGGTCAGCGCATTGGGGGTGCGGTCGGTCTTCTTGTTGGCGTCGTTGCTTTCGGCGCGGGCGTTGAACTCTGCCTCGCGTTCGACCGCGGCCTGATAGGCACGCAGGATCACCTCGAGCTCCTCGCGCGCCTGCTCGTCGCTTTCGGCCACGTGGACGCACTGGTAAGTGTGCGTCGTCCAGTCGAGCGCGCTGGCAACGACTTCGTCGGAGTGGCCGGCTGCGGTCAGCATGCCGTGGTAGATGTCGAAGAACTTCTTCACGTGGACGAAGGGCTCGGTGCCGCCGATCTTGGGCGGCGTGAAGGCGGGGATGAAGGCGGGCCAGCCATGCGTTGCGGCGCGGCGGGCACTGGCTTCCTTCATCGCCACCGGCATCAGCCGCGCATGGCCCGGCGTATAAGCAGCGGGCGCGATGCGCTGGAGCACGCGGCCCTGATGCGGACCGTTGGCGATTTCCACCGCGGGGCTGTCCATGGTCTTGGCCCAGAGCGCCTCGGCCAGCGCGAGGTTCTGTTCCGAGATAGCCCCGGCGTCCTTGTAGTCGACGCCGAAGCCGATCATTTCCTCTGGCGTCGTGCCGCTGCCGATGCCGACGAGGAGCTTGCCGTCCGTCAGCTGATCAAGAATGTTGATCCGCTCGGCAAAGCGCACCGGGTGGTGCAGCGGAACCGAGACGACCGAGAAGCCGAAATGCATCTGCGGCATTTTCGCGGCCAGGTAGGCGGCGAACATGAAGCTGTCGCTCGCCACCGGCATATAGCCATTGAAGTGGTGATCGGGGAGGAAGATGGCCGAGAAGCCGAGATCGCCCGCGCGCAGGGCGTGCGTCTCGAGATCCTTCATGAGCTGACGGTCGTCTTCGGGGCGCATCGTGCGCGCGTTGAGGAACACCGAGAAACGCATGTGCTTGTTTTCTCCCCCTTCGGCCTGTCCGCGCTTGCCCCGGTTTTGGGTGCGGAACGTTTTGGTACGTATCAGGCGAATCAAATTAGAATTGACGTTCCTGTTTTAGTAGGGTCTAGCAAGCCAATGTCAACAGCCACTCGTCACACCGAAGCGCTGGCGCTTCAGGCCCTCAGCCGAAAACCGCGCCAGGGGCGCAGTCTTGCCTCGTTCGAACGCATGATCGAAGCGACCAAGGCGCTGATGATCGAGACGGGGGGCGATAGCTTCACGTTGCAGGACGTGAGCGAGCGGGGTCAGGTCTCGATCGGCTCGATCTATCTGCGGTTCGAAAGCAAGGACCGCCTGCTACACGCGGTGATCGCCGAAGAGCTGACCGCGATCCTCGCCAAGGAGCGGGTGATGATCGACGAGGTGCTGGCAGAGACCGATAGTCTCGGCGCATTCCTGCCGCTCTACATCAAGCGCTACAGCGCGTTCCTCGAGCAGAATGCGCCGCTGCTGCGCACGATCATGGCGCGGGCCGAGGTCGATCCGTTGGTTTCGGATCCGGGCAAGGAAACCGCGCGGCGTTCGGCGGAAATGTCGATCGCGGCGATCCTGACCTTCCGTGACGAAATCAAATCAGCCGATCCGGAAGCCAAAGCGCTGGCGGTGTTCCAGATCGTCTTCGCCACGATCGCGCGCCAGTTCGGGCTCGGCTCGACGCCGGAATCGAGCGATCCCTTCCTGTGGGGCTTCATCAAGGACGAGATTTCCAAGATGGCGCTCGCCTATCTCCGCCACGCGGATTGAGGATGGGGCGGCCTACCTGTCGCGGGGCTGTGCAGGGTGGCCCTGGATCCCCGCCTTCGCGGGGATGACGAGATTTGGATATGGCCCGGCTTCCTAAACCTCTCGTCATCCCCGCGAAGGCGGGGATCCAGAGCGGCACCATATCACCGTAGCCGGTTCGCAAACGAGCGGGCGGTGGGGCGAAGGCCCCATCCCCTCAGAACGGCCCGGCAAGGCGGTGCAGCGCAGCGCCCATGATCCCGCCGATTTCCTCGCCCGGACGTCCTGCCAGTTGCGCGGCGCCAATCGAGACGCTGGTTTCGACGACATCGCGGCAGCGTTCGTAGCGGCGTTCCTCGTAGGCCAGAAGCGCGGCTTCGGCGCTTTCCGCACGGGCTAGTTCCTCGCCCAGAACGAGCGCACTTTCGACTGCGATGCCCGCGCCCGAGGCGAGGTGCGGCGTGGTGGCGTGGACCGCATCGCCGAGCAGCACGATCCGGCCATCCGACCACGGGCGCGGCTGGATTTTTGCGGCGAGCGGTCGGTAGTTGACCCAGTCCTGCGCGCTCATCGTATCGCGCACCCAGCCGGCATTGCCGCCGAAATCAGCAAGGTGGGCCTTCATTTGCGCGACGAGGGCCTCGCCTTCGAGGCGCTCCTCGCCGTCGTCGTGCGGGGTGAGCAGCCACAAATAGATGCGGTCCTCGCCGCAGCGGGTGATGCCGACCATGTAGCGGTGGCCGAAGAACATCTCGCCGCGTTCCAGCGTTGGCGGCTTCTTCATCGAGACGCGCCAGCAGCCTTGCCCGGTGCTCTCGGCCTCGCCCATGTGGGGGAACGCAAGATCGCGCACGCGTGAGCGGATGCTGTCTGCGCCGATCACGAGATCGTAGCGGCCGGATGTGCCATCGGAGAAAGTGACGTCAACGCCGCCATCGCGGTTGGCGAGGGTGTCGACTGTCACGCCGAGCCGCACCGGAACGCCGGCGGCGGCAACGCGCTGCTGCATCAGGTGGTGGAGGACGGGGCGCATGATACCGCCGGTGGCGGGAAGGCCATCTTCGATGGGGGGCTCATCGAGATCGCGCAGGTGCATGCCGTTGAACAGGAACATGCTTGAGCCCGCGACAACGGCGCCTTCGCGGGCAATATCCTCGACCATGCCGAGCCGCTGGTAGGCGCGCAGGGTGGGGCCGGTGATGCTGATTCCCGCGCCATAGACGCGCCATTCGGGATCGAGATCGATCAGCGTCACCGCCACGCCGCGCGCGGCCAGATCGATGGCAGCCGCCATGCCGCCGATGCCGCCGCCGACGATGAGGGCATTGCCGATGCTGGAAGTGGTGGCGGGCTCAGTCATGCGGCTTGGTTCCTTTGCTTCCCATGGCCCAGGCGATGCCTTCGGCCAGCAGTGCCGCGGCATGCGGCTCGTCATAGTTTTCCGGCCGGTGGCCGATGGCGGTGTAGAACATGCGGCCAGACGCGATGGCCTTGCGCCAGGCGATGGGATGGTAGCCCATCGCAAGACTTTCGCCGCGATAGCCGATCTGCTGGTAGTCCTTCTCGTCGATCGTCGCGACGGCGACTGCGCCGCCTGCCACCGGGTTGCGATCAAAGGAGTACCATTCCTCGAGCAGCGGGAAGGCCATCGCGCCGCCCGCACCGATGGTGCCCTGCGGATCGACGAGGCTTACCGTGGCGGTCTGGAACTGCGGCCGGCCGGGATGTCCGATGAAGCGCGTGCCGAGCAGGGTATCGGCGTACCAATCCCAGAACCACTGGGGATCGCCGCCGGCCCCGTGAATGCCGGCATAGCCGCCCCCGTGTTCGATATAAGCGCGGAAGGCGGCGCGCTGCGGCATGGTGAGCGCATCGCCGCTGACATTGTTCCAGACGACGACGGCGAAGCGGGCCAGGTCATCCGCGTTCATCACCCCGCCGCGATCGGTGAACACGATCTGCCACCCGCGCGACGCGGCAATGGCCGTGAGGCGCGCGCGGGCGGAATCGACCGAAGGACTATCGCGAAAGCCGTTGATCTTCTCGAACACGAGGACCTGCGGGCGGCCATCTGCCGGGGGCAGGGCGGGGCGATCATGATCGTAGCGCGCGCAGCGGGACACGGTGAAGGCATCGGTGATCGGGAGCGCCGCAAGCTTTGTGGCAAGCGCCGGGCGCAATGCTGCTCCATCGGCGCGTACTTCCAGCAGGGCGTTGACGCTGAGGATATTGGCGAAGCCGGGCGGCAGGTCGCCGCCGCCGAAGTTGCGGGTGAAACCGGACACGAGATCGGGCGCGACCGATGCGAGCGCGGCGGGTCCATCGGGATGCATCAGCACGTCCGACAGCGGCGAATCCACACCGAGCGGCGCGCTCGCCAACGGGCAATCGCGCACTGGCTCCCCCGCAAGAGCCGGGGTGCCTGCAAGCAGCAGCAGCGCGGTGGCGAACGCTCGCAGCATGATCACTGCACCGCCAGCCAGTTGATGTACTGGTCGATCCAGTGATCGCTCGTGGTGCCCTTGGGCATCATGCCGAAGCCGTGCTCGCCGCCGTAGTAGAGGTGGAATTCGACGGCATTGCTTTCCTTGAGCCAGTTGTCGACGAGCTTGAGGCCGCCTTGCTTGAACAGCGGATCGCCTGCGGCAATGGCAAGGAACAGCGGCGGGCGCGGGCCGCCGGTGACGGTCTGGGTCATCGGCGGGTAGATCAGCGCGGCATGATGGAGCAGCGCGGCTTCCTTCTTCTGCTCGATCAGGCGGATGAGCGTGCGCGAGCCGGCGGAAAAGCCGATGGCGCCGATGGCCTTGGGATCGATCTTCCATTCCGCCGCGCGGGCCGAAACCACCGAGATGGCCGCGGCGAGATCATCGACCGCCGGGGGCAGATCGGCGAGCTCGCCCTTGCCGAGCTGGCCGAACTTCGACGCCATATCGGCCATGAAGCCTTCCGGCGTCGGCGGGGTGGGGTTCACCCGGTACTTGAGGACGAAGGCGGTATAGCCCTCTGCGGCGAGGCGGTCCGCCACGCGGAAGCCTTCGCTATCGATCGAGACGAACATGTAGCCGCCGCCCGGCACCACGATCACCGCCTTGCCATTGGCGCGGCCATTCTTGGGCCGGATCACGTAGAGCGTCGAGCGCTGGACATTGCGCGCCCAGACCTGACCGAACACGCGGTTCCACACTTCGCCGCCCACCGGCACGTTGTTGAGCACGATCTCCTCGCCGCGCACGGCGGGCACGGGATCGGCGGAGAAATCCGGCGCCTGCGCGCGCGCCGGGGCGTTAGCGAAGGTCAGCAGCGCGATCAGGAAGGCAAGGGTCTTGCGCATGGGGTCAGGCTCCTGCCGTGTGGTTCTTGATGTAGTCGCGGTAGACGAGCGCGCTGGGCTTGGGCGTGCGCGCGAAAGTCTGGCGGTCGAAGCTGTGAAGGCCGAACCGGGGCTTGTAGCCGAAGACCCATTCGAAGTTATCGATCAGCGACCAGTGGCAGTAGCCCTTGACCGGCACACCATCGGCCATCGCGATGCGCAAGTGATCGAGCGCCTGCGGGATCATCCAGGCGCGTGTGGTATCGTCGTCGGTGCCAACGCCGTGCTCGGTGACCATGATCGGCACCTTGCTGACTTCGTGAGCATAGCGCACCGCGCCAGCGAGCGAGGCGGGATAGACTTCCGCGCCGATATAGTTGCGGCGCGCATCGGCAGGAGCGGGAAGCTTGCCGGTCTTGCCCCAGAGCGCGCGTTCGTAGTTCTGGACGCCGAGAAAATCATCGGCCTGGGCAAGGCGCAGCCACGAATTGTAGAACTTCTCGCGCATGGCATCGCGCACCGATCCGCGCTCCGCCTCCTGATCGTCGATCATCGCGAGGCTGACGCCGACCGGGAGATCGCCGCGCACCGCCTTGATCGCGGCCTTGCCGAGGGTGTGGCCAGCCTGCAGATGGGCCTGAACCTTGGCCGGATCGGGCTGGTAGAGCGCGTTGCCCGCAAGGAACAGCGGCACGCCAAGCTTCTGCGCCGCTGCTTCGACCATGGCCTTGTCCTGATCGAGCAGGCCCGGCGGCAGAAGGTATTGGAGCACGCCCGCCAGATTGGGCTCATTCAAGGTCGTCGCGTGGTCGATCCCGGCGGCGAGGTGGCGCGCGGCATGATCGCAGAAGCGGGCGAAAAGCTGCGGTGCCTCGTCGTTCATCCAGCCCCCGCGCGCGGCAAACCAGATCGGCGTGGTGAAGTGATTGAAGGTGACGATGGGCTTGAGGCCTATGGCGCGCGCGCCTTCGATCACCTGCTTGTAGTGATCGAGCATGGCGATCGAGAACTGGCCCGGCTCCGGCTCGATCCGCGCCCATTCGAGGCTGAAGCGATAAGCGTTGAGGCCAAGGTTCTTGGCGAGTTCGAGGTCGGTCCGCCAGAGCTCGAAGCTGTTGGCGGCATCGCCCGAGGGTTCCGTGAATGCCGTGGGCTTGATGTTTTCGAGCAGCCAGCAATCGGCGTTGACGTTGTTGCCTTCGACCTGATGGCCGGCGGTGGCCGCGCCCCAGATGAAGTCGGCGGGGAAGGGGCCGGGTGCTGCAGCCTTCTTCACCGCCTTCGCCACGGCGTGCGGGGCCGCGCTCATCGCAAGGCCCGCAGCCGTCGCCGCCACAAACGTGCGCCGGTCGATTGCCATTCCATCATCTCCCATCTGTTTGATGCTGATCTGGGCGAAATCATCAATCAAGTAAAATTGTCATGATGCATCAAGTAGTATAGACGGAATCGATACATTGGATGGCCGCAGGGCCGCAGGGGATGATGGCAGGATGCGCTACAAGGGTCTCGATCTCAACCTCCTCGTCGCATTCGACGCGCTGATGACCACCCGCAGCGTAAGCCGATCGGCCGAGCGGCTGAACCTCAGCCAGCCGGCGATGAGCGCCGCGCTTTCGCGGCTGCGCGAGTATTTCGGCGACGAACTGCTGCAGCTGCAGGGCAAGCGCATGCACCCCACGCCCTTCGCCGACGAGCTGATGCCGCAAGTGCGCGAGAGCCTGCTGGGGCTCGAGGTCATGCTCTCGCGCTCGCCCCATTTCGATCCGGCGACGTCGCAGCGCAGCTTCAAGGTGGTGACTTCGGACTATGTCTTCGCTTCGCTGATCGTGCCCCTCGTCGCGCAGCTGGCCGAGGAGGCGCCCGGCATCCGCATCGATTGCGAATTGCCGCAGCCGGGCACGGTGCAGGAGCTGGAGGAAGGCAAGATCGATATCACGATCACGCCTGAATATGTGATCGGCGGCAATCACCTCTCCTATATTCTCTACCATGAGCCGCAGGTTGTCGTGGGCTGGAGCGGAAATCCGGCGATTGCGAACGGCACGATCACCGAGGAAGCGTTCTTTGCGGCGGGGCATGTCGCGGTGGTGCTGGGGGGCGGAAAGACGCTGTCTTATGCAGATCGGACACTGGACCTGATGGGGCGGACCCGCACGATCGAGGCGACTGTGGCGATCTTCACGGCGGTGCCCTGGCTGATCGAGGGAACCAATCGCCTTTCCGTGATGCATTCGCGCCTTGCCGCGCAGCTCAAGGGGCGGTTCGCGATCACGAGCGCGCCGGTGCCGTTCGAGATTCCGGCGATGAAGCAGATGTTGAGTTATCACCCCGGGCGCAAGGATGATGCCGGGCTGGCCTGGCTGCGCGGGCGGATCGAGGCGATTGCGCACAAGGGCGAACTGGTCAATGCATAAATCCTATGGATATCCAAACATCCAAAGAAGCATTTTTACAGATTGATCGCGCGCCAGCAGAAGGGTGCCGGGAGAGAGACCGGGACATGCTGACACTAGCGCACGCACTCACGATCGCCATGGAGACTTTGGCGGAAGGCCGCCGCCGTGGTTTTGCGCCGCTGGCCTGCGTCGTGCTTGACCGCGGGGGGCACGTTCTGGCGCTGCTGCGCGATGAGAACGCATCGATCTACCGGCCCGAAATTGCCATGGGCAAAGCGGCGGGCTGCCTCGGCATGGGCTTTGGCGGGCGCGAACTCGCCAAGCGCGCGGCGGCGATGCCGATGTTCTTCAATGGCCTGCAGGCTGCATTTCCGCATGGCATGTTGCCGGTGCCCGGCGGCGTGCTGATCCGCGACGCTGATGGCGCCTTGCTCGGCGCAGTGGGCGTGACGGGCGACACTTCGGACAACGACGAAATCTGTGCGCTTTCCGGGATCGCGGCGACGGGCCTCGTCGCGGATACCGGCGCATGACGGGCACGCTGTTCACCGATGTGATGATCTTCGACGGCAGCGGCGCGGCGCTGTTTCCGGGCGAAGTGCTGGTGCGCGGCGAGCGGATCGAGGCTGTGGCGCGCGGCGATGAACGCCTGCCGCGCGGAGGCATGACGGTGGTGCAGGGCAAGGGCCGCACGCTCATGCCCGGCATGGTCGAGGCGCATGGCCATCTAACCTGGCCGACATCCATCGAGCGCACGATCAACACGATGAAGCCGCTGCCGATCGAGCAGCACGTGCTGGTCACGGCGCAGAACGCGCGGATCACCCTCGAGGCGGGCTTCACCAGCGTCTATTCGGCGGGCTCACTGGGAGAGCGGATCGAGCCGGCGCTGCGCGACATGATCGACGCGGGCTTCCTGCCCGGCCCGCGCCTGCGCGCGTCGGCGCTGGAAAAGGGCGCGGAAGGCGTGCTCGGCGTGCCGGCGGGGCATGACCCCACACACCAGCGCGATATCCCGCACTTGCGCGAGTACGTGGCGCAGAAGAAGGCCGATGGCTGCGACACGATCAAGTTCCTGATGTCCAGCGACGATGCTTTCCAGCCGGGCGGTTCGCAGACGCTGATGTATTCCGAAGAGGAAGCGCAGGCGATTGGCGAGGCCGCGCGCGAGGCGGGGATTTGGCTCGCCTGCCATGCGCAGGGGGCGGAAGCCGTGAAACGCGCGCTGCGCGCCGGGTTCCGCGCGATCTATCACTGCACTTATGCCGATGAAGAAGCACTCGACCTGTTCGAGGCCAAGAAGGACCAGACTTTCACGGCACCGGCGGTCGGCCTGCTCTGGGCGCGGGCCTATGAGGCGCAGGGCTTCGGGATTGGACCGAAGGAAGCCGCCGAACTCGGCGCGCTGCGCGGGATCGAACTGGGCCAGCAGGTTATCCCGCAAATGCGCAAGCGCGGCATCCGCGTGCTGCCCGGCGGCGATTACGGCTTCCCCTATAATCCGCACGGCCGCAACGCGCGTGATCTGGAGCACTTCGTCAATCTGTTCGGCTTCTCGCCCATCGAGGCGCTGGTTGCCGCAACGAAGCAGGGCGGCGAACTGGTCGGCTGGGATGTCGGGCAGGTCAAGGCCGGGTATCTGGCCGACTTGCTGCTGGTCGACGGCGATCCCACAGCCGACGTGCGCATCCTGCAGGACAAGCAAAATCTTGCCGCCATCATCAAGGGCGGGCAATTCATCAAACCATTTGAGCGACACGAAAAGGGCTGAACTATGAGCCGCGTTACCGAAATCCGCTATGTCGGCTATGCCGTCACCGATCTGGCCGCCGAGCGGGCGTTCTACGCCGACAACTGGAAGCTGAAAGAGGTCCAGGAAGCGGACGGCATGGTCTATTTCGCCGCTGAAGGCCATGACGAGCTTTACGTGGTGCGGCTGCGGCCCGATGCGGTGCAGCGGATCGATGTGATCGCGTTGGCCGCCGACAGTGAAGCAGACGTCGATGCGCTGTTTGCCAAGGTGCGCGACTATGGCTGCCAGATCGTGTTTGAGCCCAAGGCGCTCGACCAGTTCGGCGGCGGCTACGGCTTCCGCTTCTTCTCCAAGGACGGTTTGCCCTACGAGATTTCCGCCGGCGTCGCGCGCGGCACGGCGCGCGTGCTGGCACCGCGTGAGGCGATCCCCGAGCGGATCAGCCATATCGTGATGCACTCGCCGCGCCACCACGAGGAACTGGCGTTCTTTATCGACGTGCTGGGCTTCAAGCTGAGCGACTGGCTGGGTGACTTCATGTGCTTCCTGCGCTGCAACGAGGCGCATCACCGGATTGCCTTCCTCCCCGGGCCGCCGTGCCTCAACCATGTCGCCTACGACATGGCCAATGTGGACGAGATGATGCGCGGCGTTGCGCGCCTTAAGCGTCAGCACATCGATATCCGCTGGGGGCCGGGCCGGCACACGGCAGGCAACAACACCTTCAGCTACTTCACCACGCCCGGCGGCTTTGCGGTGGAGTATACTGCCGAGCTCGAGAAGGTCGATTTCGAAGGCCACGTCGCGCAAGTGATCGCGCCTGCGCCCGAGATCATGGACCAGTGGGGCATCGGCGTCGGCGGTCCGCAGACCATGCCCAAGCCCGCGCCCGATGCGGCGCTGTTCCAGCCGGCAGGGGTCTGAGCCATGGCGCTGTTCGAACCCTTTCCCAACTACATCTGGAACCTCTCTGTCGCCATCGCGATGGAGAATGGCGGGCGGATCGGCGAGATCGTCGACATGATCGAGCCGCTCCGCGCCAAGGCGCAAAGCGGCGCGGATGCCGGCACCGCCGATTTCATGGCCGAATGGGTCAAGATGGGCGACAAGCTGGTGAGCCTGGCTGAGGAAGACCTCGCGCTGGGGCGCGAATTTTCCGCCGGAACCAAGCTCAAGCGCGCAACGATCTACTACCTGACGGGCGAGCGCATGCAGGCGCATGGATCGGCAGGGCGCGAGCAGACTTATGCCAAGGCGCTCGACAGCTTCCAGCGCGGCACGCAGTTTTCGGCCGATCCGGTGGAGCGGGTGGAGATCCCCTACGAAGGCAAGATGATCGCCGCGTATTTCCACCGCGCGAACGTGGAAGGGCCTGCGCCCTGTGTGGTCTATTGCAACGGGCTCGACAGCATGAAGGAAATGCTGTGGCTCGGCGGCTTCCCGGAAGCCTTGGCCAAGCGCGGGATCCACACGCTGTGCGTCGATCAGCCGGGCACGGGCGAGGCGCTGCGGCTGCAGGGGCTGAATGCGACGCCTTACTCCGAACAGTGGGCCTCGAAGTGGGTCGATTGGCTGGAGACGCGGGCCGAGGTGGACCCTGCGCGCATCGGCATGACCGGCATTTCACTGGGCGGGCACTTTGCGCCGCGCGCCGTGGCCTATGAGCCGCGCTTTGCCAGCGGCGCGGCCTGGGGCGCGAACCATAATTGGCGCGAAGTGCAGGACAAGCGCATGGCGCGCGAGGGCGAGAACCCGGTGCCGCACTACTGGGGCCACGTCTACTGGGTTTTCGGCGCGAAGGACCACGAGGATTTCCTCGCCAAGAGCAACGACATGAACCTCAACGGGCATCTCGACCGGATCAAGGTGCCCTTCCTCGTCACCCACGGCGCGACCGACCGCCAGATCAGCGTCGACTATGCGCACCAGAGCTATGCGCAGCTCGTCAATTCGCCCCGGCGCGAGCTCAAGATTTTCACCGCGCGCGAAGGCGGGGTGGAGCATGTCGGCGCAGACAACATGAGTTTCGGCAATGATTACATAGCCGACTGGTTCGCCGAAACGCTCGGAGGGCACGCGAAGGCCTGATTTGCGCCATTCCCGAACGGACAGGCTACTATTGCCGGCCGGTTTCTGGCATTACCCTTTTGCGCCATTCGCGTGCGCAGGGGGAAATTGCGCGTGCCGGATCAGAAGACGCAGATCGTTGTCGTGGGTGGGGGTGCCGGCGGGCTGGAGCTCGTCCGCAAGCTCGGCGCCAAGTATGGGCGCAAGAAGCACGACATCATCCTGATCGACCGCAACCTGACGCATATCTGGAAGCCGCTGCTGCACGAAGTGGCCGCCGGATCGCTCGACGCCAATCTCGATGAAGTCGGCTATGGCGGCCACGCGGTGCGCTGGGGCTACCGCTTCTTCCAGGGGAGCATCGAGAGCATCGACCGCGAGCATCGCACCATTACCACTTCGCCGCTGCTCGACGAGCGCGGTGAGGAAGTGATCGGGCGGCATACCGTGCGCTATGACTATCTCGTGCTGGCGGTCGGCGGGATATCCAACGATTTCGGCGTGCCCGGCGTACGCGAGCACGCGATGTTCCTCGAGGATCGGCCGCAGGCGGACAAATTCCGCCAGAAGCTGCTCAATGCCTGCCTGCGCACCAATCATGCGCACCATACCGGCAATCCCGATGCGCGGGTGCGGGTGAGCATCGTCGGCGGCGGCGCGACCGGCGTGGAGCTGGCGGCGGAACTCTACAACGCGGCCAAGGCGCTGCGGCATTACGGGCTTGAAGTGTTCGACGAGACCAAGCTGGAGGTCTCCCTGCTCGAGGCGGGGCCGCGCATCCTGCCCGCGCTCGATGAAGTGCTGGCGGGGACGGCGCGCGATGAGCTGCAGAAGCTTGGCGTCAAGGTGCTGGAGCGCACGCAAGTGGTGCGGCTGGAAGACCGCGCGGTCCATACCGGTGACGGCAATGTGATCCCGTCAGACCTCATCGTCTGGGCGGCGGGCGTGAAGGGCGCCGAGGAAATCAAGACGATGAGCGATCTCGCGCTCACTCGCGGCAACCAGATCATCGTGCGCCCGACACTGCAGACCGAGACTGACGAGCGCATCTATGCGCTGGGTGACTGCGCCTCCTGCATCCTGCCCGGCAAAGAGCGCCCGGTGCCGCCGCGCGCGCAATCCGCGCATCAGATGGCGAGCCTTGTGTTCACCAATCTCGTCCGCGCGCAGGCCGGGCAGCCGCTGAAGGACTTTGCCTACGCCGACCACGGCTCGCTGGTTTCGCTCAGCCGGTTCTCGACGGTGGGGAGCCTGATGGGCAACCTCGTCGGCGGGCGCATGCGCGTTGAGGGGCGGATCGCGCGGATGGTCTACATGTCGCTTTACCGCATGCACCTTATCGCCATTCACGGTTGGTGGCGGGGCATCACGCTGATCGTGATCGGGCACGTGAACCAGATCGTGCGGCCGAGGCTGAAGCTGCACTGATCGAGCGCGCATCACACCCTATCCGTTCGTGTCGAGCGAAGTCGAGACACTTTGCGCAAGGTGTCTCGACTTCGCTCGACACGAACGGGGGAGGGGTTACTTCTCCACGTTCAGCGTAACCGGCCCCATCAGGCCTGAGGGCCGCAAGGGCGCATCGGCGCGGTAGGTTTTCAGCGTGGTGAAGGTGATCGGCTTGGCACCGGGCTGCGCATCGCCGATCAGGCGGTTGACCCACAGGTTGGTGACGCGGATTTCGAGGGAGTTGGTGCCGGGGCGGGCAAGGCCGGTGATGTCGGCTTCGTAGGGCGGGTTCCACAATATGCCGGCGGACTTCCCGTTGACCAGCACTTCAGCGAGATCGCGCACATCGCCGAGATCGAGGATGAGGCGCTGCCCGGGCTTGGTGACGGGGACTTTCAGCGTCTGGCGATAGGTGGCGGTGCCGGAGAAGTAGCGCACGCCGGGATCTGCGCTGCGCGTCCAGTCTTCGAGCGCGGGGAGCGTCACGCTGGCAGGGGCGCCGCGGCCGGGCTGGAAGGTCAGCGCCCAGGGGCCGGTGAGCGTGGCGAGCGGGGTTTGCGCCCGGGCCGGGACGTCGATGCTCGCGGGGCCAGCCTTGCGGAACACGACGAAGCCCGATTGCCAGGGTTTCAACGTCAGTGGGATCGATGTGCGTCCGCTCTCGGTGGCGTAGCCGATCGGGTTCGCCTTGCCGGTGGCAGCATCCCACCATTCAGCGGCCTTGCCGGTCTGCGCAAAGCTCAGCGTGGTTGGCTCGGCGCGGTTCTTGCGGTTGGTGATGAAGTAGATTTCGGCATCGCCGGTGGTGCGGTGGACGAAGCGTAGCGCAGAGTCCGGCGCGGCCTTGGTGTAGGTCAGGTCCGGCGCGATACCGAGCTTGGCAAGCGCGCTGTCCGGATCGTGACTGGCAAGGACGCGGCCCTTGCCGGTATCGCCGCTCCACAGCGCATCGGCGAGGCGTGCGAAGACGGCGGGATCATCCTGCAATGCGGGTGAGCCAGTGGGCTTTTCGCCGATCAGGGTGGCACCGCCGCGCACAAGGGTGTCGATGCGCCGGAGCACGGCGAGGCTCATCCGCGCCGAACTGCCGCCGAGGTAGAGCGCCTTGTAGCGCGCGCCGCTCTTGGCGACGAGGTCTGCGCCGTCGTTCGCAAGCTGGTTCAGCAAGACGTCTGGGTTGACGAAATCGAAGGCGTTGGCGCTGGGCAGATCGCCTGGCACGGCCTTGGCGAAAAGCGCGGTGAGCGGGGCTTCCTCGCCGTAGAAGTATGCCACATCCGCCACGTTGCGGCCCTGCTGGAGCATGTAGCTGCTGCGCGCCATGTAGTCGGTCCAGGGCCGCGCCTGCTCGCCCCAGGTTTCCAGCCGGTTGAAATACTGGCCGAAGATGAAGAGCGAGAAGCCGGGGGCCTTGTCGGTCAAAGGCTGGTGGACCGAAGTGTGGATCACCGGGCGATTGACGCCGAGGGCGAATTCCATGTCGATCATGGGCTTGAGGTCGCGCGGGGCAAAGGCCCAGGGCTGGAGCGCAGCGGTGAGCGATTCCGCGGCGACGAGGTTCTGCCCGTAGACGTGGGCGACCGAGGCCGCGCCGCGCATGTCGCCCTGATAGCTCGGCTGTGGCTCGCCATGCGTGACATCGTAGGACCACATCGCGGCCATCGGGATATCGGCGTTGCGGCGCATCGCCATGTCGTCGCCAAGCGAGGGGCGCTTGTCTTCCAGGGCTTCGGAATAGTGGATCAGGCCGCGCTTGTGGGCCTCTACGGCAATGGTCTTGTAGTGGGCATCCGCCATGAGATCGGCGAGCGTCTGCCGGTAATCGTGCAGGAACGCGTCGGTGCGCGCCGGGCTTCCAAGGATCACGCCAGTGAGCGCAGGCAGCCACGGAACGGGATCATAGCCGCGCCGGGCCTTGAATTCGGCAACGATTTGCGGCGTCCAGTTGCTCGCGCCGACCTCGATACTGTCATTCAGCAGGGCGCGCACGCCGTGCTGGCCGATCATGTCCGGCCCGGCGGCGGCGATATAGGTATCGAGGTAGGTGTTCACATAGCGGCGGACGGCGTCCGCATCGAACTTGTCGACCTCGAACCCGGTTGCCTCGGGCGGGGCGGGGTGGTTCTCGGTGCCGGTGAGCGAGTAGCCGAGGCGCAGGACGCGCCACTGGCCCTTGGGCGGGGTCCAATCGAGACTGCCATCGGGTCCGACGCGGTCGGTCAGATCGATAACTGCGTTTTCCGGCGTGGCAGGCGCATCGGGCGTGGGGATTGCGTTGTAATCGAGCGTGGTGGCGAAGCCGGCCTTTTCCTCGAAGCGGTGGGTGCGCGGTGTCGTGGAGAAGCCGAGTTCGGCGATTGTGACATGGGGGCCGGTGCCACTCATGAAGCCGGGGAAGCTGGGAAATTCCACGCCAGGCGCGGGCGGGGTGGGCAGGCCGAAGCCGGTCTGTTCGGCAAGGAAGCGCACCCGCAGCGCCTTGGCGGCGACCGGCGCGAATGTGATCGTGTACTGCGCCGAAGTGCCGGTGGGGAAGCGGGTGACTTCGTGAAACGCGGCGCCATCTTCGCTCGCCTCGAGGACCGGCACGAACTTGGCGGCGCTGAACAGCGAGACCGGCGGCATGGCGAGCGTGGCCGAACGGACCAGCTGGGGCGCGGCGAAATCAGCGCGGATCCATGCGGGGGCGTCAGAGTTGCCCGCCGACAATTCGATGGTGGTGGCCTGCTTGCCATCCGTAAGCCTTGCGCCGTCGATGGTGCCGGAGGACGCTGTCCACACCGGCGCAAGCGGGGTGGCTGTTTCAGGGACGGCGAGGACATAGGTATCGCGGTAGAGCCGCGGCAGATCGGTCTTGGGATGATCGACGCCGATCTCGGGCTGCATGCCGAGATCCTGGAACGGGCCGGTGGTGCTGGGCGGCGGGGCCAGCTTGCCCTTGAAGCGCTTGCCGCCGGGGATGCGGGTTTCGGACCAGACAAGCTTCTTCATGCCGTCTTCGGGCTTGACCCACGGCCCGCCACTTTCACTCCAGCCGGGTGAGGCGGCGATGGCGAGTTCGAGGCCGAGCTTGTCGGCGGTTTCGGCGGCGGTGCGGAAGGCGTGCTTCCATTCCGGCGTCATGTAGACGAGGCGTTTTTCGACGACTTGCGGCGTCTGGAGCTGCGCATCGAAGGTCTGCGCGCCGCCGATGCCGATGCGCTTCATCCATTCGAGATCGAGGCGGATGCCTTCCTCGGTGATGTTGCCGTTCATCCAGTGCCACCAGACGCGCGGGCGGGCGGAGGAAGGGGGATCGCGGAAGCCATCGGCGAGCGGGTCAGCCGCTTGTTCGGCGTGGACTGGGGCGAGCGCGCTGCCAGCGAGCAGGAGCGCGCCGAGGGCGCGGATAGAGGCCTTGTGCAACGCTCTTCTCCCGAGGCGGTGATTGTTTATGATTGCTTTGATCAAAAACGCGCATTGGATGCAAGCGAAATCCCATTGCAACCGGGGCGCGGTGGGAGCGAGCATCAATCCCTCTGCGGGTATGACGAATGGGGCAGTTGTTGATATCGGGACTTGGTGTTAGCCTTTGACGCACAGAACAGCCGTGGGGGTTCGCGCAATGGCGGCGGGTATTAAGCCGGTGATCTTCAAGTATTACCAGCCAGCGACATTGCTGGCGATCTTCGCGTTCTGGTCGCTGCTACCGCCGGAGCTGGTGACGAATGGCTGGACCATCGTCATCGCCGCGGTCTGCACCAAGTTCATGATCCTGGGGCTGGAGCAGATCAACGAACGCCACGCTGGCTGGCGGCTGACCCGGGCGGAGTTCTTCTCCGACTTGTTCTACTTCGTGATGTTCTACACCGTGGTGCGCTGGGCGGGCAAGCACTGGGCCGATGCGCCGCTGATCGGCGTCAAGGATGCGCTGGGCATCCGCACGCCTTGGCTGGAGCACGCGCCGCTGATCGTGCAGGTCGCGCTGATCATGCTGTTGATCGAGTGGGGGCACTATTGGCTGCACCGCGCGATGCACAACTGGTTTCCACTGTGGGTGGTACATGCGCCGCACCACTTTGTGCGCCAGCTGAATGCACTGAAGGGCGCGGTGGGCAATCCCTTCGAACTGTTTCTGATCGGCCTCAGCGTGACCGTCTTCCTCGATTTCTCGCTGACCGCGCTGCTGTGCGCCGGGCATATGCTGGGAACGATCGCGGCGTTCAGCCACGCCAATGTGCGGTTCAATCCGCCGCGCTGGTATTCGGCCGTTTTCACAACGGTGGAGGCGCACAGCCTGCACCATTCGGTGGAATACGAAGACACCCGCTGCAACTATTCTTGCGCGCTGATCCTGTTTGACCGGCTGCACGGGACGTTCAAGGCGGGCGAGGCGGTGGAAGTGGGGCAGGAAGGCCGGCGCCATATGGGGATCGGTGAGACGCTGATCTATCCGGTGAGCCCGGTGATTAGCTGGGTGAAGGGGCGCAAGGCGGCGGCTTGAGGGCTCTGCCCTCGTTTCGTCATTGCGAGCGTAGCGAAGCAATCCAGAGCGCCGTGCATTGCCGCTCTGGATTGCTTCGCTACGCTCGCAATGACGAGTGGTTGGTCTTGAATGCCTTACGGTTTCGCCAGTTCCGCGCCCTTGGGCCACCACGTCAAGGTGTGGATATCGTGCGCCGAGGTCCAGACGCCCTTGGGGGTCCAGCGAAGCGCGCCGCTGCCGACGGGCTTGCCGAGGCGGCTGAGGATTGCGTTCGAAACCGCGTCGATCACCACGTATTCCTGATCGTCGGTGGTGCGCAGCCAGACTTTGCCGTCGCCGGTATCGATATCGCCCCACTTGAGGTTGTCGCCCACCTTGATGCGTGTGGTGACAGTCATCGTGGCGGGATCGATCTTCGCGACTGTGCCGTCCCCCTGTTCCTGAACCCAGACCGCGCCTTCGCCAGCGACGAGGAAGCCAGGTGCCTTGCCGAGCGGAACGGTGCCGGTGACGGTGTTGGTAGCAGGATCGATGCGGCTGAGGAGCTGCGTCTTGGCGCTCACTGCCCAGAGCGCGCCTAGGCCGAAGCTGAGATACCACGAGCCGGCGGAGACTTCGATCGTGGCGACGACCTTGTTGGTGGCGGGATCGATGCGCGCGATCTTGCCGTTCGCGTCGGAACCGATCCAGACCGCGCCCGCGCCAGTGACGGTGTTGAGCTCGCCTTCCAGGTTGTTGGCGATTCCGGAGGAGACGGTAGCGAGGAGCTTACCGGTCTTCACGTCGATGCGCTTGACCGCGGCTTCGGGGCAATCTGCGACCCACAGAGAGCCGAAATCGACGCTCATGCCGCCGCAGGGGCGGCCCATGGGGCTTTCCGCTTTCTTGCCCTTGGCGGACCATTGCTCAACGCGGCCCTTGTTGGTGGCCCAGACGGTGTCGCCATCGATCGCGAGAAAATCCGCAAAGCCGGGGACGACCTGAACGTGGGGCGTGGGGGCCTCTGCGTGGACGGCAACAGGGGCCAGCGCGCAGGCGGCGATGAGCAGGGCCTTGAGCGGGGTCATGGGGATGCTCCTTCAGTTTTTCTGCGCGATGTAGGCGCGCCAGCCGCCGAGGTGGGTGATGTCTTCTGCACCGGTCAGCGCGCGCGGTTCGGCGACGAAGCCTTTGACGCTGGTGCCGTCTGCCAGGGTGACCGTGCCAATGGCGAGCGGGGCGGGGACCTCGACGGTGAAGCTGCCGAATTCCGCGACGCCCAGTTCATAGACTTCGACGGCGATGGCGGCGCCCCCTTCGGCGCTGTGGACCAGCGCTGGCTTGGGCGGGACGCTGTCGGCCATGGCGTAAAGCTTGTAGGTGGGGGCGCTGTGGGTCGCTTCCACGAAAGTCGCCTCGCGCGAGGTGAGCTGCCAGTGGAGCGGCATGTCCTTGAGGTGGGCGCCGACGACGGCCAGTTTTACGGTCTGCATGGTTCCCTCCAGATCGAGCGGGGGCGGCGGGGCGAGGTTCGCTTGCGCCAGGTAGGCATCGGCGAGGGTGAGCAGCGCGCGGTCGGTGTCCGCAGGGCCGATCAGCGTGATCCCGAAGCCGGTTCTGTTGTGGCGCGTTCCCGCCGGAACTGCGAGCGCGGCCATATCGAGCAGGTTCACGAAATTGGTATAGGCGCCAAGGTTGCTATTGAGCGCGATGGGCGCGGCAGCGAGTTCGGCGACGCGGTAGGTGGTGCCGGTGGTGAGGAAGGCCAGCGCATCAAGTTCGCCCCACATGAGGTCGGCGTGGCGCTTCAGTTCGGCGAGGCGGTAGACGCCGTTGAAGGCTTCGACGGCGGTGTTGCTCCACCCCGCCTCGACCACGGCGCGGACAGTGGGATCGACTGCGTCCGGGTTTTCCGTGAGAATCTGCGCCATCGCGGCAGTGCGTTCGGCGACCCAGGGGCCGCCGTAGAGCAGCTGCGCGGCTTCCTGCAGCGGTGCGATGTCGATCTCGACGATCTGCGCGAGAGTGGCGAGGTGATCAAGGGCGCGGTCGTAAAGGTATTCGCTTTCCGCATCGCCGAAGAATTGGCGCTGGCGGCGCAGCGGGACGCCGATCCTGCGGGGCGTGAGGCTGCGGTTTGCCAGCGGTTTGGACCAAGGATCAGCGGGATCAAATGCGGCAAGGACGGCATCAACGAGACCGGCATCTGCGGTGTCATGCGCGAAGACGGTGACGCAATCGACCGAGCGGCAGGCGGGGACGACGCCGCGCGTGGGCCAGCGGCCTTTGGTTGGCTTGAAGCCGATCAGGTGGTTGAACGCGGCGGGCACGCGGCCGGAGCCTGCGGTATCGGTGCCGAGCGCGATGGGCACCAGCCCGGCGGCGACCGCGATGGCCGAGCCCGAGCTTGAACCACCGCTGACATAGGCGCGGTTGAAGGCGTTGCGCGGAATGCCATAGGGGCTCCGCACCCCGACAAGGCCGGTGGCGAACTGGTCCAGGTTGGTCTTGCCCATGCAGATCGCGCCAGCCGCGGCGAGGCGTTCGGCGACGGTGGACGATGCTTCGGGCTGGTAGGCGAAGGCGGGGCAGGCAGCGGTGGTTGCGAACCCGGCGACGTCGATGTTGTCCTTGGCGGCATAGGGCACGCCGGCGAGGGGGAGGTGTTCGCCTGCCGCGATGCGCGCGTCTACCGCGCGGGCGGCGGCGAGGACTTGTTCGGGCGCGGTACGGCTGATCCAGATCTGGGGCTGGATTGCATCGTAGGCGGCAATTCGGGCGAGGGCGGCTTCGGCCTCAGCGACGGCGGTTGTTTCGCCGGATTGGACGGCTGCGGCGATTGCGCCTGCAGAATCACTCATCATCAAAACCCCATCTCCGTTCGTGTCGAGCGAAGTCGAGACACCAAGCGCCGCGCCCGGTGTCTCGACTTCGCTCGACACGAACGGATGGGGGATTGGGGGGCAGCATACCGGCTCATACCGTACGCCTCAGGGCGAGCATTGGGGAGCCGGGCTGCAGGGACTGCTTCTCCTTGATATAGAGCGCCTCGATCGTGCCGGTGCCGGGGCTTTCGACGGGGCATTCCATCTTCATCGCCTCGATCACTGCGATAGTATCACCAGCCTTGACCGCATCACCCGCGGCGACGAGCAGCTTCCACACGCTACCGCCGAAGGGGGCTTCGACGAGGTCGGTGCCATCGGGCACTTGCGTAGCGGCGGCAGCGGGGGCTTCGGCTTCGGCGAGGTCGGTAACGCGGTCGAATTCACCGCGCGCCTGCCAATCGGCGCGTTCGGCGTCGAAGGCGGCCTGGCGGTTGGCTTCGAAGGCGCTGATCGCTTCGGCGTTATCGGCGAGGAACTTGCGGTAGTCGGCGAGGCGGAATTCGCTGGGTTCGATACGGAGCGCGCGGCGGCCGGCGGGGAAATCGCGGCGCCATTCGACCAGTTCCTCGGCGCTGACGGGGTAGAAGCGGATCTGGTCGAAGAAGCGCAGGAGCCAGGGTTTGCCTTCGGTGAAGGCTTCGGTCTGCCCCCCTTTTGCTTTAGCGTAGGTGTTCCAGACCTGCACGGTGCGGCCGAACAGCTGGTAGCCGCCGGGACCTTCCATTCCGTAGATGCACATGTAAGCGCCGCCGATGCCGACGACATTGGGCGGGGTCCAGGTGCGCGCGGGGTTGTATTTCGTCGTCACGAGGCGGTGGCGCGGATCGACCGGCGTGGCGACGGGCGCGCCGAGGTAAACATCGCCGAGGCCCATGACGAGGTAGTTGGCCTCGAAGATCAAGTTCTCGACCGCGGCCACATCGGGCAGGCCGTTGATGCGGCGGATGAATTCGATGTTGTCAGGGCACCAGGGCGCGTCGTCGCGGACGGCGGCGATGTACTTCTCGATCGTCTCGAGCGTGGCGGGATCGCGCCACGAGAGGGGGAGGTGGACTACTCGCGACGGGATCGTGAAATCGGCGAGATCGCCGAGCCGTTCCTCAGCCTCGATCAGCGCGGCGAGCGCGCTGGCCTGATCCAACTGCACGCCGTCGAAATGCAGCTGCAGCGAGCGGATGCCGGGGACGATATCGATGACGCCGGGGAGCGCGAGGCGTTCGAGTTCGACCATCAGCGCGTGGACGCGGATGCGCAGCTCGATATCGAGGACGATCTGGCCGTATTCGACGAGGATGTTGCGGTCGCCCTGCTGGCGGTAGATCGTCCGGGGGCGGCCCCCAACTTCCCTTGTAGGCGGCGTCTGGGCGATTTCCGCGAGGATCGGGGAGAGGTGCGCGACGGGGCGGTCGGGCACCGGGCCGGGGAGCGTGCCTTGTGTCAACAGGCGCTGCTGGTCGGCGTCCGCCGCGGCGGCATCGGCGATGGTGACGGGGGCGAAGCGCAGGCGGTCACCCGGCACGAGCTGGCCGAGCTTCCAGCGGTCTGCCGCGATGACCACGAAGGGGCAGACGAAGCCTCCGAGCGAGGGGCCATCGGGGCCGAGGATGATCGGCATGTCGCCGGTGAAATCGACCGCGCCGATGGCGTAGGGATTGTCGTGTATGTTCGAGGGGTGGAGGCCCGCCTCGCCGCCGTCCTTGCGGGCCCAGTGCGGCTTGGGTCCGATCAGGCGCACGCCGGTGCGGTTGGAATTGTAGTGCACCTGCCATTCGGCGGCGACGATCATCGCGATATCGTCTGGCGTGAAGAAATCGGGTGCGCCGTGCGGGCCGTAGAGGACGCGCAGGGTCCATTCGTTGCCGAGTGATGGGAGCGCGGTGGCGGCGAGTGCGGTTTCGGCGGATTCGTCGCCGAGGTGGAGCACATCGCCCGCAACGAGGCGGCGCGCGGCGTGGCCGCCGAACTGGCCGAGTTCGAAAGTGGCGCGGCTGCCGAGATAAGGCGCAATATCAAGGCCGCCTTCGAACAGCAGATAGCCGCGCATGCCGCCGCCGCGCGCGCGGCCGAGCGCGAGGGTCTGCCCGGCGGCGATGGGGATCACTTGCCCGCGCGGGACAGGGACGCCATCGAGCGTCGCGCCGAAATCCGCACCGGTGAGCGCGACGCGTGCGGGCGCGGTGAAGGCGAGTGTGGGGCCGGAATGCGTGAGCTCTAGCCCGGCTGTGCCTTCAGGATTGCCGAGCAGGCGGTTGCCGAGGCGGAACGACTGGTCGTCCATCGGGCCCGAAGGCGGCACGCCGACCGCCCAGAGCCGCTGGCGGCCGGGCCAGTCTTGCACCGTGGTGGCAGTGCCGCCGCTGACCACGCGCACGCTGCGCGGGGTATAGGCGATGGTATCGAGAACGCGGGTGGAAACTTCGCCGCTGGTGAAGGCGGGGGTGCGGACAACTTCGCGCAGCCAGCGCAGGTTGGTCTCGATCCCGTCGACGCGGGTCTCGCCGAGCGCGGCCTGCATCGCGGTGACGGCAAGCTCGCGCGTCGGCGCGTGGACGATCAGCTTGGCGAGCATGGGATCGTACCACGAGGTGACGTCGCTGCCGGCCATGACCCAGGTCTCGGTGCGGATATCGGCGGGAAACTGGACTGCCGTGAGCGTGCCCGAAGTGGGGCGATAATCGAGCGCGGGGTCCTCGGCATAGAGGCGGACCTGCACCGAGTGGCCTTGCGGCACGGTCGGCGCGGCATCGAGGAAACTGAAATCGCCCGCGCCGCCGCGCACCATCCATTCGACGAGATCGATCCCCATGACCATTTCGGTCACGCCGTGCTCTACCTGCAGGCGGGTGTTCATTTCGAGGAAGTAGAACTGCTCGCGCTCGGCATCGTAGAGGAATTCGACTGTGCCGGCGTTGCGGTAGCGCGCGGCCTCGCCGAGGCGGATGGCAGCGGTGTAGAGGTCCTGCCGGATATGCTCGGGAAGCAGCGGGGCGGGGGATTCCTCGACCACTTTCTGGTTGCGCCGCTGGAGCGAGCAATCGCGTTCGCCGAGCGCAACGACGCGGCCCTCGCCATCGCCGAAGATCTGCACTTCGACATGGCGGGCGCGGCGGACATACCGTTCGAGGAAGACCCCGGCATCGCCGAAATTGCTCTGGCCAAGCCGCGCGACCGTGGCGAAGCCTTCGCGCACATCGGCCTGGCTTTCGCACACGCGCATGCCGATGCCGCCGCCGCCTGCGGTGGCCTTGAGCATGACGGGAAAGCCGATTTCGTTGGCAGCGGCGAGCGCTTCCTTCTCGCTCGTGAGGAGTTCCGAGCCGGGCGCGAGCGGCACGCCGTGGGCCTTGGCAAGCGCGCGGGCGCTGTGCTTGAGGCCGAACATGCGGATGTTGTCGGGAGTCGGGCCGATGAAGACGATTCCGGCGGCTGCGCAGCTTTCCGCAAAATCGGTGTTCTCGGCGAGGAAGCCGTAGCCGGGGTGGATCGCACCCGCCTCGGTCTGCTTCGCGGCAGCGAGGATCGCCTCGATGTTGAGATAGCTTTCAGAGGGACGCGCGCCGCCGATGCAGACGGCCTCGTCAGCCTCGGAAACGTGGAGCGAGCCCGCATCGGCCTCCGAATAGACCGCGACCGAGCGCAGCCCCATGCGGCGCAAGGTGCGGATGATCCGGGTGGCGATGGCACCCCGGTTGGCAATGAGGACGGTGTCAAAAGGCATCTTTGGCTCAGCGCTCATTGCTCCCCTCCCCAGCGGGGAGGGGTTGGGGGAGGGGGCACGGCGTTGTGGTCGTCAGGCGCTGGGCACCCCCACCCAGCCTCCCCCGAACGGGGGAGGGGCAGAAAGGCTGGGGCTGGCAGGGCGCCTCGATTCATGCGGCGACGATCATGCGCACGGGCGTGGGGTTGAAGCCATTGCAGGGGTTGTTGATCTGCGGGCAGTTCGAGACGACGACGATGACGTCCATCTCGGCCTTGAGATCGACCGTCAGGCCGGGCGCGGAAATGCCGTCGACGATGCCAAGCGCGCCGTCCGCTTCCACCGGCACGTTCATGAAGAAGTTGATGTTGGCAACGATATCGCGCTTGCCCCGGCCTTCGGTGAGGTTGGCTTCGAGGAAGTTCTCGACGCAGGCGTGCTGGGCCTTGGTGTGGTGGCCATAACGCAACGTGTTGCTCTCGCAGGAGCAGGCGCCGCCGATGGTGTCGTGGTATTCGACCGTGGTGGCCGCGATGGTCATCATCGGGCGGCCTTCGTTCGAGCGAAGCACGGTGCCGGTGCGCAGGAACAGGTTGCCTTGCGCGGCGACAGTATCCTGCGCGGAGTAGCGCTCGGTGTCGTCTGCTTCGCTGTAGAGCAGGAAATCGACCGCCTGGTTGCCTTCAAGGTCGACGATACGCAGCGTCTGGCCCTTCTTGATGTGGTGGATCCAGGGCGCGCGGGCGGGGACGACTTCGTCGTGGACGATGGTATCGGGCAGGCCATCGTGATGCGGATCGCGGTTCTGCATGGGGCTGCCTCCTTACCGGCGGTAGTAGTCTTCGACGTTGAGGAAGGCGCGCAGGCCCTCCGGCGTCGCGGTGCGGATGGGATCGTCCTCTGCGGCCACCGGCCCGCGCCACGCGGTCGCGCGCAAGGGGGTGACGGTGTAGTCGGGCCGGGGATCGAGCACGTGGGGGACGTTGGCGATCACCACGATGACTTCCATTTCAGCGCGCAGGATCACTTCGCGGCCCGGCTCGAACGGGCCGATCTCGGGCAGGATCGCGCCGTCATCGGCAATGCGCGCGCCCTTGAACAGGGTGATCGCAGCGTGGATATCGCGGCGCTGGAGGCCGTGCTTGGCGGCACCAAGGAGGAAGCGGTCGCGCCCGTTGGGGTACTGGCCGCTGTTGCGCCCGTCGCCGTACTTGGCGGCGTTGGTGTAGGCGTTGGAGGTGCCGGAGAAGGTATCGTGCGTGCCGCCGGTGCTATCTTCGGCGATGCTCATGAGGACGCGGCCCATGTCCGAGAGCAGGAGCTTGTCCGCGCCGATATAGGCGTTCCACTGGATCTTGACCGTGTCGGCAAAGCTGTAGCGCTCGGTCGGCATTTCGGCATTGAAGATCTGCAAGCTCGCGCAGGCATCGCCTTTGACGTCGATCAGGCGCAACCGGCTGCCGCGCGGCAGGCGGCGGGTGGCATAGCCGCCGGAGGCGAGGGTTTCCTCCCAGAGCAGCGCTTCGGGTGTTACTCCTTCGGGGAGGTCAGGCGCGGCCGGCGGAAGGACGGGCATCGCCTCGACCACGGTACCTCCCTGGGCGCGGGCGTGATCGCGGGCTGCGTTGGGGTTTGCCAGAACCTGAGTCATGCGGCGGCTCCCTGCGGCGCATCGGCTTCCGGCTCATAAAGCTGCGGAAGAAGCGCGGTGGTGGTGACGAGTTCGAGCTGTTGGACCCCGCGCACGCGGCGCAGCGCATCCGACAGATCCTTGAGGCGGGCGGCGGGGCCCTGAACGAGGAGGACTTCGAGCGACTGGTCATCCTCGAGGAAGACGTGCTGCGAGGAAATCACTTCCTTGAGGTAGTGCGCCTGCGTCTGTGCAAGCTGGTGGCGGACGCGACCACGCTCGCCCCGGTAGACGAGGGTGATCGTGCCGGCGAGCATCTCGTCGGGCCGGGTGAAGGCCTCGTGCGCGGCGAGCGCGTGGCGGATCAGTTCGGCCATGAGCTGTGAGCGCGAGGGGAGTTGGCGCTCGGTCACCATCATGTCGAGTTTGCGGAACAGTTCGGCCGGAAGGCTCATGCTCAGCCGGGCAAGGCCGGGGGTTTCTATCGTCATTGCCATTCCTCTCAATTCGTGGCCGCGACGGGTTGTAGCTGGGTTTCGGGCTCGGCAGCCGGGACCGGAGGACCGCGCAAGGGCAAGTCGTAAACCGCGGTCGCGCCGTAACGATGCGGCGCGTGGGGATCATGGCGGCGCTTGTCGAGCGCGAGAACGCGCGTGCCGAGCGTGAAGGCTTCCTTGATATCGTGCGTGACCATGACGATGGTGAGGCCGTAGTCGCGCCACAGGCGCGTGATCAGGCCGTGCATGTCCGCCCGAATGCCGGGATCGAGCGCGCCGAAGGGTTCATCGAGAAGGAGAATGCGCGGGCGCTTGATCAGCGCCTGCGCAATGGCGAGGCGCTGCTGCATGCCGCCAGACATCTGCGCGGGGTAGAGGTGGAGGCTGTCCGCCAGGCCAACCGCTTCGAGCATTTCGGTAGCTTGCGCTTCGGCCTTGCGGCGCGCTGTGCCGAACAGGCGCGCCGCGAAGGGCGCGGCGGGGCATTCAAGGCCGAAGGTGACGTTTCCGAGCACCGTCATATGCGGGAACACCGAGTAGCGCTGGAACACGACCCCGCGATCGGGGCCGCACTGGGCCTCAAGCGGCGCGCCATCGAGCAGGATCTTGCCGCGCGTGGGCGCTTCCTGGCCGAGGATGAGGCGCAGGAGGCTGGACTTGCCGGCGCCCGAGGGGCCAATGATCGAGAGGAAGGCACCATCGGCGACCTCGAGGTTCACCTTCTCGAGCACGACCTTGTCGCCATACTCCACCCACACGTTCTTGAGCGAGAGGAGCGCGCTCATCTTCCGTCTCCATGCGCCCAGGGGAAGGCACGGCGGCTGATCGCGGCGAGCGTCACGTCCATCAGGATCGCCAGCAGCGCGATCCACGCGACGTAGGGGATGATCACGTCCATCGCGAGATAGCGGCGGACGAGGAAGATGCGGTAGCCAAGGCCGATATCGGAGGCGACCGCTTCGGCGGAAATCAGGAAGACCCACGCCGGGCCGAGCGCGAGGCGGATTGCCTGCAGCAGGCGCGGCATGGATTGCGGCAGGGCGACGCGGGCGATGATCTGCCACGAATTGGCACCGAGCGTCTCGGCCTTGATGATCTGTTCGCGCGGCAGGCTGGCGACATGCGCGGCAATATCGCGGACCATGACCGGCGCGACGCCGATGGCGATGAGGACGACCTTTGATGTCTCACCCAGACCGAGTGCAATGAACAGGATGGGAAGCAGCGCGATCGGCGGGATCACGGCAATGCCGGTGACGAGCGGGCTGAGCGCCGCGCGCACCGGTGGCAGCGCGCCGATGAGGAGACCGAGGACGAGCGCGAAGAGCGTCGCGATGCCGAGGCCGAGGCCGAGCCGCTGGAGGCTGGCGAGTGTATCGGCCCAGAACACCAGATTTCCGGAGAGCGGATCGGGCGTGGTGAGCAGCGCCGTGATCGCGCTCGCCATCGCGGAGGGGAGGGGGAGGATCTTGTCGGACGGATTGACGGCGTGGCGCTGCACCGCGGTGATCAGATAGAATACCACGAGCAGCAGGATCGGCGCACCGCCCGCAATCAGGCGGTCGCGCTTGGTAAGGTGCCAGTTGATCCAGCGCATGCGCTCAGATCTTCCCGTCTGCGGCGAGCTTCATGAAGCTGTCGTCGAAGCGCAGGGTGACATGCGCCGCGTCGCCAAGCGTCTTGCCGCCGGGGAAGGCGATGCCGACCGCGTCAGCCGAGGCGGCACCCTTGAACAGGCCCTTGGAGAAGCTGAAATCGCGCACGCGGGTCATCGTGGTGACCAGCGCGGGGGACTGGGCGGCGGCTACGGCGGCCTTCGGATCGGTGTAGAGGAAGGTGGTCTTGAGCTGGCTGTCGAAGGTTTCGGGCGCGGCACCGGCGAGCTTGGCCATCGCGGCGCGGGCGGCCTTTCCTTCGGCGTCCTGCTTCATCATCAGCTGGACGGTATCGTACCAGATGCCCGCCAGCGCCTTGCCGAGATCGGGGTTGGCCTTGAGCGTGGCGGTATCGACGACGAGGAGATCGAGGATCTCGCCCGGAATGTCGGCCGAGGAGAACACCTGCGTGACGCCGGGCTGCGCGCGCATGACCGAGAGCTGCGGGTTCCACGCAACGGCGGCAGTGACATCCGCGCTGGCGAAGGCGCTGACGATATCGGCATCGGCGGTGTTGACCGTCTTCACATCGGTCATGCCCATGCCGCCCTTTTCGAGCGCGCGGGCAAGCAGATAGTGCGAGACGGAGAGTTCGACGAGATTGACCGACCGGCCCTTGATCGCGCCGAGATCGGTGGCGCCCTTGATCAAGACACCGTCGTTGCCGTTGGAGTAGTCGCCCAGGATGACGGCAGTCGTATCCTTGCCGCCGGCTGCGGGGATGGTGAGCGCATCCATGTTGGCGAGGGTGACACCATCGAGCTTGCCGGCGGTGTACTGGTTGATCGATTCGACGTAGTCGTTGACCTGCACGATCTTGATCTTGAGGTGGTACTTGTCTTCCCACTTCTTCACGATGCCGGCCTGCTGCGCATA